>NZ_JBLXAP010000003.1:0-397630 GCF_048265905.1 Pseudomonas sp.
GCTGAAATACAAAACGCCCGATGCGGTGCATCGGGCGTTAGGGTGAAACAGGTGTAAACCTATTTCAGGACTAGACAGTCCGCAAAACTGAATCACCACATTAAGTCGTCCGGCACTTGGTAGGCCGCGTACGGGTCATCTGCATCTGGCGCTTCGGTCGGTGTGTTCAGCAGTACTACGCGACGCGGGTCGCGCTCCTGAATTTTCAGCGCAGCTTCACGTGGGATCACTTCATAGCCACCGCCATGTCGCACAATCGCCAAGGAACCACTGCTTAATTTGTTACGCACCAAATCATTGACCGGCAGACGCTTTACTTTCTTGTCATCAGCAAAGTTGTAGTAATCCTCAGTTGTCAGCTTAGGCAAGCGCGATGCTTCAATCAGTTGCTTAACTTGTGCTGCTTTGGCTTTTTGCTCGGCCTTTTCTTGCTGCTGACGATTCAGCTCTTGGTCACGCGCAATTTTCTCTGCCATCGCCTGTTGCGCAGCTTGCTGTTGCGAGGTGTCTTTTTCGACCTGACCTTTATGCTCCATGCGTTGCTGTTTTTGCTTTTGCTTACTAGCCTGCTTGGCCTGTTTCTCGTTAACCAACCCTGCCTTCAGTAGCTGGTCGCGTAGTGATAAAGCCATGACTTACCCCAGTATTCAACGACAGCAACCTCGATCCACGTAGGTCTTGTTGCCATTTCTATTAATCTAATAACAACTGCCGCATGGGCCTTGTATCAATAGTGCTGTACAGGGCCCGCAGGTCGCGATAAATAACCTGCCGCGCATATTGATTGCTTATTGGCCATCAGCCAAGTGTTTGCTGTTTTTCCAGCTTCTTGGCTTCACCCCACAAAACATCGAGCGACTCTAGATCGCATTGAGCAATATCACGCCCTGATTGGCGCAGCGCTTGCTCGATAAAGTGGAAGCGGCGTTCAAATTTGGTGTTCGCCGCGCGCAATGCCGTCTCAGGGTCAACCTTCAAGTGGCGAGCAAGATTAGTCACCACAAACAATAAGTCGCCCAGTTCTTCAGCTATTGCCTGCTCATCATTTTCGCTCATCGCTTCGAGCACTTCATCCAGCTCTTCGCGAACTTTATCAACAACCGGCAGTGCCTCGGGCCAGTCAAACCCGACTTGCGCCGCACGCTTTTGCAGCTTCACTGCACGCGACAGCGACGGCAAGGTCATAGGCACATCGTCGAGCAACGAAAGCTGCTCGGGCGCCTGCGCTCGCTGCGCACGCTCTTCGGCCTTGATCTCTTCCCAGCGCTGCTTGACCGCCGCCTCATCAAGTTTGGGCAGATCAACTGCGCCGTACAAATCCCCATCAGGAAACACATGGGGATGGCGACGCACCAGCTTGCTAGTAATAGCGTCGACCACCTCGGCAAAACCAAAGCGCCCCTCTTCAGTTGCCAGTTGGCTGTAATAGACCACCTGAAACAGCAGGTCGCCCAGCTCACCAGGTAAATGATCAAAATCACCACGCTCAATTACGTCAGCCACTTCGTAGGCTTCCTCAAGCGTGTGAGGCACGATCGTCGCGTACGATTGCTGCAGATCCCAAGGACAACCATGTTGCGGGTCACGCAAGCGCGCCATCAGGTGTAGCAAGTCTGTTAATTGGTACATAAGCCCTCAGGAACTGCTGCGCAAACGTCGAGCTTCAATGATATTAGGCAACTGCGAAATCCGCCCAAGCAAACGCCCAAGCGCTTCAAGGCCGGGAATTTCAATGGTAATCGACATTGTGGCGGTGTTGTCTTCCTTGTTCGACTGAGTGTTGACCGCCAGTACATTGAGCTTCTCGTTGAGCAGTATTTGCGTCACATCGCGCAGCAGGCCTGAACGGTCATAGGCACGAATAACCACATCGACCGGGTAGGTCTGGACCGGCACCGGCCCCCAACTGACTTGAATCATTCGCTCAGGCTCACGTCCCGCCAACTGCAACACTGCCGCGCAGTCCTGGCGGTGAATGCTGACACCTCGGCCAATCGTGATGTAGCCGACAATCGGATCACCCGGCAACGGCTGGCAACAACCCGCCATCTGTGTGAGCAAGTTGCCAACGCCCTGAATCTGAATATCGCCACGCTTGCCAGGTTTGAAGCCCAATGCCTTGCGCGGGATAAGCTCAAGCTGTTCGCTATTGCGCTCAGGCTCAATCAACTGCTGAGCCAGGTTTACCACATGCGCCAAGCGCACATCCGCCGCGCCCAAGGCGGCAAACAAGTCTTCAGCTGATTTCAGATTGGCTTTTTCAGCCAGCTTTTCAAAATCAACATGCGACAGCGCCAAACGACCCAGTTCACGCTCAAGCAAGCCCTTACCTGCCACGACGTTCTGATCACGGTCTTGCAGCTTGAACCAGTGAACGATTTTGGCCCGGGCACGCGAAGTGGTGATGTAGCCAAGGTTGGAGTTCAGCCAGTCACGGCTTGGCGTGCCTTGCTTGCTGGTGATGATTTCCACTTGCTCACCGGTTTGCAGGCTATAGCTCAGCGGCACGATGCGTCCGTTTACCTTGGCGCCGCGGCAGTTATGACCGATTTCAGTATGGACACGGTAAGCGAAGTCCAGCGGCGTTGAGTCTTTTGGTAAATCAACGGCGTGGCCATCGGGGGTAAAGACATAGACTCGGTCTGGTTCGATGTCGACGCGCAGCTGTTCAGCCAGGCCGCCTATGTCACCCAGCTCTTCATGCCACTCGAGCACCTGACGTAACCAGGAGATTTTCTCTTCGTAGTGATTCGAGCCAGCTTTAACGTCGGTGCCTTTGTAGCGCCAGTGCGCGCACACACCCAGCTCAGCCTCTTCATGCATGGCTGCGGTGCGGATTTGCACCTCAAGCACTTTACCTTCAGGCCCTAGAACCGCGGTGTGCAACGAGCGATAGCCGTTTTCCTTCGGGTTGGCGATGTAATCGTCGAACTCCTTGGGAATGTGCCGCCACAAGGTATGGACGATACCCAGCGCGGTGTAGCAGTCGCGCATTTGCGGAACCAGAACACGTACCGCCCGCACATCGTAAATCTGACTGAACTGCAGGCCTTTGCGCTGCATTTTCCGCCAGATGGAATAAATGTGTTTGGCCCGCCCGCTGATATCCGCCTTGATGCCGGTGGCCTCAAGCTCTGAACGTAGCTGGTCCATCACTTCATTGATGTAGTGCTCACGATCCAGACGGCGCTCGTGCAACAAGGTGGCGATCTGTTTGTATTGCTCGGGCTCAAGGTAGCGAAAGGACAAATCCTCTAGCTCCCACTTGATATGCCCGATCCCTAAACGGTGAGCCAACGGCGCGTAAATATCGAAGACCTCGCGGGCAACGCGCTGGCGTTTCTCGTCGTCGGCCAACTTGACCGCGCGAATCGCGCAGGTACGTTCAGCCAGCTTGATCAGGGCAACGCGCACGTCATCGACCATCGCGATAAGCATTTTGCGCAGGTTATCGACCTGTGCCTGCGAGCCCAACACTAAGGAATCGCGCGGATTCATACTGGCGCTAATGGCGGCCATGCGCAGCACGCCTTCGATCAACTTGGCGACTACCGGACCGAAGCGCTGGTGCACTGCAGCCAACTCGACAGTACCTTCGCGGACACCGCGATAGAGCACGGCCGCAACTAAAGAGTCTTGATCAAGCCTGAGGTCGGCCAAAATCTCAGCTATTTCCAGGCCTACGCGGAAACTGGAGGCACCTTCACTCCACAGATTTTGCGCTGCATTGGCCTGCTGTTCTGCCTCACGGGCAAACTCACATGCGCCGCGCAATGCGTCACGATCCAATGCTGGATCAACGCCCTGCACATGATCCAGCCATGCCTCAAGGTTGATGCTGCCGTCATCGTTGATCGGCTGATGCGCTCTAACCTGAACCATTTTGCATACCTTCCCTACGAAGCGCGTACTGCGCTACGAATCTACACCGACTCACTAAATTGAGTGGGTCGGTTAACTGCTGTAAGGCGCAAATCCTTCACACCCCTGCTTGCGCAAGCCAGGACCACTCATTTTAGAGCATTGCAAACGGTCCCGATCTACGACCTTCGAACTGCATGAGACGCTCTCACGCCTCGCGACCAGCAAGAGCCAAACAAAAATTACCCGGTTAAATGCTGGTTAACTCAAATAAGGCCATCGCCTCAATGTGCGCTGTCTGCGGAAACATGTCGAGAATGCCAGCCTTTTTCAAACGGTAACCCTGAGCGACCAACTGTTCAGTATCACGTGCAAGTGTTGCCGGATTACAGGATACATACACCACCCGCTTTGCACCCAGTGCAGCAAGGTTTTTCACTACTTGATAGGCACCATCACGAGGAGGGTCAAGTAAAACAGCAGCAAAACCACCTTTCGCCCAACTTTTTCCAGCCAGCGATTCGGACAAATCCGCATGATAAAAGTGCACATTATTCAGCGAATTTTCCAACGCATTTGCAGAGGCTCGTTCAACCATCGCCTGCACACCTTCAACCGCAACCACCTCTTGCGCTTGACGCGCCAACGGCAAGGCAAAATTACCCAGCCCACAAAATAGATCAAGAACCCGCTCATTGCCTTGCGGCGCCAGCCAATCCAAGGCTTGAGCAATCATCGACTGGTTAACCGGTTCATTCACCTGAACAAAATCACCGGGCCGATAATTCAGTTGCAGCCCCCAATCAGCCAGGGCATAGCCCAATTTTTGCCCGGCAATAAAGGGTTCTGGTTCAGACACGCCTTGCAACCACAACTGCGCGTCGTACTCAACGCAAAACTGCTGCAAACGATCGAGATCAGCCTCTGGCAATGCAGCCGTGTGGCGCACCAACATCGCACTTGTTGTGCCATGGAACAGCTCAACATGACCAATCGCTTGCGGCTTTTCAAGCTCGCGCAGCGCCTCTGGTAAGCCGCGCAGAATCGGTTGCAAGGGCTGTACCAGGACCGGGCACTCACTGATTGAAACTATGTCTTGGCTCGCCGCCGCGCGAAACCCTACCGCTAGCTTTTTCAGTTTTGGGTCCCAGCGTACAGCCACCCGAGCACGTCGCCGGTAGCCAAATTCAGGCCCCGTTAACGCAGGTGCCCAAAGTTCTGGCTGCACTTGTGCCAAGCGGCTTAATTGCTCTTCAAGCGCGGCTTGCTTAAGCACCAACTGATCGCTATGCGGCATGTGCTGCACACTGCAGCCACCACAAATGCGAGCATGCTCACAAGGTTCAGGACGACGCTCAGGACTGGCCTGCAAGATGCGCTCACTGCGCGCCTCGACCACTTGGCTGCGCGCCGACTGCACACGCGCCTCAACCTGCTCGCCCGGCAAAGCGCCCGACACAAACCAGGTACGCCCTTCACTGAATGCGATTCCGCGACCATCGTTAGCCAAGCGCTCGATGCTTAGCTTCTGCTTCTTGCCCACTGCTACCTGTGGAGCACGCGTGCCGCCACTGGGCTGGAAGCGTAAACCGCTATTTTTCTTGGCCATTAGTGCTGCGGCACGTCGTAGATACCGGTCGACAGATAACGATCGCCACGGTCACAAATGATCGCCACCATGACCGCGTTTTCGACCTGTTGCGACAGACGCAACATAGCGGCAACAGCACCACCAGAAGAAACGCCGCAGAAGATCCCCTCCTCACGCGCTAGCCGGCGCATGACCTGTTCGGCTTCGTCCTGCCCCATGTCGACAATTTGATCAACACGTTCGGCATCAAAAATCTTCGGTAAATACTCATGCGGCCAGCGGCGTATACCCGGAATAGAGGCTCCTTCTTGCGGTTGCAAACCAACAATTTGCACTTGATCGTTCTGCTCTTTGAGGTAACGCGAAACCCCCATGATCGTGCCTGTGGTGCCCATTGAACTCACGAAGTGAGTAATAGAGCCCTGGGTCTGCTGCCAGATTTCAGGACCCGTGGTGTCGTAGTGCGCTTGCGGATTATCACCATTACCAAACTGATCGAGCACTTTTCCACGCCCACCACGCTGCAGACTTTCTGCAAGATCACGAGCGCCTTCCATGCCTTCTTCACGGGACACCAGCACCAACTCAGCACCGTAAGCAGTCATTGCCGCCTTGCGCTCAGCGGTCGAGTTGTCGGGCATGATCAGAATCATCTTATAGCCCTTGATCGCCGCCGCCATGGCCAAGGCAATTCCGGTATTACCCGAGGTTGCCTCAATCAGCGTGTCGCCTGGCTGAATATCGCCGCGCAACTCTGCCCGGGTAATCATCGACAACGCCGGGCGATCCTTGACCGAGCCAGCTGGATTGTTACCTTCCAGTTTTACCAAAAGGGTATTGGAGGTGTTGCCAGGCAGGCGCTGCAGACGCACCAAAGGCGTGTTGCCGATGCACTCGGCGATAGTCGGAAATTGCAAGGTCATGACGTCAATCAGGTCCAAACGACTTGAGGGATGTCTATGATAACGGCAAACCACTGCGCGCCAACAATAAAGCACGCCAACCGCTAGCCTGCTTTGTTATAAGAACCTGCAGCAGTCTATTGTTGGATCGAGCGCAAACGGTACACTGCGCAGTCATAATCAGAGAGGAATGTGCGTGTTCAAGGACCTAGGCATAAAAGGCCGCGTGTTGATATTGACGCTGCTGCCGACCAGCCTGCTGGCATTCCTGCTCGGCGGATATTTCATCTGGGCGCAGCTTTCAAGCCTACAGGGCCAGTTGCTGCAGCGCGGCGAGATGATTGCCGAACAATTGGCACCGCTAAGCGCCCCTGCCTTTTTGCGTGGAGATATCAGCGTACTCCAGCGCATTGCGACTCAATCCCTTGAACAACAGGATGTTCGGGCAGTCAGTCTGCTCGATAAAGATAAAGTCCTGCTCGTCCATGCTGGGCCGAGCATGCTTAACCCGATGCCGACAACTGGCAGCGGCACTGAAAAGCTCACCGCCAAGCACTCAAACGAAGACGCCACACGTTTTTTACTTCCAGTGTTTGAGCATCATTTGAACTTAACTGGCGAGCCCGTACATCAAAGCAGCGACAACCTGGTCGGCTGGGTAGAGCTTGAGCTGTCGCATCACGCCACCCTGCTCAGCGGTTATCGCAGCCTGGTTACCAGCTTATTACTGGTGGTGAGTGGCCTTGTGGTCACAGCACTGCTCGCATTGCGGATGAGCCACTCAATCAATGACCCTTTGCGCCGGGTTAAAGAGAGCGTGGCACAGCTTAAGGAAGGCAAGCTCGAAACACGCTTACCGCCGCTCGGCAGCCAAGAACTGGATGAGCTTGCCTCAGGCATCAATCGCATGGCCGAAGCCCTGCAAAATGCTCAGGAAGAACTGCAGCACAGCATTGATCAGACGACCGAGGACGTTCGCCAAAATCTCGAAACCATTGAAATCCAGAACATCGAGCTGGATTTCGCACGTAAAGAAGCACTTGAAGCCAGCCGCATCAAATCCGAATTCCTGGCCAATATGAGCCATGAAATCCGCACACCACTAAACGGTATTCTGGGCTTCACTAACCTATTGCAAAAAAGTGAACTGAGCCCTCGGCAACAGGATTACCTCAGCACCATTGAAAAATCGGCAGACAACCTGCTCGGGATCATCAACGAGATCCTTGATTTCTCGAAGATCGAGGCCGGTAAACTGGTGCTTGAAAACATCCCCTTCAACCTGCGCGAGCTTATTCAAGACACCCTGACAATTCTGGCACCAACCGCCCATGAGAAGCACCTTGAACTGCTTAGCCTAGTCTATCGCGATACACCACTGTCATTGCTGGGTGATCCACTGCGCCTCAAGCAAATCCTGACCAATCTGGTGAATAACGCGATCAAGTTCACCCGCGAAGGCAGTATTGTCGTCCGCGTGATGCTTGAAGACGAAAACGACAGTCGCGCACAAATACGCATTAGCGTGCAAGACAGCGGCATTGGTCTTTCCGACGACGACCTGCGCTTGCTCTTCCAAGCCTTTAGCCAAGCCGATAATTCGCTTTCCCGTCAGGCCGGAGGTACTGGTTTGGGCTTGGCGATTTCGAAACGCCTGGTCGAACAAATGGGTGGCGAAATTGGCGTTGACAGCTCTCCTGGCGAAGGCTCGGAGTTTTGGATCAGCCTGAGCCTGCCTAAAGCACGAGCAGATGTCGAAGATCTGCCGCGCCCGCCACTACTTGGCCGTAATGTAGCGATCATGGAAGGCCATGAACTGTCGCGCCAGGTTTTGCAGCACCAACTCGAAGATTGTGGGCTGAATGTCAGCCCGTTTAGTGAGCCAGACAGCCTGCTTGAGGCAATTAAAGCCTCGCAAAATGGTGCCCAGCCAATTGGCATTGCGGTCATGGGCGTAACATTCCGCGAGCAACCGCCAGAAAAGCTCGCCCCCTACATCCGCCAGCTGGAGCAAATGTCCTGCAAGTTTATCGTGCTCTGTCCGACCACCGAGCAAGCTCTGTATCACAGCGCCCTTCCCGACGCTTATACCCAGCTACACGCCAAACCTGCATGCACCCGCAAGCTGCAACGCTCCTTGAGCGAGATGGTCAGTCCGCGTCAGCAACGCTTAATAGCCGAAGTCCCGGAGCTTGCTCGCCCCCCACAAATTCTTTGCGTAGACGACAATCCCGCCAACCTGCTTTTAGTGCAAACCCTGCTTGAAGATATGGGTGCCAAGGTCAACATCGCTAAAGATGGTCACGAAGCGCTGGACAAAGCCAGGAATGACCGCTTTGACATGATCTTCATGGATGTACAAATGCCGGGGATGGACGGTCGTGAAACCACCGAGGCGATTCGCCTCTGGGAAATCGAACAAAACAAAAGTGCGGTGCCAATTGTCGCCCTCACAGCCCATGCACTGTCCAATGAAAAGCGTACCCTGTTGCAAAGCGGCATGGATGACTACCTGACCAAGCCAATCAGTGAACGGCAACTGGCCCAAGTAGTGCTCAAATGGACTGGCTTGGCACTGCGCGCACTTATGCCCGAGCCTGTAGAAGACAACATGCGTCCAGACATTGACCTCAACCAGATCAGCATCCTGGATACCGAAGAAGGCCTACGCTTGGCCGCTGGCAAAGCTGATTTGGCTGCGGAGATGCTCAACATGCTGCTGGCTGGCTTACCCACCGACCTGCAAGCGATACGTCTGGCCCGCCAATCAGGCAACAACACGCTTCTAATCGAACGTGTACACCGTTTGCATGGCGCCACCCGCTACTGCGGAGTCCCGCAATTGCGAGCGACCTGCCTGCGTAGCGAGACGCTACTCAAGCAAGGTGATCCAATGGCCCCCAAAGCGCTGGATCAGCTTGAAGCGGCCATCGAGCGCTTGATGTTCGAGACCCAAGCTCGCGTCTAACAGCTGCCTGCTCGCGCCAAGCCATGCTGCGAGCGCGGGCTGGCTCATGTCCTTGTGCTATAAACAGTGAGTTCAAGGTCATCACAGTGATCAGGTTTAGGCCGCTGCGTGATAGCATTCGCGCGAATTTGGAGGAACCATGGCCGAACACGATTTTCGCTACAGCTTGCTCAATCCTGAGCACACCTTAATTGAATGCCGAGCAATGGCGCCCGGGCGTTATCAAGTCACTGGCAACGGCGGCTCAATCAAAAGCGGCGACAGCCTGATTGTCACCCTCAAAGGCAGCCGTGATCTAAGCATGCGCCTGCAAGTTGAGAAAGTGCGCCACCTGATCAATCCGCCGGGCCAGTGGGTTGCAGTTGCTATTGGCCCGGCATTCAAGGAGCTGGCGATTCATAATTGGCAAGTCACTTGCGACAGCTGTGCCAAGCAAATTGACATCGAATTTGCGGTGGATAGTGCACTGGGTAAAAAAGCTCAGGCACTTGCGGCTCAGCAGCGGGTCAATGAACTGGGGTGGCAAAGCAAGAACGAGCGCCACACGTGCCCGCAATGTCAGAAGGAATGACAATGAAAACATTACTCGCCATCGGCCTAATCAGTGCCAGCCTAGTGGGTTGTGCGACCGACACGATGAAAATTGAAACAGATCAAACCTACCAAGTTGAATGGATTGGCGAACGCCCGCTGATCGACTACAGCCACTTGACCATTACCCTCGGCAGTGACGGCCGAGCATATGGCAATGCAGGCTGCAATCATTGGTTTGCCAGCTATAAACTTGAAGGCGGCAACATTAGCTTCGAGCAAGCCGGCAGTACGCGAAAAATGTGCGCCCCTGCCCTGATGGAGCAAGAAGCTCGCTTCCTCCAGAGCCTGCCAAGTATCACGCGCTGGGACTTCTCGCCGACCAATCAACTGCGCCTATGGCCGAGCGAAGGTAAACCGCTGCGCTTGTGGCCAGTCACTGATTGATAGCCACATTCAATACCGCAACACAGGGATGGCTTGAGCTGTTTGATTACTAGCGTTCAAATAGCTCAAGCTGCTCATGCCGCCCACGCAGGTCGTGCAAGCGCACCCCCACTCCCAATAAGCGCACAGCCTTGTTTCCACGAGAAAAAGCCGCACTCATCAGCAGCTTGTAGCTGTCCAGATCACGGCGTGCGCCTGCTTGTTCGAGGGTGGTTTGGGTAAAATCATGAAATTTGATTTTTACGAACGGCTTATCCGCTCTGTAGCTGCTATCAAGCCGGGCCATGCGCCGATCAAGCTCGTGCAACAAATCGGGCAACTGCTCCAGGCAAGCCGCTAAATCTGGCAAATCCTGATTGTAGGTATTCTCAACGCTGACCGATTGGCGACGACTGTCAGTCTGTACTGCGCGGTCATCGATCCCTCGCGCCAAATTCCACAAGCGCTCACCAAAACTACCGAACTCGCGTACCAGCCCAAGCTTGTCCCACTCACGCAGTTCACTGCACTTTTGAATACCCAGGCGTGCCAGCTTAGCTGCAGTTACTTTGCCAACCCCGTGCAGTTTGGCCACCGCGAGATCGGCCACAAAGTCATCGACTTGATCCGGGGTAATCACGAATAAGCCGTTGGGTTTTTTCCAGTCACTGGCGATCTTGGCCAAAAACTTATTTGGCGCCACCCCTGCCGAAACGGTGATATGCAGCTCTGACGAGACTCTGCGCCTAATATCTTGGGCGATACGCGTCGCACTTCCCGCAAAGTGCGGACAGTCAGTCACATCAAGAAAAGCCTCATCCAACGACAAAGGCTCTATCAGGTCGGTGTAGTCGCGAAATATGGCGTGTATCTCACGTGAAACTGCTTTGTATGCATCCATGCGCGGCCTGACGATCAGCAAGTCTGGACACAGCTTTTGCGCATGCCCGGAAGCCATGGCAGAACGCACACCGTATGCGCGCGCCTCATAATTACAGGTCGCAATTACACCGCGTCGATCAGCCGTTCCGCCCACGGCCAGCGGCTTACCTGCCAAGCTCGGATCATCACGCATCTCAATGGCTGCATAAAAACAGTCACAGTCGACGTGGATTATTTTGCGCTTAGTGGTAGCCAATTAGATCATGCATCCGCTGAGTACGACTGTAGCTGAGGTTGCGCTATTTAGTCATGCATCAAGCCCGGCGTTCAAGCTGCTTGATCCACTCAGGGTCGAATGTTGTCTGCTCAAGCGGAATATCCAGCGCCTGCATTTTCTGTTGATGCTGGTCCATCTGCGCAAGCATCTGCACGTGCTCGCTGGAGTTGCCATCCAACTGGTGCATCTGGCTAACGCCCAAGTGATAGAAACGCAGTATTTTCATACTCAACGGGTCTTCAACCTTAACCCCAGCAGTGACGTGATGCATGACATTGGTGATGCGCATCAGGTTGCGCTTGAGCTGCCAGCCATAAACCGCAGCGGCCATCCACGGCTGCGACCAGAACACGCTGCGTACCAATGCAATAGTGAGTAACAGCGCAACCACCACCCCGGCAACATTGAGGCTGAAGTTATCACCGCCAGGCTGCCCCAACAGCTTTACAGCAAGTGTTGAGCACAGCAGCGTCAACACGAGGAAGCTGACAGCAACCAGCAACGTACTGCGACGGGTTTGCTGTCGGTAAACCAGCGGATCAAGCGGTTTAATTACGAACGCCACCAGCGGGCTCCTTTCTGAAATTCGATTGGCCGTCATTATCACCCGAGAACGCAGAGATCGGTACGCGTTGTTGAGCAAACAGCCAATCGAATAAACAACAAGTCCACTCAGGACGAAACGAGCCGCTGGATAACGCTTAGTAAACCAGAGTGAGGACTATATTGAAGAGCAACGCGACCGCAAAACCAAGCGGCGCAGCACGGAATAACAGCTTGGGGAAAAACTCGGAACGACTCTGTTCGGTGGGACATGACCCCAGCAACAGGCTGCCACCAGAGGAAAATGGCGAGATTGAAGTAGCTTGTGCACCAACCACAATACACACGAATATCACCAGCGGATCTATGCCCAGCGAAGCTGCAATCGGCGGCACAATCGGGAACAGCGCAGGTGTTACGACGCCGAGTGTGCTGGCAAACAACGACATTAATGCTGCGACAACACCGAACGCGACCGGCACCATAACAGGAGGGATCGAAGTACCGATCCATGATGCCAACAGATCAATAGTGCCAGCCTTGATTGCGATGGCGATCAACATGCCAACGCCGCAAATCATCACCAGCGTAGCCCAGGGCACCGTCGCCATGGCCTTGCGTTCATCGCCCAGTTTGAGCAACAACGCGATCACAGCAAACACACTGGCGATCAAACCAATGTCCATTTTCGAGTTAATGAAGCCGACACTTTGATTCTCAGGCAGCAATATCTGTGCGATCGGAGCGATCAATACCAAAGCCATCATCAGCACCGTCAATAACAGCGTGGTTTTCTGCTGTTTGTTCAGCGGGCTTGGCTCAGTGACCGTGTAGGTAGAGCTTTGCATTAGCTTTTTATGCCCGGTAAACAGCACAAAACCAGTGATTACGATCAACGGAATAACAAAAGTACTGATGAAAATACCGAAGCTATTAATAAACGCCGTGTTTTCAGCAATACCAGAATTGGTCATCAGGCTGCGGAAGATAATTCCGCTCTGGCTCGAGACAAAATTAGCACCACCTAATGCCCCGTAATTCACCGCCATAGCACCAAGAATCAGGCTCATACGCGTGCGCTCACAGAGCATCAGGGTCAGCGGCGCCATAAAGGCCAGCACTGTGTAATAGCCAGCGCCCAAACCGGCAATCAGCGCCGAGGTCAGAAATACCGCATAAGGCAACAAATGCGGGAATTTACGGCAGCTATAAAGCAAGTGCTCAGCCAGCTTTTCGAGCGTGCCGTTAACAATCGCAAAGCTGTAAAAAAGACACACAGAGAAGATGATAAAAAACATCTTCAGCGGCCACATCTTGATCACATCAGAGGGGCTCAAGCCCATCACAAAGCAACCAATCAAGTAGGCAAAGGCAATCGCAAACAAGCCAATATTGATCTTGGTCTTGTAGCCCAAGGCTATGGAGATCACGATTGCCGCGATCACAATCAAACTCATCATTTTCAGACCCGCCAGTTATTCTTGTAATGCGTTAAATAGTGTTCACGAACTTAAAAAGCCGTGAAGGGTTTGCGCACATGACTTTTTGCCACTCAAGCGGATCGCCTAGCAGCGCTTGAACTTTCTGGAACTGCTCGCGGTAACTTGTCGAATTCTCAAACTGGGTATGTGGCCAGTCGCTTCCCCAAAGCATGCGGTCGACGCCGCCACTGGCAACGCGTAATAACCCGAACATGTCCGCAACCTGTTGCGCAGTTAAATCGCTGCGATATGGCGCCGAAAGCTTGAGCCAAATCTGTTGATTGGCGAGTAATTCAAGAAAAGCCTTGTGGTTTGCCTGCTGCGGGTTGATTCCGCCATGGGGCAAGCCAAAGTGATCAATCACCACATTGACGCCAGTTTGCAGGATTGCTGGCAGGATCTGCGCCAAGTCATCAAGGCTGCGCTGTATCTCAACCGACCAGTCCCGTGCGGCGATCTGCTGGAAAAAATTCTGCCAGCACTCATTTGAATAGTCTTCTAACTGCTGGCCAACCAGGTTCAAACGAACCCCAACCACGCCAGATGCAGCCAAACGATCAAGCTCATCAACACAGATACTCGGCAAAACCACTGCAATACCGCGCAGGCGCTCAGGATACTTATCCAGTGCCGCGAGCATAAAACTGTTGTCCGTACCGAGAAAACTGGGTTGCACCAGCACGCCATGGGCCAGGCCGCAGCTGTCGAGCAAGCCCAGATATTGCTCAACCAGCGCGTCGTAATCCGGGTTATAGCGTCGGCCTGAAGCCAGTGGCAGCCCGCGGCTAAAGATGTGCGCGTGGGTGTCGATGCCAGACAGTTGCGAAGAGGTCATAGGTCGTTACCTTGGCCGATTGTTCTTGGCGCGCCATAGCAGGCACATTTTTATTTAGTCATATATTCATATATATGACTGCATGACCATATATTCAGCAAAGACAACTGTCAACACAGCTCAGATGCCACTGGTCAGTGCTAAAGTAGCTTCAGAAAAATCGTATGGATGTATGCATGAATGCCTTAACCCTTGGCTCAGATCAGCGTTTACCGCTCTATCAACGGCTTCGCGACGAGATCCTGGCAAAGATTTCGTCTGGTGAATGGCGTCCGGGAGAGCCAATCCCGACCGAAGCAGAACTGACCAAAACCTATAGCGTGGCAATCGGAACGGTCAGAAAAGCCGTCGACACGCTGGTTGCAGATGGTTTGCTGCAACGCAGCCAAGGCCGTGGTACTTATGTGCGTCGGCCTGATTTTAATTCCTCGTTCTTCCGCTTCTTCCGGCAGGTTAATAGCTCGGGTGAACATCAGGTTCCGCAAAGCCTGATTGTCGCGCTCAGCCTTGAGCAAGCCCCGGCAGAGGTGATTGAGGCACTAAAACTCAGCACGACTGATGCAGTGATCCGCATGCAGCGTGTCAGGACAAGCGGCGAGCGAGCGATTTTCACTGAAGTGATCTGGCTACCAGCTTCGCGCTTCGCCAAACTGCTTGAGATAGACCCGCAGGATTTTGGCAACCTGCTCTACCCTTTTTATGAAGAGCAGTGCGGGCAGTTGGTAGCCTCAGCCAAGGAAACCCTGACCGTGGAGTTGGCGGACGCACAAACCGGCGCAGCGCTCGGTATCGACAGCGGCAAACCAGTTGTGGTCATTGAGCGAACAGCCCTGAGCTATGACAACACCCCGCTTGAGTACCGCATATCCAGGGGCGCGGCTGACACCTTTCGTTATCAGATCGAAATTTCATAAGCCAGATGCAGCGGCTATTGGCTCGCTGCTTTGGCGGGCTCAGCCGGAACTGACTCTTTTTCCTCTGGCTTATCCATGTAAGCCTGGATCACCAAAATCACAATCAGCATAAAAGCGGCGATTGGCAATAACTTGGGTTTTGCTACCAACTCTTCGCCGCATACTGAACATTTTTTATCTGTTGCCGCAACGGCTGCACCGCAGTCTTTACATGTATGAGCCATGACTACCTCGCTGAAAATGTGACGGACTCTAGCGCAACACCCAGTTGAAGAGCTAGGCCGTTGCAATAAGTCGATAACTATCTATTTTCATGACAGTCCGATGAACTGCCACAAAATCGCGCAAAGCTGCTGCATACAAGGGCTGAGGCCCGAGCCAAGTCAGCAAAATCGCTAAGCATTTGAACAAACAACAGTTTTTTCTGAGGTTGGTGGTTGACCGCAGCGTTTCAGACGATAGAATAGCCGCCGCGGGATGGAGCAGTCTGGTAGCTCGTCGGGCTCATAACCCGAAGGTCGTCGGTTCAAATCCGGCTCCCGCAACCAAACATTTAAAGGTCACTCAATTGAGTGGCCTTTTTTGTTTCTGCCCCCTTTACGATTTAACTAATTGATTAAAAAGCAGAAATAGATTGACAGCATCACTCATCTCTATAGAATGGCCGGCGCGGGATGGAGCAGTCTGGTAGCTCGTCGGGCTCATAACCCGAAGGTCGTCGGTTCAAATCCGGCTCCCGCAACCAGATTCATGCATAAGGCCTCGACAGTGAAAACTGCCGGGGCCTTTTGCTGTGTGCCTTATTTATAGCCAAGCGCTGTCGCGCCCTCTTCTAGCTCTCTTCTGTATTTGCTTAGCCGTGCTCCGCATTTGCCTGCCGAACCGCTGATTTACTCTAAGCAACTGAACAGAAAACAGTTTTATTTCAGATTAGGTTTGACACTGAGCCTCAGACAGATAGAATGGCGACCGCGGGATGGAGCAGTCTGGTAGCTCGTCGGGCTCATAACCCGAAGGTCGTCGGTTCAAATCCGGCTCCCGCAACCAAACATATAAAGGTCACTCAATTGAGTGGCCTTTTTTGTGCCTGTCTGTTTGCCAATCCCTTTAAACGCCAGAGCTTCTATAGATTGCTGAGCGTCTTTGCTGGGCCTGCAAAAACCACAAAGGCCGCATTTGCGGCCTTTGTGCTAAGCGAATCGGGCTTTAGCCACCCGTGGCATTCATAAAGCGCACCACTTGAATCTGGTCATCGTGGCTGAACTCATGCCGCTCGGGCTTGCGCTGCATGCCTGCGGCAACAGCGTCCAACAAAGGCTGGTCAGTTTCAGGGTAACGACGTAACAGCGCGCGCAGATCCACTGAGTTTTCATGCCCCAGGCAGAGCAGCAAACGCCCTTCCACGGTCAGCCGCACGCGATTACAAGTGGCACAGAAGTTATGCGAATGCGGGGAGATAAAACCAACGCGGCTGTTCGCATGGCCTTCCAGACGAATATACCGGGCCGGACCACCGCTTTGTTCGGCACTGTCGATAATTGAATAGCGCTGGGCAATCAGCGCACGCACCTGATCGCTTGAGAAAAAACTCTCGCCACGGGAGCGACCCACGTCACCCAGTGGCATTTCTTCGATAAAAGTAATGTCCAGCCCGCGCGCCATGGCGTACTCGACCAGATCCAGCACCTCATCGGCATTGCGCCCGGCCATTGCCACGGTGTTGAGCTTGATGTTCTCAAAACCGGCATCACGCGCCGCCTCAATTCCATCCAGCACCTGTTTCAGCTCACCGGTACGGGTAATGGCGCGGAATTTATCAGCCTGCAAACTATCCAGGCTGATATTCAAACGCTTTACCCCCGCCTCAGCAAGCGGCTTGGCCAACTTGACCAATTGCGAACCGTTGGTGGTCATCACCAATTCACGCAAACCAGGTAGCGCAGCAATTTGCTCGCACAAGCCAACAATGCCTTTACGCACCAATGGCTCGCCGCCGGTCAGGCGGATTTTCTTCACGCCCTGACCGACGAACAACGCCGCCAGCCGATAAAGCTCTTCGAGCGAGAGAATTTGCTGGCGCGGCAGAAAAGTCATGTCTTCGGCCATGCAGTACACACAGCGAAAGTCGCAACGATCGGTCACTGACATACGCAGGTAATCGATACGCCGACCGAATCCGTCCTGCAAATTACTGTGCATAGCCACTCCTAACTTGTGCCGCGTTAAGCCGGGACATGACTGACCCGTTTACAGCCTAAATGCTATTGAACCAGAGGGGAATCCGCCCCCTCGAGAACAATTCCCTGAATATCAGCCTGGCCTACCAGCCCTTTGATGTACTGCACCAATGCCACCTGCCAGACACGCTGATCAAGCTCGGCGCGAATGGAACCGACTACTGCAGTATAGGGCAATAACTCACCCTCAATACGCTGATCAATCCACACCACATGGTAGCCGTAACGGCTTTCAACGGGCTGCGTTGCCAAGCCGGTCGGCAAGCGAAACAGCTGCCGCTCAAACTCAGGAACCGTCTGCCCTTTGCTGATTTGGCCCAGTGCTCCACCTTGTTGTTTGGAAGGGCAATCTGAGTGTGCCATGGCTAGCTCAGCAAAGCATTGAGGATCAGCCTGCAATCGCTCGATCAGGCCCTCAGCTTGCTCACGAGTCTCGCTTCTGGCCACAGCATCGTCACCCTCGGCCGCCAGCAATATATGCCGGGCAGCCAGTAATGGCGCACTGGAATAGCGCTGGCGATTGTTGTCGAAATACTGCTGGCACGCCTGTTCATCAGCACGGGGCAGGTCAATTTCACGTTCAATCAAGGCACTGATCTGCGCTTCCTCTTCGGTCTCGGCACCTTGGGGCTTAACCGTTAAATTCAGCTCCTTGACGCGCTGATGCAGCAGTTCGCGAATGACCAGCGCCTGACTGGCTAAAAATATAGCCTCCGCAGGCGTGGCAGCCGTGTGGTATTGCATCTCCTGAGCTATCTGCTCTTGCGCGATAGCCACGCCGTTGACCTTGATCCTTGGCCACTGCTGCTCGCTGCTGGCGATTAACTCCAAAGGCTCGGCTGCCAGGGCTTGAGCTTCGACCTGAACAACAGCGTCACCTTGACCGGCCTGGTTTTGCGAGCCGCAGGAGCAGCCGTTATGGCCTGCGTTGTGTTCACTATTCATGGCAACTCCATCAGCCTTTCTGGCGCACGATTTGATAACGACGGCCCAGATACCAGACCGGTGCACTTACCATGTGTACCAAGCGAGTAAAGGGGAACAGTACAAATAAAGTCATGCCAAGGAACACATGCAGCTTGTACACCAGCGAAACGCTTTCAATGCTATTAGCCGCCACAACGGGTTGCAGTGTGACCAAGGCTTGCGCCCAGTTACCAAGCAAGATCATTACCGAACCATCGAGGTGCGAAGTAGAGGCAAAAATAGTGCCCAGGCCAAGCAGCAACTGCACCAGCAATACCAGCAAAATCATCACATCAGAAACGCTTGAGGTGGCCCGCACGCGCGGATCAGTGAGGCGTCGCTTAATCAGCATCAACAAACCAACCAGACAGATCAGGCCAAAAATGCCGCCTGAAACCATGGCCAGTAACTGTTTGTTTTCAGTGCTGATAACCATGTGATACAACGCCGGTGGCGTCAACAGACCAACAAAGTGCCCGGCCAGGACGAACAGAATACCGACATGGAACATATTGCTCGCGATCCGCATCCCTTTGTTGCTGAGCATCTGACTGGAGCCGGTTTTCCAGGTGTACTGTGACAAGTCAAACCGTGCCCAACTGCCAATCAGGCAAATGGCCAAGGCGACATAGGGGTAAACCCCGAACAACAGCAAGTTAGTGTTAGACATCCTTCACCTCCCGAAACTGAGCGCTGCTCTGCTCATCAGTCTTGAAATCGACCCAATGCAACGGCACCGGTAATTCTTCTCGCACTTTGCCTGGCCCGGTGGCCTGGCTGGTGCAGCGGTCTTGCTGCTCAGCTTGAAGAAAGTCCACGGCCTCCTCCTCCCAGACCTTATCCAGGGCCTCCAGCGAATCATCACGCACTTCTGCGGCGACCTGCTCACGGATCTCGGCCACAGCGGCAACAGGTTCCTCACCTGCAATTTGCAGCAAAGCACGCATGCAGCTGGAGTAACTGCTTTCACGTTCATCCAAACGTGCAGCCAGCAGCGCCAGCAAATGTGCGATATCCGCCAGCCCTTCACGGGCGTCGAGGTCATCGCGGGTGGAGAGGTACTCAAGATAGAGTGGAATGTAGTCAGGCAGCTCTTTGACACCGATGGCAAAACCCGCGGCCTCGTACTGCGCCATCATGTCGACCATGGCCTGGCCGCGATCCCTTGACTCGCCATGCACATGCTCGAATAACAACAGCGACAGTGAACGACCACGGCCAAACAGCGCACTGTAGTGCTCCTGGCTGTCCATCAAATCACCAGTTGTTATATCGCTGAGCAGTCCTTGCAGCCCACGGCGCTGCTCAGGACTGATCTCACGGGCGGCATCGATCGCACCACTCAATTCCGCTTGGGCCAGCACCAATTGCTCAGTGGGATAATCCAGAAGCAGAGAGATAACCTTGAGAATTTGCATACTCACTCCTCCCAAATCTGTACTGTTTTGAGGATGTCGCGCTTGTTCGCTTTCTTGGCGCCAAACATGTTGGTGTCCGAGCTGCCATTGCAACCACTGCCAAAGCTGAAGCCACAGCCTGAGCGCTGGGCAAATGCATCGCTCATGGCTTCCTCGCGGTGCGCAGT
Source organism: Pseudomonas sp. (assembly GCF_048265905.1). GTDB lineage: Bacteria > Pseudomonadota > Gammaproteobacteria > Pseudomonadales > Pseudomonadaceae > Aquipseudomonas. The sequence continues at coordinate 20,000 of NZ_JBLXAP010000003.1, forward strand.
GGGAATGACATAACGGTCTTCGTAATTCGCAATGGCCAGGTAGCGGTACATCTCCTCAACCTGCAGCTCAGTCAAACCCACATCTTCAAGCACTTTCAGATTGCGCACGCCATCAACTTGCTGGGCACGCTTATAAGCACGCATCGCGAGTAGACGTTTAAGGGCTAACTTGACTGGCTTTTCATCACCTGCGGTAAGCAAATTGGCCAGATAGCGCAGAGGAATACGCAGGCTATCAACGTCCGGCAAGATACCTTCCATACCAATCTGCCCGGTTTGCGCGGCGTTCTGGATTGGTGAAAGTGGCGGCACATACCAAACCATCGGCAAGGTGCGGTATTCAGGGTGCAGCGGTAACGCCAGCTTCCAGTCCACAGCCATTTTGTACACGGGCGACTTCTGCGCAGACTCGATCACCGACATGGGCACGCCATCTGCCAGCGCTTGCTTGATGACCGCTGGATCATTCGGATCAAGGAAGATCTCTAGCTGCTTCTCATACAGGTCTTGCTCGCTGGCGGTGCTGGCAACTTCAGCAATCCGATCCGCGTCGTACAGCAACACGCCGAGATAGCGGATGCGCCCAACACAGGTTTCGGAACACACCGTCGGCATGCCCGCTTCGATACGTGGATAGCAGAAAATGCATTTTTCCGATTTACCACTTTTCCAGTTGTAGTAAATCTTCTTGTACGGACAGCCGCTGATGCACATCCGCCAGCCACGGCATTTTTCCTGATCGATCAGAACAATGCCGTCTTCTTCACGCTTGTAGATCGCACCGCTCGGGCAGGACGCCGCGCATGCCGGGTTGAGGCAATGCTCACACAGGCGCGGCAAATACATCATGAAGGTATTTTCATACTCGCCATAAATGTCAGCCTGAATTTTGTCGAAGTTTTTGTCTTTACGCCGCTTGGCAAACTCGGTGCCCAGCAATTCTTCCCAGTTTGGCCCCCACTCGATTTTTTCCATGCGTTTGCCGCTAATGACCGAACGTGGCCGAGCAACAGGCTGATGCTGGCCTAAAGGTGCGGTGTGCAAATGCTGGTAGTCGAAATCAAACGGCTCGTAATAGTCATCAATAACCGGCAGCTCCGGGTTGGCGAAAATATTTGCCAGAATCCGGAACTTGCCCCCGATTTTCGGGTTGATCGAGCCGTCGGCATTGCGCACCCAGCCGCCTTTCCACTTATCCTGGTTTTCCCACTCTTTGGGATAACCGATGCCGGGCTTGGTTTCGACGTTGTTGAACCAGGCATATTCCATACCTTCGCGGCTGGTCCAGACGTTTTTGCAGGTCACTGAACAGGTGTGGCAACCGATGCATTTATCCAGGTTCAACACCATGCCAACTTGTGAGCGAATCTTCATGGCAATTACCTCAAATAGTCTGTGGCAGTGGTTGTGGCAGTGCATCACCACCTAAACCACCCACATCGGTTCCGTCGAGCCAGTCGACCTTGTCCATCTTACGCACCACAACAAATTCATCGCGGTTGCAGCCGACCGTGCCGTAGTAGTTGAAGCCATAGGATTGCTGGGCATAACCACCTATCATGTGCGTTGGCTTGAGCACTACACGGGTCACCGAGTTGTGATGGCCACCACGGGTTTTGGTTGTCTCGGAACCCGGCAGGTTTACGATCCGTTCCTGGGCGTGATACATCATCACCATGCCGTTTTTAACCCGCTGGCTAACCACCGCACGCGCAGTCAGCGCACCGTTGGCGTTGAAGCACTCAACCCAGTCGTTATCGACGATACCGGCACTTTTCGCGTCATCTTCAGAGAGCCAGATAATCGGCCCGCCACGGCTCAAGGTGAGCATCAGCAAGTTGTCGGTGTAGGTACTGTGAATCCCCCATTTCTGGTGAGGCGTAATCCAGTTGAGGACAATCTCAGTGTTGCCATTTGGTCGCTTGCCCTTTACGAAATCGATGGTGCGCGTGTTTACCGGTGGCCGGTAATTCATCATCTGCTCACCAAAGGCTTCCATCCACGGGTGATCCTGATAGAACTGCTGGCGGCCGGTGATGGTGCGCCAAGGAATAAACTCATGGACGTTGGTGTAACCGGCGTTATAACTGACCTTCTCATCCTCCAAACCGGACCAGGTTGGACTGGAAATAATCTTGCGCGGTTGTGCCTGGATATCACGAAAGCGAATCGCTTCGTGCTCCTTGGACTTGGCCAGATGCGTATGATCGAGGCCGGTAAACTCGGAGAGCGCCGCCCAGGCTTTAACCGCCACATGGCCGTTGGTTTCCGGCGCCAGCGAGAGAATAACCTCGGCTGCATCAATCGCACTTTCAATCTGCGGCCGACCTTTACTCACCCCTTCGTCAGTCACGCGGTGGTTGAGTTCGCCAAGAAAATCGACTTCATGCTGGGTATTCCAATTAATCCCCTTGCCGCCATTGCCAAGCTTGTCGAGCAATGGCCCCAGCGAGGTGAACTGCTTGTAGATATTTGGATAGTCGCGCTCGACCACCATCATATTCGGGCAGTTCTTGCCGGGCACAGGGTCTTCACCAGCAGTCTTCCAGTCAGTGCCGCCGTATGGCTGAGCCAACTCCCCGGGCGTGTCATGCAACAGTGGTACGGTGACCAAGTCATGCTCGACCCCGAGATGACCTTCAGCCATTTTCGAGAAATGCTTGGCAATGCCCTTGTAGATTTCCCAGTCGGAACGCGATTCCCATGCCGGATCAATAGCGGCTGACAAGGGATGAATAAACGGATGCATATCCGAAGTGTTCATGTCGTCCTTCTCGTACCAGGTTGCCGTCGGCAACACGATGTCGGAGTAGACGCAGGTCGATGACATGCGGAAGTCCAGCGTGGTAACCAGATCAATCTTGCCGATCGGGGCGTCTTCTATCCACTCAACTTCTTTAGGAATAGTGCCGCCGGTTTTGCCGATGTCTTCGTTCATCACACCGTTTTTGGTGCCCAAGAAATACTTGAGCATGTACTCATGGCCCTTGCCGGATGATCCCAGCAAGTTAGAGCGCCAGATGAACATGTTGCGCGGGAAGTTATCGGGGTTATCAGGTTGTTCGCAGGCGAAGCGCAAGCTGCCGTCTTTAAGCGATTGGGTGACGTAGTCAACCGGCGACATGCCCGCTACAGCGGCGTCTCGAGTAATTTGCAACGGGTTGCGATTAAGCTGTGGTGCACTCGGCAGCCAGCCGCCGCGCTCAGCCTGAATGTTGTAGTCGAGCGCATGTTCGGGGAACTTCGACTTGTCGGCCAATGGCGAGAGCACGTCGTGCATATTGAGCTTCTCGTGGCGCCACTGTGAACTGTGGTTGTAGAAGAAGCTGGTGCCGTTCATTTGGCGCGGCGGACGGCTCCAGTCCAAGCCAAAGGCCAGTGGCAACCAACCGCACTGAGGACGCAGCTTTTCTTGCCCGACATAGTGCGCCCAGCCACCACCGGTTTGCCCCACGCAACCGCAGAGCATGAGCATGTTGATCAGCCCGCGGTAGTTCATGTCCATGTGATACCAATGGTTCATCGCCGCACCGACGATAATCATCGAGCGCCCTTTGGTCTTATCCGCGTTATCAGCAAACTCACGGGCAATCTGGATGGCTTTCTCACGGCTAACGCCAGTGATCAGCTCTTGCCAGGCAGGCGTGCCAGGCACGCTTGAATCGTCATAGCTGCTGGCCACATTGCTGCCGCCCAAACCACGATCAATCCCCAGATTTGCCGCCATCAAATCAAACACAGTGGCGACTTTTGCAGAGCTACCGTCTGCCAGCGTGATGCTCTGGGTGGGCACGCGACGCAGTTGAATCTCTTCACCTTCAGCGTGTTGGAAGTGTGCGTGGGTCTGGCCACCAAAGTATGGAAAGGCAACCTCACTGGCTTGCTCGCTGTCGATCAAGCTCAACTTGAGATCGACTTCACGGCCGCTGCCACCTTCACGGGCTTCGATATTCCACTTGCCCTTCTCGCCCCAGCGATAACCAATGGCACCTTGCGGCGACACCAGCTCACCACTGGCATCAATGGCGATGGTTTTCCAGTCCGGGTTATTTTCCTGACCGAGGTTATCAGCCAGATCCGATGCCCGCAGGAAACGCCCGGCGCGATAGCTGCCGCCTTTCTCTTCAAGCAGCACCAGCACTGGCATGTCGGTATAGCGCTTGGCGTAATCGGTGAAGTAGGCGCTGGGTTTTTCCAGGTGAAACTCTTTGAAAATCACATGGGAAAAGGCTTGCGCCAACGCGGCATCAGTCCCCTGTTTAGGGTTCAGCCATTGATCGGTGAGCTTGGCAACTTCGGCATAATCCGGGGTAATGGCGACTGTTTTAGTGCCTTTGTATCGAACCTCGGTAAAGAAGTGCGCATCTGGCGTACGTGTCTGCGGAACGTTCGAGCCCCAAGCAATGATGTAGTTGGAGTTGTACCAATCCGCGGACTCAGGCACATCGGTTTGCTCGCCCCACACTTGCGGTGAAGCTGGCGGCAAATCGCAATACCAGTCATAAAAGCTCAGGCACACACCGCCAATCATCGACAAATAACGCGCCCCGGCGGCATAACTGACCATAGACATCGCCGGGATCGGCGAGAAGCCAACCACCCGGTCCGGGCCATATTGCTTGGTGGTGTAAACGTTGGCGGCGGCAATGATTTCATTCACTTCATCCCAGTGCGAACGGATGAATCCACCCATGCCACGCTTGCTCTTGTAGCTCTCGGCCTTGACCGGGTCTTCAACGATACTGGCCCAAGCCTCAACTGGCTCCATATGCGCACGTGCTTCACGCCATAGTTTGAGCAATGGCTTACGCACTTTCGGATACTTGAGCCGGTTGGCGCTGTAGATATACCAGCTGTAGCTCGCGCCACGCGGGCATCCACGCGGTTCATGGTTGGGCAAGTCATTACGTGTGCGCGGGTAATCGGTCTGCTGTGTTTCCCAGGTAATCAGGCCGTTCTTGACATAAATTTTCCAGGAGCAAGATCCGGTACAGTTAACCCCGTGGGTTGAACGCACAATTTTGTCGTACTGCCAGCGCGCACGATAGACATCTTCCCAGTCGCGGGACTCTTTGCGCGTTTCACCGTGACCGTTGGCGAATTCACCCTGTTTGCGTTTGAAAAACCGCAATTGATCAAGTAAGTGGCTCATTTATTGTTCCTCTCAGGTTAGGCGCAGGGCGCCCGTGTGATATTTCGGCTAGGGGTTAGCAAGGTGTCTGTGCACCCTTGCGCGAGTACCACCACCAGGTCACGGCGATGCAGCTCAGGTAGTAACTAATGAAGATGTACATGGCGACTTCCGGGCGACCTGACTCGGTCATCGAAGTGGCAAATGCAATTGGAATAAAGAAGCCACCGAATGCGCCTACAGCCGAGGTAAAACCGATGACCGCAGCAGACTCTTTACCGGCCTCTTGCATTGCCAATGCTTGCTCCGCCTGACTTTTACCAGCGCTCCAGCGCTGGTGTAGCGTGCGGAAAATCACTGGAATCATGCGGAAGGTCGAACCGTTACCAATACCGGTAGTGACAAACAACAACATGAACATGACGAGAAAGCCGTAGAAGCTGCCTGGACTGTTTTCTTGCGGCAAAAAATGCAGCACGCCCAAGACCGCAGCGATCATCAACACGAAGTTCCAGAAGGTCACCCGAGCGCCGCCCATGCGATCAGATACCCAGCCGCCAAGTGGTCGTACCAGCGCGCCGACAAATGGCCCCAAGAAGGCAAACTTCAAGGCATTGACCTCAGGAAATGAGGTTTTGATCAACATTGGAAACGCCGCAGCAAAGCCAATGAATGAGCCAAATGTCGCCAAGTACAGCCAGCACATAATCCAGTTGTGCTTGCGCTTGAAAATAATCGACTGCTCGTTGAATGAAGCCTTGGCGCTGCTCAGGTCATTCATGCCAAACCAAGCGGCAAGCGTGACCAAGACAATCAGCGGAACCCAGATATAGCCCGCGTTTTGCAGCCATAACTGAGTGCCGTCCTTGAGTTCTTGAGGCGCACCAGCAATGCCGCCAAACAGGCTGAAACCAATGACCAAAGGCACGGAGAACTGCATGACAGAAACACCGAGATTGCCCAGGCCCGCGTTCAGCCCCAGCGCCATACCTTGCTGTGACTTGGGGTAGAAAAAACTGATATTAGACATTGATGACGCGAAGTTGCCGCCACCGAAACCACAGAGCAATGCAATCAGCACAAACACGCTGTACGGGGTATCCGGATTTTGTACCGCGATCCCCATCCAGATGGCTGGAATCAACAGTGAAGCGGTGCTGATTGCTGTCCAGCGACGGCCCCCAAAGACCGGCACCATAAATGAATAAAACACCCTGAATGTCGCACCAGAGAGCGCAGGCAGAGCGGTCAACCAGAACAGCTGATCAGTACCAAAGTTAAAACCAATGGCATTGAGGCGCACGATCACCGTGCTCCAAACCATCCACACCGCAAACGCCAGTAACAACGCGGGGATCGATATCCAGAGATTACGGGTGGCCACCCGCTTGCCGCAGCTCGCCCAAAACTCGGGGTCTTCTGGGCGCCAGTCATCGATAACCGGGCCAACTTTATTCACCTGTACAGCTCTAGCTGCTGAGGAATCGTGAGATGTAGTCATAACAAGCGTCCTTTAACTATCAATTCGCTGGCCGTCTGAGCGCGATTGGCTCTGGCCCATAAGAGGAGCTGTGCGTACTTCGCTTAGGTACATCCATATCAAGGAGACCCAGACCACGCCGTACATCAACATGAAGCAAGATGAGCGCACGCCCGTCAGGTCAACCAGCGCGCCAAACAATATGGGCAAGACAAAGCCGCCCAAGCCTCCAGCCAAACCGACGATGCCGCTAACGGCGCCGATGTCATGAGGGAAATCATTGGAGATATATTTGAAGACCGAGGCCTTGCCGAATGCGAAGGCAATGCCGAGGGCAAACATCAGCACGGTGAACATCCATGCATTGAGCCCGAGGTGAAAACTCACGGGGCCGTTTATGGTTTGCACAGTCAGATCGGTTTGCGGGTAAGACAAGATGAACAGGCAGATCCAACTGACCCACAACACCCACCAGGTAACGCTGTGCGCGCCCCACTTATCGGACATCCAGCCACCCACTGCGCGGAGGATCCCGCCCGGTAACGAAAAGCAGGCGGCGAATAACGCTGCGCGCTGCAGGCTGAAACCGTATTCGTTGACATAAAACTCGGTCATCCAAAGCGCCAACGCCACATAACCGCCAAATACGATCGAGTAGTACTGGCAGTAACGCCACACGCGAGGGTCTTTAAGTGAACGCAGTTGGGTGCGCAGAGGCACGCTACTGGCAACGTGATGGGCTTTGTTGTCAAAGGTCAAAAACCAAAACAACAAAGCGGTGATAAACATGATGGCCGAATACACTTTCGGCACCATTTGCCAGCTCGCGGCAGCAATAATTGCAGGCGCCAGAAACTTGGTCAGTGCTGCGCCTGCATTACCTGCACCGAACAAGCCCATGGCGAAGCCTTGGGTGGATGCTTCAAACCATTTAGCGACGTAGGCAATCCCCACCGAAAACGAGCCGCCTGCCAGCCCGACAAATAAACCCAGCAACAGAAACTGCCAGTACTCGGTGGCGTGGCTGATGAGGTAGATGGGTAAAACGCACACCAGCATCAACACAAAGAACACCAGCCGACCGCCGAAGCGATCAGCCAACAAACCCAGCGGCAAACGCACCAACGACCCGGTCAGAACCGGGGTTGAAGCCAGCAGCCCAAACTGGGTCTCACTCAGATGCAGCATCTCTTTAACCGGCACACCAAGTACCGCAAACATCATCCAGATCATGAAGCAGATGGTGAAAGCAAAGGTACTCATTGTAAGTACGAGATTTTGCTGGGTTTTTAAGCTTGTCATCAGACGTCTACATATCGAACGGTTCTTGTAGACTAGATATCGCTGGGACAGCCCATATGACCTACATCAATAACTCTTATCTCTGTCGAGTCAAAATTTTGCTAAAATACCCCGAAAGAGGTAGCCAATAAACCCATAAATTATTCAATAAATTCATATAGTTACACAATTACTCCAAAACTCATGCACTACATCTTTCACAGCAAACTATTTAGAGGTAATTGCCATGAGACGCACGCATTGAGACGCTGGTTTAAGCACTCATTACCTGCCAAAGCAGCTTTGGCAGTGACACTTATCACGGTACTGGCGTTGAGTAGCGCGCTGAGCGCCGTGGTGATCGCTAGCATCAGCAAAGATGATGCTGCAGCTATCAATGCTGCGGGTTCATTACGCATGGCAACCTATCGACTTATCTGGCGCCTGGATACCGCTGCGCCCCGCTCAACCATCAACAATTTAAAAGCGGATATGCAACAACGGCTTGCTAGCCCGGAACTGCGTCAAGTGGCGGAGCGACAGGTGGATTCAAGCACTGCCCTAGCGTTCCTGGCGATCAACGAGCACTGGCAAAACGTCGTACTGCCAGTGCTGGATCACAAAACTAAAAGCGTCTTCATTGCTGAAGCTGAACATTTCGTACTGCAACTTGAAAAGTTTATCGACCAGCTTCAGCGGCAAAGTGAAAATCGTCAAAAATGGCAGCAAGGCATTCAATGTGCAGCACTGATGCTGACAATCTTGATTTTGCTAATTGGCTTACACCAATTAAAGAGCAGCGTGATTCGCCCGCTCAAGCAACTGGTAGATAGTGCTCGCCGCTTTAGTCGTGGCGACCTGAACGCACGCATTACCTATCGCTCCGAAGACGAACTCGGTCAGATGGCGGAAAGCTTCAACGCCATGGCCGAAGTTATAAAACAGTCCCACCTCAACCTTGAAGACCGGATCAACGAAAAGACCCGCGACCTGGAACAAACCAACTCGACACTGCAAATGCTCTACCAGAGCAGCCAAAGCCTGGCCACCAATGCAGCGAATATCGAGCAACTCAATAACTTGATCGACCGCTTTCAACAACGCTTCAGCAACCTACACCTGACACTGCGCCTGCATAAAAGCGCCAGCAGCAAGCGAGCACAACAAATTATCCTGCGCGGCAACCAACAGCGTGAAACTTGCCCCGACAGCAACTTGAGTGATGACCCACTCAATCAACACCCGGCAGTTTCCGTATTTGCGATCACTTCGCAGGGCGTCCGTTTGGGTGAGTTAAGGGCAATATTCAGTGATGGTCACGCCTTGCGCACCTGGGAAACTGAACTGATTCAAGCACTAGCCAACCTGATTGGCACCTCACTGTCACTTGAACAACAGCGCGAACAGGAAAACCGACTGTTACTGCTCGCAGAGCGCGCCACAATCGCCCGTGAGCTGCATGATTCCCTGGCCCAAGCATTGTCTTATATGAAGCTGCAAGTCAGTCGAATGAACACCTTGATCAAACGCCAAGAACCCACGCAACACCTACTGGAAGTCAATGAGGAATTGCGTGATGGGCTCAATAGCGCATACCGGCAATTACGTGAACTGCTCACGACATTTCGCCTGAAGATAGACGGCAGTGGGCTCGAGAACGCCCTTAAGCAAACGGCAGAGGAGTTTGCCCAACGAGGCGCCGGAAAGGTAATTCTCAACACACCCTCCCTAGCTTTCAGCCTGAGTGCTGCCGAACAGATCCATTTACTGCAAATCGTCCGCGAAGCCCTATCCAACTGCGCACAGCATGCTGTAGCCGACCACGTGTGGGTGACCATTAGCCAACACGGCGAGTTTGTCCGGCTGCTTATTGAAGACGACGGCTGCGGTATTGATAGTGATTATGACCAACGCCAGCACCATGGTTTAAATATCATGCGCGAGCGTGCACAAAGTATTGGCGGCCAGTTCAGTGTTGCTTGCCGGGAAGCAGGAGGAACCCGAATAGAGATGCAATTTAAAGCCGTGTTTTTCAGCGGGTGTGCAACGGAGACCTCAGCATGAACCAAGCCTTCTTTACCCTATTACTGGTTGACGATCACCCGATGATGCGCCGGGGAATACGCCAATTAATTGAGCTTGAAGCTGACATGCAAGTCGTTGCTGAAGCGAGTAACGGCTACGATGCTTTGCTCATGGCCGAACAACTCAAGCCGGATCTGATTCTGCTGGATAATAATATGCCGCAACTCAACGGCATCGAAACGCTCAAACGACTGCGCGAGGCTCACTACAAGGGAAAAGTGCTGATGTTCACTGTGTCAGATGCCCAAGAAGATGTCAGTGATGCTCTGCGCTTGCAAGCCGACGGTTTTTTACTCAAAGACATGGAGCCCGAGCAATTAATCGAGCAGCTCAGACAAGCACTGAGCGGGAACCTGGTCATCAGCCCGGCGCTTACGCTTACCCTCGCGAGCGCTCTGCGCCCTAGCTCACCGGATAACGCGCGCAACCTTACGCATCGCGAACAACAAGTTTTAAAGATGATCGCTACCGGTTTAAGCAACAAAAAACTTGCTCATAAACTTGGCATTAGTGAAGGCACAGTAAAGGTTCACGTAAAAAATATTCTGCATAAGCTGGGTGTAAGCTCACGAGTTGAAGCAGCTGTCTGGGCGCTTGAGCATGACAAATAGCAACGCCTCACCAAGCAAACATCATGCTCTTGGCCAGAACCACAATAATCAACATTTGCGTCAGCACGCTGTAGTGAATCAGCTTCGAACGCCATGGTGTAGCGCGGCCAGTACGTAGCAACCAGACCACAAAGATGAAATGCCCAAGAATGCTAAGTGCGAAAGCGATTTTCAGGCTCAGTAAAAAACTAAAACTGCTGGCAAATGGTTGCGCCAGGATGCCGCGATAATTCCAGGCCAAGGCAATACCCGCGCCGTACAGCACAAGCACAACCCAATGCATCACCTTGCGCGCCCGCACTCCTAGCGCAAAGCTCAACTGTGCGCGAGCCTCATCTGATAGCTGGCGACTGGCACGACTGACAATCATCACCTCAAAAAACACACCGCCAATAAAGAATGCGGCAGCACCTAGATGCAGAATTTTGATCAGCAAATAGCTCACAGCATCTCCTTATCCTGGATGTCCATCAGCACGCGTCTTGCACAGCATTGGGCCGTAGCAACAGACATACTGGGCGAAAGCCAATGTCCAGAAAACAGCCGCAATATTGAGTGCTGGCATGTACCAATACCCCACTGCAAACACCCGGGCGACGGCCCCCAGATTGAGCCATATAAATGCGAGGGCAAAACCTTTGGGGAGCGTTAAAGTGCGCCCCGTATGACCCAGTGAAACTCGCGCGATCATGGCAAGGATTAAGCCGCCGATGCTGCCAACGGTCAACGCATGTAATGCCGGGCTTGGATTAGCGAGCAAACCCATGTGCCACAACGCCATCCCCGCACAGGCGACGATCAGCCAGGCATAGGCTAAATACAACGACCACAGCAACGGCACCTGCAACACACCGGAATCAAACCAGTTCCAGATTCGGACCGAATGCGCAACAGTCACAAGCAAAAACAATCCGCCGATCCATAAATGCGCCTGCGTTGCCCAACCTAAGGCCTCAACTACTGCGATCAAGAGACTGACGGTTAACAGCGCCCAGTCTAGCCACGGCCAAGTTTGGGCTGGCGCTAACCGGCCCAAACCTTTCTGGGTGAAAAATGGAATCACTCGCCCGCCAATCAACCCCATCAACCCAGCAATCAGCCATGCAGCAGCCAAGGCGCCCTGACGTTGTAACTCTGGATTCTCCATACTCAAGCCATAAAGATTGAGAGTTTCAGCCAGCAGAAAAAACACCAGCACAACGACAATCGGATAATTACGCGTTTGCTTCACCGCCCCCAAGGCTTTCGCCATGCTCACAATGACGAGCAACATAAACAAAAGGTTTATAGGGATTAACAGCCACAACGGCGCACTCAGCAACCAGCAAAAACGTCCCAGCAACCAAAGGGCAATAAGCACTGCCAGCGGCTTGCCCCTCAAACCAGGACGCCCAGTCCAGGTTTGTACAGCAGTCAAAAGAAAGCCGGTGATGATGGCCCCTGCAAACGCAAAAACCATTTCATGCTGATGCCACCCCAGCCATCCACCAACCGGTTGCCAGCCGTTGAAGGTGCCGTGTATCGCTAGCACCCATAAAGGAACAGCAACCATCGCTAGCAGACTGCCAAACAAGAAAAAGCCTCTGAACGCCAAACGAAACAATGGCGCAATGGCCAGTGCTTTACGCTTATCAAGTATCTGCATTTGGTCTACCGCCCGACCTGTTAAACCCTCAAGAATGCACCGTATAGCCTTTTTTTTGCTCCCCTAGATGATCTGAGTCAAGGCATGTGCTTAAACTTGCTAAGCGCTGTATATATTCAGCAATCCTTAAGGTTTAGTTTTTATTATTAAAAGATTATTTAACCTGATGAGCCCAGACTATGACTTGGAAAAACACCGAACACCGCTATGGAAGCCTGTCTATAAGCCTGCACTGGCTAATGGTCCTTCTATTTATTGGGGTCTACGCCTGCATCGAGCTCAAAGGTAACTTCCCCAAAGGTAGCGACACGAGAGAGCTGCTCAAACAATGGCACTTCATGCTTGGCTTGTCGGTTTTTGCTCTGGTCTGGCTTCGCTTGCTGGCACGCTTGATCGCTCCGACACCTAAAATCGTACCGGCGATCCCGCAGTGGCAAGCAATACCTGCTCAGCTTATGCATTTAGCTCTTTATGCCCTGATGATAGGGGCACCCCTTGCTGGCTGGATCATCCTGAGCGCAGCAGGCAAACCAATCCCGTTCTTCGGCATGGAGCTGCCTGCTTTAGTGGCTAAGAATCCAGATTTAGCCAAACAAGTGAAATACTGGCACGAACTGGCTGGCACGACGGGCTATTGGCTGATTGGTTTGCATGCCGTAGCCGGTATTGCTCACCACTATCTTCTGCGCGACAACACCCTCACGCGCATGCTGCCGCAACGCGGCCAGCAATAACGACACACCGCCAACTGGCCCGGCCGGAGTTGCTCTGTGCCGGGCGCAACTTACAGACAATGTGAATCAGACTGTAAGCCCTGCCCAGTTAATTGCCCGCTAGCGCAGCTTCGATCTTGGCAATGTCTATTTTGGTCATGTGCATCATGGCTTCGAATGCGCGTTTAGCGGCAGCCGGGTCAGGATTGGCTATCGCCTCGGACAGTACACGCGGGGTGATTTGCCATGAAAGCCCCCACTTATCCTTACACCAGCCACAGACGTTTTCCTGACCGCCATTTCCAACAATTGCATTCCATAAACGGTCTGTCTCAGCTTGGTCGTCGGTGGCAACCTGAAACGAGAACGCCTCGCTATGCATCACTCCCCCGCCACCATTGAGCCCGAGACACGCAACCCCCATCACTGTGAAGGCAACAGTCAGGACATCGCCTTGCTGACCTGCCGGATAATCCGCGGGCGCACGATAAACAGTGCCTACGGCGCTATCCACGAATGTTTCGGCATAGAACCTTGCGGCCTCCAACGCATCGCCGTTATACCAAATACAAACGGTATTCTTGCAAATCATCTTGGCTCTCCAGCTGATATCTGAGACAGATATTCTAGTCAACGCCTGCAAGTGATCTGCTCTAGTTCCAGACAATGCGATAACTGGCGCGGTCAGCCTCAGCAGCCGGTTTTAACGATAATTGACAACGGCAACCGCCCGTCACTAGCTCAGCACCAATAATTGCCAGCGAATACACTGGAAAACTGCACAAAGCGCCGCTAGAATTGCGCACTTTTTGATCAATGGACATGCTTCGTGTCCGCCGCTCGTAGCCAGAGGTTTGCCGCATGTCCACCACCGCTCCTAAAGTCGGATTCGTTTCACTGGGTTGCCCCAAGGCCCTGGTGGACTCCGAGCGCATCCTGACCCAGTTGCGTATGGAAGGTTACGAGGTCGTGCCGACCTACGAAGACGCCGACGTGGTCGTGGTCAACACCTGCGGTTTTATTGACAGTGCAAAGGCTGAGTCGCTGGAAGTGATTGGCGAAGCCATTGCTGAAAACGGCAAGGTAATCGTCACCGGTTGCATGGGCGTTGAAGAAGGCTCAATCCGCGACGTCCACCCGAGCGTGCTTTCGGTTACCGGCCCGCAGCAGTATGAACAAGTGGTTAATGCCGTGCATGAAGTCGTGCCACCGCGCCAAGATCATAATCCGCTGATCGATTTGGTGCCGCCACAAGGCGTCAAGCTAACGCCGCGTCACTATGCCTATCTGAAGATATCCGAAGGCTGTAATCACAGCTGCAGCTTCTGCATCATTCCGTCAATGCGCGGCAAGCTGGTCAGCCGACCGGTTGGCGAAGTGTTGAGCGAGGCTGAGCGCTTGGTTAAAGCTGGCGTCAAAGAGTTGCTGGTTATCTCCCAAGACACCAGCGCCTATGGCGTTGATGTGAAGTACAAAACCGACTTCTGGAACGGCCGGCCGGTTAAAACCCGCATGACCGAGATGTGCGAGGCGCTCTCCAGCCTAGGCGTTTGGGTGCGTTTGCATTATGTGTACCCGTACCCGCACGTCGACGAGTTGATCCCGCTGATGGCGGCTGGCAAGATCCTGCCGTACTTGGATATCCCGTTCCAGCACGCCAGCCCAAAAGTGCTCAAGGCAATGAAGCGCCCAGCTTTTGAAGACAAAACCTTGGCGCGAATCAAGAATTGGCGTGAGATATGCCCAGAGCTGACCATTCGCTCGACCTTTATTGTCGGTTTCCCCGGTGAAACCGAAGAAGATTTCCAGTACCTGCTCAACTGGCTGACCGAAGCCCAACTCGACCGTGTGGGTTGCTTCCAGTATTCCCCGGTTGAAGGCGCCCCGGCCAACCTGCTCGATGATCTGGTACCGGACGATGTGAAGCAAGATCGCTGGGATCGCTTCATGGCGCACCAACAAGCTATCAGCACCGCCCGCTTGCAGCTCAAAGTCGGTAAAGAGATGGATGTGCTGATCGATGAAGTCGACGACCAAGGCGCCGTAGCCCGTTGCTACGCCGATGCCCCGGAAATCGACGGCAGCGTATTTATCGCCAGCACAGACGTAAAACCGGGCGATAAAGTCCGGGTAGTCATTGTCGATGCAGACGAATACGACATGTGGGCTGAGCTGGTTTAAATCCGTGTACGCTTAAGCCAAGCACCATGAAAAAGCCGCGATTATCGCGGCTTTTTCATGGCTGGCATTCGCCAAAAACAGTTATTTTTTGCAATCGGGCTCGCTGGTGAAGGTCTTCGATACATCGACCAAGCCCAAGTGCTCGATTGTGCTCCGGCCAATCAGCACGGGATAGTTCATCTTGCCACGGTTTTTCAGTGAGAACTGTTCCTTGTACACCTGATCACCAATGCACATGCTCATCATCACCACCGGACGACGCTCTGAGCCACCGGCACCGCGCACTTTAATATTGCGCACGACTTTGCGTTCAACCTCCATGGTTTTCAGCTTGCCGGTATCAGTGTCTTCCAGCTCAACATTAAAACGTACCCATTCGTCGCCATCTTTGCTAAACCGGTCTAGGTCCTTGGCATCCATTGATGAGGTCTTGGCGCCAGTGTCGAGCTTGATCTTGACGGCGATGCCTTCCGGCTCGATCTCGCCTTCCTCTACCCAACCAAAAACCTTGGCCGACTGAGCTGCAACTACCGGCCCAGCGAGGCCCAGTGCGAGAATTGATACGGCTAGTGCTTTTATGTACGACAATTTCAAAGTGACGCCCTCATTGAGTGAACACCGAAACACTGTGCGCGCTGACCTGTGAAAACTTTGTGATACACAAGTGAACGGTGCTTAAGCAAGAATGCTGCTGGACGACATGACAAGAGATGATCGAAACCCTCTCTTGTCATGCGTCTGTTGCAGGGCCGCGCCAATGAATAGACAAGCACTATTGGTAAATAGCTCCCTTGCGCAGCCGCCGGGAGCCGAGGCGTTTAGTTCTGCGGGTTCTCTTTGACCTTAAACCAAGCGGCATACAGCGCAGGCAAGAACAGCAGAGTCAGCGCGGTAGCGACAATTAACCCGCCCATAATCGCCACCGCCATTGGTCCGAAGAAGATGCTGCGTGACAACGGAATCATTGCAAGCACCGCCGCCAACGCAGTCAAGGCGATGGGACGGAAACGCCGCACAGTGGCGTCGATAATCGCGCTCCAACGATCTTGCCCGGAGCTAATGTCCTGCTCGATCTGATCAACCAGAATCACCGAGTTACGCATGATCATGCCCGACAGCGCGATGGTGCCGAGCATGGCGACGAAACCAAACGGCTGGTTGAACAGCAACAAGAACAAGGTCACGCCAATCAACCCCAGTGGCGCGGTGACAAACACCATCGCCGTGCGCGAGAAACTTCTCAGTTGCAACATCAACAGGGTCAAGACCACCACAATAAACAGTGGCATACCGGCATTAACCGATTTCTGACCTTTGGAGGCGTCCTCAACCGTACCGCCAACATTGAGTAAATAACCTGAAGGCAGCTCTGCGCGAACCGCGTCAAGTGTCGGCAGTATTTGCGCAATGATGCTTGAAGGTTGCTCTTTGCCGTATACATCTGCGCGCACAGTGACCGTTGGTAAACGCTCGCGGTGCCAGATGATGCCTTCTTCAAAGCCGTACTCAAGGGTTGCAACCTGCGACAACGCAACATTCTTGCCGCTACTGGTCTGGATCGCCAAACTCGGCAGCAAATCCAAGCTACGTCGTTCCTGATCAGTCCCGCGCAGCAGTATTTCGATCAACTCATCATCTTCACGAAACTGGCTAACGGTCGTACCGATCAGGGTTCCACGCAGGAAGTTAGCGATATCCTCAGAGGTAATGCCCAGCGCTCGGGCACGATCCTGATCAATATTGACCCGCACGACTTTGCTCGGCTCTTCCCAATCGAGATGCACGTTAGTCACATACGGGTTTTCACGCACTTTGACTGCGACCTGACGCGCTAGCGCCCGCACCGTATCAATATGCTCACCCGAGACGCGCAATTGAATCGGATAACCCACTGGCGGGCCGTTTTCCAGACGCGAAATACGCGTGCGCAAGGTCGGAAACTCCTCGTTCATGGTTTTAATCAACCAGCTGCGAATTTCCTCACGTTGCTCGATGTTTTTAGTCAGCACGACAAACTGGGCAAAGCTGGCAGCCGGCAATTGCTGGTCGAGTGGCAGGTAGAAACGTGGTGAACCGCTGCCCACATACGCCACAAAGTTCTCAATGCCTTCATGGTTTTGAAGCAACTTTTCCAGGCGCTTGGTTTGTTCTTCGGTGGCGCGCAGGGAAGCACCTTCAGCCAATTTCAAGTCGATCATCAACTCAAGGCGATTCGAGGCAGGGAAGAACTGTTGCGGCACCAGTTTGAACAGCCCCAACGACACCACAAACATGCATGCGGTTACCGCAATCACGGTTTTACGGTGACGCACACACCAAGTGACAGCGCGCCGCACCCGCTGATAAAAAGGCGTTGCATACGGATCATGTCCTGCTGCACTACCACCATGCTTTGCTGCATGCAGCTTGGCCAGATCAGGCAAAAATTTGGCGCCCAGGTACGGAACAAAAACCACCGCTGCAATCCACGAAACCAGCAGTGCAATTGACACCACCTGAAAGATTGAACGCGTATATTCGCCCGTTCCTGATTGCGCGGTGGCAATCGGCAAGAAGCCTGCGGCGGTAATCAAGGTGCCGGTCAACATCGGAAAAGCGGTGCTGGTCCAGGCGTAACTAGCCGCCTTCACCCGGTCGTAACCCTGTTCCATCTTGATCGCCATCATCTCAACCGCAATGATCGCGTCATCCACAAGCAAGCCAAGGGCAAGCACCAGCGCTCCCAAGGATATTTTATGCAGGCCGATGCCGAGGTAGTACATGGTCGCGAAAGTCATAGCCAGCACCAGAGGTATCGACAGTGCTACCACCAAACCAGTGCGCAAGCCTAATGAGAAAAAGCTCACCAGCAGTACGATAATCAATGCCTCGGCCAGCACCTGAACAAACTCACCAACGCCTGTTTTAACTGCTGCCGGTTGATCGGACACTTTGTGCAACTGCATGCCAGCGGGCAAGGTTTGCTGGATTCGGGCGAACTGGCTCTCCAGCGACTCACCAAGCTGCAGGATATCGCCACCGTCCTTCATGGACACCGCAATACCCAGCGCCTCTTCCCCCATAAACCGCATGCGTGGCGCCGCAGGATCATTGAAACCCCGCTTGACCTCAGCCACATCGCCCAAGCGAAAGGTTCTTCCGGCAACACGCATTGGGAAATTACGGATTTCTTCCGGGGTTTTGAATCGACCCTCCACCCTTACCTGCACACGGTCAGTCGGTGTTTCAAAGAACCCGGCGGTGGTCACCGCGTTTTGCTGATTAAGCGCTTGTTGCACTGCGGCCAGCGATAATCCCAGAGTCGCGGCTTTGGTATTCGACAGCTCAATCCAGATTTTTTCATCCTGCAGGCCGAGCAACTCGATCTTGCCAACGTCCTTGACCCGTTGCAGCTGCAATTGAATACGGTCGGCGTAATCTTTCAGAATCGGGTAATCAAAGCCTTTACCGGTCAACGCATAAATGTTGCCAAAGGTATCGCCAAATTCATCGTTGAAAAACGGCCCTTGAATGCCCTGCGGCAAGGTATGGCGAATATCGCCTACTTTCTTGCGGACTTGGTAATACAGCTCCTTCACTTCATCAGGTTTGAGGTAGTCGCTGGCTAAAAAGGTAACTTGCGACTCTCCCGGACGCGAGTATGAAATCAGCTTTTCGTACTCACCAGTTTCCATCAGCTTCTTTTCAATGCGGTCAGTCACCTGTCGCGAAACTTCTTCGGCTGAAGCGCCGGGCCAGTTGGTGCGAATCACCATCGCCTTGAACGTAAAGGGCGGATCCTCACTCTGGCCAAGCTTGGTGTAGGAAATTGCGCCGATGACACTCAGCAAAAGCATGATGTAAAGGACGATCTGACGGTTATTCAAGGCCCAACGCGAGAGGTTGAAATCCATGGAGTTACTCCTTCGCCGTCAACTTGATCGTGCGGTTGTCACGATCCAGCGGCTCGACTCGCTGCCCCTCCTGCAACACTTGTGTGCCAGCCGCGACAACCCAGTCATCAGCCTTGAGTCCAGCCAGAACTGGCACAGAGTCGTCGCTATAAGGGCCAATACGCACAGGGGTGCGTTTCAAGGTCAGGCTCTGCGGATCAACCAGCCAGACATAAGGCTCGCCAGCATCTGCGGTTAATGCTGAGAGTGGAATAGCCAGTGCAACCTCTCCTTCACGGGCAATAAACACCCGAGCACTCTGGCCCAACTCAGCAGGCACTTCTCCAGCGTTTAACGTCACTCGAGTGGCGAAGGTGCGTGATTGGGCATCAGCTGCCGGAGACATTTCGCGGATCTGACCTTTAAAACGTGTTCCCGGCTGCGACCACAACTCAACGCTGACTTGCTGACCTACGCGATAGCGCCCAAACGCCTGCTCTGGTAAATCGATACGGACTTCACGCTCACCATCGGCCGCCAAAGAGAAGACCGTTTGCCCCGCAGCGACAACCTGGCCAACCTCAACAGCACGCTGAGCGATGACCCCATCCTGCGAGGCCTCCAATACGGCGTAACCACTTTGGTTATTGGCGACATTAAAGTCAGCCTGGGCTTGCTTCAGACGTGCAACACCCGCGCGATACAGGTTTTCCGCATTGTCATACTGCGAGCGGCTGACCAGTTGGCGGCCTTGCAGGGTTTTGTAGCGGTCGCGCTCAGCTTTGACTAATTGCAGATTAGCTTCGGCGGAAGTTACCCGGGCCCGGGCCGACTCAAGCTGCAAACGCACATCTTGCGGGTCAAGCTCAGCCAGTGGCTGGCCTTTCTTGACGCGGTCACCGACATCCACCTGGCGCTTGATCACCTTGCCGCCAATCCGAAATGCCAGGTCGGGTTCATAACGTGCACGCACTTCACCCGGATAGATATCTTGTCGCGCACTGGAAGGCACTGGCTGGACCACCATCGCCGGACGTATCACCGGCTCGGCTTTTTCACCATTACCGCACGCGGCAAGAACAGCCAAAAGACTTAAGGGAAGTGCAGCTCGCAAGACATACTGGAACATGACCGATGGCCTTTGAGGAAAGTTTTAGAATATTTATACTGACGGGTATAGTATAAATACCAAACTCACCAGTCCAGTATTAAAAATCGCCAATGCCAAACAAGTTGTTACAACCAAACGGCCCAGGCCGCCCCAAAGACCTCGCAAAACGCAGCGCCATTCTGGAGGCGGCGAAGACGCTATTTCTGCGCAACGGCTACGACGGTAGCAGCATGGATGCAATTGCTGCAGAGGCAGGCGTGTCAAAGCTCACGGTCTACAACCACTTCACCGATAAAGAGACGCTGTTCTCGGCGGCGGTCAAAGCAAAATGTGAAGAGCAAATACCTGAATTGCTGTTTGAGTTGCCCGACGAAACCCCGATCGAAACCATATTGCTTAAGGTTGCACTCGCCTTTCATACACTGATCAATAGTCGTGAATCAGTTGAGCTGCACCGGGTCATGGTCAGCCTGAGCGGCCAGGACACCAAGCTATCGAAGCTGTTCTTCGAGGCGGGCCCCCAACGTTTGCTCGATGCCATGCAGCGCTTGCTGGAACGCGCCAATGCCAGCGGCAAGTTAAAAATCGACAATCCACATATCGCCGCGGATCAGTTTTTCTGCCTGATCAAGGGCGGCGCCAACTTTTGTGTCTTGATAGGTTTGGAGGAGGCTCTTGAGGGCGATGCGGCTCTGGAACACATCCAGCAGCATGTCGCCATGTTTATCCGCGCCTATAAAGTAGATTAAGCAGGCACGAATGAGCTGTTACTTGTCTGCTGCAACGAGCTTTTTCAACGGATAGATATCATACCGGCTGGACTTGCCCTCAAGCGCGTAACCGGGCTTAGCGCCCTCAACGACCGGCGCTTTACGCGGGCGTTTGACCACCACTCGGTGGCTGGCCAATTGCAACGCAGCAGCCAGCAAAGCAGGGGCATCCATATCATCCCCCACCAGCGGCCGGAATACCCGCATTTCCTTTTTGACCAAAGCGCTTTTGTCGCGATGCGGGAACATCGGATCAAGGTAAATCACCTGCGGTCGCTCACCCTGCCAATCATTCATCAAGCTAATCGCGTTACCGACAAACAACTGCATACGCGCAGTAATCAGCGCTACATCAGGATCGCGCTCGGCTCGTGCCAAGCCATCTTCAAGCAGCGCGGCGATTAGTGGCTGACGCTCAATCAGGCTCACAGTACAACCCAAGCTTGCCAGCACGAACGCATCGCGCCCAAGCCCAGCAGTTGCATCCAGTACTAACGGGCGCACACCCGACTGAATCCCCACGGCCTTGGCAATCATCTGGCCGCTCCCGCCGCCAAACAAACGCCGATGCGCAACCGCGCCATCAACAAAATCTACACGTATTGGCCCTGGTGCTTGCGGGCCAAGTTCGGCGAGTTGCAAGCCGCTGTCCGCCAGTTGCAAAGCAAATGCTGCCTCACCCTCTTGCGGCAAGCCCAACCGCACTGCCCATTGCTCAGCGGCAACCATCAAATGGGGGGCCAGTGCATCCATACGGACCGTAGTGCTGGGTTTTTCTTCACTCATTTGCATTTGCTCATCTGCATCTAAATTGGGCTTGGTTACGCAAAAAAAGACTGGCGCTAAACCGGCCGCTATTTTGCCAGAGCCATCCGGGGAAAGGTGAGTATCTGAATAACTCCCTTGTGCGCACTCGCCTCTATCGACTCGCGGAACGCATGGTCTTTAAATTATTTCAGTCAACTCTGTAATAAACCCGTACGTCCTATCTCTCTATTACCAAGCGCGCCAAACCAAATGGGGAGGATTCCTTGTCCCTGTCTTGAGTGGCAGCGCGCTCACGGCGATAGCCACATTCATCGCCAATCCTGAGTTTGAGTACATGCATCCAACGAACGGAGATTCACCTTTATGAATGTCAAGACCCGTACTGTTTCCGCAGCTAGCCTCGCACTCGCATTGGGCGCAGCTGTGGCACTGTCTTCTGCCGTAGTCACAACTGCACATGCCGCCGACAACGAAAAATGCTTCGGTATTTCTCTGAAAGGCAAAAACGATTGTGCTGCAGGTGCTGGCACTACTTGCGCAGGCACTGCAAAAACCGACTACCAAGCCAACGCCTGGAAATACGTTCCAACTGGGACATGTGAAAAAACTGAGTCGCCAACTTCACCAACTGGCTTTGGTCAGTTGACTGAGTACAAGCCAAAGGCTTAAGCACTGACGATTAGGAGCGCTGCACATGACATTGTCCCCTTTACCGCATGTAAGCAGCGCTTCTGATATACACCTGACCCTGCCCGTTCGAGCAGGGCTAGGTTTAAAAAATCAGCACATCCCGCAGATTCTCAACGGAAAAACCGATATTGGTTTTTTTGAAGTGCACGCTGAAAACTACATGGTTGCCGGCGGGCCATTTCACAATCATCTAACGCAGATTCGTCAGCGCTACGCCTTGTCGATTCACGGCGTCGGTTTATCGATCGGGGCTGAACACGCTATCGACGAAGACCACCTAGACCGCCTGGCTGAGCTACTCAACCGTTACCAACCACACTCCTTTTCAGAGCATCTTGCCTGGTCAAGCCACGGCGAGAATTTTTACAACGATCTGCTACCGGTTCCTTACGACCAAACTACACTGGCGCGCGTTTGTGAGCACATTGACCGTGTCCAAGAACGCTTGCAACGGCGCATGCTTCTAGAAAACCCCTCGACTTATGTTGAGTTTGCCAACTCCAGCATGAGCGAAACCGATTTCATCCGCGCAGTCGTCGAGCGTACCGGCTGCGGCCTGCTGCTCGATGTCAATAATGTGTATGTATCGTGTGTCAATCACAACTGGGACCCGCAGCAATACATTGCCAACCTGCCACTTGCAGCTGTCGGTGAAATACATTTGGCTGGCTTCGCGGAGGATCAAGACAGTGCCGGTAGCCGCCTGTTAATCGACGCCCATGGCGCACCAATAGATAACGCAGTCTGGTCGCTCTACCGCGACGTTCTTAGCCGCACCGGCCCATTGCCAACATTGATCGAGCGCGACAACGATATTCCGCCTCTTGCTGTGCTGCTTGCAGAAATGCAACAGGCCGAAGATTTATTAGCACAGCACACACAACGGCTGGAGCGGGCATGAGCATGGGCTACCAGCAGGAGTTTTCTAGCGCACTTATCAATGCTGAACAACCTTGTCCTACCCAGCTAAAAACCTGGAATGGCTCTGACATCAGCAGTCGTTTTGCGGTGTATCGCAACAACGTTATCAGTTCATTGATCAACGCGCTTGCCGATAATTTCCCCGTGGTATTGCAGTTGGTCGGCGATGAATTTTTCCGGGCGATGGCCAATGTGTTTGTTCGCGAGTTCCCGCCACAGACGCGAATCTTGACCTTTTACGGGGCTGGTTTTGCCCGGTTTATCGAGGTATTTCCACCTGCTCAAGGCCTGCCCTATCTTGCTGACGTGGCACGCCTTGAGTTTGCCCGCATTCAGGCTTATCACAGTGCTGATGTGGCAGCACTGGGCCCTGAACAAATTGGCCAAGTGTTAAGTCAGCCCGAAGCCCTTGAACGAATGACTTTTACCCTGCATCCATCACTTACGGTACTTAATTCTGCCCACGCGATTGTCTCGCTGTGGGGCGCGCATCAGGGCCATATTGATATTACGCAGGTCAATCCAAAAAAACCTGAACATGCCTTGATATTGCGTAACCAACTGGATGTTGAGGTGATGCATATATCAGCTGCTGCTGCACTGTTTCTTGGCGCGCTGATGGAACGACAACCACTTGCGGCTGCTGTCGAATATGCCCTCGCTTGTGAGCCAGACTTTGACCTTTCCCCTATTTTTGGCCACCTGATTCAAACAGGTGCAATTACCCGATATAGCGTTTCCAACTCTGCCGCCTAACAAGGATGCTTCATGATTAATTTACCCAACCAACAGGCTTCAGCGCCGGTACGTATTATCAGCAGCGCGATCGATTTGCTGAAAAGAATCCCTTACAGCCTGATTGCATTTATCGGGCGATTCTCTATCGCTGCCGTGTTCTGGAAATCCGGACAGACAAAAATTTCCGGCCTTGAAATCGATATTGTCTCCGGCACATTCGTTTTCGGTGTTCCCTCACTCTCCCCTTCGGCAATTCCACTATTCACGGATGAATATAAATTGCCTTTTTTATCCCCTGAATTTGCTGCCACGCTATCTGCATGCGCGGAGCACTTTCTACCCGTGCTGATCCTGTTTGGGTTTGCCACGCGCTTTTCAGCCCTGGGCTTGCTGGTGATGACACTAGTGATTCAGCTGCTGGTTTATCCGAGCGCTTATCCAACTCACGGGGTATGGGCTGCGGTGTTCTTAATGCTTATAAGCAAAGGTCCTGGCATGTTATCGCTGGACCACTTGATTGCACGTCGCTATGGCTACAAGCATTAAAAAACGGTTAGAGTAGTTAAATGAACCTGTTGATTCGGCATGCGCTGCGCATCTTGATCTGCCTGACACTGGCCTTTAATGGTCTGGTGCAAGCAGATGTGCGCCTACCGTGCCCAATGAACGAAG
The DNA here is from genome assembly GCF_048265905.1 of Pseudomonas sp. Lineage (GTDB taxonomy): Bacteria > Pseudomonadota > Gammaproteobacteria > Pseudomonadales > Pseudomonadaceae > Aquipseudomonas. The sequence continues at coordinate 44,669 of NZ_JBLXAP010000003.1, forward strand.
GCAACACGGTGCAGCACGACGCTATGGAGTGCTGCGCAGAGCAAATGGACATGGCCGAGAAGTTCTGCAAGAGCGGCCTCGAATGCCAAGCCAATAGCATCATGGTTCAAGTTCTAAGCTTTAAATCCCCTGCAAATTTTGCTCATCAGCCAGTTGTATCGGCGCAAACCGATTTCATAGCATCAACGGCCCCCGATAGCGTTTGGCGCCCTCCCCGGGCCTGATTCCTTTTCTATGTATTGAGTTCCAGCCGGATCCATAGCGATCACGGTTGGGCGCTGCGTGCTCGGCTACCGGTTATTCAGGTGCAGCACTCGGCGTGACCTCCACATGATTGGAATCGCCACAATGAAATTTCGATATGCATGCCTGCACAAATTGCTGTGGGCACTGGCGACTGTGCTATCGGGGCTAGCCAGCCATGGCGCCTATGCGCTGTCACTCGCAGAAGCCATGCGTGAGGCCGAACGTGATGCACCGTCACTTGCGGCCCAAGCCGCACAAGTTGAAGCAGCAAGAAACGACGCGATACCTGCGGGCGAGCTGCCCGACCCCAAACTGCTCCTTGGTTTGCAAAACTATCCTATCAACGGCCCTGATCGTGGCGAGCTGCATGCGATGCCGATGACATCAACAAAAATCGGTGTGATGCAGCAAATGCTCAACGGCGATAAGCGCAAAGCACGGGTTGATAGGGCTCAGGCCAGCGTCGAACGGGCAAAGATTGAAGAGCAGATCGAACGCTTGAATGTACGCCGCGAAACGGCGCTGGCATGGATATCGACTCTGGCTGTCGAGCGTAAAATTGCTCTGTTCAAGACCCTCTATAGCGAAAACCAGTTGCTCAGCAAAGCGGTTCAAGCTCGCCTCGCTAGTGGCAATGGGCAGACTGCAGACACCATTGCACCGCAAATGGAAGCAGCGCTGCTTGAAGAGCAAGAAGACCAGTTACGCCAAGACCTTGCGCTACAGCGTGCCGCATTGCGGCGCTGGGTCGGGGGGCGCGCAAATGAAAAGCTGACCGGGCAAATGCCTAACTGGCCTGTCGACTCGCAGTACTACAAACACAACCTGGAACGTCACCCTGAGCTTGCAGCCTTCGCATCAATAACCAGCGAGGCACAAGCGCAATTGCGTGAAGCCAAGGCTGAAAAAAAATCCGACTGGAGCTGGGAAGTCGCTTACCAGAATCGCGATCAGGATTTCGGCGACATGGTCAGCCTGCAACTCAGTATTGATCTGCCAATTTTTAGCGCTTCACGGCAGGACCCCAAAATTGCCGCACGTAGCTCCAAGCTGAGTCAAATCGAAGCTGAGCAGGAAGCACAACTGCGCCTGCACACTCAACAGCTAGAGGACGACCTGGCTAGCTATCAACGTCTGGACCGTGCATTTAAACGCAGCCAGACAACCTTAATTCCACTGGCCAAAGACAAAGTAAAGCTGTCGATGGCGGACTACCGTGCCGCCCGCAACCAGTTATCAGTCGTTATCAGCGCCCGCCAAGAGCTTATCGAGGCACAACTCAAACAGATTGATATCGAACAGCAGCGCGCACTCACCAGCGCCCGCCTGTATTTCACTGACATGGAGGCAGGCCTGTGAGCACTAAATTTTATCAACGCTTGATCATCACCAGTTTATTGCTTGCTATCGGCGCAGCGGCTGGCTACTGGTTGGCAAGCCTGCCAGCCGCAGGCAACGCTATGGCCACAGAGGAGTCTGCTGAAACTACCAGCGCAGAGAAGAAAGTACTGTACTGGTATGACCCGATGTTCCCGCAGCAGAAGTTTGATGAACCCGGTAAGTCACCCTTCATGGACATGCAACTGGTGCCCCGTTACGGCGACGAAGATGGCGAAGCCGCGGGCATCAGCATCGACTCAAGCGTCACCCAAAACCTGGGGATGCGCCTGGCTGAGGCAACATTGGGCTCGATTAATCGAGAAATACAGGCATCGGGCACCCTGACCTTGAATGATCGCGATGTTGCGATCCTGCAAGCACGCAGCATGGGGTTTGTAGAGCGCGTCTATGCACGCGCGGCACAAGATGTAATACCGGCTGGAGCGCCGTTGGCGGACATATTCGTGCCTGAATGGGCCAGCGCCCAAGAAGATTACCTGGCACTGCGCAACAGCGGTGCGGGGAGTCTTATCGCTGCTGCCAAACAGCGAATGCGGCTGGTCGGCATGCCAGCAGGGCTCATTAGCAAAGTCGAACGCAATGGCAAGTTACACGCGGTATGGACAGTTACCAGCCCGATCGCCGGAGTGATTGAACAGCTCGATGTTCGTCAGGGCATGACTGTGGCCGCCGGCATGACCCTCGCGCGAATAAACGGCTTAAGCAGCGTTTGGCTGGATGTAGCGGTTCCTGAAGCACAAGGTGCAAGCTTGGCTGCTGGCCAATCTGTTGAGGCCCGCCTGCCCGGGCTTGCCAGCGAGGTGATCAAAGGTCGTATCAGCGCAGTTTTGCCCCAGGCTGACTTGCGATCGCGCACACTGCGCGTGCGCGTCGAACTGGATAACCGTGACGGCAAACTGCGCCCGGGGCAAACCGCCAACGTGCGTCTTGCGCAGACCTCAACAACTCCCGTTTTACTGGTACCAAGCGAAGCGGTTATCCGCAGCGGCCGACGTGCGTTGGTGATGCTGGTAACCGAAAAAGGACGCTATCAAGCCACGCAGGTATCGCTGGGCCAAGAATCTGGCGAGCAGATCGAGATCACCCAAGGCCTGGAGGCGGGTCAGAAAGTCGTGGCCTCCGGTCAGTTCCTGCTCGACTCGGAAGCCAGCTTACGCGGCATCGAGATCACAGCGCTTGGCAATCCACAAAACAATGCGATAAGCCCTGCATTGCACCCAGCGGAAGGCAAAATCGTCAAGCTTGGGCAAGACAACATTACCCTCGCCCACGGCCCATTCAAGACATTGGCGATGCCCGGCATGACCATGCAATTCCCAGTCGCAAGCCCTCAACTACTTGAAGGGTTGCAGGTTGGAGATTCCGTACGAGTCGCGGTAAGCGAAGGCGATAACGGCTTACTGATTGAGCAAATAGAGCCAATGAAAATGGAGATGCAACCATGATCGCATCACTGATTCGTTGGTCGATCGGCAATCGTTTTCTGGTATTGCTTGCCACTATCTTTGCCACTGCCTGGGGCGTTTGGGCGGTACAGAACACCGCAATCGACGCCCTGCCCGACTTGTCCGATGTGCAGGTGATCATCCGCACCCCATACATCGGGCAAGCACCGCAGATTGTCGAGAATCAAGTCACCTACCCGCTGACAACAACCATGTTATCGGTGCCGGGGGCGAAGACTGTTCGTGGTTATTCGTTCTTCGGTGACAGCTATGTTTATGTGTTGTTCGAAGATGGTACAGACCTGTACTGGGCGCGCTCACGGGTGCTTGAGTATCTCAGCCAGATTCAGGGAAAACTGCCTGAAGGGGCTAAGCCATCACTCGGTCCTGACGCGACTGGAGTCGGCTGGATCTACCAATATGCGCTGGTCGATCGCAGCGGTAAGCACGACCTCAGTCAATTACGCTCACTGCAGGATTGGTTCCTCAAGTTTGAGTTGAAAACCCTGCCCAATGTTGCCGAAGTTGCCAGTATCGGCGGCATGGTCAAGCAATACCAAGTCCAGCTCGATCCACTGAAGATGGCGAGCCTGGGCATCACTCAACGCGAAGTGACAGATGCAATCAGCCTAGCGAATCAAGAGACTGGCGGTGCAGTTATGGCCATGGCCGAGACCGACTTTATGGTCAGAGCCTCGGGCTATCTAGAAAACCTCAATGATTTCCGCACAATACCGCTACGCCTGGATGCCAACTCAGTCCCGATTACCCTGGGCGATATTGCCAGCATTCAAATCGGCCCAGAAATGCGCCGCGGCATTGCTGAGCTTGATGGCGAAGGTGAAGTCGCTGGCGGGGTGGTGATTTTACGCAGCGGCAAGAATGCTCGCGAAACACTGACGGCGGTGCAGAACAAACTCGACTCACTCAAAGCCAGCCTACCGCCCGGCGTGGAGATTATAACCACCTACGATCGCAGCCAACTTATCGACAGAGCCATCGACAACCTTAGCTTCAAGTTACTCGAAGAATTCATCGTGGTGGCCTTGGTCTGCCTGATATTTCTTTGGCATCTACGCTCATCAATGGTGGCAATAGTTTCACTCCCGGTTGGCATTTTGATCGCATTTATCATCATGCAGCAGCAGGGGATTAACGCCAATATCATGTCTTTGGGCGGTATCGCCATCGCAATTGGAGCCATGGTCGATGCCGCCGTGGTGATGATCGAAAACGCGCACAAAAAGATTGAGCTATGGCATGCCAAACACCCCGATCAGGAGCTACGCGGCGAGCAACATTGGCAAGTTATCTGTGATGCCGCCGTCGAGGTTGGGCCAGCGTTGTTTTTCAGCCTGCTGATCATCACCCTCTCGTTCATTCCGGTATTCACCCTGCAGGCGCAAGAAGGTCGTTTGTTTGCGCCACTGGCTTATACGAAGACCTACTCGATGGCTGCGGCTGCCGGCCTGTCGATTACGCTGATTCCGGTACTGATGGGCTACTGGATTCGCGGACGGATTCCCAGTGAGCAAAAAAACCCGATCAACCGCTGGTTAATCAACATCTACCAACCAGCACTGGACGCGGTACTGCGCAAACCCAAAGCCACCTTGGTTGTTGCTGTGCTGGTATTTCTCAGCGCGGCATGGCCAGTGTCGCAACTCGGTGGCGAGTTCTTACCGCCATTGGATGAGGGCGATCTGCTCTATATGCCGTCGGCACTGCCCGGCTTGTCCGTGCAAAAGGCTGCCGAACTGCTGCAACAAACCGATCGGCTGATTAAAACGGTGCCTGAGGTCGCACGGGTATTTGGTAAGGCCGGCCGTGCCGAAAGCGCCACCGATCCGGCCCCGCTGGAAATGTTTGAAACCACTATCCAGTTCAAGCCGCGTGATCAGTGGCGCGAAGATATGACCGCCGAAAAACTGATTGAAGAGCTCGACCGTGTTGTTAAGGTGCCAGGGCTTAGCAATATCTGGATTGCGCCGATTCGTAACCGCATCGACATGCTTGCAACCGGTATTAAAAGCCCGATTGGGGTCAAAGTGGCTGGCCCTAATCTGCTGCAAATAGACGAGGTGACCCAAGCCGTTGAGAAGGTTGCAAAACAGGTCGATGGCGTCAGCTCAGCGCTCGCAGAACGTCTCACTGGCGGGCGTTATATCGATGTCGACATAAACCGTCAGGCAGCGGCCCGCTACGGGCTAAACATTGCTGACGTACAGGCCATCGTCGCCAGCGCCGTGGGTGGCGCCAATGTCGGCCAGACCATTGAAGGACTGGCCCGTTATCCAATCAACGTGCGTTACCCACGTGAATGGCGCGACTCGTTAAGCCGCCTGAAAACCTTGCCGATCTACACCGCACAGGGCAGCCAGATCACCCTCGGCAGTGTTGCCGAGGTGACGATTACAGATGGCCCGCCAATGCTCAAAAGCGAGAACGCACGCCCTTCCGGCTGGGTTTACGTTGATGTACGGGGTCGCGACTTGGCATCAGTGATGGCTGATCTGCGTAGCGCGATTGATCAACAGGTAAGCCTGCAACCAGGCATGAGCTTGAGCTACGCCGGGCAGTTCGAGTTCCTGCAACGGGCCAATGAGCGCATGAAATTAGTGGTGCCAGCAACGCTGATGATTATCTTGGTGCTGCTCTACTTAACCTTTTCACGCTTCAGCGAAGCATTGCTGATCATGGCCACACTGCCCTTTGCGCTAACTGGCGGTATCTGGTTTCTGTATCTGCTCGATTACAACCTCTCGGTCGCCACCGGCGTTGGCTTTATCGCTTTGGCTGGAGTTGCCGCCGAGTTTGGCGTGATCATGTTGCTGTACCTGAAAAACGCCTGGCTGGAGCGCCTTGAGCAGGGCCGAACTGGTCAAAGTGCTTTGATCGAAGCGATTCGCGAAGGCGCAGTGCAACGCGTGCGGCCAAAAGCGATGACGGTGGCGGTGATTATTGCGGGCTTACTGCCGATCATGTGGGGTGGCGGTACCGGCAGTGAAGTCATGAGCCGTATCGCCGCGCCAATGATTGGCGGCATGATTACCGCACCGCTGCTGTCGTTGTTCGTAGTGCCGGCGGCATACTTGTTGATGAGAAGAAGCAAGCCGCAAGGACTCCCCCGTGACTAACGACTAAGCCAACTACAGAAGCCCCAACTGTTCAACTGGGGCTTCTACGTTGAGCGCAGGCAACTCCGGCATGCCGGGTAAGCGTGTCATCAGTTGCTGATGAAAACGCCGGGCCAATTGTGGCGCCAGACGGTTATCCGAGGTGTGCAAAAACACATAGGGGCTCAGGCCTTGCTCGATCCAACCGGCGACTTTATCCAGCCACGGCGTCATAAATGGATCATTCTCAAGCAATTGAGGATGACCAATAAAACGCAATTGCGGCGCCTGACTAAACGCGGTGGGACGAGTGGGTAAGCGCGGCTTTTTATCTTGCGCGTGGACGATTCCCGGGTCGCTGGAATGACAACTGAACAGCGCTCGTGAATCCAGACAAATACGCTCTACGCCCTGATCAAGCAGTAACCGATTTAACGCCCGCTCGGCATCGCCCTTGGCAAAAAAATCCGGGTGACGCACCTCTATGGCTAATGCCTTGCCACCAAAATGCTCCGCGCTGGTGCCCCAATGTTCAATCAGCATCGCCAATTCAAACAAACGCTGCGGGGCAAAGCTTGCTGGCAATTGCAACCAGTAAGGCGCAACACGCGGACCTAAAGGTGCTAGCAATCGACGAAAATCATCAATTGCATGGAATTGCTCGCGTAAGTCGGCGGCATGACTGATATCGCGGGGCAGTTTGGCGCAAAAGCGAAAATGCTCGGGCATCGCCACAGACCACTTGGCAATGGTTTCAGGCGCAGGGCGCGCATAGAACGTGGTGTTTCCTTCTACCGCATTGAACAGTTGGCAATATTGTTTGAGATAATCAGCAGACGTGCTGTTTTGTGGATAAACCGCACCACGCCAGGCAGATTCGCTCCATGACGGGCAGCCGAGAAAATACGGGAGCACTAGGCGTAAAGATCGAGACCCAGCACCTGCTGCGCATCGGTTTCGGTAATGAATTCAGCCGTGCTGCTGTAACTGGCAATCGCTTGTGAAGCGCGACTGCTGATGGCGGGCTGTTGAAAGGTTAAATCCTGCGTCTGCATCGTGCGGCTCTGTCCGCCTTCGCTAGAGGCTTGCACTCGACGAATCTGCGGCGCTTGTTCAAAGCCTTGAGTCGCACCAACTGTTGCAGGTTGTTCACGGCGCGCTTCAGTCTCGCGTTGGGCTTCGCGATACGGGGTGACAGCAGTCCCCGAGCGAGGGCCGCGGTCCGGCGAATATGAAGGTATGGAGCCGTCAATGCGCATCTATTAAAGCTCTGAAATTCAGTAAATACGGTACTTGCAGCTGCAATTTAGCTGTGCGTGAGCGGGTTGGCAATCAACAACTGATCAGCCGTTGGCTTTTTTGCACCAACGGCCTGAAAAAACTGGCTAACGTGAGGTTTTCGGCGTCGCGACTTGATCACGCAAGTAAACAGGTTGTGCCTCATCCGCGACCAGCGACTCACCGCGCGCCCAGGCAAACTGCGCCAATGTCAGCAAGTCTTGTGCATGCGGCAGCATTGATGGATCTTGAGCACTGGGTTTGACCCCAATACGCTCTGCAAAGGTGCCCCACCCCGTTCCGGCGGCAAACCAGTCACCGGTTGCACCTTCTGGTAGAGCGGCTAGCTCGGGGGCCAGTACAGCTTCACGCCCGAGCAGGCGCATCTCACCTTGCTGCGCCTGATAGCAGCCCCAATAAACCTCATCCATGCGCGCATCAATCGCAGCGGCAACTTGCTCGGCGCCATGTTCACGCATCGAGCGTTGAGCCAACACGGCTAGATTTGACACAGGGAGAACCGGGCGGTCCAACGCAAACGCAAGCCCCTGCACCACACCGATAGCAATACGGATACCAGTGAACGCGCCCGGCCCACGGCCAAAAGCAATGGCATCGAGTGCCGACAACGGTATACCGGCCTCGGCCATTAACGTTTTGATCATCGGTAGCAGACGTTGAGCATGCTGACGAGGTATCACTTCGTAATGGCTAATCACCTTGCCATCATGGAGCAAGGCGACTGAACAGGCTTCAGTGGCGGTATCGAGGGCCAACAAGGTGGTCATGAGTGAATCCAGCAAGCAGATGGTCGCGCAGTATAAACGCTGAGCACAATAAGCTGTAGGCGTGCGGCCTTACAGCGGTCTATCAGTGGTGGCCTCAACAGGCTTAATGCTCACAAACAGATATAAACAACAACGGCCCGCCTAAGCGAGCCGTTGAGTCAATGCATACTGGCAATCCGGCAAAAGCTGCCGAATCCAGTGCTCTCGCGTTTGCCTTAAGAGAGTGCAGCCAAAACCTTGGCAGTAATCTCTTCAACCGAGCCAACACCAGCAATGGCGCTGTACTTAGGCGTACCATCAGCTGCAGCCATCTTCTGGTAAAAATCCACCAGCGGCTTGGTTTGCGAATGGTAGACCGACAAGCGATGACGCACGGTTTCTTCTTTGTCGTCTTCACGCTGAATCAGTTCTTCACCGGTTTCGTCGTCTATACCCTCGACTTTCGGCGGATTGTGTTCGGTGTGATACACACGGCCAGAAGCAGGGTGTACGCGACGACCAGCGATGCGGCCGACGATTTCTTCGTCTGCAACAGCGATCTCAACCACGTGGTCAATAGCCACGCCAGCTTGCTTGAGTGCTTCTGCCTGCGGAATAGTGCGCGGGAAACCATCAAACAGAAAACCATTGGCGCAGTCTTGTTGGGTGATGCGCTCTTTGATCAGGTCGATAATGATCTCATCGGATACCAAACCACCGCTGTCCATAACGCCTTTGACTTTGAGGCCAAGTGGGCTGCCGGCCTTAACTGCGGCACGTAGCATATCGCCAGTTGAAATCTGTGGAATAGCGAACTTCTTGGTAATGAAGCCCGCTTGGGTACCTTTTCCGGCACCGGGCGCCCCTAGCAAAATCACGCGCATCGATGTGCTCCTCAAATTGTAATTAGTAATCAGTGGACTCGCCTCTTGGGGCCAATCTCAGAATATTCAGGGCAGCGGCACACTCGCGCAACAAACTGCCAAAGGCCGATCAAGATACACAGCAGTCCCCCCCTGCACAAGCCACCGAAAGTCGGATACGCCTACAACCGCAGCTCCCCCCCACTTACGACTCCAGCGCTGCATACCCCTTGAAACGGGTGTTGCAGCGATGAAAGCCGTGTATTACGCAGGTGCAGACAGGTACTGGGTTATCCGGTATTGCGCAAACCTGCAGCAATACCGGCCACACTGACCAACAAAGCCTGCTCCAGAGGGGTATCAGCCTGATTTTCACGCATTCTTGAGCGCGCCAATAACTCTGCCTGCAACAGATGCAGCGGGTCTAGATAAGTATTGCGCACGGTGATTGACTCAAGTGTCTCTGGGCTGTGACCAAGCAGTTGCGACTGCTGAGTCAGGCCTAGCACGCACGCACAGGCCTGCGACAATAGGTCGCGTAAATGCGCGCCCAAAGGCTGCAACGCCGGATCGACTAACCGGTCATCGTAAAGCCCGGCGATTGCCTCGTCAGCCTTGCTAAGCACCATTTCAAGCATATCGATACGGGTACGAAAGAACGGCCACTGTTCACGCATTTGTTCCAGTAAACCCCCTTCATCACGCTGCAGTGCATTGTTTAAAGCACTTTCCCAGCCCAGCCATGCGGGAAGCATCAGCCGCGTCTGGGTCCAGGCGAAGATCCACGGAATAGCCCGCAAACTCTCGACACCACCCGCGCGGCGTTTTGCCGGACGACTGCCTAAAGGCAGGCGCCCAAGCTCCTGTTCTGGGGTGGCCTGACTGAAGTAATCAACAAACTCTGGGGTTTCGCGTACAACGGCGCGATAACCGGCAACACCATCCGCTGCCAGTTTATCCATCATCTCGCGCCACGCTGGTTGCGGGGCTGGCGGTGGCAAGAGTGTGGCTTCAAGCACGGCGGCCAGGTACAGATTAAGGTTCTGCTCGGCAATATCTGGCAGCCCGAACTTGAAGCGGATCATCTCGCCCTGCTCTGTGGTACGAAACCGCCCGGCAACCGAACCCGGTGGCTGCGACAGAATCGCCGCATGCGCGGGGCCACCACCACGTCCGACCGTGCCGCCACGACCATGGAACAATAACAACTCGACGTCGTGGGCCTTGCAAATATCAACCAATGCTTCCTGAGCGCGGTACTGCGCCCACGCTGCGGCAGTAGTACCAGCATCTTTGGAGGAGTCGGAATAACCGATCATCACTTCTTGCGGACCGTGCAACTTGGCGCGATAGCCTTTTATGCCTAATAAGCGCTCAATCACCGGCCCTGCGTTGTCCAGGTCAGCAAGAGTCTCAAACAATGGCACCACACGCATAGGCCGTTGCAAGCCCGCTTCCTTGAGCAACAGCTGCACCGCCAGCACATCTGAACAAGCGCCCGCCATGGAAATCACATAAGAACCCAGAGATGCCGCTGGCGCACGTGCCACCTCACGGCAGGTTGCCAGCACCTCAGCGGTATCGGCACTGGGCTTGAAATGCTCCGGCAATAACGGGCGACGGTTTTCCAGCTCGGTCAGCAGGAATTGCAAGCGCTGATCTTCATCCCACTCGGCATAACTGCCAAGGCCGAGATAATCGGTAATTTCATTAAGCGCTGCGGCATGCCGCGAAGAGTCCTGACGCACGTCGAGGCGAACCAAGAACAAGCCAAATGTCGCCGCACGACGCAGACAATCCAGTAATGCCCCATCGGCAATCACACCCATACCGCATTCATGCAGTGAGTGATAACACAGCTGCAATGGCTCAAGTAGCTCACGGTTATCAGACAGCACCGCTTCACTGGCTTGCGCATCACTATGTAGTGCGTCCTGCGCCCAGCGTCGAGTCTCCCGTAACCGCTCACGCAACTGTTTGAGCAATGCCCGATATGGCTCAGCGGTTTCACCTACCACCGCGCATAGTTCAGGGCTGGCTTCTTGCATCGACAATCCAGCCGCGAGTTGGTCAATATCGCGCAAATACAAATCCGCAGCCATCCAGCGTGACAGCAATAGCACTTCGCGGGTTACCGGGGCCGTTACATTGGGGTTGCCATCACGGTCGCCCCCCATCCAGGAGGCAAAGCGTATGGGCGCGGCTTCAAGCGGCAAATGCAGACCCGTCGCAGCATGCAAGGCAATGTCGGCCTGGCGCATAAAATTTGGCACCGCCTGCCATAACGAGTGTTCAATGACTGCGAAGCCCCATTTAGCCTCATCGACGGGAGTTGGCCGTGTACGACGAATTTCTTCGGTATGCCAAGCCTCGGCAATCAACCGGCGCAAGCGCTCACTGATCTGCTTGCGCTCATTGTCAGTCAGGTCGAGATGATCTTGGTTCGCCAGTTCAGCAGCGATAGCGTCGTACTTTTGAATCAAAGTACGCCGTGCAACCTCCGTTGGGTGTGCAGTGAGCACCAGCTCAATGTCCAGACCGCTTAATTGCCGAGCCAACTCGTCGGCGCTGTGGCCAGTGCTGAGTAAACGCTGCAATAACTCGCCCAGCGCACGGGACTCAAAGGGCTCAGGCTCGCTGCTGGTACGCCGGCGAATGCGGTGATACTGCTCTGCGATATTAGCCAGGTTGAGAAACTGGTTAAACGCGCGCGCAACGGGAAGCAGCTCTTCGTCGTTAAGGCTATTGAGGGTTTCGCTAAGCTGTTTCGCCCCTTCTTTAGAACCGCGCCGCGCAGCCTTTGCGCCTTTGCGGATACGCTCAATCTTCTCGAGAAACTCTGCGCCGTACTGAGTGCTGATAGTTTGCCCAAGCAACTCACCAAGCTGGTGGACGTTTTCGCGCAAGCGCGCGTCAATTTCGGTCATATCCGGGCTCCCCGTTGCTGTAAACAGAGTAATGCATGCCCCAAGAGTGCCCCATTGCGGCAATCGGTTACAAGCACACGACATCGAACTCGCCCAGCCAAATAGCGGTCTAGTCTTGTGTAGTAGGTGTGGTTTAGAAAATCACGCTGAACCAAGATCGCACTGAAGCCTGCCACGAGCAGGCAAAGGATGAGCTAGAAATGAGAATTCGCGAACTTGCTGGCCATTGGGAGCAGAACGCTAAAGGTCGCCTGACCCGCAGCCCTTATCAAATTCGTCTGGATGTCGAAGCTGCTGCACGAGTCGCAGCCTTGGCTGAAATGTACCCCAAGCGCAGCCCAGAAGAGTTGCTCGGCGAACTGATTGGCGCCGCGCTTGAAGAACTGGAGGCCAGCTTGCCTTACGTCAAAGGCAGCCATGTTGTGGCAACCGATGAGCTCGGCGACCCGCTTTACGAAGACATCGGCCCTACGCCACGCTTTTTAGCGCTGTCACGTAAGTACCTGCATGACCTGAATGAGCAACTGAAAAGCACCGACCATTGAGCCAAACAACGTAGCTCAGCCGTTTGGTGTTTTAGATCGCACGCAGGCGCACAAGCCTGCGTGGCAAATCTGTTATCGCTCGAAAGCCAACCCGTTATCCAAAGCCGTTTGCTTAAGGTTCGATTTGCTGTGGTGTTTTTTCACCCAAACAATGCACCGCCTGCTTGCGATTATTGACCAACACACCACTCAAGCCCTTTTGCTCGGTATCAAACATCACCACGATACCGTCAACGCACTGCGCCACTTGTGAAGCGGCTTTCAGGGAGACTTTATAGTCCTCTCCCGGCACCGTCTTAAGCATGGTGAACTCGGACAAAAGCAGTGCATCCTGCGGTTTGGAGAATTGCACATAACCGTAATAAGTCAGCACCGCAACGGTGGCGCAGACGGTGGCTACAGCAGTCAGAATCATTGGAATTGCAGGATCACGTTCAGTCATTGCGGACTCTCAGAGTTGGGAACTTCAGCTAAGCGACGCAAGCCCTTGAAGCCCTGCGGATCGCTCATGAACAGCAACAGCACTTGACGCCAAGTTGGATCATTGAAGGTATGTGCATGAGCGCCACGGGTCAGTTGCAAAACCCTTGGCGCTGGCGCAGCCTGATACAAACTAATGGCGTTGGATACCGGCACGACCGGATCATCAATGCTGTGATAAATAAGTAATGGTAAGCCTTTGAGCTTGGGAATTGCAGTAATCGCACTATCGTCATCAGGGACAAACCCGCTTAAAGGCGCCTGAAACAACCAGGTTAACCAAGATGTACTCAGCACATATTGAGCGACATCACGATAACTGGCCGGGGTGCCGTCGATGATCAAAGCATCAAGCGTTTCAGCTTGCTGCGGATGCTCAGCCAGATAATGCACAGCAAGTGCGCCACCCAAACTTTGGGCAAGCACGAACAAGGGTTTGCCGCGCACCTCGGCAGTATCCCTAAGCTGGGCAAACGCCGCATCAATATCCTGATAAATAGCTGGCAGACTCGGCTCACCTTCAGAGAGGCCGTAACCGCGGTAATCAAGCATCAACACTTGATAACCCTGCTCTGGCAGCCACCACGGCGCGCCCAAGTGCATCGCCATATTGCCGCCATTGCCGTGCAGATAAAGAATGGTGCCCTTGACCCCGACTCCGGCCTTTGCAGGCAGCCACCATGCATTGAGACGTGTGCCGTCGGCGGCGAGCAGGTATTCATCACGAAACTCAAGCCCGGCGCGCTCAGGTGTGAACGGCAGACCTTTCTCGGGATAGAACAGCAGCGAGCTACAACCTTGCAGCGAGATGATCGCCAGCAGTACAAACAGGCGCATCATTGGCCGCCCGCACGCACTTCTTCACGAGCCTTGTAGGTTGCCTCATAGATGCGCTCTGCCAATCGAGAAAAGGGCAGGCTTTGAATCCACACGGTGCCGGTGCCCTTGAGCGTGGCAAGAAATATACCTTCGCCCCCGAACAGCATGCTTTTCAGGCCGCCAGCCAATTTGATGTCGTAGTCGATCCCCGAGCTGAAGCCAACCAAACAGCCGGTATCGAGGCGCAAGGTTTCGTTATTCAGCTCTTTGCGAATTACAGTTCCACCGGCATGCATAAAGACCAGTCCATCGCCTTCAAGCTTTTGCAGGATAAAACCCTCTCCGCCAAAGAAACCGGCGCCCAGACGCTTATTAAAACTGATGCCTATCGAGGTTCCCAAGGCCGCACACAAGAACGAATCACGCTGGCAGATCAAGGTGCCGCCCACCTGCGTCAGTGAAACTGGCACCACACTGCCGGGATAAGGCGCCGCAAAGGCAACCCGTGCCTGCTTGTCACCCCTGTTGGAAAAGTGCGTCATAAACATCGACTCACCGGTAACCATGCGCTTACCGACACTCCACAACTTGCCCAACACACCTGAGGAAGAGCCATCGCCCATGCGCGTCTCAAAACGCACCCCTTCGGTCATGTAGTTGAGCGCGCCCGCCTCGGCAATCACCGTCTCCCCCGGATCAAGAATCACCTCAACACTCTGCGCCGAGTTACCGAGAATTTCGTACTCAAGTTCGTGGCTGTTCATTAAATATCCTTAGGCGGGAAGGCTCATAACAAGGCTAAACGATCGTCATTAGAGGCTACTTATGCGCTGATGCGACTACTGATGCTGTTGATTCATTATCACTAACAATACCGATCGAGGGCGTAGCGAGCGCAGGCAAGGCGGCATTGCCCCCGAAAAGCGGAGTTTACTCCGGTAAATGAGCAGTTTTCAGAAGGGCTGCAACGCAGTATCGCCAAGCGCAGTAGCCCGTCCGCAAAGCATTAAAGTGTTCTGTACAAAGGTCAGGCAAGGCGGCATTGCCCCCGAAAAACGGAGTTTACTCCGGTAAATGAGCATTTTCGGGGGCAATTCCAACGCAGCATCACCAAAGTACAGGACGCTTTACAGGATGTTGGCGTAATCGGCTTCTATACGGTCGAGACTCAGATTGTTTAGGAAGTTTGAGAAACACATCCACGCCGACAACGAGTTCAAATCACTGAACTGCGGTGGCAGGTATTTGGGCGGTACCACCAGACCTTCATCAACCAACTGGCGCAGGGTGCGCATGTCTTCAAGGGTGGTTTTGCCGCAGAACAACAAAGGGATTTGCTCCAGCTTGCCTTTACGGACCGCTAGCTGGATATAGTTGTAGATCATGATGAAGCCTTTCAGGTACGAGAGGTCCTTGGTGAAAGGCAAACCGGTGGGTGTCGAGCCACGAAAGGCACGGCTGGCGTTGCTGTAGCTGTCTTCAACACCGAAACCCTGCTCGCGGTAAAAGTCGAATACCTGCAGAAAATCGGCACCCTCCTCGGCCATGTGAATGGCGCGGGTGCGATTGGTCAGCTTGCGCAAACGGGTGGGATATGAGGCGAAACTGATTACCTCCATCAGAATTGCCAAGCCTTCCTGAGTCACTGTGGAAGACGGTGGCCCTTTGGATAGAAAGGTACAGATTGGCTGATTCTGCCCATTCAAGGTTGTCGCGACATGTACCAGCCCTTCATGTACTTCAAGCGCTTTAACATCGCGCTCGTTGAACATCGCATCGGTACGGATTTTGATGTAATCAGCGCCAGCTGCAGCATCAGCCAAGATACCGTCGGATTCAAATACGCGAATGGTATCTTCATGCTCACCAAACACCTTGTTCAGGCGGTGCTGTAGCAGGTCAACCGCGGCCTTGGCATTGAGGCTTTTAACCTCATCCTTCAAGTCACCACGGCTGTCGATATTGTTCAGAAAGCCCGAGAACATGACGCCGAGATCAGCCAAGGTTGGATCGCCAGCATGGAATGCATCCGAGGCCGCACCGTAGAGGTCTTGCGAAATCAAACCGAAATCTTCGGTGCCTCGGGCCTCGAGCATGCGAATAACCATGCGGTACTCACGACACATGCGCCGCATGATCTGCCCGACTGGATTGAATTGTCCAAGCTGGCGAGTGATATCGCGTTCAATGTTCTGGAATTCGAGTTTTTTTGCCGTCGCATCAAACGCCAGTGGGCGGCTGTCGTAATAGGCCCTGTCTACTTTCGGCAGCTTTGTTCCTTTGTGTTTAAGAAACTCGCTACGAACGCTTTCGTCCCATTTCACCCCGTCCAAAACACGAATGGGTGTTTGCGCCTCGACAATCCTGTCTGATAACGCACGGACGACTAATTGATAATCATCCAAACCTACATGGCTATTCATGTCTCCCTCGCGGCCTCAAGACCAGCAAAATCATTCACCCTCGCGCTGATAGCGCGCAATCTCGATAAACACGTCCGAGTTGGCGGGGTCATTCAAGTACGCAAAAACCTTATCCATCGGCGAGGTAATCAATACACCCTCGCCAATCGGCATCTCAACCATTTTACCTTGCCACATGCCCTCTTCGAGCTCTTGCAGAATGCGTTCAACGTCGAGACTGTACAACACCAACTCATTATTGCGCGTCAGCTCAAAACCAAGGATTACAAAATTGGCGCCCAGGCGCTTGGGCAAACCGGTCGACAGATACCAGCGGCTGCCGTGATGCGCGACGGTAAAGCCGTACTCTTCAGCGCCCACAAGGTTATCCGGGCTGCCCTCGAAACTTCTCGCCTTGTAGGTATTTGACCCCGATCGACTGATTTCAAGGTAATGCAACTCGCCCCATTCATCCTTGCGCGACCACTCACCCAGTAGCGGAATAGGTGCGGCTTCATTAGCCGGGATCGGATCCTGAAAGGTAACCAAGCAGCCACTCAACAACAAAAAGGACAAGGCGACCAGCACACGCCAAGCGTTCATTCAGCTCTCCTTGTGAATCGGGTTTCAGTGTGCCGACGATGTTGCTTCTGGCCTGCCCGTGCGCCACCAGTAACCTGCTGACTACGGCGGTTTCAGACATCCAGAACCAAATACAGATACCGCTTAAGAATGGCTAACATTGCCTCAATGTCCAGCGCATCAACGCCTTCTATCAGACCTCGATATTCCATGCGCTCGACTGCAGTCGTCAAGAGTGTTGCATCCTCAACCGGATGCTTTGAGCCGATCATAGCGAAGAAACGTGTTGCACCTTGCAAAAGGATTTGCGCTTGGGCTCGCACCAGTTCATGCAAACGTGGATTAAGCAACGCTTCGTGACGGAACGCTTGCTCGGCCAATAAATGATCGCGACGATTAGCCAGTTGGTCACGAACGAAGGCTACGGCAATGTACGCAACCTCATCGGCAAAGGCGCGCAACCTGTCCGGTGAACCATCAAATTTGCTCACGCGATCCTGTAGCAGTGCTTCATTGCCGCCCCAAAGCTGATTCTGGTTAGCGGCGCAACGTTCGACGAAGAGCGTGAAGGTGTCACTGATGAGGTCGTTAATGTCTTTGAAGTAATAGGTGGTCGCGGACAGCGGAACCTGTGCCTCGGCAGCCACAGCTCTATGACGTACTGCACGCACGCCCTCTCGCACAATAATGCGCAGAGCGGCCTCAAGAATTGCCTGACGGCGCTTCTCACTTCCGGCACGACTGGCTTTACGGCCTTGATACTGAATATTGTCGGTTACAGCAATGACCGCGGGGCTATCACTTACTTGTTTCACGGCTGGCAGACCTCTGACACATACTTATAAACGGATTTTTATCTTCCCTAGACTTTTAGGTTTTACCGGCAAACAGACGACGGCCTGCTCTCTGTGTTGACTATCATACTGCCCGAAAAATCACACAGCACCGCACAGAATCATTCTGTGCGGAACGGCCAATTATTGAAGTTCATGCAATAGACCGACAGATGCCGCTTTGCGGCACATTGAAGCAGAAACAAAAAACCGCCCGAAGGCGGCTTTTGCCAACATCCTACGCTTGCGGTCGCATATGTGGAAACAGGATTACATCCCTGATTGAAGGCGCATCGGTCAGCAGCATGACCAAACGGTCAATACCGATACCTTCACCTGCAGTCGGCGGCATGCCGTATTCCAGTGCCCGAACAAAGTCAGCATCGTAATGCATGGCTTCATCGTCACCGGCATCCTTATCCGCAACCTGTGCCATAAAGCGCTCGGCTTGATCTTCAGCATCATTAAGTTCGGAGTAAGCGTTGGCAATCTCGCGGCCACCAATGAACAGCTCAAAACGGTCAGTGACACTTGGATCCTGATCATTGCGTCGTGCCAATGGCGAAACTTCAAACGGGTATTGGGTAATGAAATGCGGCTGTTCCAGTTTTGGTTCGACCAGTTCTTCGAAAATCATTACCTGCAACTTGCCCAGACCTTCAAAACCCAGCACCTTGGCGCCAGCTTTCTTGGCGATTTCACGGGCAGCGTCGATGTCGCGCAACTGTTCAGCCGTCACATCGGTGTACTTGAGAATCGAGTCGAATACCGATAAGCGTACAAATGGCTCGCCAAAGTGGAAGACTTTGCCTTGGTACGGCACATCAGTTGTACCCAGAACCAACTGCGCCAACTCACGGAACAGCTCTTCGGTGAGATCCATGTTGTCTTCATAGTCGGCGTAAGCCTGGTAGAACTCAAGCATGGTGAATTCAGGGTTGTGACGAGTCGAAACGCCCTCGTTACGGAAGTTACGGTTGATCTCGAAGACCCGCTCAAAGCCACCGACAACCAGACGCTTGAGATACAGCTCAGGCGCGATACGCAGGAACATTGGCATGTCCAAGGCGTTGTGGTGCGTCTCAAACGGCTTGGCCGCAGCGCCGCCTGGAATGGTCTGCAGCATCGGGGTTTCAACTTCCAGGAAGTCACGTTCAGCGAGGAACTTACGAATATGGCTGATCACCTGGGAGCGCACGCGGAAATCCTGACGAACCTCTTCGTTAACAATCAAGTCAACGTAACGCTGGCGATAGCGCTGCTCGGTGTCAGTCAGCCCGTGGTGCTTGTCTGGCAGTGGACGCAGAGATTTGGTCAGCAGGCGCACGCTGGTCATTTCAACGTACAAGTCGCCTTTGCCCGAGCGCGCCAAGGTGCCTTCAGCAGCGATGATGTCACCCAAATCCCAGGTTTTGACCGCTGCCAGGGTTTCTTCAGGCAGGGTTTTACGGTTGACGTAGACCTGAATGCGCCCAGTCATGTCTTGCAGCACCATAAAGGAGCCACGGTTGAGCATGATACGACCGGCAACCTTGACTGGAATCGCGGCTTCAGCCAGCTCTTCCTTGGTCTTATCGACGTACTGTTTCTGCAAGTCCGCGCAATAGCTGTCTCGGCGGAAATCATTTGGGAAGGCAATACCCTGCTCACGCACGGCGGCAAGCTTTTCCTTGCGCTGGGCAATCAGCTTGTTTTCTTCCTGTTGCAGATCGTGCTGGTCGAGTTGTTCGTCGCTCATGGTCTTCCGTCTGTTCCTGTATTCGTAGGGTGTTGCTGAGCGCAGCGATGCTCAACATCCGGCCTGGTTAGCCGGGATCCTACGCAAATGCAGCGCCGCTCGTTGCCCCAGCTTAGCTGGGTTCAACCTACATTGCGTTGTGTTGCACAGCTGCGCGGACGAAGCTGTTTTACAGTCCTTGCTTGAGGCTGGCCTCGATAAAACCGTCGAGGTCGCCATCGAGCACTGCGTCGCAGTTGCTGTTCTCGATATTGGTGCGCAAATCCTTGATTCGCGACTGATCGAGCACATAAGAGCGTATCTGGTGGCCCCAGCCGATGTCCGACTTGGAGTCCTCAAGCTCTTGCGATGCAGCGTTACGCTTTTGAATTTCTTGCTCGTACAACTTGGCCCGCAACATTTTCATGGCGGTGTCTTTGTTGGCGTGCTGAGAACGTTCGTTCTGGCAGCTCACTACGGTATTGGTCGGCACGTGGGTGATACGCACCGCTGAATCAGTGGTGTTTACGTGCTGACCACCGGCACCCGAGGAGCGGTAGGTATCAATACGCAAGTCAGCCGGATTGATCTCGATTTCAATGTTGTCATCGATTTCAGGCGAGACAAATACGGCGGTAAACGATGTGTGACGACGGTTGCCCGAGTCGAACGGGCTCTTGCGCACCAAGCGATGAACGCCGATCTCGGTGCGCAGCCAACCAAATGCGTATTCGCCCTTGATATGGACCGTGGCACCCTTGATACCGGCGACTTCACCAGCCGACAGCTCCATAATGGTCGCATCAAAGCCGCGTTTATCAGCCCAGCGTAGGTACATGCGCAACAGCATGTTGGCCCAATCCTGAGCCTCAGTGCCGCCGGAGCCGGCCTGAATATCCAAATAGGCGTTATTAGGGTCCATTTCACCGCTGAACATGCGGCGAAATTCAAGTTTCTCAAGAATGTCACGCAGACGCTCAATTTCAGCGGCTACATCATCAACAGCGCTCTGGTCGTCTTCTTCAGCGGCCATTTCAAGCAAATCGGCACAATCTGCCAAGCCGGTATGAAGGTCGTCCAGGGTCTCGACTATTAATGCAAGGGATGCGCGTTCGCGCCCCAAATTCTGGGCATACTCGGGGTCATTCCAGACATTCGGGTCTTCAAGCTCACGGTTTACTTCGACTAAACGATCATGCTTTTGATCGTAGTCAAAGATACCCCCGAATTGTCAGGGTGCGCTCGGAGAGGTCCTTAATGCTGTTAACGATCGGGTTGATTTCCATAGCTGGCGGGCACTCACAGGTAAAACGTTCGAAAAGCCGACGATTATACCTGCTGTAGCCCGCCATCGACAGCCCAGAGTTTGTAGGGCGTTATTGCTCTACGCCGATCTGATTCCGGCCGTTACCTTTAGCCATATACAAACCGTTGTCGGCCTTTTCGACCAACGCCAGTGAACTGCCGCCTGCGACAGGTATCACAGTCGCCACGCCGATGCTGACCGTAACTGGCGATCCGGTTTCAGGCCGGCAATGGGGTATGTCCAGCGCCTCAACAGCCCTGCGGATTTTTTCGGCCTGCAAGCGGGCGCCACCGGGCGAGGTCCCTGGCAGTATCATGGCGAATTCCTCTCCGCCGTATCGCGCGGCCAAATCCGAGGAGCGCGAGCATGAGTCGGCCAACGCCGCGCCAACACGGCGCAACACATCATCTCCGGCAACATGGCCAAACTGGTCGTTATAAACCTTGAAATAGTCGACATCTATCATAATCAGCGATAACTGGCTGTGTTCACGAAGTGCACGAGTCCACTCAATTTCAAGGTATTCATCAAAATGCCGGCGATTGGCCAGACCGGTCAAACCGTCGGACTTCATCATGCGTTGCAACACCAGATTCGCTTCCAAAAGCTGCTGCTGGCTTTCCCGCAAAGCACGAAATGCCTCGTCACGCTGTTGCAGGGCGATATAGGAGCGTGAGTGATAGCGAATACGTGCGATCAGCTCAATGCTATCGGGCAACTTCACCAGATAGTCATTGGCCCCATTGGCAAATGCAGCACTCTTGACTTGAGGGTCCTCTTTGGTGGAGAGCACGATAATCGGGATATCTTGCAAGGCAGGTTCGGCGCGATACGCGCACAGCAAGTTCAAACCATCGATGCCAGGCATGACCAGATCTTGCAGAATCACGGTTGGCTTGATCTGCTGAGCAACCTCGACTGCTTTATGAGGGTCTGAGCAAAAATGGAAGTCGATGCCCTCCTCTCCCGCCAATGCACGCCGAACCGCTTCGCCAATCATAGCCTGATCATCAACCAACAAGATCATGACTGCGTTGGCCGCAGCAGCAAAGCCTTGCGCATCTATTTGCTTGGAATCGTGCATACACTCTCCAGACTACTCATTGCAATGTGCATTTATCTACTCCACCAGCAGCCGAACTGTTATGCATAATAGTTAATCAATGTGGGGGCAATTTGATCGAGCGGCAAAATCTTTACCGCCGCATCAATAGCTGCGGCGGCTTTGGGCATACCATAAACAGCACAACTCGCCTGATCCTGGGCAATGGTCAAGAAACCGCGCTCACGCATATGCTTCAAGCCCTGCGCGCCATCGCGTCCCATACCTGTGAGCAATACACCTACAGCATCGCCCTGCCAATTACGTACCAGGCTGTCAAAAAACACATCAATCGACGGTCGATATATTTGCTCAGCAGGCTCTTTGCGATAGCTCAGGCGTCCATTGCTTTGCATATACAGGTGATTATTAGTGCCCGCCAGCAGTATCTCACCCGACTGCGGCCGCTCATCAGGTTGAGCTAAACGTACTGGCAGCTTTGATTCACTGGCTAACCACTGCGCCATACTCATGGCAAATACTTCGTCCACATGCTGCACCAGCACAACCGCAGCGCTAAAGTCCGCGGGCAACTGTTTCAGCAAGCTAACCAGCGAAGCGGGTCCGCCTGCCGAGGCACCTATTGCAACGATTCGTTCCCGCTGGCGTGTGGTTTCAGTCTGGGCTGGCGCAGCCACTGATTTGGCGCCGTGCTGACCAATCATCCAGCCAATATTGTGCAATTTACGCAGCAATGCCGTCGCACCTACAGCTTGCGGATCAACCAATGACGGTGTGTTGACCACATCCAGCGCGCCATGCCCCATAGCCTCGAAGATCTGATTCATGTTGCGTTCGATATCCGAGGTCACGATCAAAATAGCGCAGGGACACTCAGCCATTATTTGCCGGGTTGCCTCAACACCATTCATGCGTGGCATCAACATATCCATCAACACCACATCTGGCCTTTGCGCCTTGCACTGGCGCAGCGCCTCAACACCATCATTTGCGGTCCATATAATCTGGTGCGCCGGCTCTTGACTGATGACGAGCCGCAACACCTCAATCGCCAGCGGCATATCATTGACAATCCCGATCTTCATTCCTGCGCATCCCCAATCAGAACCTGAACAGCATCAAGTAATGCTTCGTCATGGAAGCTGGCCTTGGCCAAATAATAATCAGCACCGGCATCAAGGCCGCGCTGGCGGTCTTCTTCACGGTCCTTGTAGGAAACCACCATCACTGGCAATGACTGCATGCGACTGTCACGCCGCACCAGACTGACAAGTTCGATACCGTCCATACGTGGCATGTCGATATCGGTAATCAGCAGATCAAAGGACTCGGCCCGTAGTGCGTTCCAGCCGTCCATTCCATCTACGGCCACCGACACTTCATAGCCGCGACTGAGCAACAACTTACGCTCAAGCTCGCGCACGGTGAGCGAGTCATCTACCACCAGAACACGCTTACGGGCACGCCCTCCAGCCTGCTTATCACGACTGTCGACACGCTGCAGGCTACCGCTGCCCAACAGCTTCCCGATCGAGCTGCAGAGGTCTTCAATATCAAGAATCAATACCGGCGTGCCGTCATCGAGCAAAGCCCCCGCCGACACATCACGAACCTTGCCCAGACGCGGATCAAGCGGCATGACCACCAGAGTGCGTTCGCCGATAAAGCGCTCGACAGTCAATCCATAGAGCATTTCACGATCATTGATCAGCACCACAGAAATGCCATCCTGCTCAGTACGCCCTTCGCTTTTTTGCAGCAACTGACTCGCTGCGATCAGGCCGACATGGCGGTTTTCATGCCAAAAGTGCTGGCGCCCTTCAAGCTGGACAATCTGTTCCTGCCCAAGACGCACCATGCGCTCAATATGTGCCAGCGGAATCGCATAGGCTTCAGAACCAATTTCAACGACCAGACTGCGCACAACTGAAAGGGTTAGCGGCACCTCAATAACGAATACGCTGCCCTGACCGGTAGTCTGCTGCATGCGCACGCTGCCACGTAATTGGCGAATCTCGTGCATGACTGCATCAAGCCCGACGCCCCGCCCGGAAACCTCGGTGACCTTGTCGCGCATGCTGAACCCGGGCAGAAACAAAAACGCCAGCAGCTCTTCCTCACTCAGTTGCGCAACGGTTTCTGCGGTGGATAGTTTGCGCGCGCAAATACTCTGTTTCAGCTGAGCTAAATCAACACCACCACCGTCATCAAGAAGCTCCAGCACCAGCATGCCCGCATGATGACGAGCACGAAGGCTGATTTTGCCCTCTGCAGCCTTGCCTGCATTAATCCGCTGCTCAGGGCTTTCAATTCCATGGTCGATAGCGTTGCGCAGCAAGTGTGTAAGAGGTGACTCAAGTCGCTCCAATACATCGCGATCGACCTGCGTGCTGTCCCCTTCAATGTCCAGGCGTACCTGTTTACCAAGCGAGCGTCCAAGGTCACGCACTAGCCGCGCCTGCCCCGACAACACATCGGCAAACGGGCGCATGCGCGAGGTCAGCGCCGCATCATAGAGTGCTTGCGTACGTTGCTCTCCTTGCCAGGCAAACTCATCGAAGGCTTCCATATGCTGCAGTAACATCTGCTGGCATTCACTGAGCAAGCCCCGACTTTCACCCAGCAATGCCTGAGCTTGCACATCCAGGGACGACGCCAAGGTTGCTTCACGCAAAGAGTCAAGTGCGCGCTTGGTCGTTGCATGCAGGCGCTTGAGGCGAGTCAAGGATTCACTCAGCGGCTTGATCCGCTGAAATTCAACCAGCGACTTGCCCGACATATCCAAAAGATGATCAAGACGTTCGGCAGACACGCGTAGCACTCGTCCGCGCGCATCAGTCGCTGGCTCATGGCTGGCGTCTTGAGCCAGCTCCGCGCCCGACAATTCATGAGCATCCTGCACCTCGGGTTCAATTACGGGGGGCAAGGGCTTGGGCGTCACGGGCTGCGAAGCTTGCGCAAGAGACGGCACAGCCGCGTCGAACAATGCCTGCAAGCGTGCAACAAGACTGGTAACTTGCGCGGAGAGCTGCGCCTGCTGTTCGCTGCTCAGCCCAGCCTGACCAATACGCAACAGCGCATCAGAACCCTGTAATAATGCGTCGATATGGTCAGGCTGCAGGCGCAACAAACCTGATTGGCCAGCCACCAGCAAATCTTCCATGACGTGGGCAACACTGACCCCCTCATCAAGCCCAACAATGCGTGCAGCCCCTTTTAGCGAATGGGCCGCACGCATACAGGCCTCAAGCTGCCCAGCATCAATTGGGTCACGTTCGAGCACCAACAAGCCTGCATTGAGCACTTTGGTCTGCTCTTCGGCTTCCAGGCGGAACAACTCAAGCAGCGATGCATCACGCATTTGATCCGGAGTCATGCCAGGCTCCTGATCATCGCCTGCGCCAGTAACTGCTCGTCTAGCAAGGTAATGCTGCGCTGATGCCACCGAACAACGCCACTGGCGTATTGACCAGCAGCCTGACCCGCACCACGAGCCGGTTCTCTGATATCACGCAGAGCAAGCAAATGGATACCTTCAACCTCATCAACCGGTACAACAAAAACACCATTGGTGCTTCCGAGAATTAGCATACGTGGCACCACTCTGCGCTCGGTACTGGCAATTACCGCGGGTTCCAGAGCAAGCAGGTCCTGCAGAGAAATACAGGCAACCAGCGCACCGTTGACATTGGTGACTCCCAGTAAATTCGGTGAACGCTGATGGGGTAATGAGTGAATAGACGTTTGTCCAACCACCGAGACCAAGCCAGTAGTCGCGAGGCCAAACCATTGCTCGCCAAGACGAAAAATCAGAGTTGAACGGCGTTCCCCGAGATCTTCTTCAACCTGCGCCGCAGTGTCGTCGTGATCCAGCAACTGCGCACCGTAACGATCAAGCAGACTGATTGCCGCCTGTGCGTAGACTTCACAGTTGCGGCAGTGCACATGTTCATTCAGACGCGAGCAACTTTTATCGCCGTACACGCCAATGTGTTTCCAGCAATCGTCAAGTACCGGCAAGGTCTCATCACCCGCAAAGATGTGCGAACTATCAACCACTGTTATTTACTCCACGGCTCGCACGTTGTCGCAGCCGACGGGCGCCAGCCTGATCGCCTCGGGCTTCCAGCAACATCGCCAGATGCGATAACGCCTCAATATGTGCAGGTTCAAGATAGAGCGCTTTGCGGTAAAAATTCTGCGCGGCATCGCTATCGCCAGCGGTATCACTGAGTAGCCCAAGCCAATAAAACAGCTCGGCACTGGCTCCCTGCTCTGCCAGTAATGCGTGACAAGCCGCTAACGCTTCAGCGGTGCGCCCACTGTTGGCCAATGCCTTAATTGCATTTAACTTTTGCGCGCCAGCATCGGTTTTGGCTACTGCAGTATGTTCTTCACTCGGTCGCAACGAAGCCAACGCCGGTTTATGGGCCTTAGGCTCAGATCGCCGCGGCTGAGCCATGATCGGCTTTGCAAAGGGTTGTGGTGGACGGGGTTGAGCATGAAAGCTCAAGTCCGGGCTTGGCTTCGATACTGGCTGGCGGGTCTCGGCGACTTTGAACACAAAACTCAACGGCGCCGCCAATGCCTGCATACCGTTCTGACTGAACAAGCCGGTCTCAGCTGGCCCGGTGAACATCGCACCACCTGGCGCCAGTAAGCGCTTTAACGCCTGCAAGGCCTGTAACTGCGTGGGCCGGTCGAAATAGATCAGCAAATTGCGACAAAACACAAAATCATAAGGCTGTCGCGTGCTGTGCAAGTTGCTGGCGAACAGGTTGCTGCACTGCAAGCTCACTTTCTCACGCACAGATTGAGCAAGCAGATAATGATCGCCCTCAACACTGAAATGACGATCACGAAAGCTCAGAGAGTCGCCACGAAATGAATTGCGCCCATATAGCCCTTCACTGGCCAGTCGAATAACCCGCTCACTTACATCCAGTGCATCCACTTCAAATGACTGCGGCGCCAAACCGCCATCCAGCAAAGCCATGACAATCGAATAGGGCTCTTCACCCGTCGAGCATGGCAAACTGATGATTCGTAACGGCCGTGAATGCTTCAGCTCGGTTAACCGCGCTTGCGCCAATTTGACTAACTGACTAAATGATTCCGGGTAACGGAAAAACCAGGTTTCAGGCACCACAACCGCCTCAACCAGGGCAAGTTGTTCTTCCGGGGATAGGTGCAACTGCTGCCAGTAAGCCTCTTCATCGGCGCTATCGGTAGCCTTGATACGCTGACGTATAGCGCGCTCAAGCACCATCTGACCAACAGACTCAACATCCAGGCCAATCTTGCGCTTGAGTAACTGCTCGAAACGATCATCCATGAGCACAATCATCCACTGCGTTACGCAGCAGCAACGCTCGCACCTCATCAGTCAACAGTTGCTCAACGCTGATGCGCTGAACCATACCCTGCGGGGTTTGTTGAACCATACCCAAATAAGGTGTCAGCGGATTTTGTAGTGGATTAGGCCTGAAGCCATCGCCCAGCAAGCGCTGGGTATCAGTTGCTTGCTCAAGGATTAAGCCGAGCTGCACCGGTTGGCCGCCCGCCGATAAATACTTGACCACGACCAAACGGGTACTCGCGCGCTTTTGGGCGGGTATGGAAAGGGCTAAATGGCAAAGATCAATCACCGGCAGTGGCTCGCCGCGAAATACAAACAACCCCGAAACCCAGTTTGGTGCATCGGGTATTTGCTTGAACTGCTGCAAGGGCAAGACAGCGCTGATGGAGTGGACATCAAGCGCATAGCGGTCGTCACCGAGTGAGAACAGCAAGTACAACTCACCTTGCTGGCGGCGAGCGTGCTGATAATTGGCTCGCAGGCTCATGGAAACTTAAACCTTGAAACGGCTAACGCCGGAACGCAGGCTGCCAGCCACCTGATTTAACTCATCAATTGCCGATCCTGTCTGACGCAGCGATTCAACTGTCTGGCCGCTGGCCTCACCCAATTGAACCAACGCCTGGTTGATCTGCTCGGCCCCCGTTGCCTGCGCTTGCATGCCCTCATTGACCATCTGCACGCGTGGGGCCAGCGCTTGAACCTGATGGATAATTTGCGACAGTTGTTCACCCATTTGGCCAACTTCTGCGATGCCGCGACGCACCTCTTCCGAGAACTTGTCCATGCCCATCACCCCGGCAGACACTGCAGACTGAATTTCTCGGACCATTTGTTCAATGTCGTAAGTCGCCACTGCAGTCTGGTCTGCAAGGCGGCGTACTTCGGTGGCTACAACCGCAAAACCACGACCATATTCACCGGCCTTTTCAGCCTCGATCGCAGCGTTCAGGGACAACAAGTTGGTCTGGTCAGCAAACTTAACAATGGTGGTGACCACATGATTAATATTGCCCGCCTTTTCATTGAGGATCGCCAGCTTGGTATTGACCAGATCAGCAGCGCCCATGACCTGATGCATGGTGTCTTCCATGCGAGTCAGGCCAAGCTTGCCGGAGCCTGCCAGTACTGAAGTTTGCTCGGCGGTGCCGGAAACCTCATCCATGGTGCGTACCAGATCGCGTGCGGTCGCAGTAATCTCGCGTGAGGTTGCGCCTATCTCGGTGGTAGTCGCAGCGGTTTCAGTGACGGTAGCTTGCTGTTGCTTGGACGTCGCTGCAATCTCGGTTACTGCAGTAGTCATCTGTACAGCTGAGCGCTGCGCCTGAGTCACCAGAGACTTCAGCGCCTCACTCATCTCATTGAAACCAAGCTCAATTGCATTGAATTCATCGTTGCGCTGCAAGTTGAGGCGCACCGCCAAATCGCCCTCACCCATTACCCGCAACGTCCTCACAATGGCTCTAATTGGGGTGGTAATGGCGCGCAGCAGCAAGAAACCACAAATACAGGCAATCAAGACCGCCAGTAACACGGCAATCAGGATACTGACCTCAAGTGCATGCACCGAAGACAATATGTCTTCAGCTGCTATTTGGGCGTTGCGACGGTTTAAATCGACGAGCTGGTGAAGCTGGCTTTGCCCCTCCTGCCATTTACTGGCAAGCGGACCTCTTATCAAAGCCGAGGCCTGGTCAAGTTCGCCTTGACTGACCAGTGCCTTAAATTGCGCATGGAGCTTCAGGTATTCAGCACGGTCTCGCTCAAAGCCCGCTAACAGCTCACGGTCATCGCTATCGAACACCGTCTTTTTATACTGCGTAATTTCTTGGTCGAGCTGCTGTTCATTGGCTTCATAACTCTTGGCGAATTCGCCCTGCCCCGTCAACTCAGAGCCAAGCTCACCAGCAGATGCGACAAGCAACCGCTGCTGAGTCGTAAGCATATGCTCGACCCAGACACTACGAATTCTGGAAATCTGGTACAGACCGGGGACAGCATCGTCCTGAACTGACTCTACCTCTTCGTCGATACTCAGCAAACCTGCGTATGTATAGACTGCAAGTGACAGCAGAATGGCTATGACAACCGCAAAACTCGCAACAATACGCAGCCGAACAGTCCAGTTCTTCACAGTTTTCCCCGATCTCAAATACTTAATTCAACGCAGATTCGCAACCTATAGCTTAAAGCTATGGCGGCGACTCTAGTGACTCACTCTATCGACTGCAAGTGACTTATCTAAAGCAGCTTTGCACTTTCGGACATAGTTACTCGCTGCTTACCGGCTCACAAACACGTTGTGCAAGCGAATCAGTAAGCGCCCCATTAACCATAGCTGTTGAATGGCTCTGCATGATCATCTGTGCTGCTTTTTCCGCGATCATCAACACTGGCGAGCAGGTATTACCCGAAATAATGCTCGGCATAATTGAGGCATCGGCGACTCTCAAACCCGGAATTCCGTACACCCGCAACTGTGCATCAACCACTGCATCGGCTCCTTGCCCCATCTTGCAGGTGCCGACTGGGTGAAAAATGGTAGTGCCTATCTCTGCTGCCGCACGGTACAAATCCTGCTCACTCTGATAACTCGGACCAGGCTTGTATTCCTCAGGCTTAAAGGCTGCAAATGCCGGCGCAGCAACAATCTGGCGAGTTAGCCGGATAGCATCTGCAGCTACCTGTAAATCACGCGGATCACTTAAATAATTAGGCTGAATCAAGGGTGTTGCTGTGCTGTCGAGCGAATTAATTTCAACCTTGCCGCGGCTAAACGGGCGCAGATTACACACTGAAGCGGTAAACGCCGGAAAAGCATGCAACGGCTCACCAAAGCGCTCAAGTGACAAGGGTTGCACGTGATACTGCAAGTTCGCGCGGTTTTGTTCGGCACTCGAGCGGGCAAAAGCACCTAACTGGCTTGGCGCCATAGCAAGCGGACCGCTGCGCTTGAGCAAATACTCAATGCCCATGGCCATTTTCCCAGTCAGTTTCGAGGCTATTTGATTGAGGGTTTTGACCCCGCTTACCTTATAAATAAGGCGCAACTGCAGGTGATCCTGCAGATTCTCACCAACGCCTGCAAGTTCATGCTGTACCGCGATGCCCAGACGCTCCAGTAACGGCCGGGGCCCAATACCGGAACGTTGCAACAACGTAGGAGAACCAATCGCCCCGGCACACAAAATAACTTCTCGACGCGCCTTAACCGTCTGCTCACGTCCGTGACGTTGCACCTGAACACCTTGGGCACGGCCATCAGCCAGGATTACCCGCTGAACATCAGCGTCAGTCACAACATGCAGATTTGCACGCTGCTCGACCCCACGCAAAAATGCTTTTGAAGCATTCCAACGCACGCCGCGTCGCTGGTTAACCTGAAAGTAGCTGCAGCCTTCGTTATCACCACCGTTGAAATCTTCGATGCTGGCGATCCCAGTTTGTGCTGCGGCCTGCCTGAACGACTCCAGCACATCCCACTTCAAGCGCTGCTGTTCGACCCGCCACTCACCCTGACCGCCATGCAACTCGCTGTCGCCTGCGTAGTGATTTTCGCTGCGCTTGAACACCGGCAATACATCGTTCCAGGCCCAGCCTTGATTACCCGCAGCCGCCCAGCCATCGTAGTCCTGACGCTGGCCACGCATATAAATCATGCCGTTGATTGAGGAACTACCACCGAGCACCCGACCACGCGGATACTTCAGCGAGCGGCCATTGAGCCCTGCCTCGACGACGGTGTCGTAACACCAGTCCGTACGCGGGTTGCCAATGCAATAAAGGTAACCCACCGGAATATGGATCCACGGATAGTTATCACGCCCTCCCGCCTCAAGCAGCGCCACTTGTACACTGGAATCGGCAGACAAGCGATTAGCCAGCAAGCAACCCGCCGGTCCAGCGCCGACGATCAAATAGTCATAGCTCTCGAGAAGTTGCTGCATTGACGCCTCGCTTTGTAATTTTTATATGCTCAGGAGTCAGCCTAGCCGCTTAAAGCGGCTGGCAGGAATCATCTATTGGTCGGATTGCCCCGTGCATCGGTGAAAGCTTCGCCAATCGCAGAGCGCGGCTAGCGAAGCTTGTCATGAAGGTACAGCAGTCGATCAGCCCTGAGGCCGTGCGTGCGCTTCAAGCTGGGCCTGCAAGCCAGGTTCCAGCTGCAGTTGGGCGGCCAGTTGATTGAGGTACTCACGCTCACCACCTTCTTGCCGACCAATCAGCATGGCACTGGCAAGGTACATTTCAGCCGCCATTTCCGGGCTATTGGCCGCCTGGGCAACCGCAGCGGCATCCAGTGGACTGCGTACTTCCCGATCCAACCAGTCTTGCAACTCGGGGTCGGAGGTCAGCTTTGCTATCTCTGCGTAGATAAGTTTTTTCTCTTGCTCATCCACTCGCCCGTCGGCCTTGGATGCAGCAATCAGTGCACGCAATATCGCATGGCTGTGTTCTTCAACCTCGGGACCAGCCAGCATATCGACGGTTTGCGGCATCGCCATGGCCGCAGAGCGTGTCGCGGGAGCCTGCGCATTCTGGGCCTGAGTTTTTTGCCAGGCGCTATAGGCTTGATAAGCCAGCATGCCGAGGGTGGCCAAACCGCTCATGCCAATACCGCCGCTATTGTTCGCACTGCTGCGGGGTTGGCCTGCTTGCGGGCTCTGCCCCCCGGCGCCCAGTAGACCACCCAGCAAACCACCTAAGCCGCCGAGACCACCTGCACCCGAGCGGGTGTTGCCCGAGCCGCCCAGCATGCCGCCAAGCGCGCCGCCCAACGCACCGCCAAGCCCCCCTGCCATACCGCCTGCGCCGCCTCTGGAGCCTCCCTGCCCAGACAGCCCAGCGCGTAATAACTGTTCAAGTAAACCGCTAGTGTTCATTGATGCCTCCATTGCGTTGATACACTCGATTCCGGGAAATAAACCATAGACCAGCCGCACGCTCTACACCAGTGCATGTGCCTTGCATCGGCAGGTAGCTGACAGCGCTTGGTTTGGTAGTTGCTGCTAGCTATGCGTATCATGGCCAGCGCGCCACCACGGAAATCAGCGCGCACGCGCCATACGGATTAATCAAGCAAAGGAACTGTAAAAGATGATGCGCAAGACAATTACGCTAGCCGCCTGCATTTTGGCCGGAGCTATAGGCACCGCCAACGCTGCCGATATCGTCCACCAAAGCTTTGACGACATCGCCTTCAAGACCACCCGCCTGTCGAGCAACGAGTCCGGCTATCTGAAGCTGCCCACGCAATGGGCCAAGGACTACGGCTCGTTCAACAAATCATTGAAGCTGGCACCGCAAATCGCAGAAATGGTACGGCTGCGCGTCAGCCAGGTAGACAACTGCAATTATTGCGTCGTGTTCCACACCAACGATGCACTTGAGACAGGAATCGCTCCCGCCAAGGTCAATTCCATCGCCACTTGGCGCAGCAGTGAATTGTTTAGCGATAAAGAACGCGCCGCGCTGGCTTATGCCGAAGCATTGGCCAAAGTTGACCACGCAGCCATGCCAGCGGCATATGCACAACTCGATGCGGTCGGCTACAGCGCAACCGAGAAAGAAGAAATGACCAACAGTGCGATTTTGATGAGCGTCTGGTCACGCATCTTCCTCGCCCAAGGTAAAACATCCTACGTGAAGGATGGAGCAAGCAAGACGGCCCCGAGCAAATAGACTTTAGCCGCGCCCTCTCCTGCCAGCTTGGTCAGGCAGAAGAGGCGCGCCAGGCCGGAACGTTATTCAAGCCTGAGTAAGTTCAGCTCTCACCTGCGCTTCAAGCTCTTGTTTCAACGCGGGCTCAAGCTTGAGCTGGCGCGCCAACTCTTCAAGATAGGCGCGCTCCATAAAGTGCTCTTCATCGACCATCAGCACACTAGCGATATACATCTCCGCCGCCATCTCTGGCGTAGTTGCAGCGCGTGCGACATCGGCCGGATCCAGTGGCTTATTCAACTCTGCTTCAAGCCAGCGCTGCAAGGTTTGATCATCAGCCAGCTTGCTTAACTCACCCTCAATCAACTGCCGCTCGCGGGCATCAACATGGCCATCAGCCTTGGCTGCTGCCACTAACGCTTTGAGAATGCCCTGGCTGTGAATTTCCGCTTCTGGCGCGGGCAAACGGTCGATCGTTTGCGGCTCCTGCCGAACATTGCCCGCCTGCTGGGATTGCCAGTTGCCATAGGCTTTGTAAGCGATAACACCCAGTGCAGCCAAACCGCCATATGTGAGTGCTTTACCACCAAACTTGCGGGCTTTTTTATTGCCCAGCAACAGTCCCATCGCACCTGCTGCCAACGCACCGCCACCGGCACCAGAGAGCAAGCTGCCCAAACCGCCGGATGAGCCGCCGGACTTGCCCAAAACGCTACCCAAAACATCGCCCAAGCCACCGCTTGAGTTCGAGCCCTGGTTATTGGCGCTCTGCTGGCCTGATGACTTTTGTTGCATCAGGTCTTGGCCCGACTTGAGTAATTGATCGAGCAGTCCACGTGTGTTCATTGCACTCTCCGCGCACGTTATAAATCTTAGGTCTAGATAAGTTGACCGGATTTAAGCGCATCAGTTGCGCAGAGCCTACAAACAGAATGCATCGAAATATTGCTGAGCGTGTTGTGAACAGACAGGCGAGCGATACTTTTCATCCACCATTGCAGCGGTAAATATTCGCGCTATTTGCTGAACTTTGGTGGGCAAGCAGCGCGTTGCCGCACCCTACGCCCCATTTTGGCCGCAGTGAGGCTTTAGCGGGCTGCCAGATGAGCCACCAACAGTTGCACCGTCTCATTGCCACGGTACTCATTCACATCGAGCTTGTAGGCCAGCTCGACCCAACGCACGGTCGGATTCGGCCACTGGTCGCGGTCGATATTGAATGCGATGGCATCCAGGGTTTGTCCGCCACATTCAGTTTTCAAAACCATTTTCAGGTGTTTTTCACCCACCAAACGCTGCTGCACAAGCTGGAACGCACCATGAAAAAGTGGCTCAGGGAAATGCTGCCCCCAAGGCCCAGCGTTGCGCAGCGCACGCGCCAGTTCGAGATTGTATTCCGCCAGCGACAGGGTGCCGTCCGAAAACAGGCGTCCGGTGAGGTCATCTTCGACCAACTGACGTCGCACTTCGCCATCAAATGCCTCGGCAAAGGCCGGAAAATTAGCCGCAGGCAAAGACAAGCCCGCCGCCATCGCATGGCCACCAAACTTGCTGATCAACCCCGGATGCCTGGCTGCTACGGCGTCCAACGCATCGCGAATATGAAAGCCCGGCACTGAGCGCGCCGAGCCTTTTAACGCACCATCGCCAGCGTCGGCGAAGGCAATGGTTGGCCGGTGATAACGCTCTTTCAGACGCGAGGCGAGAATTCCAATTACACCCTGATGCCAGTCTGGCTCGTATAGGCACAAACCAAAGGGCATGTCTTCAACCGGCAAATCCTTGAGTTGCGCCAGGGCTTCACGCTGCATGCCCTGTTCGATGCTTTTGCGATCCTGATTAAGTTGATCAAGCTCAACCGCCATGTCGCGGGCCAGTGCTTCGTCTTCACACAGCAGGCACTCGATACCGAGGCTCATATCATCCAGACGCCCTGCAGCATTTAAGCGCGGCCCAAGAATAAAGCCCAGATCGGTAGAGGTAATCCGTCCATGTTGGCGCCCTGCAACCTCAAGCACGGCGCGCAAACCGGGACGCGCACGACCGGCTCGAATTCGGGCTAAACCTTGGTGTACCAGGATGCGGTTATTGGCATCCAGTGGTACCACGTCAGCCACACTTCCCAGCGCGACCAAATCCAACAGCTCAGCCAGATTCGGCTCTTGAATGGATTGCTCAGTGAACCAGCCAATAGCTCGCAAGCGCGCACGCAGCGCCAGCAGCACATAAAACATCACGCCAACACCGGCCAAGGCTTTACTCGGAAATTCACAGCCCGGTTGGTTGGGGTTAACGATCGCATCCGCCGCCGGTAATTCTGGGCCCGGCAAGTGATGGTCAGTGATTAATACAGTCAGCCCTGCCGCTTTAGCCGCTGTCACGCCGTCAACGCTGGAGATGCCATTATCAACGGTGATTAGCAATTGCGGTTCGCGCTCAAGCGCCACAGCAACGATTTCCGGAGTCAGGCCGTAGCCATATTCAAAGCGGTTGGGCACCAGGTAATCGACGTGGGTAGCACCCAGCATCCGCAAGCCCAGCACGCCAACAGTACTGGCCGTGGCGCCATCGGCGTCGAAATCACCAACAATCAACATGCGTTGGCGCTGTTCAAGGCCAGTCACTAACAAGTCAACCGCCGCATCGATACCTTTGAGTTGCTGGTAGGGAATCAGCCGCGCCAAGCCTTTATCCAACTCAGCGATTGTTTGCACACCGCGCGCGGCATAAAGGCGCGTCAGCAAAGGTGGCAGGCTGCCCAGATCAGGCAAGATGTCTGGCAGTGGGCGAGGTTCAATACGCATTAATCAGTATCCACGATGGCTGCACAACGAAACACTTGTACAGTTTACAGAGAGGTTGCAGCGCGTGCGGCTTGGTCATAAAGCCCGGACATCGCCCGTAGCATACCCGCGAGGCGATGGATTTCCTCAGGGTTAATATTGAGATTCTCAAAGGCTGAGATCAGACACTCTTGACGAATCTCGGTGTACTCAGCACAGAGTTCAAGCCCCTTTTCAGTGGCTTGATAGAACATTTCCTTACCTTGTTTTTCACCCACGACAAACCCCAGTTTGCTGAGTTTTTTCAAGGCGTAGGTAACTGTGTGGGTGTCTTCTATATTTAACAGTAGGCAGATGTCTGCTTGGCGCTTGGCCCGCCCACGACTTACCAGGTTGTGCAGCACCATAACATCGAGTGCATTCATTTCAACGCCACCTGCGGCCTTCATGCAGCGCTCCATCCAGCGCATAAATGCATTGCCCGCGATGATCATGCCGAACTCCATCTGCGAAAGCTCTTGCGACTGCTCCGCAAGGTGACTGGAGGCCACAATAGAGCTGCGCGGGGTCCGTGAAGAGTTGCCGTCGGTCATCTGAAGTCCGTGGTTAAGCCTGGGTTTCTTGAAATTTTTTTGCTGCTTTAGCGGGTGGCTGCAGGCAAGCATACAACAAAGCCGTTTGTCCGGCAGACGGTTGATCAGAAGATTCTTATGAAAAATACGTTGACGTTTTATCGATAAAATATCATCGTTTTGTCAAAGAAATTCTAGTTCACATTCTGAACGCCAATAATAAACAGGGGATTTCAATGAGTCGTTTACTGCTCAATTGCGATATCGGTGAAAGCTTTGGCGCATGGCGCATGGGCCTCGATGCCGAGGTCATGTCATTTATCGATTGTGCCAATATTGCCTGTGGTTTTCACGCCTCAGACCCCAGCATCATGCGCCGTACCGTGGCGCTTGCGGTGGCCCATCAGGTGCGTATCGGTGCGCACCCGGCTTATCCCGACCTGGTCGGTTTTGGACGTCGCTCGATGGCCTGCAGCCCGCAG
This sequence comes from Pseudomonas sp., assembly GCF_048265905.1. GTDB lineage: Bacteria > Pseudomonadota > Gammaproteobacteria > Pseudomonadales > Pseudomonadaceae > Aquipseudomonas. The sequence continues at coordinate 81,316 of NZ_JBLXAP010000003.1, forward strand.
GAAATTGAAGACATGCTGCTCTACCAAATTGGCGCACTCGAAGGCATTTGCCGCGCGGAAGGAACGCAAGTCAGCTACGTCAAGCCGCACGGCGCTATGTACAACGACATGATGCGCAACCCGGACTCGCTACGCGCAGTCATGCAGGCTGTTGCCCGTTACAATCCTGAGCTGCCATTGATGCTGATGTCGACCCGCGACAACAGCGCCAGCCAGCGTCTTGCAGATGAAATCGGGATCAAGCTGTGGTTCGAAGTATTTGCCGACCGCGCCTATGACGCCGCTGGCATGCTGGTCTCTCGCGCCAAACCGGGTTCGGTTCATCACCAAGCTGAAACCATCATCAAACAAGCTACTGACCTCGCCACTGGCACTGCGTTGATTGCCGAAGATGGCAGCGCTTTGCAACTGCGCGCCGACACCCTTTGTGTGCATGGTGATAACGCAGGCTCGGTCGCCGCGGTAGAAAAAATCCGCGCAGCCTTGAAGGCGCTTCCTGCATGAAGTTGCGCATTGAAGTCGTCGCCATCGACAGCTTGATGCTGCGCCTGTTCGACGAAATTGCCGAAGACAACATGCCGTGGCTGCTCGCTGCAACAGAGCGCCTGCGCGAGACGTTCGCTGGCGCGCTGCTTGAGCTAGTCCCCTCCTACACCACCGTGTTGTTGCAATATGACCTGAAGCAAATTGACGACCGCCAGGCACGTGTACTGATTCAGCAGGCGTTGACTGACTTGCAACCGCAAGCCAGCAAAGCCGGACGCGAACAACAAATTCCCGTGTGGTACCAGCGGAGCGTCGGCCCTGAACTGCAAACCATCGGCGAACGCACCGGGCTCGGTGATGCGGGTGTCATCAAACTGCACAGCGAACACGTTTATCAGGTATTCGCCTTGGGCTTTGCGCCCGGCTATGCCTTTATGGGCCTTGTCGATGAAGTGCTCGCCAGCCCGCGCTTGAGCACTCCGCGCCAGCAAGTTCCGGCAGGCAGCCTGGGCATTGCTGATCGGCAAACCGCGATTTATCCGCTGCAATCGCCGGGCGGCTGGAACTTGATCGGGCGCAGTCCTGCTCGCTTATTTGACCGTGAACTGGATGGCTACAGCTTGCTGCAGCCCGGTGACCGCGTCCGCTTTATCCCAATTGACCATTCCGAATTTATCAAGCTGGGCGGCGATGACACACCGTTTGAGGCTAAATCATGAGCCTGTTGATTGAGCGCAGTGGCGCCCTCGCCAACCTGCAAGACAGCGGTCGTGTTGGCGTGCGTCACCTTGGTGTAACCCAAGGCGGTGGCGCTGATTGGATCGCGCAAAACTGGGCCAACTGGCTGCTTGGGAATCCACTCAACGCCGCCGTGATTGAGATAACTCTCGGCAACCTTGAATTGCTTGCTGAAGCCGATACGTGCCTTGCTCTGTGTGGCGCAGACCTTGGCGCCCAGCTTGATGGGCAACCGCTTGCACCTTGGTGCAGTTTCACCGTGCGCCGGGGTCAGCGCCTGCGCTTTCAAACCCCAGTCGATGGTGTACGCGCTTATATTGCGGCACCTGGTGGCTTTGTCGCCCCGCAAGTACTGGGCAGTTGCTCGAGTGTAAAGCGCGACCAGCTCGGTGGCTTGCACGGTGATGGCCAGTCGCTGCAAGCCAATGATCGCCTGCAATGGCACAACCCCAAAGCTATCCCCACGCCACGGCAGTTGAGCACGCAACAAACGCCGCAACGTCCAGCAAGCATCATCCTGCCGGTGGTTTTGGGTGCGCAGATTGCTGATTTCAGCGGCCAAAGCTTGTTCGATGCATTCAACAGCAATTGGAAGGTTGATCAGCGCGCAGATCGCATGGGCATCCGTTTGCTCGGCCCGGCATTGCGCTGTGAGCGCCAGCAGATGGTGTCTGAAGGTGTGCCACTTGGCGCCATTCAAGTGCCTAGCGATGGTCAGCCGATTGTGCTGCTCAACGACCGACAAACCATTGGTGGTTATCCACGTATTGGTGCGCTGACGCCCTCCGCAGTCGCTCAGCTGGCTCAGTGCTTACCGGGCACCGAGTTGCAGCTCAAACCCATCGCGCTGGAAACAGCTCAACGCCTACACAAACAGCTACTCACTCAGTGGGTTTAACGGTTTGCGGAGATTCGACCATGCAGCCATTACACAATTTGAGCCCTGAGCAATTACGCCAGAAAATTCGCCTCGGAGAATTTACCGGCCCAACGGCTGGACTGGCTGCAGGCTTTGCTCAGGCGAATCTGTTGATTGTTAATCAAGCGCAGGCTTATGACTTTCTGTTGTTCTGCCAGCGCAACCCACAAGCTTGCCCGCTGCTGGATGTAAGCGATGTAGGCTCAGCTGTTTCGCGCTACGCCGCGCCCGGCGCAGACATCCGCACCGATTTGCCCAAGTACCGGATTTACCGCCACGGCGTGCTCGATGAGGAAGTCGGCGATATAACCGCTCACTGGCAAGACGACATGGTCGCGTTTCTGATTGGTTGCAGCTTCAGCTTTGAAAGCGCCCTGTTGGCCAATGATGTGCCGGTCCGGCATATCGAAGACAACCACAACGTGCCCATGTACATCAGCAACCGCCAGTGTCGCCCAGCAGGCCAGTTCAGCGGCCCGATGGTGGTCAGCATGCGGCCGATGCCCGCCGACAAAGTAGTGCGAGCCGTACAGGTAACGTCGCGTTTTCCCGGTGTGCATGGCGCTCCGGTACACATTGGCGATCCGGCGGCATTGGGGATTAACGATCTGGCGCAACCTGATTTTGGCTGCGCATCAAAGCTCAACGAAGGTGAAGTACCTGTGTTCTGGGCCTGCGGAGTTACCCCGCAGGCCGTCGTTATGCACAGCAAACCGGCGCTGGCAATTACTCACGCACCCGGCCATATGCTTATTTGTGATATCCGCAATGAGCAGCTGGGCGTGATTTAAGGCGCCACAACAAGCTTTAAGGCTTTACCAAATAACAATTAAGACGGTACCGCTTTTCTAAAAACGCCCTGCCAAACTCCAAAAAAAAGAAGGTAATCATGCAACCAACGGCAAGCACCCTCGACACCGCCCCCGGGCACCAGCGAAGCGTTATGCGCGGCGCGATTTTTATTATGGCGACCTCATCGATTGGTCCGGCGTTTCTCACCCAGACTTCGTTGTTCACCGCCAAATACATGGCCAGCTTCGCGTTTGCCATTCTTATCTCATTGCTGATTGATATCGGCGCGCAGCTGAATATCTGGCGCGTACTCAGCGTCTCCAATCTGCGCGGCCAAGACGTCGCCAACAAAGTTCTACCCGGCATTGGCCACCTTATATCAGGGTTTATCGTGCTCGGCGGTATCGCCTTCAACATCGGCAATATTGGTGGCGCGGGCTTGGCCATGAATGTGCTGTTCGGGGTGCCACCGGTGATTGGTTCGATCATCGCGGCGGTCGCCATCATCGGTATTTTCATGATGCGCAATGCTGCGCGGGTCATGGACAAAGTCATGCAATTACTGGGGCTGGTGATGCTGTGCATGATCGGCTACGCCATGTTGCAATCCAATCCACCACTGCTTGAAGCCTTGTCACAAAGCATCAACCCGGATGATCCAATGCTCCTGCTGCTGCCAATCGTAACGCTGGTTGGCGGTACCGTTGGCGGCTACATTTCCTTCTCCGGCGGCCACCGGTTGGTTGACGCAGGCATCACCGGCATCGAAAACGTCGGTGCAGTCACTCGCGCTGCGGTCATTGGTATCGCGACCACTGGCGCAGTCCGTGTGTGTTTGTTTCTTGCGGCGCTTGGCGTGGTCAGTCAGGGCTTGATTCTTGATCCGGGCAACCCGGCCGCCTCGGTGTTCTCACATTCGATGGGCACCATCGGCTACAAGATATTCGGTGTCGTGTTGCTTGCGGCTTCAATCACCTCAGTGATTGGTGCGGCGTACACCAGTGTCAGCTTTATGTACTCGCTGCATGAGAGCATCAAGCGTCACAATCAACGTGTGGTGATCGCCTTTATCGTCTGCTCGACACTGATTTACAGCCTGGTCGGCCAACCGGTCAAAGTGCTGGTGGTTGCTGGCACGCTCAACGCCTTGGTATTACCACTGGCGCTGGGCTGCATTCTGATTGCAGCGAAAAAATCGAAGATTGTCGGCAAGGACTACCATCACCCGAACTGGATGCTCGGCTTCGGCATTCTGGCAGTGATTGCAACCTGCGTCGGCGTGGTGCTGTCGTTTGATTCGTTTATCAAGTTCTGGATATCTTGATTGCAACCAAACGGCTAAATAAGTAAAGCGACTGAGGGTGAACACAGACTGTTCACCCTCAGCGATACCAGCGTCTAGGGAGCCTCTGAAAAAGGTAGCGAGCGACGATAGGACAAGGCAAAAAACTGCGAAAAAGCGGAGTTTACGTGTTGTAAATGAGCATTTTGAGCAGTTTTTTAACGCAGTAATATCGAGCGCAGTAGTTTTTCAGAGGTTACCTAGCGCTCGCCCTTGAGCCATTCCATTGGAATCTCATGCTGGCCGCGCTCGTCGGTGACGAACAACTCGCCGTCACTGATCATCACGCTCCAGTTCAACGCACGTGGCATATCCAAGGCAAGGCTGGCCAACTCTTCCTGACCCAGCGCAACCACATTGATGTTCTTCAGGCTCAGCACTGGCGCCAGCACCTTGGTCTGCCAAACGCGTAGGCTGCCGTAGGCAACCAGGCTGAATTTCTCGGTACGACGTGAACACCAGGTGATGCGATCGCTGTCTGGCTGACCCACTTCAATCCAGTGCAGCACACGATCATCCAGACTCTTTTCCCACAGCGCCGGCTCATCAACATCCGACAGGCCGCGACCAAACGCCAGTTGCTCGTCATAGAACAGCGCGTAGGCAATCAGGCGCACAGCCAGACGCTCTTCTGTCTCGGATGGATGCCGGGCAACCGTGAATCGCAGGTTTTGATAAATCCCACGATCGATATCGGTAAGGTTCAACTCAATTTTGTACGTAGTGGAAGGCAGGGCCATGGGCGAGCTTCTTGACTGATCAAATAGGCGGCAAGTCTACCCGATGCAGCCTGTGCACGTCAGGATCACGTCCAGCGTCTGATAGATGACGGCCATCAAGCACATGAGGCTGGTTTCGATTTTCCCCGTGAAAAATAAATTTATGAATGGATACAAACAGTTATCCAGCCTTGGCAAATACTCGCCAGTTGCTATGATGCGTCCCTTTTGGACGAAGCTGCATGTTTGTTCGCTTGATCGTTAGTCTTGTCTGCCTGCTGCTGTGCAGCAGTATTTGGGCAAGCCCGCCGCGCACCTTTAGCGAGGCAAAGAAGATTGGTTGGAAGCTCTACGCCAAGCAATCAACCGAGTTTTACTGCGGCTGCAAGTTCAGCGGTAAGCGGATTGACCTGAAGAGTTGCGGCTACACCCCTCGTAAAAACCGCAACCGCGCCTCGCGTATCGAGTGGGAGCACATTGTTCCAGCTTGGGAAATCGGTCATCAGCGCCAATGCTGGCAACAAGGTGGGCGCAAGAACTGCTCGAAAAACGACAAAGTCTATCAGCGCGCCGAGGCAGATCTGTTCAATCTGGTTCCCGGTATCGGCGAGATCAACGGTGATCGCAGCAACTTCCGCTACGGCTGGCTACCGCAATCACCCAGCCAATATGGCGCCTGCCCGATGGTGGTCGATTTCAAAGCCAGGGTCGCGATGCCACGCAAGTCGGTACGCGGCATGATCGCCCGCACCTACCTTTACATGAGCGACCGCTACAAACTGCGCCTGTCGAAGAAGAACCGACAACTGTATAGCGTCTGGAATCGCACCTATCCGGTTAAAAACTGGGAACGCCAACGCAACCAATTACTCGGTTGTGTGATGGGCTGGAGCAATCCCTATGTCGGTAACTACAACCCGAAACTGTGCCCAAACATTAATGCGCGTCAGCTCAATATCTGAGATTTGCCCTAGTTTTTTAACTATCCAGCAGTACCGGGAATGGCCTCGGGAAACTCCCTTGCCAATATGGTTGTCAGCCAGACTTCAAACCACTGCATGTCAGCGCTACGTGGCCCTGTGGGAATCAGCAGTTGGTAGCTATCCAGGCGCACCTGATTGGGCAAAGGCCTGACCAACAGACCGGACTCCAGCTCTTTACGCACCAGCACATCATTGGCCAACGCGATACCGGCGCCCGCCTCCGCCATCGACAAAGCATGGTCGTTACTCACATAACGCACCTCTGAAGTGACCCGAAACACCTGATTGTTTGCCGCTAGCCAAGCGTTCCACCAAGTACCTTCGTCGACGTGAATCAATTCGTGCTGCACCAACTCCTCAATCCCTTGCAGCGGCCCGTGCGCCTCTAAATAGGCGGGTGAACACACGGGAAATACTTGGGGATGGAGCAACATGCCCTGGCTCTGAGCAAAATCGCCAGGCATTCCATAAACAATCCCCAGGCTGGCCACGTTGGCATCGACGTCGGTGAAGGTTGGGTTCGGTTCAATCGCCACTTTCAACCCAGGCCGCTCCTGACGCAGCGCATCCAGATGCGGCATCAGCCAACGCTTGGCAAATGCCGGAACCACCAGAATTTTCAGCCAGCGCGCGGCACCGCCTGGTGTCAGCTCCAAACTGGCCTCAGCAATCTGTTGCAGCGCCGTGGAAACCTTGTCGAAGTAACGCTGCCCAGCCGGGGTCAGGCTGACGCCACGTGATGAACGCTCAAGTAACTGCACGCCGAGCCAGTCTTCCAGTAGGCGCACATGGCGACCGATTGCTGGTTGAGTCACGTGCAATGATTTAGAAGCTGCAACATAGCTGCCCAGACGCCCCGCTGCTTCAAATGCGCGCACTGCGTTAAGCGGTGGCAGGCGTGATGTTGTCATGTCAAATTTTCGCTTTGCTATTAAATTTATTAACAGCAACGGTAAACAAATTGAGCTTTTCTCACAACCGCAATCTCGACACACTCGACCTCAGCAGCCCTATTACAAAAACCGCTGCACCGTTATGTTGTCAATCAGTGCAACTAGGGCCGGATGCAGCCTTCTTTAAAACTGTTTTGATAAGCGAGACCTAATGATCAATAACCCCAATATCAGCGAACTGGTCCAGCTTCAGGCCCATGAACTGGCTGAGCGCATCCGCTTGCGTCATGTGTCATGCCGTGAAGTGATGAGCGACTATCTTGCGCATATCGAGCGTTTCAACCCGGCGGTCAATGCCATCGTCAGCCTGCAACCGCAAGAAATCCTGCTGGCTCAAGCCGATGAGCGTGACAGCGAGCTAGCGCGTGGTGAATACCGTGGCTGGATGCATGGCCTGCCCCATGCGATCAAGGACTTGTCGCTGACCAAGGGCATTCGCACCACCCTCGGCTCGCCGCTCTTTCGCGACTTTATACCCGAGAACGACGGCATCATGGTCGAGCGTATCCGCGCGGCTGGCGCCATTATTATCGGCAAGACCAACACCCCCGAGTTCGGGCTGGGTTCGCACAGTTATAACCCGGTATTCGGCGTTACCGGCTGCGCTTATGACCCTAGCCGCACGGCCGGTGGCAGCAGTGGCGGCGCTGGCGCGGCACTGGCTTTGCAACTGGTGCCGGTGGCCGACGGTAGTGACATGATGGGCTCGCTGCGCAACCCGGCCGCATTCAACAACATCATTGGCTTTCGCCCTTCTCAAGGCCGGGTTCCATTTGATGACAGCGCCGACCTGTTTATCGACCAGCTAGGCTATGAAGGCCCAATGGGCCGCAGCGTGCGCGACGTTGCCATGCTGCTGTCAACCCAGGCTGGCGGCGACTCACGCTCGCCCTTGTCGATCAGCGAGCCGGGTACCCAGTTCGCTGGCAGCCTTGAGTGCGACATCAAAGGCGCGAAGCTCGGCTGGCTCGGTGACTTCAACGGCTATTTGCCGATGCAGCGCGGGGTGCTGGATTTGTGCAAACGCGCTCTGACTGACTTCGAGGCTCTGGGTTGCCATGTCGAAGACGCCCGCAGCGACTACGCACCCGAGCGTTTGTGGGACACTTGGCTCACTCTGCGCCATTGGCTGGTGGCTGGCTCACTCGGTGGCCGCTATGCCGATCCACAGCAACGCAAGCAATTAAAACCCGAAGCCTGCTGGGAAATCGAAGGGGGATTGGCGCTGTCGGCGATGGATGTCTACCGCGCCTCTGCTGCGCGGACCGACTGGTATAGAGCCATCAGTCGCCTGTTCGAGAAATACGATTATCTATTGCTGCCCAGCGCGCAGGTATTCCCGTTCGACAAGACCCTCGACTGGCCAAAAGAGATCGAAGGGGTCGCCATGGATACCTATCACCGCTGGATGGAAGTGGTGATCCCCGGCACGTTGTCAGGTTGCCCGGTAGCGAACGTACCCGTGGGTTTCAATGAGCAAGGTTTACCAATGGGCATCCAGATCATCGGTCGCCACCAAGCCGACATGGCCGTGTTGCAACTGGCTCACGCCTACGAGCAAGCCACTCGCTGGTATCAGCGCTGCCCACCGCCGCTGCTTGGCTTGGGCGGCTAATCCCCTTCGCCAGCGAAACAGCCCGCCCCTGCTGGGGCGGCGCAACAAGCTTTGCAGGCTCAGGGAAGCCGTAGCACAGCCTTCAGCAAAGGGTCATTGAGGTAGGCTACATTCAGTCGGGTCCAGGGATTAATGCGTGACTGCTCAGGTGAAAAAATATGCCCGGGCGCAATCATGAAACCCTTGGGCAGCAACTGGCGAGTCAACTCGCGGGCATCATCGATGTGCGGCATTCTTGCCCACAGGTACAGGCTTTGCTCTGGCCGGAAGAACACCTCGGCGCCAATTTCATCCAGCATCTGCAAGCCAGCATCGGTCGCGGCCTTGAGGCGCTCTTGCAGGCGAATCTGATGTCGCAGGAAGTGACCTTCAGCCAGTATCACATCGACTATGCGCTCGCTGAACTCGGAAGAGCTTGTGTGCAGCAGCATCTTCAAATCCCCCAGTTCATCGATCACCTCTTTGCTACCCGCGATAAAACCAACGCGCAACGCGGCCGAGACTGACTTGGAAAAACTGCCGACGTAAATCGAGTGTTTCAACTGATCCAGCGCCGAGACCTTGATCGCCGATGCAGGTTTGAAATCAGCCAGGGCATCGTCATCGACCAGGATGAAGTTGTGTTCCTCGGCCAGCTTGACCAAGCGATGGGCTTTGCTCGGCGATATATCCGAGCCTGTCGGGTTATGCACGACGGACTGGATAAAAAACAGCTTCGGTTTCTCGACCCGCAACATGCGCTCAAGCACTTCAATGTCCGGCCCATCCGGCAGCCGGGGCACAGGCAACATCCGCGCACCTTGCAACTGCAGCTTGCCGAACAAGGGGTAATAGCCTGGATCCTCGACCAATACCGTATCACCAGAAGCCAAGAAGCGACGGATGATCAAATCCAGTGCGTGATTGGCGCCATGGGTCGTGACGATCTGTCGCGGCTTAACCGCAATCGCGTAGCTCGCCAGTTTCTGCACCAGGTGTTGGCGCAGCCCGGCATTGCCCAAGCGATTGCCGTAGCGAAACAGGGTCGTCACTCCGGTGCGCATGATTTGCCGGGTGAATTTGTCCAGGCGCAAATCCATCAGCCAATCAACCGGCGGGAAGCCCTCTCCGAGCGGCGACTGGCTCGGCTCACGGACAAACTGCTGCCGCATCAGCCAAATGGTGTCCATGGCCCGCGCGTAGGGCTGCGGCTCTTCCGGCTCAGCGTTGACTGGCACTTGCTTGACGAAAAAACCCTGGCCATGACGTGCCTCAATCAACCCCTGCGAGGCCAGTAATTCGTAGGCATTGATCACCGTATTTTTGGAATAACCGAGCAGGCTGACACTCTCGCGCAACGAGGGTAAGCGGTCGCCTTCACGGTAGGCGCCGTTAGCAATCTGCTCGGCCAGCGTGGTTGCCAACTGCTGGGCCAAGGTCAGACGCATCATGGTTCAAATTCCTGAACAGGTAAGACAAAGAGTACAGCCAATACTGTTTGCCCTTACTGTACCTTTTTTATGGATACAGTCCGAATTAAGGTTAATTCAATCGAAAATAATAACTGCAACAGGATTCCCCATGAGTATCGATTCGCGCCTGCCTAAATTCCGCAACATGAGCCCTGCCGAGCGCCTCGGCCACCTGCAAGCACTACTTGAACTCCCCAACGAAGACATAGCGTTGCTGAGCGAGGCTGGCGCGCTGCCGCTAGAGATCGCCGATGGCATGATCGAGAACGTCATCGGTAAGTTCGAGCTGCCCTATGCACTGGCCAGCAACTTTCAAATCAACGGGCGCGACGTAATAGTGCCGCTGGTGGTTGAAGAGCCTTCGGTTGTGGCCGCGGCATCCTTCATGGCAAAGCTTGCACGTGAAGCGGGTGGGTTCATGACCTCCAGCAGCTTGCCGCTGATGCGCGCGCAAGTGCAAATCGTCGAGATTGAAGACCCCTTCAATGCCCGCCTGAGCCTGATGCGGCGCAAGGACGAGATCATTGAACTGGCAAACCGCAAGGACCAATTGCTCAACAGCCTGGGCGGCGGTTGCCGCGACATAGAGGTACACACCTTTGCCCAGAGCCCACGCGGGCCAATGCTGGTCGCCCACCTTATCGTCGATGTACGCGATGCAATGGGCGCCAATACTGTCAACACCATGGCCGAGGCAGTTGCCCCGCTGATGGAGGAAATCACTGGCGGTAAAGTTCGCCTGCGCATCCTGTCCAACCTTGCCGATCTGCGTCTGGCGCGTGCGCAAATCCGTATCGCTCCCGAGCACCTGACGACAGCCGATTACAAGGGTGAAGATGTGATCGAAGGCATTCTCGATGCCTATAATTTCGCCACGATCGACCCGTACCGCGCAGCCACGCACAACAAAGGCATCATGAATGGTATTGACCCGCTAATTGTTGCCACGGGCAACGATTGGCGTGCTGTCGAGGCTGGCGCCCACGCCTATGCCTGTCGCAATGGACACTACGGTTCCCTGACAACTTGGGAGAAAGACAGCAAGGGGCATCTGGTCGGCACGCTGGAGATGCCAATGCCCGTCGGCTTGGTTGGCGGAGCGACCAAGACCCATCCGCTGGCGCAATTGTCGCTCCGGATTCTCGGGGTCAAGAGCGCTCAGGAACTCGCCGAAATCGCAGTTGCAGTGGGTCTGGCACAAAACCTTGGAGCATTACGAGCGCTGTCCACCGAAGGTATTCAACGCGGACACATGGCGCTGCATGCCCGCAACATCGCGCTTTCCGCCGGTGCCCGTGGCGAAGAAATCAGTTGGCTGGTCGAGCAAATGGTCGAGGCCAGGGATGTTCGCTCAGACAACGCCAGCGAGCTGTTAAAGCACAAACGAGCGCAATAATGGCGATGCCCAACAAACAGAGCATTCGCCTGGTTGAAGTCGGCGCTCGGGACGGTTTGCAGAACGAGCACCTCACTCTGCCGCCTGAAACTCGCGTGCAACTATTGACTCACCTGGCAGATGCCGGATTGCGCACCCTGGAAGCTGGGGCATTTGTCTCGCCACGCTGGGTGCCGCAAATGGCGGGCTCCGACCAGGTGTTCAAGCAGTTGCCGATGCGGCCAAGCGTCAGTTGGACAGCACTGGTGCCGAATCTGCAAGGCCTCGAAGCTGCGCTGGCAGTTGGTTGCCAGGAGGTCGCGGTATTTGTTGCAGCGTCTGAGGCGTTTTCGCAAAAGAACACCAACTGCTCGATTGCCGAAAGCCTCACACGCGTGCAGCAGGTCATTGATCGCGCAAAAGCAGCGCAGGTCAAAGTACGCGTCTATGTATCCTGCGTCATGGGTTGTCCATTCACCGGTCGGGTTGACCCTAATAAGGTCGCGGACATCAGCGCTTCGCTGTACCAAATGGGCTGCTATGAAATCAGCCTGGGCGACACCGTGGGCACCGGCACACCAGCAGCGACCAAGGCATTGATTGCGGCTTGCGCTCAGCAGGTTCCTGTCGCGGCGCTGGCAGGACACTTTCATGACACCTACGCAATGGCAATCGCCAACATCTATGCGGCAATAGAGGCTGGCGTAAGTGTCTTCGACAGCTCGGTGGCCGGGCTGGGTGGCTGCCCTTACTCACCCGGCGCTACCGGCAATGTTGCCACTGAAAACCTGGTTTACCTGCTCGACGGGCTGGGTATCGAACATGGGGTAAACCTGGATGCACTGATAGAAACAGGCGAATTCATCAACGCTGCGCTGGGCCGCAAGGAAAGGTCCAGTGTCGCGCGGGCGCTACTCGCCAAGCATCGTACTGGAGCCTGAGTTACCCAGCACCTCTGATTAATAACAATAAGAGCCCGCAAGGGCATAGGAGAATTCCTTTGAAATCTGAACTGTACGAAGTGTGGGGCGACACGGTAAACGCTCGCCACCTGACCTACGCAATTGCCATTGGCGCGACCGTAAGCTTAAGCGCGTTCTTTATTGCCCAATCGCTGCTCGTCAATTGGGTGGAATCGGCACAAATGGCACGCGCCTATGCCATGTTGATTGGCATTGTTGGCTGCCTGATTGGCGGCGCCATCAGCGCAACGCTGTTCAAGCCCAAGCGCCATGTCGTCGAGCATCAGGCAGATCCCGCCTGGCGGGCGGAAGTCCTCAAGGAGCTGCAAAGCGAATTCGGTGACCTTGGCCGAATGAGTGATTTGCCAGTTGAGACAGTGGCCGAGTTGCGTGAACTGGACCTCTATGACCTGTTTGCCGAACACGAAAAAACACTGGCAATCCAAGAGTCCGAGCCCTCCCCGACTCAGCGCACCGACACGGGTGCTGTGACCAGTAATGGAGTGACGCAATGATGCCCTTGTTAGATCAAATCATGATTGCGCTGGGCATGGGCATTCTCGGTGCCATTATTTTCTCCGGGATCGGGCTTATTTCCGGCAGTGACGAAACCACCACTCTGGCGCCTTTAACCTTGCTGGTGGTATTGCTGGGTGTACCCGCGCCCGGCGTGCTCACCTTCTTCCTCGCCGGCGCCGTGGCCAAGCACATGACCCACGCCGTGCCGACCGCACTACTGGGTATTCCCGGCGATACCATGGCCACGCCACTAATGCGCGAAGCCAACTTCTTGCGCAATCTGGGCGTGCCGCACATTGCCCTGCGCAAAATGATTTCAGGTGCCGTTATTGCCGCCCTTTTAGCCGTGCCAATGGCGGTATTATTCGCGGTACTGCTGACACCATTTGGTGACATGATCAAACGCGCTGCCCCTTGGGTGTTTCTGGCCGCGGCGATTGCCATTGCATGGTTCTCCAAAGGTCGCCTGGCAGCGGTACTGACCCTGATTCCATTCGTGATGATCATTGTCGGCCTGCAAACCCTTACCACGCAGTACGATGTAAAGTTGAGCGTCAGCTACTTTCTCGGCATTGCCATCGGCCCTTTGATCGCAGCCCTGTTTTCAATGCTCGCACCTGCTGAACGGGAAAAGATGCGACGCCAGGAGGTCAGAACCTTTTCCCTGTCACCTGATGTGAAAAGCTGGGGTGGCTTTTTCCCGAATCCACTGAAAGTCATGGACCGAAAGCAAAGCCTGTGGACGGCAGCGACCGCGACCATTTCCAGCGCCACCTTTGTATTCAGCCCGGTGGCAATGACGGTGATCCTCGGCGAGGTTGTCGGCTCAAGAGTCAAGCATGTCTATCACCGACTGACCACTGTGATCACCGCCAGAAACGGCGTTACCGAAGCCACCTATATTGCCGAGGCACTGATTCCACTGATTGCCTTTGGCCTACCGCTTAGCCCGGTAGCAGCTGGCCCGGCCGCACCGCTGTTTAACGCACCGCCGCGCTTTACCGTAGACAACGCCACCGGCCAGGTGGAAAACCTGCACACCCTGCTAAACACCTGGGAATTTCTGGGCTACGGCATGCTGGCGGTGGTGGTTGCCATACTGATCGCCTACCCCTTCACCATGAATTACGCCCACCAGGCTGCATCCTATGTGTCGCGCAAGATCAGCCACGAGGCCGTGATCGCGACCTTTGTCGGCCTGATCTTGGTGATTGGCATTTGGGAAGGCGGCATGCTGGGCCTGTTGGTGATCATCACCATCGGCCTATTGGGCGGGTTTCTGTCGCGCTTTCTGGGTTTCAATATCGGCGTGCAATTCATGGGGTTCTACACCGCGGTACTCACAGTACCAGCGCTGGTTGCCATGCTGACGAGCTGACCCATGCCAAAGCTTTGAAGTTGCTCTAATCAACATCAAAAAACTGGTCTGCGCGCATGCAACGACGCAGACCAGTCACTGCCAGACTGAGCCCTGCAAGGCTCAGCCCATCGCCGAACGAATGACGGTGCGCACGGTTTGCGCAACCCCCAGAAGCTTGGGCAGATAATCATCGAGCAAGACCTCAGTGGGCACCCGCGAAGCGTTGGTGCTGATATTGATAGCACCGAGCAAATCACCATTACCGGCAAATACAGGCACGGCCACCGAGCGCAAACCCAGGTCCAGCTCCTGATCGACCATGGCGTAGCCTTGCGCACGCACCTTGCCAATTTCTTCGTGCAAAACCTGTTTATCGGTGATCGAAAAACTGGTGTGTGACTCCAGCGGTACGCGCTCGACAAAGACGTGCAGCGCCTGATCACTCATCTGCGCCAGCAAGACCCGGCCCATAGACGTATAGGCGGCGGGCAGCCGGGTGCCAGCGACCAGGGTGATTGCCATCAATCGGTGCGGCGCTGCGGAGCGAGTCACATAGACCACATCATTGCCGTCGAGCACGGTTAAAGAAGAGGACTCGCCAAGCTCTGCGGTGATGTCTTGCAGGTAATGCTGAATCACTGTGCTGTATTGATTCGAGGCCTGATAAGCATGACCAAGCTGCAACACCTGCGGCGTCAGCTCGAACTGGCGGCCACTGCGGCGCATATAGCCCAGCGAATGCAAGGTGAGCAGAAAGCGCCTGGCTTTTGCCCGATCCATGGCCGTGCGGGCCGCCACTTCGCTCAGCGTCATTCGCGGATGAGCCGCATCGAAGGCGAGTAAAACCTTCAGCCCGGAAGCCAATGCACTCACGTAGTCCCGGTCATCTGGCTGAAGCACCTTGTCGTCCATCGTTTCTCCTTGATCGCTGCACATACACCCTTTCGAGCGGGCAGAACTCTAGCATTTGTTCGCCTTACGAACATAGATTTTGCAGGCTCGACCTGGAAAGTATTGACCTGAGAAGGATGATCGCGCATTGTGTTCGTTAGGCAAACATATGTTCGCATAGCGAACTTAGTGCTAAACGAGATAATCAGGAGTACGGCCAAAGAGACAAAGCCCCTATCACAAGATGTGAATACGTCTCCAAAAACCGAACACGCCGACGAACAGAGGCCGTCTGCCTATAGCCTTGCAGCCAATTGCAATCAGCATAAAAACAACAGGATTACTGATGGAAGCGATAACTAATTTCTCTGTAAAAATGGTGCAGCGTTATCTGCCTAGCGCCTTTCTATTAGCGGTCCTGCTGACCTTTATTGTGGTGTTGATGGGGCTTGGCATCACCGGCCAGTCGCCCATGGACATGGCCAGTTATTGGGGCGATGGATTTTCCAAGCTGTTTACCTTCGGCATGCAGATGGTGCTCGTGCTGCTGACCGGCTATGTACTCGCTTTGAGCCCGGCAGTCCAAGCCATGCTCAGCGGTTTTACCAAGCACGCCAATACGCCCAAACAGGCATTGGTGTTGACCATTGTGGTCAGCTTTGTCTGTTACTACCTCAACTGGGGCTTTGGCATGGTGGCGGGCGCCATCCTCGCCCGGGAAATGGGTAAGCGCGTTGCGATTCACTTCCCGTTGATCGTCGCCGCTGCGTATGGCGGCGAACTGGTGCGCGGACCGTCGTCATCGATTCCGCTGGTTATCGCGACGCCAGGCCATTTCATGGAAGATACGCTGGGTATCATTCCTGTATCGCAGACCCTTTACTCAAGCTGGAACATCATCCTCACCCTGTTGCTGCTGGTATTACTGGTGGGTTTCTTCTTGCTGCAAAAACAGCCCAAGGAGATCATCCGCCTGCAAGATACCGATGAGGATGTGCAAGACGATGCGCCAATCAGCAAAAAAGGCATGGCCCCCTCTGATCGCCTTGAGCACAGTCGCTGGCCCATCTTTCTCCTGGGTTGCCTGGCAGCGGCCTATCTGGTTGGGCAGATCATCGACAAAGGTTTCAATGTAAACCTCAATACCATCATTCTGTTCTTTCTCGCACTCGGCCTGATGCTGCACAAGAACTCAGCCTCCTACACCAAGGCGGCCAGCAAGGCCGTTACCGCCGGCAGCGGCATTATCGTGCAGTTCCCGCTGTACGCCGGTATTGCCGGAATGATGACCGGCTCCGGGCTGGTGACTGAGTTTTCTGAAGCGATCATTCACATCGCCACACCAGAAACCTTCCCGCTGCTGACCTTCCTCTGCGCGGGTATTGTCAACTTCTTTATCCCCTCCGGTGGCGGGCAGTGGGCGATACAAGGTCCGATCATGATGAATGCCGCTCACGCCCTCGGAGCAGATCCAGCACAAACCATCATGGCCTTCACTTGGGGTGATGGCTGGACCAATCAAATCCAACCGTTCTGGGCCCTGCCATTGCTGGGCGTTGCCGGGCTGTCAGCGCGGGATATCATGGGTTATTTGATTATCTGGCTGGGGATTTCCGGGGTGGCGATCGGCGGCACATTCGTGGTGCTTTCGATGATGGGCTGAAGATGCCTGTCATCCGCCATACCCAGCGCGGATGACAGGCACTTTGCAACTGAAACGCCAGTGACACTGTGTCATTGGCGTTTTTTTAGCACTGCATTTCCCGCTCGCAGCAGCCCTCGACATCACGGTAATTGATGACTGCCGTCTTGGCGACCAAGTCGATGTCCAACCGGCAATAAAACTCACCATGGCGCCAGCCCATCAACACTCGACTGTCGATTGAGGAATTAAGCTCGAAGCGACCTTCAAACGCCGGGTAATGGCTGCGAAAGCGCATCAGTTCAAGCAAGCGCTGGACCACTGGCCGCTGCATTTCCTGGTCTATTTCCTCGAAGCTGTAGTAATGGCGATTGATATCGCGCGCCTCACCGCTGCTTTCCAACAAATCATAGTCATTCGCCCCGGCCAGCAGCCCGACGTAATAGACTTGGGGAATACCCGGTGTGAAGAACTGAATGGCGCGGGCAACGATATAGGCATCATCGTCGCACTGCAGTGCTTCGTAGAAAGTACAGGTCAGTTGATAAATGGCACCGACACTGTGCACATTCACCGCCGAGCGGCGCATGATCGGATCTGCACTGCGTTCAGAGACGTTGGCAACCAAGGCCTTGATTTGATCCTCCGGCAGCACGCCTTCGACATCAGGAATACAAATACCGTCGTGAGTATCGAGTACCGTCACCTGGTTGCGCGGGCACATGCGCAGCCAGTTCCTCAGATAACGGCTGCTGCCTTCAAGCAGGCAATGCAGGATTAATGGCGGCAAGGCAAACGCATAAGGGCGCATACCTCGCCGGGAGATAGCGTACTGATAACTGGTGTGATCGTGTACCTCGGGCAGGGTTTCGGCCCCGTATTTCTGGGTGGTATCACGGAACCATTCGAGAATCCGATAGACCTCAGGCTCAACCAGAAAGCAACTGCTGCCAATACGTTTGGTGGTGTAGCCAAATGCATCGAGGCGGAACAGCTTGACCCCACGCGCAGCAAGAAATGCGATGTAACCTTCCATCAATTGATAGGTATGGGCGGCGGTGTAATCCAGATCAATTTGCTGCTCAGTGAATGTACACCACACACGACCGCGCTCGCCGTTGGCAAACTGCACTTCGCGAAATGGCTCCTTTTCCTTGCGGATATGGATCAGCGCCAAGTCTTGCGGGCTGATGGGGCCGAGTCGATCAACCTGTACAAACAAGTCGGCATAGACCGAGGCCGCGCCGTTTTTCAGGAAGTCCTTGAACTCCACCGACTCATCGGAAATATGGTTGATGGTCAAATCCAGGCACAGGTCATAGCGGGCGGTAATGCGCTCGACATCCGCCCAGGTGCCAAATACCGGATCGACTTCAGCATGGGTCAGCGGTGAAAAGCCACTGTCGGCATTGGATGGATACAGCGGCAGGATATGCACGCCACCAATGCTATCGCCCAGATAGCGGTCGATCACTGTGTAGAGGTCAGCAAGGTTATTACCAAGCCGGTTTGGATAACAAATCAGCTGCACAGCATTACGCAGCGACATGGCGGCCCCCTTTTCAGTTCAGCCCTCACGGGCAGTACACGAAAACGCCCCCCAGGCGACAGCTTTCGATGCTTTACCAACTACCCTAGCAAGTATCGCCACTCAGTTGATAAAAAATTGGGGGGAAATGTAAATAACCGCCATAAAAAAGGCCGGTAACCCTTGAGGTTACCGGCCTGATTTTGCAGCTTAGGCACAGCTATTTTACAGAGGCTTGCCGCGATTTCCGTGAGCGGAAACAAAGCCCTGCACCGCTTTCAGGTCATTGGCCAGCACAGTACAGCGCTCTTCACGCTCGAACAGATCAACCAGATGTGGCGGTAGCGCCGGGGCTTGGCCGATATTGGCTTTCTCGACCGCTTCCGGGAATTTAACCGGATGCGCAGTACCGAGAATGACCATTGGCACGCTCAGGCTACGACGACACTCACGCGCGGCTTTCACACCGATAGCTGTGTGCGGATCAAGCAGCTCACCGCACTCCTTGTAGACATCTGCGATGGTTTCGCAGGTTTCGGTATCGTCCACTGCCAACGAATCAAACAACTTGCGGGTTTCGGTCCAGCGGTCTTGCTCGACGCTGAAACCACCGCCCTTCTTGAAGTTGGCCATCAACTCAGCAATCGCCGCACCGTTACGACCGTGCATATCAAACAACAGTCGCTCAAAGTTTGACGAAACCATGATATCCATCGACGGCGACAGCGTTGGGTGCAAGGTGTCTTTGACATACTGATTACCGCTCATAAAGCGATGCAGGATGTCATTGCGGTTGGTTGCGACAATCAGTTGGCTGATTGGCAGGCCCATATTGCGCGCCAGATAACCAGCGAAGATGTCGCCGAAGTTGCCGGTTGGCACCGAGAATGCCACCGAGCGCGCCGGACCACCAAGCTGCAAGGACGCATGGAAGTAGTAAACGATCTGAGCCATGATCCGCGCCCAGTTGATCGAGTTTACCGCGACCAAACGCGTGCCCTTGAGGAAGCTCTGGTCAGCAAAGCTGTCCTTGACCATTTCCTGGCAGTCATCGAAGTTACCTTCGACGGCAATGTTATGAATATTCTCACCGAGAATGGTGGTCATCTGCCGACGCTGAACTTCGGACACGCGGTTGTGCGGATGCAGAATGAAAATATCGACGTTTTCGCAACGGCGGCAGCCTTCAATCGCGGCAGAACCGGTATCACCCGAGGTTGCCCCCATGATCACCACGCGCTCGCCGCGCTTTTCCAGCACGTAGTCAAGCAGGCGACCGAGCAACTGCAGAGCGAAGTCCTTGAATGCCAGCGTTGGGCCGTGAAACAGCTCCAACACCCACTCGTTGCCGTTTAACTGGCGTAAAGGGGCAACTGCGCTGTGAGCAAACACACCGTAGGTTTCTTCAAGGATCTTCTTGAAATCCGCATCAGGGATACTGCCTGTCACGAATGGCCGCATGACCCGGAAAGCCAACTCGTGATACGGCAAGCCCGCCCACGAGGCGATCTCTTCCTGAGTAAAACGCGGCAAGTTTTCCGGTACATACAAGCCGCCATCACTGGCCAGGCCGGTCAGCAGTACATCTTCAAAATTCAGGGCCGGGGCCTGACCGCGAGTGCTGATATAACGCATAACGATTCCCCTTAGACCAGTTGTTCGACGCGGATGCGCACAACGCTGCCAGCAATATCATCCAACGCTTCAAGGGCGGTGATGGCTTCATCGATTTGCGCTTCAACGACACGGTGGGTGACCAGAATCATGGGCACCAAACCGTCATGTTCTTCGACTTCTTTCTGCATGATCGATTCGATATTGATACCGCGAGCCGACAGAATGCTGGCCACCTGAGCCAGAACACCGGGGCGATCCTTGGCTTGAATACGCAGGTAATAAGCGCTCTCACAAGCACTGATCGGCAGGATCGGATGATCAGACAGTGAATCTGGCTGGAACGCCAGGTGCGGCACATGGTTGGTCGGGTCAGTGGTCAAGGCACGCACAACGTCAACCAAGTCGGCAACCACAGACGAAGCGGTTGGTTCCATGCCAGCGCCAGCGCCGTAGTACAGCGTTGAACCCACTGCATCACCGTTGACCATAACCGCATTCATCACGCCATTAACATTGGCTATCAGACGATCAGCCGGGATCAGCGTCGGGTGTACACGCAACTCGATACCAGCATCGGTGCGACGCGCAACACCAAGATGCTTGATGCGATAACCCAGAGCATCGGCGTAGTTGACATCAGCGGTGGTCAGCTTGGTAATGCCTTCGGTGTAGGCCTTGTCGAACTGCAGCGGAATACCAAAGGCAATCGACGCCAGAATGGTCAACTTGTGCGCCGCATCAATGCCTTCAACGTCAAAGGTCGGGTCAGCTTCGGCATAACCCAGCGCCTGAGCTTCAGCCAGCACATCGGCAAAGGCACGGCCTTTCTCACGCATTTCACTGAGAATGAAGTTACCAGTGCCGTTAATGATGCCAGCCAACCAGTTGATACGGTTAGCCGCCAGACCTTCGCGAATCGCCTTGATCACTGGAATGCCGCCAGCAACCGCGGCTTCAAACGCAACGATCACGCCTTTCTCGCGGGCCCTGGCGAAAATCTCATTACCGTGAACGGCGATCAGCGCCTTGTTTGCGGTCACGACGTGCTTGCCGTTTTCAATGGCCTTGAGCACCACGTCACGGGCGATTGTGCTGCCGCCAATCAATTCGACAACCACTTCAATCTCAGGGTTGCTGACCAGTTCGAAGACATCGTTGGTAATTGCAGTACCGGTCGTGTCGCATTGCGGGTTAGCTGAACGCTGCGCAATTTGCGCCACTTCAATACCACGCCCAGCACGCCGCGAGATTTCCTCGGCATTACGCTTGAGCACGTTGAATGTACCGCCACCGACAGTACCTAAACCACAAATGCCTACTTTGACCGGTTTCACACTGAACTCCCATCTGTACTGCACAAAACGACCGACTCATTGGCCGGTCGCATAAAAAGAGAGCCGCACATTACGAAGCGGCTAGGTAATAGTCAATCTGCCCTGCTGCACGGTCAAACCGCCAGCGATTACTGGGCGGCAAGTGCCTGGGCGCCAAGCTGGGCAGCTGGCTGGTAGCCAGGGATCAACTGACCGTTGGCAAGTACTACCGCCGGCGTCCCGCGTACGCCGATAGACTGTCCCAGAGCAAACTGCTTGGAGACTGGGTTGGCGCAAGCTGCAGCCGAAATATTCTTGCCCTCGACCATTTTATCCATGGCGTCGCGGCGATCCTTAGAACACCACACCGCTTGCAGTTGCTTGTCACCTGCCGAACCCAGCCCCTGGCGCGGGAAGGCAACATAACGCACCTCGATGCCTTGCTTGTTCAGCTCAGCCACTTCGCCATGCAACTTGTGGCAATAGGGGCAAGTGGTATCAGTGAAGACGGTGATATGGGTTTTGGCCTTGCCCGTCGCCGGGTAAACCACCATTTCAGCCTCGGGAATACTGTTGATAGCCTTGGCGATGCCCTGGCTTTCAGCCTTTTCGGTCAAATTGACCGGCGCGCCATTTTGCATCTGAAACAAATAGCCCTGCATCACAAACTGGCCGTCGGCGCTGGCATAGATTACCCGGCCACCTTCGAGCTTAACTTCGTATAAGCCTTTGAGCGGGCTTGCGACGATGCTTTCTACCGGAACATCGATCTGCAGGGTATCCAGTGTTTTACGGATAGCCTGCTCTGCTTTGTCAGCAAACGCCATGCTGCTTAACAGTGCCAATGCAGCGGTTGCAATAATTCGGGTCAAGCGCATGAGTTCTCCTACAGAGCAGCGCAAATTTCGGAGGCTGGAGACTACCATAATTCAGGCCCGCGGGGCGCCGCCAAACAGGCTTATCCGCGCGGGTGATGAACCGCGTGCAACTCTTGTAGGCGGGCACGGGCAATGTGCGTGTAAATTTGCGTAGTGGATAGATCACTGTGACCCAGCAGCATTTGCACCACGCGCAGGTCCGCACCATGATTGAGCAAGTGCGTGGCAAACGCATGCCTGAGCGTGTGCGGCGACAATGATTTAGCGATACCTGCGACCTTGGCTTGGTGCTTGATGCGATGCCAGAAAGTCTGGCGGGTCATCTGCTCACCGCGAGAACTGGGAAACAACACATCACTGGGCTTGCCATCGAGCAAAAACGCTCGCGCTTCCTTGATGTAGCGCTCAATCCAGAGAATCGCCTCCTCCCCCAGCGGCACCAACCGCTCCTTGCTGCCCTTACCAAAAACCCGAAGTACGCCTTGGCGCAGATTAACCTGTTCGAGAGTCAGGCTTATTAGCTCGGTTACCCGTAAGCCACAGGCGTAGAGCACCTCAAGCATGGCACGATCGCGCAGACCAATAGGATCATCCAGCTCTGGCGCAGCCAGTAAGGCCTCGACGTCGGCCTCGGATAACGATTTCGGCAACGGCCGGCCTAATTGCGGCAGATCGATCTGCAGGGTCGGGTCTTGGCTAATCATCCCTTCACGCAATAAATACCGGTAGAAACCCCGCAAGCCAGATAAAAACCGTGCAGTAGAGCGCGCCTTGTACCCCTCATTCAAGCGCCAGGCCAAGTGATCCAGAATCACATCGCAGCCAGCCGCCTCTAACGCCAAACCACGCGAGTCGAGCCAAGCATTAAAATGTGCTAAATCACTGCGATATGCATCGCGAGTGTGCACAGAAAGGCCTTTTTCAAACCATAATGCTTCAAGGAAGCGATCGATCAATTGATGCTCTAGCGTTGGCATAAGTAACTGCTTTAATGTGGCGTCGCTTTAGGGATCTCCTGAAAAAAGTAGCGCGCGCAATCGTTTTTCAGAGATGCCTTAGTCTTCCATAGCAAGTAACGCCGCACCAGTGACAAGGAGTCCTGATGAACGAAACACAAATCCTATTTGCCATCGGCGGCATTGGCGCAGCAGCGTTAGCCAGCCAGTGGCTGGCTTGGCGCTTACGCTTACCAGCCATTTTATTTTTACTGCTAAGCGGCTTGTTGGCAGGCCCCATCACTGGAATTCTTGATCCTCAAGCGCTGTTTGGCGACTTGCTGTTTCCACTGGTATCGCTGGCTGTAGCGCTGATCCTGTTTGAAGGCAGCCTGACATTGCATATGTCAGAGTGGAAAGAGATCGGTACCGTGGTGCACCGCTTGGTGTCATGGGGTGCGCTGATCACATGGGCGGTCATCGCCTGTGCGACCCACTATTTGCTCGGTTTCAGCTGGGAACTGGCGCTCCTGTTCGGCACCCTGACGCTGGTGACAGGCCCTACCGTTATCGTGCCGATGCTGCGCGTGGTGCGTCCCAAAGCCTCTATCGCCAACATCCTGCGCTGGGAAGGGATCGCCATCGACCCAATCGGCGCACTGCTGGCGGTCGTGGTCTTCAGCTTTATCGTCAGCATTGACGATGGCAGCCCTTGGGGTCATAGCCTCTCAACCTTTGGCGCGGTTATTGGCACAGGCGCGCTGCTTGGGGTGATTGGCGGCTGGCTATTTGGCCAGGTGCTCAAGCGCCACTGGCTGCCTGAATACCTGCACAATCTCGCGTCCTTGGCCGCCGTGCTGGGTATTTTCATAACCTCCAACCAATTGATGCACGAGTCTGGTCTGCTGGCCGTGACCGTCATGGGCATGTGGCTGGCCAACATGCGCGGCGTTGATGTAAGGCAAATCCTCCACTTCAAGGAAAACCTCAGTGTCTTGCTGATTTCCGGGTTGTTTATTCTGCTCGCAGCACGCCTTGACCTTAACGCATTGATCGCGCTGGGCCCGGTGACCTTGGTTTTACTGGCGATTATCCAGTTTGTCGCCCGCCCGCTCAGCGTATTCGCTTGCACCCTTGGCTCCAACCTGAACTGGCGCGAGCGGAGCCTGTTGGCCTGGATCGCGCCACGCGGCATTGTCGCAGCGGCGGTATCAGCGATCTTCGCCTTACGCCTGCAAGAAGCGGGGGATGAGCAAGCGGTATTGCTGGTACCCCTTACTTTCCTGGTGATTATCGGCACCGTGGTGCTGCAAAGCGCCACGGCGCGCCCTTTAGCGCGACTGCTGAAGGTCGCCGAGCCCGCGCCAAGCGGCTTCTTGATTGTCGGTGCCAATCCAGTGGCCCGAGCCATGGGCAAAGCCCTGCAAAGCCTTGGCAACCGCGTATTGCTCACCGACTCCAGCTGGGAAAACACCCGCGCAGCTCGCATGGCCAATCTGCCGACTTACTTCGGCAATCCGACCTCACAGCACGCCGAAGCCAATCTGGATCTGGTCGGTCTTGGCCACCTGATAACCCTATCCCCCTCAAGCGAGCTCAACGCCCTGGCCTGCATGCATTTCCGCCATGACTTTGCTGCGACGAACCGCTTCACCCTGCCCTCTGGCAGCGACAGTCGGCGCTCAGACAAGCATCGCAGCAGCGACGGTGTACGCGGGCGCAACCTGGGCAGCGCTGCCATCAGCTTTCCACAGTTCGCCAGCCGACTAAGCAAGGGTGCAGAAATCCGCACCACCACACTCAAGGCAGCGTTCGGCTGGCAGGAATATCAAGAACTGCATGGCGACAGTGCTTTACTGCTGATGGCTAAAGACCCTAAAGGCTGGATCCACGTGGCCACTCAACCTCTGGACTTCGTACCTGAAGCTGGCTGGACATTGGTGTCATTGATTGATGACGAAACGGCCAATGCCCCCGCAGCCAAAACCGAACCGACAACGCATCCGGCGGCAGAGACGAGTGCCGGCAAATAGCCCAGAGTGCAGCACAAGGTAAAAAGGCGCCGGTTTAGGCGCCTTTTTACTAGTCGCGGACGGCTTATGCGTCTAGCGGGAAATCGGGTAAAACCGGTACCGGTCGCTTATCGTCATCAATAGCCACAAAACTGAACACACCATTTATCGCGCGCTCCACACCGTCTTGATACATATTTTCAACGAAGACTTCGACTTCAACCTTGAGGCTGGTATTGCCGACCTTGATTACCCGTCCAACCAATTCAACAATCGAACCGGCAGGAATTGCATGATTAAAGTCGATGCGATCCGAAGATACTGTCACCAACGAGCGTCGGCAAAACCGTGTCGCGGCAATAAACGACACTTCATCCATCCAGGCCAGTGCGGTACCACCAAACAGGGTGTTGTGGTGATTAGTTGTCGGCGGGAACACGGCTTTGGCGACGCGCGTGGTGGAGAGTTCTATACGGCGCTGGATTTCTTGCTCACGAGGGGTCATGACGTAGCGGCCTGTAGTTTAGTGTTGAGGAAGCATGATCATTGTAGGGTGCGACAACGCGAAGCTTGTCCACCAGAAGTCGGATATCCACCAGCCAAGTAGCGGGCAGATGAAGCAACGTTCGCCTGAGTGATCTTGCTTAAACGAAAAAGGCAGCCCGTAGGCTGCCTTTTTTTCAAAGAAAAACGTCTTACGACAGTTTTTCCTTGATGCGTGCTGCCTTACCAGACAGGTCACGCAGGTAGTAAAGCTTAGCTTTACGAACGTCACCGCGACGCTTAACAGCCAGGCTGTCAACCAGCGGGCTGTAGGTCTGGAAAGTACGCTCAACACCTACACCGTTAGAGATCTTACGAACAGTGAAAGCACTGTTCAGACCACGGTTACGCTTGGCGATTACGACGCCTTCGAAAGCCTGCAGACGCTGACGGTCGCCTTCCTTAACTTTTACCTGAACGACAATGGTGTCGCCCGGTGCAAAAGGAGGGACTTCTTTGCTCATCTGCTCAGCTTCGATCTGCTGAATGATTTTGTTGGTCATGCTGCGCTCCTAAGACAAGCGGTCTGGCTTGTCATCGATACATTAACTATCGTCCCGCTGGCGGATGTATTCCTCCAGCAGCTTGTTCTCTTCCCCAGAAAGCGAGCGGCTATCCAGAAGATCAGCGCGTCGTTCGTGCGTCCTACCAAGGGACTGCTGCAAACGCCAGCGCCGGATATGTTCGTGGTTGCCGCTAAGCAGCACCTCAGGAACACGTTTATCCGCATACACCTCCGGGCGGGTGTAGTGCGGGCAGTCAAGTAAGCCATCCGTAAAGGAGTCTTCCTCGGCCGAACCTGCATGACCTAATGCACCAGGCAAAAGGCGCGTTACCGCATCGATCAGAACCATGGCTGGCAGCTCACCGCCAGACAGGACGTAATCCCCAATCGACCATTCTTCATCAACATGCGCTTCAATAAAGCGTTCATCGATGCCTTCGTAGCGACCTGCAATGAGGATTAAAGCCTCTTCGTTTGCCAGTTCGCGTACTGCTGACTGAGTCAGCTGGCGACCTTGCGGCGAAAGGTAAATCACCTTCGCTTTTTCACCTGCGGCATGCTTGGCGTCGAGCAAAGCATCCTCAAGCGGCTTGATCTTCATCACCATGCCTGGACCGCCACCAAAAGGTCGATCATCCACAGTGTGATGACGATCGCTGGTGTAGCTCCGCGGATTCCAACAAGTGAGCTGCAACAGCTCTTGTTTCACCGCACGGCTGGTAATGCCATATTCGCTGATGGCAGCAAACATTTCCGGGAACAACGTAATGACTTCAACGCGCAAGCTAGGCATGGCGCTTAAAAGTCCGCATCCCAGTCAACCCGCATTTCTCCAGCACTCAAATCAATCGACAACACGCATTGCTCGGTATAGGGCAACAGGCGTTCGCGATCATCAAGGCTGTCGGCGCAGGCTTTGACTACCATCACATCGTTGGCGCCAGTCTCAAACAGATGGTCAATCTTGCCGAGCAACTGCCCCGCCTGATCAATCACCTTAAGACCTTCCAACTGATACCAGTAGAACTCGCCATCGGTTAGTTCCGGTAATTGGTTGCGAGGCACGCAGATCTCAAAGCCGGCGTAAGTACGCGCAACTTCGCGATCATCGAGACCTTTCAACTTCGCTACCAGGACCTTGCCTTGCAAGCGCCCACTGGCCACTTCAACTTGCTTAACCTCGTTGTCACGCCTGAGCGTCCAACGCGGATAATCGAGCACGTTATCGATCGGATCGGTAAAGGAATACACCTTCACGTCGCCTTTCACGCCATGCACCGATACGATCTTGCCGAGGACAACCAAGTCTTCAGCTGGAGCTGGCGTTGTGCTCATAAATACTTAGGCTGCAGCCTTAGCATTTTCCTTCAGCAGCTGAGCAACACGCTCAGACGGCTGCGCACCCTGGCCAAGCCAGTAAGTAACGCGTTCTTCGTTAACGGACAGCTTGATTTCGTTACCCGATGCAACTGGGTTGAAGAAACCAACACGCTCAACGAAACGACCATCGCGCGCATTGCGGCTGTTGGTCACTGTGAGGTGGTAAAACGGGCGCTTTTTAGAGCCGCCACGGGCTAGACGGATAGTTACCATTAAACTTCGTTCCTGTAGTCGGTGCTGCAAAACTGATAATGCAAGCATCGGGCACTAGGCCCGAAAGGCCGCATATTCTAAGGATAATCCGGTTTTTTGCAAATAACTTTTTGCCCCCACCGGTCGAGGACGTGACTTGGCATGCCTGCAAAGCCATTCAAACTGTCTCGACCAAACACCTGAACAACCCATTCTAGGGGGCTGCAGGCCAAAGCCGAGACACTGAATTACATCTTGGGCATCCCGCCGCCACCTGGCAACATTCCACCCATACCGCGCATCATTTTCGCCATACCGCCTTTGGCGGTGAATTTCTTCATCATTTTCTGCATCTGCTTGTGCTGTTTTATCAGCCGGCCGATGTCTTGAACCTGAGTACCAGACCCCATGGCGATGCGACGCTTGCGCGAACCACTGATAACTTCAGGGTCGCGACGCTCAGCGGGAGTCATCGAGTTAATGATGGCCTCCATCTGCTTGAATTGTTTTTCAGCTGCGCCTTGGGCGTTGCCCATCTGTGCGAGATTAACCCCACCCATTTGCGGCAGCTTGTCCATGAGCCCACCAAGACCGCCCATGTTTTTCATTTGCAGCAACTGATCACGGAAGTCTTCGAGGTCGAAGCCCTTGCCCTTTTTCAGTTTCTTGGTGAGCTTGTCGGCCTTGTCGCGATCAAGGGTTTGCTCAGCCTGTTCGATCAGGCTGAGTACGTCGCCCATCCCGAGGATGCGCGAGGCAATACGATCTGGGTGAAACGGCTCAAGTGCGTCGCTCTTCTCGCCCATACCAATGAACTTGATCGGCTTGCCGGTGATATGGCGCACAGACAGCGCCGCACCGCCACGCGCATCACCATCAACCTTGGTCAGCACCACACCGGTCAACGGCAGCGCATCAGCGAAGGCCTTAGCAGTGTTTGCCGCATCCTGACCGGTCATGGCATCAACCACGAACAGAGTTTCAGCAGGCTTGACCGCAGCATGCAGCGCCTGGATCTCAGCCATCATTTCGGCATCAACGGCCAAACGACCAGCGGTATCGACCAGCACTACATCAATATATTTGAGCGTCGCTTCTTTAATTGCCGCCTGCGCGATCGCCACTGGCTTTTGCGTAATGTCCGACGGAAAGAAGGTCACACCAATATCATTGGCCAGAGTTTCCAGCTGCTTGATCGCCGCAGGGCGATAAACATCAGCCGAAACCACCAGCACGCTTTTCTTCTTACGTTCCTTTAGAAACTTTGCCAGCTTGCCGACGGTGGTGGTTTTACCCGCACCTTGCAAACCCGCCATCAGCACGACAGCCGGAGGCGTAACATTCAAAGCCAGGTCTTCGTTGGCCGCGCCCATCAGCTCTTCGAGCTCGGCGCGCACGATCTTCACAAACGCTTGACCTGGCGTCAGGCTTTTCGACACTTCAGTGCCAACCGCACGGTCTTTAACCCGGTTAACGAACTCTTTGACCACCGGCAATGCAACGTCGGCCTCGAGCAAAGCCATGCGCACTTCACGCAGGGTGTCCTGGATGTTTTCCTCTGTCATCTTGGCTTTGCCAGTGACATTTCGCAGTGACTGCGAGAGGCGGTCTGTTAAATTTTCGAACATGCTCGTTCCTTTCAGGTTCAACTGAACCGAGGCTGGGCTTGCAACTAGCCGGTGATTATAACCAACTGTCTGCAACACTGACACCGCCAGTAGTCTTTCGTAAATTATGCTTTATGTGCCAAACTCAGCGCCTTTCGGGCTTTCCCTACTAGGATTTATGCACCCATTGCTGCCCAGCTTAGCGGCTGCCTGCCTTTACGGCGGCGCTGCAATCTACCAAGGACTGCGTCTTTCCACACGCAGCAACCCTGACAAGCGCCTGCTCGGCCTGCTCGGCGTGCTCGCACTGCTGTTCCACGGCGGCAGTCTTTTCGTGCAAATGCATCACGATATTGGCATGCAGTTAGATTTTTTTAACGCGGCCAGCCTCATTACATTCGCCGTGATCAGCATCACACTATTGGCTTGCCTGCGCATTCCGACGGAAAATTTGTTGCTGTTTTTGTTTCCATTAGGCTGCATCACCGTATTACTCGCGCAGTTTATGCCCGTTGGCACCATTGACCCGATTAATGAAGGCCCCGGCATTATTACCCACATACTGCTGTCGATCATCGCCTACGGCATCCTGACGATTGCGGTATTTCAAGCCTTGCTGGTGTCGATGCAGGACTACCAACTCAAGCACAAGCACCCTTCAGGCCTGACCAAAAATTTCCCGCCGCTACAGACCATGGAAAGCTTGTTGTTCGGTTTCCTTTGGGCTGGCTGGATCATGCTCTCGTTGTCGCTGTTATCGGGAGCGCTTTTCATTGATGACTTATTTGCACAGCACTTAGTGCACAAAACCATCCTTTCTTGCTTCGCCTGGGTCGTCTTCGCCGTACTCCTCTGGGGTCGCCACCAGCTTGGCTGGCGCGGACACAAGGCAATTCGTTGGACCCTTGCGGGCTTCTGCCTGCTAATGCTCGCCTACTTTGGCAGCAAGCTGGTTCGCGAATTCATTCTGCACATATAGGTAGGCCCGCACCTCGTGGACACATTGCCCCCTGGCTTTTTGCTTGGCGTTCTGATTTTCCTGCTGGCTTGCTCAGCGTTCTTCTCTAGCTCCGAAACCGGCATTCTCAGCCTCAACCGCTATCGCCTGCGCCACCTGACCAAAGAAGGTCATCGCGGCGCCAAGCGCGTCAGCGCCTTGCTCAGCCGTCCCGATCGGCTGCTCGGGACGATTCTGATCGGCAACAACTTCGTCAATATTCTCGCCTCCTCGATCGCAACCGTCCTGGCAATCAAACTCTGGGGCGAAGCCGGTATCGCTATTGCCACCATTGGCTTGACCATAGCCCTGCTGATTTTCGGCGAAATCACCCCGAAGACCTTGGCAGCCCTGCACCCGGAGCGAGTGGCATATCCATTCAGCATGCCGCTGAGCATACTGCTCAAGCTGTTTTACCCGCTGGTCATCATGCTCGGCTGGATCAGCAACGGCCTCCTCAGACTGCTTGGCGTTGACCCAACCAGCAAAAGCAGTGACAGCCTGACCACCGAAGAGCTACGTAGCGTTGTGCGTGAGTCAGGCCATGAGTTGCCGAAAAACCGGCAAAGTATGCTGCTCGGCATTCTTGACCTAGAGAAGGTCACGGTTAACGACATCATGATTCCGCGTAACGAAGTTACCGGGATCAATCTCGAAGATGACATCGAAATCATCATCACCCAGTTGGTCAGCACGACACACACGCGCTTGCCGGTATTCCGCACTGATATCAACCAGATCGAAGGCGTGGTGCATATCCGCCAGATCGCCCGCCTGCTAACCAGCAACCAACTGACTAAAGAGAGCCTGCTGGGCGCCTGCATGGAGCCGTACTTCGTGCCCGAGAGCACGCCGCTTTCGACTCAGCTGATCAACTTCCAAAAGCAAAAACATCGTATTGGTATCGTCGTTGACGAATATGGCGATGTTATTGGTGTGGTCGCATTAGAAGATATTCTTGAAGAAATTGTCGGCGACTTCAGCAACCAAAATACCCTGCGCAATCCCGACATTCATCCACAAGACGATGGCACCCAAGTCATCGATGGCGCCGCGTATATTCGCGAAATCAACAAAGCACTGGATTGGGAACTACCGTGTGAAGGGCCAAAAACCCTGAACGGGTTGATCACCGAAGCACTGGAGAGTATTCCAGACGGCCCGGTGTGCTTAAAAATAGATGATTACCACTTGGAAATTCTGCAATCGTCTGACAACCGCGTTAAAAGCGTAAAAGTCTGGCAAGCACTTAATCGATCTTCCGAGGGTGAGGCGAGCGAGTAATCGCAGCAGCCAAATTCTGCGCCCAAACCTGATACCCGGCGCTTGATGGATGATAACCATCGAGCGCCAGGTACTCAGCTGAAAAATCCAGTTCTAGCGGCACATACAGAGCTCGGCGCTCATTAGCCAGCGCCTGCAATTGCGCGTCCAACTGCTGCGCTCTGGCACCTAATAGCCAGCGCAACAGCCAAGGCAACGCCGTAAAGTGCTGTAGCGGCGGAACACCGGTAAAAACCAGTGACGCACCACCCGCCTGAAGCCCAACGGCGAGCATGCGCAACGAAGCGCGCCAACGGCTAAGCCGAGTCAGGTGGCTACAGTCATTAACCCCGAACACCAGCACCGCCAAATCAAATGAGCCGGCAGGCACCTGCGGCAGCAACCGCTGACAGGCCTGGGCTGCGGTAATACCGTTCTCAGCCAGCACCTGCCATGCAACCGGACGCTGTTGATAATCGGCCAAGGCTCTAGCCAGTTGCCCGACCAAGGCTTGCGACAAGCAACTTACGCCTACGCCAGCGGCGGTTGACTCGCCGAGCAGTAAAAGTCGCACTGGCTGCCCGGCGAACTGAACGCCAGCCACGCCCTCGACAGGCCCAGCAGCAGGGGCAAGACGCAATGCAGTAAGGCGTGTGTACAGCGCCAGCGGTATGACCACAGGCGACGTCAACCCAACCAGCAGCCACCAACGCCAGCCCTGACCATTCACAGCTCGACGTTAACCGCCTTGGCAGCACGCGTTGCCTTGCTCCGCGCCAGCTCCAGTGACTCGTCACGCGCCAGTGCAACACCCATGCGCCGTTGACCATTGACTTGCGGCTTACCGAACAAGCGCAGCATGGTATCGGGCTCCGCCAGCGCCGCCGCCAGATTGCCAAAGCTGACTTGCTCCGACTGCCCCTCAACCAGCACGACAGCTGAAGCCGAAGGGCCAAACTGGCGAATCACTGGAATTGGCAGACCAAGAATTGCCCGCGCATGCAAGGCAAACTCGGAAAGGTCTTGGGAGATCAGGGTCACCATGCCGGTGTCATGCGGGCGCGGCGAGATTTCACAGAACCAGACCTGATCCCCCTTAACAAACAGCTCAACGCCAAACAGACCGCGGCCGCCCAGCGAATCTGTAACCGCCAGCGCAATGCGCTCGGCCTCGGCCATGGCTTTCGGACTCATCGGCTGGGGCTGCCAAGATTCCTGGTAGTCACCACGTTCCTGACGATGACCGACTGGCGCACAGAAGGTGGTGCCATTGATATGACGCACCGTCAGCAGAGCAATCTCGTAATCAAAGTCGATAAAACCTTCGACAATGACCCGCCCCTTGCCAGCGCGACCACCTTCCTGCGCGTAATCCCACGCTTGCTGTACATCAGCCTCACTCTTGAGTACCGACTGGCCCTTGCCAGAAGAACTCATGATCGGCTTGACCACGCAAGGGAAGCCGATCTTGGCCACTGCGGCCGCAAACGCCTCGAATGAGTCGGCAAACTCATAGGGTGAGGTTGGCAGGCCTAGTTCTTCAGCAGCCAAGCGACGAATGCCTTCGCGATTCATGGTCAGTTGAGCGGCGCGGGCGCTTGGGATCACGGTGTAGCCTTCACTTTCCAACTCAGCCAGCGTCGCGGTGGCAATTGCCTCAATCTCAGGCACGATGTAATGCGGTTTTTCCTGCTCAATCACCGCGCGAAGCTCTGCGCCATCCAGCATATTGACCACATGGCTACGGTGCGCGACCTGCATCGCCGGGGCATTGGCATAGCGATCGACGGCGATCACCTCAACCCCGAGGCGCTGCAGCTCGATCACCACTTCCTTTCCAAGCTCGCCCGAGCCACACAGTAATACACGCGTCGCGCTAGGCGATAACGGGGTTCCGATACGGGGCATAACAATTCCTTGGACTGGCTTAAATCTAAGAGAAAGGTAGCCCGAGCAGAATGCATCAGGGCTAATCGACGCAAAAACCAGCGCTGCGTGTGCGCTAGAGGATAATACCTTTGCTCACCGCACGCTGATGGCACTGCACCAGCACATCACGCCGCTCTTGGTTATCCATGCGGCTCCAGCGGGTAATTTCAGCAACGTTACGCTGGCAACCAATACAAATATCCTCTTCATCCAGCGCACAGACATGTACGCAAGGTGAGGCTACAGGACGTTCATCAGTCATTAATCTTCTTGCTCAGTTAACTCACGCGCATAGCGCTGGGCATTGTGGACATAGTGCGCGGCACTGGCCTCAAGCATTTTCTTTTGTGCATCAGTCAGCTCACGCACTACTTTTCCGGGTGAACCCATGACCAGCGACCCGTCAGGAATTTCCTTACCCTCACCAATCAGCGAATTGGCGCCGATGATGCAGTATTTGCCAATTTTGGCGCCATTGAGCACCACGGCATTAATCCCGATCAAGCTGTAATCACCCACCGTGCAACCATGCAGCATGGCGTTATGACCAACCGTAACGCCTTTGCCAAGGGTCAGCGGAAAGCCCATGTCGGTATGCATGACACTGCCGTCTTGCACGTTGCTGTGCTCACCAATATGAATCAGCTCGTTATCGCCACGCAGCACAGCGTTAAACCAAACGCTTGCGCCTTGTTCCAGCTTGATCTTGCCCACTAACGTGGCATTCGGCGCGGCCCAACTTTCGGGGTGCGCATCGACTGCGGATTGTCCAAGACGGTATTTCATATGGCTCATTCCTCAGGTCAGGCTAATGAAGTGCTTTGGCGGCGTGTGCAGATCAATCGGCGACTCGTCGTAGGCCAGGTTAATCAGCTCAACCAGCATGATCGCCGTCAGCCCCCATATTTTATATTCGCCAAAGCGATAACTGGGCACATACCAACTCTGACCCAGATAATCAATTCGGTGCGTGGTCTCACGCGGATTCTCGCGGAAAAATTTCAGCGGCACCGAGAATACCGCAGCGATCTCCCCATCATTGGCCAGGTAATCAACAAAGTCAGGGACAACAGCAACGAAGGGAGTGACCTGAATGCCATGGCGCGAAACCAAAGTACTTAGCGGACCAATCACCTCGACCAAGCCAGGCGGCAGGGCAATCTCTTCTTCTGCCTCGCGCAGAGCGGTTTGCACCAGATTCTGATCTTCGGGGTCACGACGACCACCTGGAAACGCAACTTCACCACCGTGCGTGGACAAACCACTGGCACGTAAGGTGAGCACGACCTCGGGTTCATCACTGCGGGTAATAGGAACCAGCACCGCAGCTTCCGGGAAGCTACCGTCTGCCCCCAGAACTAGCGGCTGGTGAGAACGTACACGTTGGAGTAGCTCATCGAGCATGGGCAATCTCAGCGTTCTTTTTCTTCCTTGGATAATGGCATGAAAGCCCGCGACACCCAAGCTTGAGACAGTGTTGAAATTGCCTAATTGAGGACGCCACAATTGATTCATGCAGGGGTATCGAGCAAAGATAGGCCATAAGCAGCGAGGAAACGGCATGAAATTCTGCAGTCAGTGTGGCAACCCGGTAAGCCATAGAATCCCTGAGGGAGACAGCCGTTTACGCTTTGTCTGCGAGCTCTGCAGCGCCATTCATTATGAAAACCCGCGCATAGTTGCTGGCTGTATTCCTGTTTGGAAGCAGCAAATTCTGCTCTGCCGCCGGGCAATTGAACCGCGCCGGGGCTACTGGACTTTACCCGCAGGCTTTATGGAGAATGGCGAAACCATTGAACAAGCTGCTGCTCGCGAAACAGCCGAGGAAGCCTGCGCCCGAGTCCACGATTTGACACTGTAT
Organism: Pseudomonas sp.; assembly: GCF_048265905.1. Taxonomy (GTDB): domain Bacteria; phylum Pseudomonadota; class Gammaproteobacteria; order Pseudomonadales; family Pseudomonadaceae; genus Aquipseudomonas. The sequence goes on from NZ_JBLXAP010000003.1 coordinate 116,623, forward strand.
AACCTAATTGATTTACCCCACATCAATCAGGTGCATGTATTCTTTCGCGCAGAACTCACTGATCTGGATTTTGCAGTGGGTGAAGAGAGCCTGGAAGTCGCCTTGTTTAATGAAGCAGACATCCCTTGGTCAGAGCTGGCTTTCCCGACCATCGGGCGTACTTTAGAATGCTACTTTGCTGATCGCATAACCGCCCAGTTTCCGGTCCGCAATGAGTCTTTAGAGGCCTTACGCGCACACTACAAAGTAGCTTTTTGATCATATGGATATCGTTCTAATGCGCTGGTTGCTGGCTTTAATCTGCTTTTCCTTTGTTGCTAATGTGTGTGCAAACACACCAGTGCCGCCACCTCTACAGAAAAGCAACCAGGCTCAGCGCATCGACAAAGTGCTGATCCTCAAGTCCGAGCGCAAACTGCAACTCATCAGCAAAGGCCAGCCATTCAAAAGCTATCGTGTTTCTCTGGGGAAAAAGCCGCAGGGCCATAAACAGTTTGAAGGCGACCAGCGCACACCTGAAGGCATCTATTGGATTGATTGGCGCAAAACCAGCGACAACTACCAACTGTCGATGCACATCTCATACCCCAATGCCCGCGACCAAGCTACTGCTCGCAGCAAAGGTCTGTCGCCGGGCGGCATGATCATGATTCATGGCACCCCAATCGATGAAGAATACCCGGAGTGGTACTTCAGCACACTGGATTGGACCAACGGCTGCATCGCCATGAAAAACACCGATATGCGCGAAATCTGGTCGCTGGTTAAAGACGGCACACTGATCGAAATTCGCCCCTAATCGGCGGCTGCGTCTGTAGGGCGCGACACTCTTTAGAGGGCGACAGGGCGAAGCTTGGCTCATCAAATTCAAGCAAGTTGCCCTGACATTCGCTGCCACAGACGGCGGGCAATACAGCGCTGTCCACCCTACCTCAGCAACAATGTATGAGTGCGGCAAAGTGTATGAGTGCGACAAGGCGATGCCTGTCCACCAAGACTTGCCAAGCGAACCGCTTAAAACTGCATATCAGACAGGCGCCACACATCAAATGCCGGGGTTTCGTATGGATGGCTGGCTTTGAGCGCCTTGACCGTTTCGTGGATCAGTTCATCCGCCACCACCAATTCGACCTTCCACTCAGGTTGACGCTCTAAAACCCCTTCGCCACCCGTATATGGTTGACTGCCCGGCAGCGGGCGAAACTGGCCCTGCCCCGGCACCTGCCAGCAGCAATTATCGTAGTTACCTATATGCCCAGCACCTGCGGCAAAAATGGCGGCCTTGACAGTTTCCAAGTGACTTTCAGGCACGTAAAAGCACAGTTTGTACATCAAGATCTCCGTAATAAGGCAACCAGATCAATAATGCCATTTTGCCATCAATCTTTGTAAATGCAGTTCAAATATCCTTAATTAAAAGACCTGAAACCCTGGAAAACGTTCATCCCCGGAACCGGCGTCCATGTTCAAACCAACGAAACATGACCGCCATCACATTACGCCAGACACACCAAATGCCCGCATCAGCAACTGCTGGGACGGTGCGTGAAAACCAAAAAGGCAAATCTGGTAACGATGAACGAGCGTCCATCACGATAAGACATTAGAGCCTCGCCAGGATTGACCTGGCGAACCTCAGGCAAGAATCCGGCAGGCTAATAATCAGCCTGCCGAACAGGGGTCGTTAATCGACCCAAACGCGAGCGTTGCGGAACATACGCAGCCATGCGCCATCTTCATTCCACTCATCCGGGCACCATGAGTTCTGCACGGCGCGGAAGACCCGTTCAGGGTGCGGCATCATGATTGTCACCCGCCCATCACGACTGGTCAGGCCGGTGATACCGCGCGGTGAACCATTCGGATTGGCTGGGTAGGTTTCGGTGACTTTGCCGTGGTTATCGACAAAGCGCATCGCCACGCAACCGGACAAGTCAGCTTCAACCAGCGCGTCGTTGCTCTTAAATTCGGCATGACCCTCGCCGTGAGCGATGGCGATTGGCATGCGTGAACCCGCCATACCACGCAAGAAAATCGACTCTGACTCCTGCACCTGAACCATTGCCACACGCGCTTCGAACTGCTCGGAACGGTTACGCACAAAGTGCGGCCAGAACTCACTACCCGGAATCAGCTCATGTAAATTGGAGAGCATCTGGCAACCGTTACACACGCCCAACGAGAAGCTGTCTTCACGCTCAAAGAAGCCGCTGAACGCATCACGCGCACGGTTGTTAAACAGAATCGACTTAGCCCAGCCTTCGCCAGCGCCCAGTACGTCGCCGTAGGAGAAGCCGCCGCACGCGACCAGACCTTTGAAAGCATCGAGGTCAACACGACCGGCCAGAATATCGCTCATGTGCACGTCGACAGCATTGAAACCGGCGCGGTCGAACGCTGCAGCCATTTCTACCTGACCGTTGACACCTTGCTCGCGCAATACGGCAATCTGTGGGCGCAGGCCTTTTTTGATATACGGCGCCGCAATGTCTTCATTGACATCAAAGCCCAGCTTGGCGCTAAGGCCCGGATTGTCTTCTTCGAGCAGCGCGTCGAACTCTTGATCAGCACACTGAGCGTTATCGCGCAGGCGTTGAATCTGGTAGCTGGTCTCAGACCACTGACGCTGCAAGATGCGCCGCTCGGCAGAAAGCACCGAGACATCTTTGTAGCTGATTTCGATGTGGCCGTTATTAACCGGCTTACCGATAACTGCAACACAGTCATCCAGCCCGGCAGCAGAGAACTGCGAAAGCACTTCAGCAGTGAAGTCCTGGTTAACTTGAATAACCGCGCCCAATTCTTCGTTGAACAACACACCCGCCAGCTCATTGTGATTCAGAGCCAAGGTATCGAGCTGCAGGCTAAGGCCGCAGTGGCCAGCAAAGGCCATTTCCACCACGGTCGCCAACAAACCACCATCCGAACGGTCGTGGTAAGCCAACAAGCGGCCGTCTGCATTCAGACCCTGAATCACGGCGAAGAATGCTTTCAGGTCTTCAGCGTCATCGACATCCGGAGCCTGCTTGGCCAGCTTGCCGTATACCTGCGCCAAAATAGAGGCGCCCATACGATTCTGACCACGGCCAAGATCAATCAAGATCAGATCGGTCTCGCCCTTGTCCATGCGCAGCTCTGGGGTCAGCGTGCGACGGATGTCTGTGACCGGCGCGAAGCCAGTGACAATCAACGACATTGGCGACGTCACGCTCTTGTCGTCATCGCCGTCTTGCCAGCGAGTCTTCATCGACATTGAGTCTTTACCCACCGGAATGGTAATCCCAAGCTCTGGGCACAACTCCATACCGACGGCTTTAACCGTGTCATAAAGGCGAGCATCTTCACCTGGATGGCCCGCAGCGGCCATCCAGTTTGCCGACAGTTTAATGTCGGAAATTTTGGCGATCCGGGTACCCGCCATATTGGTCAAGGTTTCACCGATTGCCATACGTCCCGAGGCCGGTGCGTTAAGCAAAGCCAACGGCGTGCGCTCACCCATGGCCATGGCCTCACCGCTGTAGGTGTCGAAGCTAGAAGCAGTTACCGCACAGTCTGCAACTGGCACCTGCCACGGGCCGACCATTTGATCGCGCGCCACCATACCGGTAATCGTGCGATCACCAATGGTGATCAAGAAATTCTTGCTGGCTACAGCTGGGTGCTGCAGGACGCGGGAGACTGCTTCCTTGATATCAACGTTAGCGGGGTCGAAGTCATCGCCCAATTCCGCTTCACGGTCGGCGCTGCGATGCATGCGCGGCGCCTTACCGAGCAACACATTTAGCGGCATATCGACCGCATTGTTGCCAAAGTGGCTATCCGCAACAGTCAGGTGCCGCTCTTCAGTGGCCTCACCGACCACTGCGAATGGGCAACGCTCACGCTCACAAATAGCTTTGAAACGCTCGAAGTTAGCGGCATCAACCGCCATTACATAACGTTCCTGGGATTCGTTACACCAGATTTCCAGTGGCGCCATGCCCGGTTCATCGTTAGGCACTGCACGCAGGTCAAAACGACCGCCGCGCTCGCCATCGTTAACCAGTTCAGGGAAGGCATTGGACAAGCCGCCCGCACCGACGTCATGGATAAAGCTGATCGGGTTGTTTTCACCCAACTGCCAGCAACGGTCGATAACTTCCTGACAGCGGCGCTCCATTTCTGGGTTTTCACGCTGTACGGAAGCGAAATCAAGATCAGCAGAGCTCGCACCCGTCGCCATCGACGAAGCCGCACCGCCACCCAAACCAATGAGCATGGCCGGACCGCCGAGTACGATCAGCTTGGAACCAACGGTAATCTCAGCTTTTTGTACGTGATCTTCGCGGATGTTGCCCATACCACCGGCAAGCATGATCGGCTTGTGATAACCGCGTACTTCGTCACCGTGTGGCGTGCTGATCAACTGCTCGAAGGTACGGAAATAACCGGTCAGCGCCGGACGACCGAATTCATTGTTAAACGCAGCGCCGCCCAGCGGGCCTTCGATCATGATATCCAAGGCAGTGACAATGCGCTCTGGTTTGCCGTAAGGCACTTCCCACGGCTGCTCAAAGCCCGGAATCTGCAGGTTCGAGACGGTAAAGCCAGTCAGGCCAGCTTTAGGCTTGGCGCCACGGCCGGTCGCGCCTTCGTCACGAATCTCACCGCCCGAACCTGTCGAGGCACCCGGAAACGGGGCAATCGCGGTTGGGTGGTTGTGTGTTTCCACCTTCATCAGGATGTGCACAGGCTCGGTAACAGCGCCGTATTCACGGGTTTCCGAATTCGGAAAGAAGCGCCCAGCCGTACTACCGACGATTACCGCAGCGTTGTCCTTGTAGGCAGACAGAACGCCTTCGCTGTGCATCTGGTAGGTATTTTTGATCATGCCAAACAGCGATTTTTCTTGCGACTGGCCGTCAATGTCCCAGCTGGCATTAAAAATCTTGTGCCGACAATGCTCAGAGTTAGCCTGAGCAAACATCATCAATTCGATGTCATGCGGGTTACGGCCCATGGTGCCGAAGCTGCTGACTAAGTAGTCGATTTCATCATCAGCCAGCGCCAAGCCCAACTCGACGTTGGCTTTTTCCAATGCAGCACGACCGCCACCGAGCACGTCAACCACGGTCAAAGGCTTAGGAGTGGCATGACTGAAAAGCGCCGCAGCGTCCTCCAGATTTTCCAGCACCAACTGAGTCATGCGGTCATGTAGCAGCACAGCTACCTGTTCACGCGCAGCCGCATCCAGCTCACCGGTAACGTAGTAGGCAATGCCGCGTTCAATGCGATGGATTTTCGCCAAACCACAGTTGCGAGCGATATCACTGGCCTTACTTGACCATGGTGAAATAGTGCCGAACCGTGGAATCGTCAGAAACAAGCGACCGCTTGGCTCCTGCACGTCTACACTCGGCCCGTATTTCAACAAGCGAGCCAAGACTTGCTCTTCGTCAGCGGTCAGAGCACCGACAACATCGGCGAAGTGTGCAAATTCGGCGTACAGCCCAGTAACAGCCGGTATTTTGCGGGTAAGTTGCTCGAGCAACTTGCCGTGACGAAAAGCAGAAAGAGCGGGGGCGCCGCGCAAGATCAACATCGATGACAGCCTCTGGGAAGGGGGTGTGCTTTGAGGCCGTGCATTCTAGCCTAAAGCGCTGAACACATCACCCGTTTGCCTACGCCAAAACGACAGTCTGCGCGCTAGCAGAGAAGCGAGCGTCTGTCGAGATATTGCAAGGCGAATCCTTTGCGTATACTGCATCGATGTATTCCCAATCTGCGATCCGCACGCGCTACGCCAAATGGCTGTCAGCGATCGGAATCCTTCTGCTGCTAAATGGCTGTGGTGCTGAAGAAAAAGTACCCACAACCCTTGAGCGAGTGCAGGCGGAGGGCGTACTGCGCGTGATCACCAGGAATAGCCCCGCGACCTACTTCCAGGATCGTAACGGTGAGACTGGCTTCGAGTATGAGCTGGTCAAACGTTTTGCTGCCGACCTCAAAGTCGAGCTAAAAATTGAAACAGCCGACAATTTGGACGATCTATTTAACCGTTTAAACAACGCAGATGGTCCGGTATTGGCTGCCGCTGGTCTGGTCGATAGCGCCGGACGCAAACAACAGGCGCTATTTTCCAAGCCCTACCTTGAGGTCACCCCGCAAGTTATCTACCGCAACGGTCAGCGCCGCCCTACTCGTCCTGAAGACTTACTTGGCAAACGCATCGCAGTGCTAAAAGGCAGCAGCCACGCCGAACAGCTGGCCGAGCTAAAAGTACAGATGCCAACACTTGAGTACGAAGAGTCGTCCGAGGTGGAAATCGTCGACTTACTGCGCATGGTCGATGAAGGCCAGGTAGACCTGACGCTGGTCGACTCCAATGAGCTGGCAATGAATCAGGTGTACTTCCCCAATGTACGCGTGGCGTTCGACCTCGGTGACTCACTCAATCTGGCCTGGGCGGTAAAACCGGGCGAAGACCATAGCCTGCTTGATGAGGTCAACACTTTCATTGCCCGCGCCAAAGAAAACGGCAGCCTCAAACGCTTGACCGATCGCTATTACGGCCACGTTGATGTACTCGGCTATGTTGGCGCTTACACCTTCGCTCAGCACCTGCAAAAACGCCTACCGCGCTACGAGCAGTTTTTCCGCCAGGCTGGGCGCCGCAACAATATGGACTGGCGACTACTCGCCGCAATGGGTTATCAGGAATCGCTTTGGCAACCCACCGCCACCTCAAAAACCGGCGTACGCGGCCTGATGATGCTGACGCTTCGTACCGCGCAGGCGATGGGCGTATCCAATCGACTCGACCCCAAACAAAGCATTGATGGCGGTGCCAAGTACATTGTTCACGTTAAAGAGTTGCTGCCAGAAAGCATTCTTGAGCCGGACCGGACTTGGTTCGCCCTCGCCGCCTATAACGTTGGTGGTGGACACTTGGAAGATGCACGCAAACTGACCGAGGCTGAAGGCCTTAACCCAAATAAATGGCTCGACGTGCAGTCAATTCTGCCGCGGCTGGCGCAAAAGAAATGGTACAGCAAAACCCGCTATGGCTATGCCCGCGGCGGCGAGCCGGTGCATTTTGTACGCAACATCCGCCGCTATTACGACATCCTCACCTGGGTGACGCAGCCTCAACTTGAGAGCAATCAAGTGGTCGAAAGCGGCATGCACTTGCCGGGCGTCACTAAAGAAACCCTAGACGCTGAATCGCCCCCGCTTTAAACGCCTGCTAACAGCCTAACGCGTAGAACTGGCACGGCGCGCTTTGAAAAACGCGCTCAGCACTTCACTGCATTCTTGCGCCAAAACCCCGCCTTCAATCATCACCCGATGATTGAGAAACGCCTGACTGAAAAACTCACCACGACTCAAAGCGACACCGGCCTTAGGCTCTGTCGCGCCAAACACCACGCGCTCGACTCGCGCATGGACGATCAGCCCCGCACACATGCTGCAGGGTTCCAAGGTGACATACAGCGTGCTGCCCGGCAGGCGGTAATTATCCAACTGAACGGCAGCATCACGTATCGCCACCATCTCGGCATGGGCACTTGGATCATGGGTTGAAATCGGGCAGTTAAAGCCGCGCCCGATGATCTTACCGTCCTGCACCAACACTGCACCCACCGGAACTTCACCCAGAACGGCGCCCTGCTCAGCCAGCAGCAGCGCCTCACGCATGAAGTGTTGATCCTGACTGCGATCAATGATTTTCGGTTGCCGCATCAAACCACCGCAATGGCGGCCATAAGGCCGGTTTCCATGTGATCAATCACATGGCAATGGAACATCCACACACCCGGATTATCAGCAACGAGGGCAATTTTCGCCGTCTCATTCTTACCCAGCAGATAAGTGTCGGTGAAGTACGGGGTAATCTTTTTCCGATTCGAGCTGATGACTTTGAAAGTCATGCCATGCAAATGGATCGGGTGAAGATACTGCGCCATGTTGCGCAGCTCAAAAATGTAGTGGTTATTCAGCTTAAGCGTAGCAATTGGCCGGTCGGCACAGGTTTTATCGTTGATATCCCATGCTTGACCGTTAATTTGCCAGTACTTTGCCGGTCCGGCCTGATTCGGGTCGGCCAGCGACGCAGCCCACTCGAAGTTGAACTTAATGGTCTCGGCTTTGGCCAGGTCGGGCTCTGCAACCGGATTAGCGGGCAATGGCGCAGGCCAATCAGCCACTGGCTCGCTTGAGGCCAAACTTTTAATAGTTGCCAAACGCACGGAGCCATCACGCAGCAACAACTCTGTACCCGCCTCGGGCACGCGCAGTGCCAGATCAAGGCGCATACCAGCACCGAGCCAGTATTCCTTGCCCAGTTCACGCGGCTCAATCGGGTTGCCATCGATGGCGTAAATGCGCGACTCGGCATTGGGCAGGTTCAAACGGTAAGTCACCGTATTGTCGAGATTGATCAGCCGCAGCCTCACCACTTGACCGGCTGGCAGCTCCAGCGTAGGCACATGCACGGCATTGATGGTCGACAGACGTCCGCGCGTGCCTTCTCGCGCAGCCTGACGCGGTATGCTGAATGGCGTGAATTGACCTTGCTCATCAACATGCCAGCTTTTGATGCTCAAGGTGCGCTCGTGCTTGAACTCGCTCGGCTCACGCTCCTCAATCACCAGCGGGCCGACAAGCCCCTGCCCCATCTGCTCGGAGCTGAAAAGGTGCGGGTGATACCAGTAGCTGCCAGCATCCGGCGGCACAAATTTATAGTCGAAATATTCGCCCGGCAGCACCGGCATCTGCGACACATAAGGCACACCGTCCATATCCAATGGCAAGCGGATGCCGTGCCAGTGAATAGTGGTCTGCTCAGGCAGTTTATTGATAAAGCGAACACGCAGCAGATCACCCTGGCGACAGCGGATTTCCTGCCCTGGCGCCAAGCCGCCGTACCCCCAGGCAGTGGTCTGGTGGCCGGGCACCAGTTCTAAATCGACAGGTGCAGCGATTAATTCGTAGTCATGGGTTTTCTGGTCAAACGGACGACCCAACCAATAACGAGCGCCACCAGCACCAAGGCCAACAACACTCAAGCCCGCAAGACCTGCGAGCACTTGTCTACGCGTAAACGACATACAAACGGGCTCCTAAATAGCCAATCAACTCGAGCCCATCAGGCGACGGTGAACAGCGTTTTCTCTATGGAAAACGTCTTCTATTTTAAGGCTTTCAACAAACTGCTGTGTTGCCACAAATCACTTCAGTCGGCGATCCGCAGATTTTATCACGGCATAGGCCGCAAGACCGAGTGAACAAACACCACACCTGAAAGCCACGCGCTTGCGCGGCTGACATCTACAAATGCATGTCGCACCTGGACGCCTCGCGCGAACACACGCCACAGCTTAATACTTGATCTAGACGGTCCGGGGCTGCATGGTTGTCAGAGCAGATAATGACGATCAAAACAGGGTAATAACCATGATGCCTGATAATCCAACCATCGCCCTCATCGGCCCCGGGGCAATAGGCACGACCATCGCGGCGGCGCTGCATGAGGTCGGGCGCACGCCGACGGTTTGTGGCCGCTCAGCGTACGAGCAGCTGGAACTTCGCCACGAGGGCGGCAATATTGTGGTACCGGGGCCCGTGCTGACTGATCCGGCAGAGACCATAAACACCTTCGACCTGGTATTCGTCGCGGTCAAGTCAACCCAGATCGAGGCAATAGCACCTTGGCTTTCTTCACTGTGCAACGCGAAAACCGTGGTCTGCGTGCTGCAAAACGGCGTCGAACAAAAAGCCCTAATCGAGCCGTATTTGTCAGGCGGCCCCGTATTGCCTGCAGTCGTTTGGTTTCCTGCGCAACGCGAACCGGACGCCTCGGTATGGCTACGCGCCAAAGCCCGCCTCACCTTACCGGACACCCCGGCAACCGAGTTGGTGGTCAAGGCATTGGCAGGCACATTGTGTTCGGTCGATGTAGCGCCTGACTTCACCTCTGTCGCATGGCGCAAGCTGCTGCAGAACGCCGCCGCTGGCTTGATGGTTTTGACAGGTCGCCGCGCAGGCATGTTCGCCAGAACGGATATTAGTGAGTTGGCCCTAGCTTATCTTCGCGAATGTCTTGCGGTAGCCCGTGCCGAAGGCGCGGTGCTGAGCGACGACGTGCCGCAAGATATCATCGACGTATTTCGTCGCTACCCGACCGACCAAGGCACCTCGATTCTCGCCGACCGATTAGCTGGCCAGCCACTCGAATGGGACTGTCGCAACGGGGTTATCCAACGCCGTGCTCTAGCTCGAGGCATCCCGACACCAATCAGCGATCTGATCGTGCCTCTGCTGGCGACTGCCAGCGATGGCCCGGGTTAAGATCGCCACCTACTCCTAATTCACAAGCCGGTTTGAGAATAGACTGCTTCATCGATGATCAATCCAGCGAGCATTTAAAGAGCCATATAACGATACATGGATATTTAAATACTCATAATATTGAAATTTTCCCTGCACAGGCCCATAGTGAGCACTTAAAGAATCGCAAAGATCTTAGTGGGTCTTAAATTACTCAATTTGCCGAGGTGGTGATGAAACGGGCACGCAGCTACTCGCGCGTTACCAAGCAGGCACTTTCAGTTCTCGGCAAGCTGATCAAGGCTGGCCGCCTGGAACGCAAACTTACGGCTACCGAATTGTCTGAACGTGCAGGCATCACCCGCAAGACTCTGCGCAATATCGAAAACGGCGAAGCTGGTTCTGAAGTCGGCACCGTCTTCGAGGTTGCCGCACTCGTCGGCGTCCGTCTGTTCGATTTCGACGACAGAACACTTGCGATGCACAACGCTCACCTCGAAGAAAAACTGACACTGCTGCCTAAAAGCGTTCGCCATAGTAGACGGGAGGTCGATGATGACTTCTAACTTTATGAAGCACAAAGAGGCCTATGCCTGGATTTGGCTGCCGGGAGAAACTCAACCCGTCGTTGCCGGCCGCATTACACAAACCGGGAATAGCTACGACTTCAACTATGGCGCCAGCTATCTGCACCGCAATGACGCGATCCCGATCTACGCCCCCGAACTTCCGCTGCGCCGCGGCCTGATCGAACCGGCCGCCGGCCTGCCAATGGCTAGCTGCATCCGTGACGGCTCGCCCGACGCTTGGGGTCGCAGGGTTATCATCAACCGCTTGGTGGGTGCCAAGGTCGCTGAGACTGAAGCCAGCAACATCACCGAACTCACCTATTTGCTTGAGTCGGGATCGGACCGGATCGGGGCACTCGATTTTCAACATTCCGCCACGCAATACGTTCCCCGCCTCAAGGCAGAAGCATCCTATGAAGATTTACTAGAAGCGGCCGAACGAATCGAAAAAGGCGTCCCGCTGACGCCAGCTCTCGACCAGGCGTTGAACCACGGCACGTCCATCGGCGGCGCCCGCCCGAAAGCCTTAATCGACAACAGCGATCACAAAATGATCGCCAAGTTCTCGTCAAGCACGGACATTTACAGCGTCGTAAAGGCAGAGTTTATCGCCATGAAGCTCGCAGCTGCGTGTGACCTCAATGTTGCCCCTGTCTCGATGATCGCTGCGGCTGGCAAGGACGTGCTGCTCATCGAACGCTTTGATCGCATCAAATCAAAGACTGGCTGGCAGCGCAGAGCGATGGTTTCAGCTCTGACGATGTTTGGTCTTGACGAAATGATGGCGCGCTATGCGTCTTATGAAGACTTTGCCGAGATCATCCGCCACCGCTTCACCGAACCAAGGAGAACACTGCGAGAGCTTTATGGACGGATCGTTTTCAACATCCTGTGCGGCAACACGGACGACCATGCTCGCAACCATGCTGCCTTCTGGGACGGTGAGATGCTTACCTTGACCCCTGCCTATGACATCTGCCCGCAAGGGAGAACAGGCAACGAGGCGACACAGGCGATGCTGATAAAGGGTGAAAACCGTATGAGCACGCTGCATAGCTGCCTCGCGGCCGCTCCTGATTTCTTGCTCAATGACAAAGAAGCCAAGAGCATTATTGAGGACCAGCTCGCAACGATTGCCAGTGAATGGAACAGGCTCTGCGAGGAAGCCAAGCTGACCGAGACCGACCGGAAGCTTTTTGCCGGCAGGCAGTTTTTGAACAGCTATTGCGGCGAGGGCCTAGGTGCCGAACATAGCGAGCTACGTGAAGGCTTTGAGGCCGCACGCGTGCAGTTGCTCTGCTAAAAAGGCGTCAGGAAGTCGCGCTACGATGAACTGAAATTACGGCCAAGGCATGGCCGCACCAGCCACACCAGCCACACCAACACGGTACTTGGCGATGCACAAAGCTGCCAGAATTTGCCAGCCCCCAAAAAGCCAAAAGCCCGCAATTACGCGGGCTTTTGGGTGTTTTACAGCGATCAATACCAGCCTAGGCCGGACGCGGGATCACTCCCACTCAATCATCAACAAGTCGCCATAACCCTTATGGCCAAAGGGGCGCTAGGAAATCTGTAGGCGCAACACCGTCATTCATGAGAGCGGCAACAGACAAATCGATTTCTGAGACATCTGCTTTGGCGGCATTGCTACATACAAGACTTATAAAAATGCTACCTGAGTATACATCGGTCTGCCCCTTCAAACGGCTCAGCCCTATGCCTTCCCCCCGATCATGAACACTGGGCAGCAATCCGCACTCTCAACTACGCCCCAACATGTTGCCATCCTGAAACCCGCGAGCTAGAGTGCGCCCGTCGCGGTCAATCCCGCGACCGGGCGTCAGAACCCGACAAATCGAGGGCGCGGTAGCGTCATAGCGAAGCGGCAGGCACTCCAGTGTTTTGCTATCGCTTTTCTATGGCAGGCCGTGCGGGGCAGGCGTTTGCCTGGCCGGTTCCCTCGGTTACCGGTTTCTGACCCCCGTACGGTCTGCCACCATACTGCGTCAGAACGGATGGTGGCGGCTCCTTAATCAAACCGAGGAGCATAAGGAAAATGCGCTACCCCTTTTTTACCCAAGAGCTCCGCCTTGGCCTTCTACTCTTGCTGTTCACCTCTGCTACTTCGGAGGTGCACCATGGCTGAGTTCGAAACCTGCGTTGTACCTTTCCCACGGCGGCCAAGCCCGCTACACGAATCAGAGCACTCTACCCTTCCCGTCGAGGCAGCAGCTGAGCTGCGCGCCATCATGCTTGGCAATCTACTGGATCAAATGGCTGAGCCGAATGGCCTCCAGCCGGAGAACCTGCGCCTCCGAGTGGCAGCATACTCAGCTTTGGATCTGTTAGATGAACTGGTGGTGCTCTACCGGCGTGCACTTTCCGAAGTGCGGGGAGGTGCCAGATGAGTAAGGGCGTCATGACATGCCTGCCACCTCACGATGGCCACCCAGGTGTGGAGATAGCCTGGGCTGACGACTGCAGGGAAGCGTTCAATCAGGGCGTCAAGCTGGCCCAGACCTGGCTCGACAACGCCCGCAGCGGCTGGCTCTGGGCAGTAATGATCGCCGAGCGAGACTTACTACCTTGCGCGATAGAGCGGAGAGCATTCGAAGTGGGCTTCCTAAGCCGCGTCCACCAGCGCATATGCTCGCCCAGGTGCTGCGGCAAGTCGGCTAACCCCCTTTCCTTGGAGCTGTAAAGCGGATGTTCGTGAGCCGGCCTTGCCGGCTGGCGCTAACCATCACATGCAGTCAAATTATGGGAACGCCCCGATAACGCAGGAGCCCTAGAATAAATCGAGAACGGCCAGCAACAGTCATTAAGCATCCACAAAATCAGAGGCGATTCAATCTAACGTTTGGTTAAGGGGCGGGCTTTCGCCCGTCCCAGTGAGCGAAGCGAGCGATTTGAACATTTGTTAGGCATTCCCTTTCTCCCATGGGAGTGGAATCTCTCTATTTAGCACGACTTTGTATAGGGCTTTGTTTGCCTCAGCAATTTCTAGCACAACTCGCTTGAGGTCGATTAGTTCGATGTTTTCGGACGTGGTCTTTAATTTCCCCCTGGTTGATGCATATGAAACCACTATCTTTTTAGATTCGGGGTCAAAAAATAGGCTGCTATGAACGTATTTGTTTCTGTTCTTTTGGGCGATTCTTAATTTTGATAGAGCATCAGGATATTCTTTTAGGCTTGGGTGGCTTTCAATATATTGTTCAACCAAGCAGCCGAGGGTATCGATTTTTTGCGGGATCGTATGGTTGTTGAAAAGTATTGTGCCTCTGGGGTCGTTAAGCTCATAGCCTGACATTTTAGCCAGAAATAGGCCCAGTATTTTTTCTGTGACTGTCCATAGGGCAACTATTCGCCCTAGCTCAATCAAATACTCTTCAGGTAAAGGCCAGCTTCCGAAAACAAGTTTATTTAATTCTTCACTTTTCATTTAAGAGCCTAATACAGCGTGGCGCGCTTTGCCTAACGCTTGGTTAAGGGGCCGGCTTTAGCCGGTCCCAGCGAACGAAGTGAGCGATTTGAGCGCATTGTTAGACGTGCCCAGCCGGGATTAATGTTCTTAAGAAATACATTAGTAAGGCAGCGACGACTAATAACGATGCCCCTAGCACGGTTGATATGTTTTTTTCTTTGCTATCAAAATAACGTAGGGAAATGTTCATGAGTGGTGTCTTGAAAATTTTTAGAGCAAGGAAGGAGATTAGTGAGGCTAAAATTATGGCTAAAAATACCAGCGTGGGAATGAATGAGATCAAGGCATAATCTACATTGCTCATTCCTCCAATTTTCATCGGCGCTTCAAATATCCATGTAAGTGAGTTCCAGTGTTCGAATGAAGCGAAAATCAGAAGTGTCTCGTACGCAGTTTCCAGGCTTTTTGTTTTGTGCAGCTCTAGTATTGGTATAGTTAGCGCGGAAGATAAATATACTGATGCTGATATTAGTAAGTATGCAGCTATTGCGTCGAGAGCTAAGTGCTTAGCTATAACTCTGTTGCTATGTGCTGATGCCGCTTTTCGGATGTTGCTCTCAGTAATTTTGGTTGAAATTATTGCGATAATAAAATTTATTGCAAACAGTGAAAAAAACAATACTCCGATGCTGGTGTTCGCGAGGTTATCAATTGCTAGGGTTAGCGAGCCGGTATCTATTGCCCGAAAATGCAAGAACACAGAGAGTGAGAATATAAAAGTTATATAGAATATTAACCTAATTCCTTTAAAGCTGGTTAGAGATCCGTCTAGTTGGTCGTCTATATATTTTTCTAAACTCTGAGACGCGCGTAGCGCGATGGTTTTGTATGAGCCAGAATCTAGATTTAAATATAGCTGTAGTAGTCTTTTGTCTTCGGCTTCTTTTATTTTCTCCTCGTAAGCCCAAGAGATAAATTTCATGATTACGCCTACTACAGCTATGTAAAATATTAAGTTTGTTATTTCAGATGCCAAGGCGAGCTCCTTTATTTACTGGCGCGTATAACGTCTTGCTCACGGAAAAAATGCGAGCGCAGCGAGTATTTTTTCGTGTGCAGCAAATTATTATGCGCTTTACTTCGGTTTATTTTCAGCCTGATACTTATCAAACTGCTCCTCATTATTGATATTCTTTCTATGTACATCCGCATGAGTTTCAGGGTTCAAATTCCGCCCCTTAGTAGGATCTAAGACATCCTCTGGGTCTGTATGCAACTCTTTTGGATTAACATGGTGAAATGCAAACCCTTTTTTTCTTTCTTCACCAGTTACTTCATCTATATTCACGCCTCGTTCGCCTCGGAGTTTCGGAAGGTTCTTGGATGTGAATGAATCAACTTTTCTTCTCATATCCTGCGCCTCAGGGGAGTCTGACACACTAATGAGCGAGTCCCGAGAATATTGAAGTAAGGCTTGCTTTTCGGCATCTCTGACTTCTTGAGATTTCTTATCGGTCAACCCCACTACCGCCGAGCTATGAGCGTAATTTTTACCATCAAAACTCCTTTTGTCTGCATCTGGAATCTGGTTTTCAAATATAAAAGCAGCTTTCGGCCCAGTGGTTTGAAAGATTGTTGGAAAAGCATCTTCATCTACATAGGTCACACCATTAGTTCCGAGCTTTACTAGTTCACCAATTTTCGAATCGATCTTGTCGTATTTTTTTGGTTCAGTTAACTCGTTTCTTCTTTCTGGTTTTTTGTACTCAAAGTCAACCGGCTTTAAAGTTACAGGAAGCTTGCTGGTACTATTATTCTCCTCCTCATTTGGCATGCTTTTTCATCCTTGAATAGATTTCGTTGACTTTTGCTGTTGCCTCATCCGCAGATAGGTGCCTGCAACGATCAGAATGAAGTACTTTAACCAAAGAATTTCGCCATTCTTTCGCCTTGGCTTTTGATTCATACATTTCTTCTTTAATACCAAGGAAGTCGGCTCTTTTTTCACCATCGACATACAATAATACGAAAATCAAAAAAGTTTCTTTCGAGTGAAAATAATCATCGTATGAAAAATCATTGATTTCGTTCGCAGTATTACTGGCTTCAATTTCTGTTTCGTTTAATTCTGTCATTTTTTTCTCTTTGGTTAACGCAGATGGCTGTGCGCAAAACGTTTGGTTAAGGGACGTGCTTTAGACCGTCCCAGTGAGCGCAGCGAACGGTTTTAACCTATTGTTAGGCGTTAACACGGGCATGCGGCCTCGAAAACTATTGCACCTAATTTTTGGATTTCTGCGGTTAGGTCTTCGATGTCGGGAAATGTTTTTAAAGATTTTGTGCGGTATTCAAGCTCTTTTCTCTTGTACAAATTTGCCAGCTTGTTTAGCTGCTCGAAAGAAGCACTTTTTGATATGCCTTTTTCTTTTGATTTTTTGATGAGTTTTTTCAGGTCATGGCCAATTTTTTTTAATTCGTCAGAGCTTAGGCCCTGGTGAAATAGATAGGACTTTAAGGTTAGCTCTGCTGCGTGACCTAGTAAGTAATAGGATACAGAACGGTAATTTATTTTAGTGGGCGGCGTGGCCTGCAAAGTTATTGCCGCCTCAAGAAACTCTGTTGCGAGAGAAAATAATGTGCTTTCGTCTTCGCTGTGATCACCTGCGTTGTTGAATATTTTTGAGTAGCACATGTATGAGCCTAACGTTTGGTTAAGGGACCGGCTTTAGCCGGTCCCGAGTGAGCGCAGCGAGCGACTTGAACCATTTGTTAGCCGTTTTCAATGTGTTGCTGGCAGAAGATAACAAATTGTTCATGTAGTTGAGCGAAGAAGTCTTCTACTGAGCTTAATGCGTGATGGCAAAAATCAGGCCTGATCTCCAATACACCTGCTGATGGGTTTGAAAGCCCGGGCGCTCGCCCCATTAGGGCGGTGATTCTTTTTGAATTTCTGTCGTTGGTGTCGATTATGGCGGAGTTATGGACAATGCTATTTCGCAAAGTATATATGTCAGAAATTAGCTCCCATAAAGCCTCTTTCGGTGCTGTGAACCCTGAAAAGGCGTCAAGAAATTTCCTAGCCCGAGCTATTGTTGAACCTTTAAGATCTTCATGTGTGATGCTGGCTTTTGCAATGATTGCTACGTCGCGGCACAGTAAATTTAGATGAAATTCTGCCGAGGACATTAGGGATACAATGAAAGACTTTCTTAGTTGGTCTCCAATTATTTGCTGCCACTGATATGGGTAATAATACTCCCAGAAGCCCTCGCTAGTAGCGTGCGGCTCAAGAGCCTCAATTTCTTTCCTTTCTTCTTGCGTAATAAAATTTTCTAGCGTTTCGAGAAAATGTCTAAGCTCACTCAGATTTTCTGTTGTAAGCCATCGGGCGGTTCTTCCCATTTCTTGAGCAAGACGCTTATGCGCATTTTCAATGATATGGGGCGGCGGTGAGGAAGGGAATTTCACGGTCGCTCTCCTTATGCGGCTAACTATTAATTAGACGACATTGCTGTCGGGTAACGTACCTTGAAGGGGCTGATAACGTCCGTTGTCATGCTGTAATCCCTTGATTTGCAAAGATGCACTAATGAAGAACGCGACTCAGGTAGGCAAAAAAACGACATGGAAAACCACAGTCAAGATCAGCCAAGATGCAGTGATGGCTAGACGCTACTGATCGGCTTCAATGCTGTCTAGTTAACGTGTCAAAAAAGTGTTGAAATTGCAGCGAGCAAAAGCCGATCAAATCAAGTGAGTGTTAGCCCGGCATAACAAAGCTTAGCGGCATAATGCGTGAAGATACAGAGGGTTCGACTTCTCTGGATCAGTGAATTACCACCGGCCTTCTTGTAGGCACTCGATGACCGCTATTTGCCTATTGCAGCCGGCTGGCCACAGGCGGAAACAGGCCAGAAGCGGATGCTCGAACCAAATGCGTCGTTCGTCGCAAAGACACAAAGCACCCCAGGCGCCGTTGATGGGACGCCTGGGCAGATTACTAACCCTTATCTGGCTTCAAATGAACGAATCTTCGCCAATGCACGGCTGATTGGAGGATTTTCGATACCTACCGGAATAAGAACATCGTCGTCAGGCTTGATAGCTGAAATCTCCAAGTCGTTCTCATCGATCTCCCAAGCATGCATGACAACAACCCCAGAGGTTAATAAATGGCTAATGAGCTTTCCTTCGGCATTCACCGTAGCAACATGACACTTCTTGTGCACCTCATAGTCTTTTAAAAATCTGTCAACGTTTACAGAAGAGCTTGGCGTCATAGTATGGATTCTAGAAAGGGCTGTTAGAACTTTCGAAGAGCCGCCATCAGACCGATCAATATTGCTTGTAACAACCACGCGATAATGCGCAGGACTCTGCCTGCAAATACCACGTATCAATGCGATGCGTAAAATATTATTGGGATCTTTGTCTCCTATAGTTTTTGCGATGTTTTCGAATATTTTATTCCCCACAGCGGCGTGTTCGAAGCCAAACATCAGCAAAGGAGTTTCGCCTTCGCATGTTTGGAAGCCTAAGCTATTCCAACCGGCTTGATTCCATAGACTCGCCTGAATGAGAGAAACCACTTCAAGTTCTCTATGTTTCATTGTAGAAAACTGAAATGGATGTTTTGGACGCTCTTCGCGCGCATCCGGTTTAGGGCTCCAATCCATAGGTTTTATGTTGTGATAGTCAAACCAAGTGGCTTCTCGTGTTGGCTTGTACAACTCGAAGGCCGCATCATTGTGAGAAGTAATACCTGGCACTGCATCACACCCTATGAAATAGCTATCCAAGCCAACATTAGAGTTGAAGATAACTGCGCGCTCCAAGGCCTTATCGTCTCGAAGCATATCTTCCAATTTCGACCAGCCAATTTGAGGGCAAACGATGGAGACAAAGTGAAGGCAGAATTCACTATAGAAACTCTGAATTCTACTTCTTTGCTCGTCGGTTAAATTGGCAATACTGAACGGAGAGCAGAGGATCTCCGCACAAGTCACCTGCGCAGCGGTATCAAAACTGTGCTGTAGTATGAAGTCATCCTCATCTTCCAATAAGATATCAATATTCACGGCGGGCAGGGTAGCCACTGCATGGTCTGCCATCATCGGTGCGCAGAAGCTTTCCAGTACAGCTAGCAATTGCTGCGCTAGTTCGATGCAAGGGGATTTTACTGGGAAGGATACGGACACCTTACAACCCAGGATGTAGGAGCTTATGGAAGTCCAGCGCTCTAGATAGAGGTCGAGCGGGGCCACGGGAGCTCCCATATCAATACTGCGCCACATGTTCATAAAATGAAGGTCAATTGGCTCACCCTCAGGCCCCGCTTTATCTTCATGGCCTAAGCAAACTAATAGCGCATCAGCACTGAGCCCTAGATCCAACTGATTCAGCTTGTCCGGCAGCCAAGCTAGTTTTTCAATATCTGAAAAATTAGCATTGAGAAAAAGCTTACCAACCAAAACCTCGTAATTCATTTTCTGATTTTCTGTCCACGGATTTTCATCCAGCGTTTGAGAGATCAGTTGAGCTAGGTGATACCAGGTCAATGACTGGCCCAAGCGACCCAGCTGACCCTCAATCCACATGAGTCGTTGGTAAATACCAGCCTGCTTAGCACTGCTTCGCTGCTCCTTCAGCGCGTCAGCGGTGACAATATAAGCTGCCATCAGCGCAGCTCCTCGCGCAGCCCATAGCAGGCCTTGCCTCTCGTATGCATGGGACAACATATAAAGGGCAGTGAAAATTTCCGTCTTGCTTTCGCTGTTATAGAGCCCAGAAAGGGACAATCCGAAGCACTTGATCGCCCTGTAGTAATCCTTTTTGTCGCTACTCAGCGCTCCTCGCCTCAGGTACTTATCCGCCTTTATCCGGCTATTCTCCCGTGCACCGGCATCATCAATGAGCTTATCCATCAAATCTTCATAGGCCTTGAGATCTCCGAAGGCCGTATCGAGAGCTTCCAGCAAGTTAACGAGGCGAGCCATAGGGTAACCAATCAGCTTATGAGCGCTATCAGCGATTGAGCCCAAAGACCTGAAGATTTTATTGGCTTGCTCCTCATTTTCGATAGCCAACAAGTCCAGAAGAGCCAGAGAAGTCTTGGCTTGTAATGCACCGCTGATCATATCCGCGTCGTCTGCTATCGAATTCAACTTCTCGCGTATGGTGGCCTCTAGGGAACCCACATCTAGGGTGCACTTTCCGTCTCGATGAGTGGTGACCACTAGATTGAACAACGTTACGACTTTCTCCCATACCTCTACGTTATCGGTCTCTTTGGCCACGCCGAGTGCCTTCTCAAAGGTTTCCTCAAAGAGTTCGGCATTTTCCAACCACCAGTACGCGGCCCATGTCAGCTGATAAAGGGCATCGAAATGCTGTCTCGGGGTACCAAATTTTTTCGCTGTCCGCACAGCAATATTGAAATGCTGCTCCACAGCAACAGCATCCCGTTCCAGCTCTTTGTAGATGATGGCACGCTTGATGTAGAGGTCGACCTGTGAGAGGTTCAAACGGCCTGGATCTTCAATCTGGTCGATCTGGCCTTCGATCTCTACTAGCTGGATCTGCTTGTCAGCGTCGAATGGGCCGATCTGAATCTTGCTCTCAATGCTGCCTGTGAGACCGAGGTGATCGATAGCAAGGTGCTGATTCTTGGGATGCAATGTTTTATCAAGCAGCCACGTTCGATCGTAGATGGTCACCTTGACGCAATACTTTTTCGAAAGGTCGTCCTGAAGCTGCGCCCTCTGGCTGTTCTTGATGAACCGGCTGGAGACACAGAAGATACGAGCGTACCCACGCCCGGTGGACATGATGCTCTCGACATCCTTCGCGCATTTTGTCTTCCAGTCTTTCTGGGTGCTGACACCGAATGCCCATCGTTCGGACTCCGGGGCCTCGTTTAGGCCCCAGAAAAAGGCAATTTGGCTCGAGACAGGATACGTCTCGGTATCAGTTTTACCGTCGCCACCTGCTGTAGGCCCGGTTTGGGGAACCAGGTTGGGGCAGATTTCTCGCTCGCAAAGCTTGCGTACGAATATCTCGAACTCAAGCTCTTGGCTTCGATTGTTCAGAGTATCGAAGTGATACTCCAGCATGGAGCGGTCGATAGTCGATTCTTGTAGCTTCACAGAATCCGAGAACTGCTCCGGACGTCTCGCACGCAAGAAGTCTTGCGGCTTAGGGCCAGCGATCTTGGTAGCCGATTGTTCCTCTTCCATCATCCACTCCTGAAATGATCAATAATATCGCCCGGCTACGACCAACACTTTGGCCCTGAGTCAATAAAGGCTCGACGTTATCGTGATGGTCTGCGGTTCACGATGCTACGGGACGCCCGCTCAGACTGGGTGAGCGGAAGATCCTTTACACCAGCTATAGGCCCCGAGGCTGATGGCTTGCCGAATTTATAGGGCCGGCCTCTCCGGCTGCCAAAAATTGCAGCTGAAATTATTCAGGCCTCCGCCGTAGGGACTAAGCCTCACCGCGAACACCTCAGGCACAGCATCACCGTCACCGCCATCGCGGAAGAACTCTCTCACAGAGAAGAGCGCCTGAGCTTTCAAGCGCTCCCATTCTCGGAGCAGGCAATCTTCGAGATCTCTTGCTACCTGGGCCGCGCTGGGTTTGCGTTTGGACTGCGGCAGGGTACAGCTGGGCTGAGGGGAAAAATCGTAGACGAAAGTTACTTGCCCGTGCTTCCAATCCGAGGCCTGGGAGGCCCGCCAGCGGAACGGCACTCGCACAGATAGCCGCTTGCTGAGGTGGAAAGGCGGCATGATCTGGTCATCAATGAAAAACAGCTTCCCCTCTTGGCGCTCAGTTTCGAGCCGCCCTTTCATTTGCTGCACAGCGTGAATGAGGTCACTGCCGGCATGCAGCGCATCCTGGCGAGTGCGCTCGCGCTTCGCATGGACCTTAGCCTTGCTGTACTCAGCAATCGCTTGTTGGAAACCATGGAGCTTGGTAGCTACGTAGGGCCCACAGTTACTGAGGCCAAGGCCATGAATCGGGCCAACGCGCTCTTCATCTAGGCACTTGTGTACTGCTGCCCAAAGCACCGCCTCGTCGACGTCGCTAATCGCAGTTTGCTGATCACTGGGCAAGTTAATGTACGACATAACCAAAACTATCCTTGTGTAATGCTGGCCTGGCTACACCTCAGCTCAGTCCCTGGCAAGCCTTCGTCCCCGTCTATGGGAGATTAATAGCCCCATGGCGATAGAAGGAAGCTCTTGAAGTTACGGGCGATGCTGTCACAAATGCTCAAATAGGAGCAATGCCCGCAGTGCCGGCCTCTGGAGGCAGACAATCACTTGCTGCAAAACGAATCACGGGGGCTGCCACTGTTAAACAAGCAGTGAAACTGGAGCGGCATTACTGATGGCTACCGTAAATCGCTTGGAAGCGACTCATCAGCCTTTTGCCTGGTGGCGCTCGCACGGTGGCCACCGTGAAGTTCATCAATGCTGCGGCGGGTATTAACGAGGTGGAGTTACAGTGGTGACCGCATCAACATTCTCGGCACCGATGTTCCGGTTAACAGCAAGGCTTATATCGCTGACATCCAGATCACCGGAACGGCGCCGGACTTGCCTCATTACGACGTGGATGTTTAGGGCGCGCTAGAACAAAGGTAACCACCGTTTTCTCCTAATAGAATCCGCCCTTGTTGCGAGCAAGAAGGGAAAGAATTCATACATGTAGGGAATGGTTGGTAGCCTTGGGCGACTTTTTTGGTCTTGTTGATGTGCAGCCTCTATTTCGTGCGCTGTCATGCTTATATCATGGTGCGCTTCATATACCGGCTTAAGTAGTTTGATTAGCCTCCAAACCATATATGGAGCACTCTTTGCGGTGCGGCGAAACCTTAGCGTTACGTCGTAATAGGTCATGGGATGGCCTTCGAAATCTCTTTCGTAGGTGTAGCCCGCCATCATGTTTTGTTCTGGCTCATAGAATAGTTTGTTGGCGTCTTTGCACATTTTTGAAAACGAATATTCATCCTCTAGTACTCGCATGGCTAAGCCATACCAGCGGGCTAAAGGACTTTCTTTTGCTGCGGGGGTGCTTACCATTGACAGGTTGTAATATCGGGCCTGATTAGCGAAGTCTGTTAGGAACTCAAGAAGCTCAAAGTCTACGCTTTCGCTTTCTGGACTTATATATTTTTCGAGAGAATGCTTGTTGGCTATTTTGATTGTGTGTCCATATAGTTTGTTTATTTTGTGGCCGAAGTCAGCTTTTAGTTGCGCATCTGTTAGCGGCTTAAAATCGTTTTCGATCATGTGACTGGTAATTACTGCAAGTTTTAATATTCTTTCAATGCCAATTGAAAGGTGAAAAAACGCAGAGTAGAAATGCCCATAAGCGTCGTCTGAAAAATTTGCCTTTAATAGATGGTCAAACCCCGAGAGTAGAGAACTTTTTACTAAATACCCCTCTTGTTGAAGGTGCCCAAATGTTTGGCTGAATCGAAAGTCCATATTCTAGTTACCTGCTCTAGTGAGAGGGGTATTAGTACACTTAATTTTTATAAATAAACAACCCGCTATGACTTCGATTGCTCGAAGCGGCTATCCAGAGCATGGCTCAGAACGGAGTTGTACTTAGCGGAATTGAACAGATCGACCAATGCTTTTACGCGCAGTCGTGGTGGTGTCGATTCGAATAATTTTTCGACAGCCGTAAATCGACAATGTTGAGGGCCAGCAGGGGGGAGCGGCAACTCCGCCCCTGAGCCATGACGAGCTCCCTTGGCGCGCCGTGCTTGACGAGCGAAATTCATGAGCCTTCCATGTAGGCTCAAATTACTTAACTCGTCTTCCGCTCATGCCCGTCGGCGGTGCGGCTTCTATACGGGATCGAGGAGATTGAGCGTAATGCCAAGCATTGCCGCCAAATGAAGACGGATCGAGTCAAGAAGCGCTTGATCGGTAATGGCGCCGATTAGTTCTGCGCCACGCGCGACAGGATCCAGCCCGCGCATCTGAGTGAGGATGGCAGTCCCATGTGCGTTGCAGTCGTTTTGGGTCGGGTCAACCTGGGGAAATAGACGCATTATCGAGCCAGTCCCACTCGTGAGCGGCACTACTACAACCGTCCGGCTTACCGAGTTAAGTTGCTCCTCGGTTAGAACAATAGCGGGTCTTGTTTTCTGCGTTTCGGACCCTACGGTAGGGTCAAGGGCGACGCGAATAATGTCGCCCGGCTTAAGAGTTTTGCGGGTTGTTTCGGTAATCTGAGTCATCATTGTCAAGGACCTCTGCGCCAAATGCGCCTGGGATTAAGTCTTCCTCGACGTCCTGGAAATCAGCAAGCAACCAAGCTAGCGAAATCTCTCGCTTCCCTCGTCGTTGAGCCTCCAATGGTCGAATTGTTAGTGCGCCGTTTCTAACGGCTAGATCTATTTCTGTTCCTATCGCAAGTTTCACCTCCTTGAGCATCACGGAAGGGATCACAACGCCAGCGCTGTTACCGACCTTTCTGATTTGCGTAATCATTGTTTGTGGACCTCTGTAATTTTCATGCCCTTGTATGGGTCATGGGTGGAGACGCCCCACCAGGCGTGCCCTTCCTTCAGGGCTGGGTAATGTGACGCACGCAACTGCTTTTAAGGTTGCGTGGGCACAATGTAATACATTTTCAGACGTATTACAATGTACCCACGATCCCGGTTCCAAATAGGGGCTTTTGGAGGGGGCAGACTTGACGGGAGGGAGGGGACGGCGAGCGTCAACAACTAGGAGCTGGGGAAAAGCGGAGGAATACGCCATCCACGACTTCGAGGGCTTCGACGGCTACCGCCTCGGTGAATACGAGGGTCTTGAGAGCGCCCAAGAGATCGCCTGCTTTATCGAGGAGAACCCCGAGCTCGGCGGCGCCCCGCTCGATCACTTCAACGACCTGGAGCAGGCGCGCAAGGCGGATGCAAGGGTGCGAACACACGATGATCAGCCTGGAGCAAACACGCTGTGCTGCCAGTTGATTGAGACCGTTGTGGTCTTACGGTTTTGCCCAAATCCGTCGATTCGTATCCACGGATTTACGGACTTGTGGGGAAGTGGATTTACGCTTTTACGGATTTACAGAAATCCGTCCATGCGGTTTTCAGATTTTGTGTAGAGCCGTAGAACCGCACCTTGGGAGACTGCAGCCACACACGCCATGTGCCAGCTGTTGGGCGAGACTGCGAGACGCGAACTCGCACACATCCTCGTGAGCCAAGCATTTCTCAATCCAGTCGCCGTTGAAGCCCACCTCATTGAGCAGCGTGGAACCAGTCCGGCGCAGGTCGTGGACGGTGAACGGTTCTAACGGCAGGCCTGCATCCTTCGCACGGGAGGCGATGAGCTGAGTGATACGGTTCAGGGTGGCGTGCGACATACAGCGGTAGATGTCATAGCGTGAGGGCAACACATACCGGGAACCAGCCGCACAGGTGTGCAGCGCCACGAAGATGTCTAGGGCCTGGCGCGACAGGTAGACAACGTGTGGGTTACGCCCCTTCATTCGCTCCCTAGAGATCGTCCAAGTGGCGTTCTCGAAGTCCACCTCGCTCCAGGTTGCCTCGATCAGCTCGCTCTTGCGAACCAAGGTCAGCAGCACCAGCCGCAAGGCCAGCTTGATCGTGGGATACGCGGCGATGGACTCCAGTTGATGGAAGGCCAGCCGAATTTCGGTCGGGCTCAGTGCCCGATCCTTCGGCACGAAAGTGGCGATGGAGGACGCCTTAACATCGTCAGCCGGATTCTCGACTTTCTCACCATGCAGGATCGCGAACGCATAGACCTGTTTCACGATGTCGCGAATATGGACGGCAGTTGCAGGCGCCCCTCGAGCCTTCACCTTGGCACACAGGGCTCGCAGATCATCAGGGGTGATTTCGGTCAGCAACCGATTCTCGAAGACCGGCAGGATGTCGCGATCGATGATGCTTTTTCGCATCGCGCGCGTGCTGTCGGCCATGCGTGCGCCGGCCAACCACTTCGTCAGCGTTTCACCGAAATTCTTGGCAGCGTTCAAGCGCCGCTTAGCACGCTGCTTCTCCAGGGAGGGAGACTTGCCCAGAGCGACCATGCGCTTGGCATCGAACAGCTTCTCGCGAGCCATGGCCAGGGAAATGCCAGTTGGTCCATAGCGCCCGATAGTCAGCGTTTCTCGGCGTCCATTGAGACGGTAGTCATAGCGAAAGGTGACGGTACCGGTAGGCGATACCGTCACGTACATACCATCGCGGTCGGAGACCTTGTACAGCTTGGATTTGGGCTTGAGATTGCGCAGTTTGGTATCAGTAAGCATCGAGGTTTTTACTCCTGTTCATGACGGCTTTTACCGTCAAGGGTCAGGAGACCTGTTGATGCCGGGAAAGCCGCACGGGGCAAGCTTTCCCTAGGAGCGATTTACCGTCAAAGACCGGTTTTGACCGGATAGTAAACAGAACGGTCTTAATCCGACCGCTGTTTACTACCGTCCCCGCTACCGCCAATCCGTTCTGCTAATCGGCGATAGGCCTCGATAACAATTGCAACTAATTTTCTTTTAAATCAACACCTTGCAATTGGCTATCGATACATCTCAATGGCCCCAGAAGGACCAGACATCACTCCCACTCAATGGTTGCCGGCGGCTTGCTCGACACGTCGTAGGTGACGCGTGAGATGCCTTCGATCTCATTGATGATGCGGTTGCTGACTTTTTCCAGCAACTCGTAAGGCAGGTGTGCCCAACGCGCGGTCATGAAGTCGATGGTTTCAACAGCCCGCAATGCCACAACCCAGGCGTAACGACGGCCATCACCGACCACGCCAACCGATTTGACCGGCTGGAATACCACGAACGCCTGACTGGTCTTGTGGTACCAGTCGAAGTTACGCAGTTCTTCAATGAAGATGTGATCCGCACGACGCAGCAGGTCGGCGTATTCCTTTTTCACTTCACCGAGGATGCGTACGCCAAGGCCCGGGCCTGGGAATGGGTGGCGGTACACCATGTCGAACGGCAGGCCCAGCTCAAGGCCGATCTTGCGCACTTCGTCTTTGAACAGTTCGCGCAGTGGTTCAACCAGCTTAAGGTTCATTTCCTCTGGCAGGCCGCCAACGTTGTGATGCGACTTGATCACGTGTGCCTTGCCGGTTTTGGCTCCGGCAGACTCGATCACGTCCGGGTAAATAGTGCCCTGAGCAAGGAACTGGATGTTTTCCAGCTTCGAGGCTTGCGCATCGAATACGTCGATAAAGGTGCGACCGATGATTTTGCGTTTCTTCTCTGGGTCTGCTTCGCCAGCCAGATTGTCGAGGAATTGCTTTTCAGCATTGGCGCGGATCACTTTAACGCCCATGTTTTCAGCAAACATGGCCATCACTTGCTCACCTTCGTGCAAACGCAGCAGGCCGTTATCAACAAACACGCAGGTCAGTTGATCGCCAATCGCTTTGTGCAGCAGGGCTGCTACAACCGAAGAGTCAACGCCGCCAGACAGGCCGAGCAACACATTGGCATCACCGACTTGCTGACGCACCTGAGCAATGGCGTCATCAACGATATTCGATGGTGTCCACAGCGCTTCACAGCCAGCAATATCAAGCACGAAGCGCGAAAGGATACGACCGCCCTGCTTGGTGTGCGTCACTTCTGGGTGGAACTGCACGCCATAGTAGCCGCGCGCATCGTCGAACATACCGGCAATCGGGCAGCTCGGCGTGCTTGCCAGAATACTGAAGCCTTCAGGCATGGTGGTCACTTTATCGCCGTGGCTCATCCATACATCGAGGCCGAACACACCGTCATCATCGATGTGGTCTTCGATACCGTCGAGCAGACGTCCTTTGCCGACTACATCAACCCGCGCATAACCAAACTCACGGATATCAGAACCGAGCACTTTGCCGCCCATCTGCTCTGCCATGGTTTGCATGCCGTAGCAAATGCCCAGAACCGGAACGCCCAGCTCAAAAACAGCTTGCGGTGCGCGCGGGCTGTCAAGCTCGTGAACCGACTCAGGACCACCGGCGAGAATGATACCGCGTGGCGCGAATGCGCGAATTTCGTCATCGCTCATGTCGAACGGATGCAGTTCGCAATAAACCCCGATCTCACGCACACGACGGGCGATCAACTGAGTGTACTGGGAGCCAAAATCCAGAATAAGGATGCGATGGGCGTGAATATCAGGATGAGCCATAGCCGTCTCTCGTAGCGGAATCCACAAATGACAAGGGCTGAGTAAACAGCCCCGTACTTTTTAACCTATATAAAAATCCTTTTGCCGCGTTGCGAGCGCAGAGCAGGCAAGGCGGAGTAAGGTGAGAAAGCGGAGTTTGCTGGTGCAAATGAGCATTTCAAACCTTAACTCCAACGCAGCCTGCGCAAGCGCAGTAGCGTCAAAAGGATTTTTTAGCCGACGCGGTAGTTCGGCGCCTCCTTGGTGATCTGCACGTCATGCACGTGCGACTCAGCCATACCGGCGCCGGTGATGCGGACAAACTCAGGCTTGGTGCGCATGTCTTCAACTGTTGCACAACCGGTGTAGCCCATCGATGCACGCAGGCCACCCATCAACTGGTGAACGATTGCCGACATCGAGCCTTTGTAAGGCACGCGACCTTCAATACCTTCCGGCACCAACTTCTCAGCACCTGCCGAGGAATCCTGGAAATAACGGTCGGACGAGCCTTGCGCCTGCGACATAGCGCCCAGCGAGCCCATGCCACGGTACGCCTTGTACGAACGGCCTTGGAACAATTCAACTTCGCCCGGAGCTTCTTCAGTACCGGCGAGCATCGAACCGATCATCACGCAGGATGCGCCAGCAACGATGGCTTTGGACAAGTCACCCGAGAAGCGAATGCCGCCGTCAGCAATCAACGGTACGCCAGTGCCTTCAAGGGCTGCTGCAACGTTAGCCACTGCTGAGATTTGCGGCACGCCAACACCTGCAACGATACGCGTGGTGCAGATCGAGCCTGGGCCGATACCGACTTTAACGGCGTCAGCGCCCGCTTCAACCAGCGCCTTGGCCGCAGCGCCCGTGGCGATGTTGCCACCGATTACCTGGATTTCCGGGAAGTTCTGCTTGACCCAACGCACTCGCTCAATCACACCTTTGGAGTGACCGTGAGCGGTATCGACGATGATCACATCAACCCCGGCAGCTGCCAGCGCCGTTACACGATCACCGGTTTCCGGGCCAGTACCGACTGCCGCGCCAACACGCAGACGCGCTTGGTCGTCTTTGCTGGCCAGCGGGTATGCCTTGGCTTTCTCGATGTCCTTAACCGTCATCATGCCCTTCAGTTGGAAGGCATCATTGACGATCAGGACTTTCTCGATGCGGTGCTTGTGCAGCAAATCGCGCACAACGTCTTTGTCTGCGCCTTCTTTAACCGTGACCAGACGCTCTTTTGGCGTCATCACTTCATGGACTTTTGCGTCCATACGGGTTTCGAAGCGCACATCACGGGAAGTGACGATGCCGACCAGATCACCGTTAGACAGCACAGGCACACCGGAGATGTTGTTCTGGCGCGTCAGCTCGAACAGGTCACGAACCGTGGCATCAGCCTCGATGGTGATCGGGTCTTTGACCACACCTGCTTCGAACTTCTTGACCTTGCGCACTTCGGCAGCTTGCTGCTCGATGGTCATGTTCTTGTGGATGATGCCGATGCCGCCTTCTTGGGCCATGGCAATTGCCAAACGCGCCTCAGTAACAGTGTCCATCGCAGCTGAAAGCAAAGGAATGTTCAGCTCGATACCACGAGTCAGGCGAGTCTTGAGGCTGACGTCCTTCGGCAGAACATCGGAATAACCGGGAATAAGTAAAACGTCGTCGAAGGTAAGAGCTTCTTGACTAATACGCAGCATGGCGGGGGCTCCCAGACGGGAAAATAGGAAGCGCGCCATTATACCCAGCAGCGGCCCTCCACTCAATGCAAACAAGCAAAGGAACCCATGAAAAGCTAAAAAACAATTGTGCTGGCCGATATTGAGGCAGCCCCTGTTGCGGCCTCAAGGGGTGAACAATCCGAATCAAGGGCTCATATACATCGAGCAAAGCCCTGCGCAACCCAGTCTCGCTCGCACCTCTGCCTCACTGGCTCGACCTTCTGAGCAAGCGCTGGTTTTTACTGACGCACCTCATCTTTCCCTGCTCCACGGAATATAAAAGCTTTGCTGGGTTGGTGTTTGAGTTTCAAAAACACATATAATAATGATTCTCAATACCACCAAAGAATTAGCCTCCAATGCACTTGTTTCGCATCAGCAAAATTACCGCTCTTGCTGCACTCACGCTTAGCCCTCTTACAGCCAAAGCTGACACGGCACTCGAATTACCGGGCCAGCAAGTCACCGCGCAGCAGCAAGCCCGCTCATACACCAGCGACACCGCCAGCACTGCAAGTAAAAGCGCAGTGCCGATCATGCAAGAAGCCCAAGCGGTACAAGTGGTGACCGAACAGGTGATCAAGGATTTCCAGGTCAATAGCCTGGATGATGCGATGAACTTTGTCAGCGGCATCACCCAAAGCAATACGCTGGCGGGCAGTCAGGATGGTTTTGTTAAACGTGGTTTTGGCAGCAATGCCGACGGCTCGATTTTACGCGACGGTATTCGCTCCAGCTTATCGCGCAACTTCAGCGCCACCACCGAGCGGGTCGAGGTGCTCAAAGGCCCTGCCTCACTGCTGTACGGCGCGCTTGAGCCCGGCGGCCTGATCAACGTCATCAGCAAACAGCCTGAATATGTCTGGAGCAGCCAAATCAGTGGCGAAACCTCCAGCTTTGGCGGTGGTAACGCGATGATCGATGTTACCGGCCCTTTAGCGGATAGCGGCTTGGCTTTTCGTTTTATCGCCGAGCGCCAGCATGAAGATTACTGGCGTAACTCGGGCGAGGATGAGCATACACTTATCGCCCCGTCTGTCAGTTGGACCGGCAATGACCTGTCGTTGAGCCTGGCATACGAGCACAAAGAGTATTCGACGCCACTTGATCGCGGGACGGTGATTGTCAACGGCAAACCTGCTCATGTCGATTACAACAAACGCTTTAGTGAATCCTGGTCGAAGGCCGAAGGCACTGATGAACTGGTCACGGCCAAAGCCGAATATCAGATCAACCCAAGTTGGCTAACCCGGTTGACCTACGGTTGGAATCGCGAGCAATACGATTACAACGAAGCGCGCCCGGCATCACTGAACGAAAGCACCGGCGATCTAACCCGCCGCGCCGACGGCAGCGAGCACGACAACCAGACTCAATACCTTGGGTGGGACTGGATTGGTCAGTCGCAACTATTTAACCAACAACACGACGTGCTGATCGGTGCTGACACTGAACGCGTTGATAACTTTCGTGGCGACACCTATCGCGGCCGCAATAGCACTGGCTTCAACATCTATAACCCGCAATACGGCAACCTCGACGAGCCGTCTTTGATCAGCCAGACACAAAGCGATCGCAGCGATGAACTGCACTCACAATCGGTTTACTTCAAGGACAACTGGCACCTGAATGATCAATGGATTGCGGTGCTCGGTGGTCGCTATCAGCGTTTCGACCAATATGCAGATCAAGGTCGTGGCAACGAATACGTAAAAACCACTGATCGCACCGACAATACCTTCTTGCCCTTCGCCGGACTGGTTTACCAACTCAACCAAAACGTCTCACTGTACGGTAACTACAGCCGCTCGTTCGTACCCAACTCATCCGATGCCGACACCGGTGAGTCATTTGACCCGGAAGAAGGCCGTAGCTATGAGTTGGGGGTAAACCTTGATCTCAACAGCGGACTGACCGCCAGCGTTGCAATGTTTGACATCGAAAAGGAAAACGTCGTGGTCAGCAATAACGGCCGCTCCGAAGCCGCTGGCAAAGTTGGCTCACGCGGCATTGAAGTAGACATCAACGGACGCATCGCCGACCGCTGGGACCTGCTTGGCACCTACGCCTACACCGATACAGAGATCAAAGACGACCCGGCCAACAAGGGTAACGAACTGGTCAATGCGGCAAAAAACGTCGCCAGCCTGTATCTCTCCCATGATCTCGATATCAACCCTGAAACGGGCAACTGGCGTATTGGTGGTGGTGCCCGCTATGTAGGTGAACGTGCAGGCGACAACAGCAACTCATTCTGGCTCGACAGTTACACCGTTGCCGATGCATTTATCGCTTGGGACAGCACGTTGCTGGGAGATAAAACCCTGCTACAGCTGAACGTGCGCAACCTGTTCGATCAAGAGTACTACCCATCGAGCGGCGGCAACCTTCGGGTCAACGTGGGTGAGCCGCGTGAAGTTCGCCTGCAAGCGAGTGTCGATTTCTAAACGTAAACAGCGCGCTTGGCCCCATGCCAGCGCGCAAAACCCTTATGATTCAGCGCTGTACATGATCAGTTCGCTGGAACATTTGAATGTTGTCTACCGTTAAACGCTACAAACTCCTGTTATCCGGAGCGCTGGGCCGTTATTTCCCGCGCACCAGCGCCTATTTACGCGCTGAAGAAGGCCAGCTGCTGCGCCACCCTTCAGGCGTCACAGGTAAAAAACCGCACTCTAAAAAAGTGCTCAAAGCACGTAAAGCCACAGCTAAAACAGCGCGCAAACCTGCTGGTAATCGCCCGAAAAAAACCGTTGAGGGTATATACGGCCCTGCGCCGCTGCCGATTGCCGAGCAACAGATCCAAGCCATGCGCGAGCAAGTGAGCAAGGCAGTCAGCGCGGGCGTAGTCAGCCAGCCTTCTGATGAACAGTGGGCAATGATTCTCAGCACCGCGCCGCTAACCCGTGTATTTGCAGGCGCGGGCTCAGGCAAGTCGAGCACCCTGTTGCTGCGCGTGGTGTTTATGTTGTGTCACTTGCAGATCAAGCCCGAGCAACTCACGGTGATCTCATTCACCAGCGCCTCCTGCGAACAATTGCGCAAGCAACTGCTTGATCTGCTGAGTTTCTGGCAATACCCCTTTGACCCGAGTCAGGCGCGCCAATGCGTGCGCACCTTCCACTCGGCAATGGGTTCGCTGGCAACAGATTTGCTGGGCAAGCCAAGTTGGTTCGAGCAACTTAACGACAAAACCGCCAACCCCAGCGAGCTGGATAACCCGTTAACCGCATCACGCTTGGGCGCCGCCCAGCAACGTCTCCTGAAGCAGGCCTATCAAACCTGTTACAGCGCAGAGTACGAATTCCGCCAGCAGGTTCACCAACTATTGAACTTGCCAGCCCCGCCTCCAGTGCCAGACAACGCAAAAGCCAAACCGGCAGGCAAAGCGCCGCTGGATACTTACAAGCTAAAAGGCGAGTTCAGCCCGGCGCCCTTGTTTGAAGCTTTTTATGCACAGATTAACTTTATCCAATGCATCGGCATTCGCATCGCTGAGCTGGACCCGGCAAAGCTGCAATGCAGCGCGGGCGAGCGTCTGTTCATTCAAGCATTGGTGACATTCAACGGTTACTTTGAGGCCGTGTTGAAAGATCAAGGTTTGATCACCTTTAACCTGGCGTTTGAGCAGCTTACACAGCTGTTCAATAGCAACACGGGTTCGTCCACCCAATCAACACTGGAGCCGTTCAAGCATTTGTTGATTGATGAGTTCCAGGACATTTCACCGCAAATCGTGGCGTGGCTACAGGCTGTTCAGCATAGTCTGGCCAAGCAAAAGCAAACAGTTAGCTTGATGGCCATTGGTGATGACTGGCAATCAATCTATGCCTGGCGCGGCAGCTCGCCAGAACTGTTTATGAACTTCGATAAACACTTCCCCAGCAAAGGCAAATCAAAGAAAAGCAGCGTGCTGATGATGACCACCAACTACCGCTCGATTGAGCCGATCATTGGCGCTGGCGAACAGGTGTTGACGGGTGTCGAACTGAAGCAGAATAAGACCAGCAAGGCGTTCAGAACCACGCAGCCCGGTGAGCACGGGGTCAAGGTCATCAGCCGTTTTGATATCAACCAGCGTTTACCAGAGCTGCTCGAACAAATCAGCGAGCAATGCAGTTACGCAACCGAGCAGAACAAACCTGAAAAAACCGCTGTTTTGCTGTTGAGCCGGGCGAATCACACGCTGAAAACCATACAAGCTCAGCTCGATAAAAAACTGCCGGTAAAGGGCTACACCATTCACCGAGCCAAAGGCCTGCAAGCGCAAGTTGCAATCATTGTCGACGACTGCAAAGCACCTGAAAGCTATCCGCTACGCAACGCGTTGTACGCCTACTCTGGTTACTTTGTGAACAGCTATGACCAAGCCATGCGCGATGAAAGCCTGCGCCTCGGCTACGTCGCAATAACTCGCGGCGTGAGCCGGGTATTCTGGTACACGCAAAAAGTCCAGGGCGCCACTCAACTACTGGCGGCTAGCGGTTAAGGATCCTCTGAAAAACTACTGCGCTAGATATTACTGCGTTAAAAAACTGCTCAAAATACTCATTTAGGCCAACTAAGTCGAGCGCGACCCCGGTCGCTTTTTCGCACTTTTTTGCCTTGTACTATCGTCGCTCGCTACCTTTTTCAGAGGTTCCGTAAGCGCTCGGCGAGTTCGCAGAAAAACTCAACGTACTGCTGATGACCGCCGCTGAAAATCACATCTAGGCGCAACGGGTCAGCAGGATCGCTAATGCCTTCCAATGCAGGCCATGGCGCAAGTGTTGGCTCTATTTTACGCCGCTGCAATAATTCAGCATCGACCCCGGGGCGGCGCACTTCACCCGCACTGCTGTCGATATAGACGACTTTGTTATCGATCCCGAACGCTTCGCCCAAAGCCTGCACCAGATGCAGAAAGCCGCGATCACTGCCACCGCGTAAAATCTCCGCAGAATCTGGCTGCACACTGGAGCTGACGGTATCCCCTACTCCAACAATGCGTGGCATTAGTGTCGGGTCAAACTTAGCGCGCGCCAACTTGAGCAACTCAGCCTGTGAGTGCGGCGCTTGGCGTGCATTGAAATCTTGGCCAAGCGGGTAATGCCCCGTCTGGGTAAAGTAATAATTATTGAGCAGCACCAGCAGCCCAACTTCCTTGATCGCACCGGTGAGCATGAACTGAAAGTCGGTGGTGCCCGCATTGTTTTCCGCACCGAACTTGAGCCGTTCATGCCCTTGCACATCACGCCCGGAGTTGGGTGCGTAATGGGTAAAGAAGCTCGCCCCCAACCCCTGCTCAGCTGCCTGCCTGTGTAGGTCTGTCATAAAGGTGGAGATATCGTGTTGTAACTGTCTGTAGATATTCGGTTGAGTCTTGAAGTGCTGGTACAGGACATTGATATTCAGTGTTGGCGAAACCCGATTATCCAGCACAGCCGAGGACGCCAGCTCAGTTATCAGCTGCGTATCAAGGTGATACGGCTCGCTCGACAGCAACGTCCGCAAATAAGCTTCAGACATAGCCGGTACTTGCTGCAAAAAATGCAACTCGGCTTCACTGATCCCCGGATGCGATACGCTGGCAAAGCGATCCTGAAACTGCACGCCACCGGCGGCCAGTCCTGGCAGATACAATCCGCGCTCACGCGCTTGCATGGCATCGCCCACACTCTTTGCGACAATGCTATTCACGCCCCGCATGCCAATGTGCTCGCCGTTGGTCAACACATAAAAGCGTCCGGCCAATCGCGCGGCAGCTTCGATGTAATCACGCGCTATTACTCGCGTCAGCGGGTCACGGACCAGGCCCATACAAACGCCGTCAAGATCTTGGACAATCAACAAACGCTCGGTTGCGGACAGCGAGTTGAGCAATTCGGTGGAGTCGAGGGAATACCCTGTTTGATAATCAACCATCGTTCTATCTTACGTGCTGAGTCCTGCAGCGCCAAACCAGCACCCCACACGCAATGTCCATTGGAGAGCAACACAACCGAGGCAACAATTGATTTATTCGCTTATTTTCAGGGTTATGGACTAACTTTACCTAGGCAATCCGCTAAGCAACCGCTGAACCGCACTCAAGACGCTCTGAATACGCTTGAGTGCGCCATGGAAGAAATTAAATATTTATTCGCAATGCATAAACTGCGCTTTGGAGAGTTCGATGTTCAAGTTTCTTAAAACGACTGCACTTGGTGGGGTTTTGTTTATTTTGCCGCTGATCCTGATCGGCGTGCTGATCGAAAAAGCGGTGAATATTTTGCGCGGCCCGATCAGTAAGATGATGCCCGTATTCGATCACCATAGCGTCGCAGGTGTCACTGCACTAACCTTAGTCGCACTTTTAGCCTTGCTGCTGCTGTGTTTTCTCGCCGGGCTGTTGGCCAAAACCAAACTCGCAAAACGTATTCGCGACTCACTTGAAGAAAAACTGCTCGACAATGTGCCAGGCTATCGCCTGATTAAAGACACCATGGCGCGCATGGCCGGTGTTGAAGAAGAGGTCAACGCCAAAGTCGGCCTGTATGTTGATGGCGATATCGTGCAGTTCTGCTTGATTGTCGAAAGCAGCAGCGATTGGACCTCAGTATTCATTCCTGATGGTGGTTCTTCGGGCCTAACGGCCGGTGGAGTACAAATCGTTCCGTCTGAACATGTTCACCTGACCGAACTGGCTTGGTTTGATGTGCTGAAATGCCTCAAACGCAGCGGCCATGGCAGCTTGACCCTAGCTGAACCGTGGTTGCCAAAGCCCCCGCAAGAACCAGTCTGATCAACTGTTGCACTTGGTTATCAAAGGTCGACCTGCACCACTCGCACCGCATAACCTAAACGCTCAGCGAATTCATCAACAAACGTCTGCTTGAACACTGCATCCGCCCAGTTATTGAAGATGAAACCCAAATTTGAAAACCCGCACGGCTGAAGGTAGAGGAAGCCATTGATATCGTCTTCATGGCGGCATTCGGGGCATATGAAGTTATCAGTGTGCCCCGGCATCCAGTTTTCAAGACTGTCGAACAATGCCTCACCGATCTCCTGCCTGCACTCGGGGCAACCGGCTTCTTCTTTAAAATTTTTCTGCGGAGTAAAGATGCAGCGCCGGGTGACAATCTCCAAACCATTAACCGGCTGCTCAAACGGCAACAGTTCCGGGTGTTCCACAACGCGCCGTGCACCGGGTGCAATGCCGTACGCCATCTTTTTGAACGTGCGTCCGCAGGTGGTCATTTGCTCTTCAATAATCTTTTGCTGCACCAACCAACGCACAATCAAACGCGCCCGTCCCTCATGGCCCGGAAAGCTGGATATTTGCGGAACAATGATGGCTTGTTGGTCGTTCATTTAACGCGCCCTGCTCAGGTTTTCGGTAAGTAAAAGTCGCGCAGCTTAATCGCGCCAGTATCAGGGTCAAGACAATCTGCCGGTGGCGGTCTATGGCGCAACCCTTAAAGTCTTTATCATGCGCTCATGATTAAAGATCCGTTCCAGCGTTTGGGCCTCGACCGCGAGGTGCTGAGCGTCAGCCAACTCAATAACCGTGCACGTCTGCTGCTTGAGGACGTGTTCGGCGGCATTTGGGTTGAAGGTGAAATCTCCAACCTGGCCAAGCCAGCCTCGGGCCACATCTACTTTACTCTTAAAGATCGTCAGGCTCAGGTGCGTTGCGCGCTGTTTCGTCAGAGCGCGGCCCGGGTTCGCCAAGAATTGCGCGATGGTTTAGCGGTAAAAGTGCGTGGCAAGGTTTCGCTGTTTGAAGGGCGTGGCGACTATCAGCTAATTCTCGATACCGTAGAGCCAGCCGGTGATGGTGCTTTACGCGCGGCATTCGAAGCCCTCAAAGAAAAACTCAGTAGCGAGGGTTTATTTGCAGCCGAGCGAAAAGTCGCCCTGCCCAGCCACCCCAAGCGCATTGGCATCATCAGCTCACCGACTGGCGCGGTGATTCGCGACATTATCAGCGTGTTCAAGCGCCGCGCACCGCAGGTTGAACTGGTACTGATCCCGACCGCAGTGCAGGGCCGCGAAGCTACCGGGCAAATCGTTCGCGCCTTGCAGCTTGCCGATAAGCAGCAGTTCGACGCCCTGATTCTGGCGCGTGGTGGCGGCTCGCTGGAAGACCTCTGGTGTTTTAACGCAGAGGTTGTAGCGCGGGCGATTGATGCCTGCAGCACCCCGCTGGTCAGCGCAGTCGGTCACGAAACAGACGTCTCGATCAGTGACTTTGTCGCCGACGTTCGGGCGCCTACGCCCTCTGCTGCCGCCGAGTTACTCGCCCCCGACAGCTCGGAGCTGGTGCAACGGCTGAGCAACCTGCATCGCCGCTTGGTGCTGCGCCTGCAAAGCCGTCTGGAGCGCGAACGACTGCGTCTTGAGAATGTCAGCCGACGCTTGCGCCATCCCGGCGAGCGCCTGCGCCAACAGGCGCAACAACTGGATGATCTGGAAATGCGCATGCAACGTGCATTTCAGCAACAGCTCAACAGTCGCAAAGATCGACTGGCGTATTTGGACAAACGGCTGATTTCCCAACATCCGGGGCGCAGCCTGCAACTTCTGCGGCAACGCCTCGACAGCTTTGCTGAGCGCCTGCCCAGAGCCATCAACGATGCGCTCAGACAACGTCGCGTGCAGTTGCAGAGCCAGATGAAAACCCTCAACGCCGTCAGCCCCCTTGAAACGCTTGGCCGTGGCTACAGTATTTTGCTCGATGAGAATAATCGGGTGATTCGCAAAGCCGTAGACACCCAGCCGGGCCAACGCCTGAAAGCCAGGCTGGGCGAAGGTGAACTGGCTATCCGCGTAGAAGACAATCACATCACCCCAACCACTTTGTCGCTGCTGGATTGACGACAATGCGGATTAACCAACGCGCGCTGGCTTATTTGAATGAGGTCATTCACCACCGCTCGTTGCGCCGCGCCGCCCAACATCTGAATATTGATCCCTCAGCAATAAGCCGGCAGATATCCGCGTTGGAGCTGGAACTGGATACGCGTTTGCTCGAACGAACAGCGCAAGGAGTCAGTCCAACCGAAGCTGGAGAAATGCTGGTTGCTCATTACCGCCAGCAACAGGCCAACGACCGAGGCGTTCTCTCTCGACTGTCTGACTTACGCGGGCTGCGCCAAGGCCACGTACGCATCGCGGTGGGTGAAGGTTTTATTGCGGACTTGATATCCCAGCCTCTGCAGAGCTTTATCCTTAGCCACCCAGGCATCGACTTAGAGGTGAGCATGGCCGGTGCGAATGAAGCGATTGGCTTGGTCAAAGAGGATGCCGTCGATTTTGCACTGGTTTATGCGCCTGCAGAAGATGATTCACTGCATGTGCATGTCGATACGCTGCAACCTCTTGACCTGATAACCCCGCCCGATCACCCACTGGCGCAGTCAACATCGCCCATCAGCATGGCAGCATTGCGCAACGAATCTCTTGCCTTGATTCATAACAGCACGGGCATGGGGCAATTGGCTGTGATCGTTGCTCAACTTGAGCATCTACAACTGCGGCCCAAGTTGCGCACCAACTCAGTTGCGGTGCTGGTCAACTTCGTCAAATCAGGCATTGGCGTGGCGTTTATGCCAGAACTGACCGTAAGCACTGAATTACAGTCTGGCAGCATTCGCCGCTGCACCCTGGCTAATCGTGCGTTGCGGGACGCCCGCGCACGAATTGTCAGCCACAAGGGCCGTGAGCTAACCGTCGCCAGCCAAGCATGCCTTGAGCATTTACGCGACGGCATGCGTTTTTTCAACGACCACGCCCCAAGTATTCTCGATAAAAGATAGCGCCTTCTCCGAAAGGCTTCAGGCGCGCGGACAGTGTTGCATTTAATGCATCACTAAGAGACTTGAATAGTCAACACGACAACAGCTAAATTATTTTTAGGGAAGCTAAGCACTTGCTCTACAAAATAATAATCTCGTCTTTATCTCGAACTCGCTCTGCCACAAGGAAAATAATATGCATTCGATTCTGCGTAATAACGTCGCTCGTCGTTTCACCGCTGGGCTGCTATTCACGGCAATTTCACTGGCTGGAGCCGTTGCCCAGGCTGCAACAGAGATCAACCTGAGTTACAACGGCGCCGCTGACAGCGAGAAAAACCCTGTCCACCTGTTCGCCACCAACCTTAAACGTCTTGCTGAAGAAAAAAGTGCAGGCGATCTCACCATCAAGCTGTACCCAAACAGCATGCTTGGCGAAGAAGAACAGCGCATGGAACAGGTCATCAGCTCACCCGGTTTGAACATCGCATCGTTTGCCGGTATTGCACCGCTGTTTCCTGAAATCTATGTCAGCGCCATCCCGTTCATGTTCAAGGATGCCAGCGCCGCGCATAAATTCTTTGATCAAGGCGAATACTGGAAAGCCTCCAAAGCTGAGTTCAAAGAACGCACAGGCACACAACTGCTAGCGGTTGTTGAGGAAGGCGGATTCATCAACTTCACCAACAATAAAAAACCAATCAAATCACCTGACGACTTTGCTGGTTTGCGCTTTCGCGCAATGGACCCGAGCCAAGTTGCGCTGTATGAATCATTCGGCGCATCCGGCACACCAATTCCATGGACCGAACTGTACATGGGCCTGCGCACTGGCGTAGCGGATGGTCAGATGAACCCGGCGTCGTACATCATCATGGGCAGCCTGTATCAGGTGCAGAAATACCTGACACTGGCCAATATTCAGTACTCCGACCAATTCCTGGTAGCCAACGGCGACATGCTCGATTCGTTGTCAGAAAAAGACCGCGCGGCGCTGGTCGCAGCCAGTGAAGAGGCCACTCGTCTTAACCGTGAAGCGATTGCCAAGCAGGAAGACACTGACCTGGCATTTCTTAAAGCTCAAGGCATGGAAATTATCCAGCCTGATGATAAAGACCTCGCCGCCTTCCAAAGCAAAGGCCAGCCGGCTTATCTCGCTTGGCTGAAAGAGCAAAACATCGATGCCAAGTGGATCGATATGGCGCTCAAGGATACCGGCCTCAATCACGCTCAGTAAAACAGGTCGCCAGCGCCCAGCCTATCCGGGCGCTGGTTCCTAAGGAACCTCTATGCATTCGCTA
Source organism: Pseudomonas sp. (assembly GCF_048265905.1). Lineage (GTDB taxonomy): Bacteria > Pseudomonadota > Gammaproteobacteria > Pseudomonadales > Pseudomonadaceae > Aquipseudomonas. The sequence goes on from NZ_JBLXAP010000003.1 coordinate 157,889, forward strand.
CTACAGCGCAGCAGCAGCGTCCTGCTGAATCTGGGCACCTTGCTGCTGTTGCTCGACCTGTTGTTGCTCAGCTACGGCGTGTTTGCACGCTACCTGATCGGCAGTTCCCCCATCTGGATGGACGAACTGGCGCGCTATCTGATTATTGGCAGCGTCATGCTCGTGATGGGCACGCTGTGGGTTCGCGGCGGACATATGCGCATCAATCTGCTTGAGCAACATCTGCCGCGCAAACTTGCGAGGGTGCTGAAGCTTTACCAATGGTTGATTGCCCTGTGCTTTTTCGCTTTTGCGACCTGGACAAGCATTCACTACGCCCTCAATGCGAGTCGTTTTCGCAGCATGGGGCTTGGCGTTAGCCGCATGTGGCCACTGATGAGCTTACCCATCGGCTTCGGTCTGCTGACCTTGATGATCCTGATTCAAGGCCCGTGGAGCAATAAGCAAGCGGAGCAACAAATCGAACAAGGAATAGCACCATGATGGGCTTTGCCATGATCGCAGCCTTTGCCGTTAACCTGGTGTTGGGCCTACCGCTGTTCCTGTGTTTGCTGCTGACCGCATTGGTTGGCTTTCTATTTGTCGACCCTAATCTGTTTTTCAATACCTTGCCGCAGCGTTTCTTTGGCGGCATGGATATTTTCTCGCTGATGGCCATTCCATTGTTCATCCTGGCGGGTAACTTGATGAATAGCTCAGGCATGACTCCGCGCCTGATGCGCTTGGCCAATGCGCTGGTCGGGCATTTCCGCGGCGGCCTCGGACACGTCAACGTAGTCGCCGGTGTGTTTTTTGCCGGGGTTAATGGCTCTGCTGCAGCTGATGCATCTGCGCTCAGCACTTTGCTGGTTCCGGCGATGGAAAAAGAAGGCTATTCGCGCAAGTTTGCGGCGGGGCTTACTGCTGGCAGCTCGCTGATCGGGCCTATTATTCCGCCGAGTATCTTCATGATCCTCTACTCCTCACTGACCAACACCTCGGTTGGTGAGTTGTTTCTGGCGGGGGTCATTCCGGGCTTGGTCCTAGCCGTTGGATTTATGATCATCAATGCGATCTACGCCCGCAAAGCAGGCCTCAAAGCACAGCACAAAGCCCCCTCGTGGACAGAAGTGTTTGCCGCAGTGGCGGGCGCATCAACGGCTCTTGTTGCGCCAGTTCTGATCGTTGCCGGTATCGTCTTGGGCGTGGTCACTCCGACCGAGTCGGGTGCAATCATCGTGCTCTATGTGGCACTCATCGGGATTATCCAGCGCGAGCTTTCTCTGAAGGGATTCTGGACTTCAATTCAGGAAACAGTACAACTGACGGCCAGTATCTACGTGATCATTGCCGCAGCCTCAGTGGTTAACTGGCTGCTCAACTATGCACAAGTTGCCAATGAATTCGCGATGCTGCTTCAGCCATTCAATCATTCGCCCACGTTGATGTTGCTGGTGATCAGTTCAATCATCTTCATTTGCGGGATGGTGATGGAAGAAGTCTCGGTGCTGATGTTGCTCACGCCGATCATTGCTCCCGTGGCATTGTCCGCTGGGGTCGATCCTGTGCATTTGGGCCTGATATTCACCCTCAACATCACCATTGCGATGATTACGCCACCGATGGGCTCTTGCCTGTTTATTGTCGCGACCATCAGCAAGTTGAGTATTACCGAAATGTTCAAAGGGATCTGGCCCTTCATTGCCGTGGCCTTGAGCGTGCTCTATCTGTTGATCCTGTTTCCTTCTCTGACGCTGTGGCTACCGCGCCTGCTGAGCTAACAACATGAATACCAATAAACCTATTGCGCACAATCCTGAACCCGACTGGCAAGCAGTTGCTGCGCTGCCCATTGCCGAGTGCAATCAACCGCTGCAAGCGCTCAGCCTGAACCGAACGCTGAGCGTTCATCCGGCGTATCACAAACTTGGCGTGCCCAATGCTATTGCTGAATGCTATGTACGCAGCGAAGTATTCGAGCGTTTGTTGCAGGTAACCAAGTTGCTCCCCAGCGGCATTCGCTTGGTGGTCCTTGATGCATGGCGACCATTCGGCGTGCAGCAATATCTTTACGACAGCTTGTGGGATGCCCTGACCGAGTACCACCCGCAAGCGGATACTGCGCAACTTGAACATCTGACACGCCAGTTTGTGTCGCCGCCAAGCACCAGCAGAACCGCGCCCAGCCCGCATTTAACCGGAGGCGCAGTGGATGTAGCTCTGTGCGACGAAGAGGGTCGCTGGCTCGACATGGGCACCGGCTTCGATGAAGCCAGTCCGCTGTCGGCAAGTGATTACTTCGAGCACATACAACAGCCCGACGCGCAACAAACCCGGATTCGCGACAATCGCCGGATGCTCTATAACGCGATGCATGCGGCTGGCTTCACTAATTTGCCCAGTGAATGGTGGCACTACGATTACGGCGACCAGTTATGGGCCTGGCACAACGGGCTGGATTCAGCGATTTACGGGCCGGCACAAGTTCAGTCACTGGATAATCTGTGGCGCCAACAGCTTGAAAAGCAAATGCAGGCCACCCCACACGAATAAGCACTAAAGGCCCAGTTCAACACCGCAGCGAATATTCACTGCGGTGTTGCATCGAGATCGATACCACTCGTCAGTGTGCAAAATCAATCAAGCTCTTCCACCACGACCAGCTTGGCGGCTCGTTCTACACACCGGCTAATACTCTGCACTTCACAGCACACAGGCTTTAATGCCAGCATTGCGGCTTGGGTTCCTCATTTAGGTTTTTTTATGTCACGCCTGCGTTTTGTTTTTTCTGTGTGCTTATTGCTGATCACCTTGCCGGTAAATGCCGAAGGTTTTATTACCCGCCTGCTCAACCAACCCGTGCCAGGTGGCGTTGCTGTGGTCGATTTGGGCAACGAGGACAAGGCGCCACGCGCGGTTTATCACGGTAAACCGGTGTTGGTCGTGAAAGAGGATCAGCAACGCTGGATCGCGATTGTCGGCATCGCATTAACCGCCAAAGCGGGCACTGACACACTTCAGGTCAGCGGCGATCAAGGTGATAAAACCCTCAGTTTCGAGGTCAAGCCCAAGCACTATAAAGAACAGCGCATCACCATCAAGAACACTCAACAGGTCAATCCCAACGCTGCCAACCTCAAACGCATTAACCGCGAACTTGCCGAGCAGAACGCAGCGTATGATCAGTTCAGTCCTCGCCAGCCAAGTAACTTATTGTTTGATCGCCCTGTCAGCGGCGCCCTTTCAAGCCCGTTTGGGCTGCGCCGTTTCTTTAATGGCGAGGAGCGAAACCCGCACTCCGGGCTTGATTTCGCAGCCCGCAGTGGCACGCCGATCAAGGCGCCGGCTGCCGGCAAGGTGCTGCTCACCGGCAACCTGTTCTTCAACGGCAACACGGTGTTTATTGATCATGGCCAAGGCTTGATCAGTATGTTCTGTCACCTGTCACAGATCGGTGTGAAGGTCGGTGATGAAGTGCCGCGAGGCGGGGTTATTGGCAAAGTCGGTGCAACGGGCCGCGCCACGGGGCCGCATCTGCATTGGAATGTCAGCCTCAACGCCAACCGGGTTGATCCGGCGATTTTCATCGGTGCATTCAAGCCTTGAGTCGCAAACAAGCCTCTGTACAGATCACAGAGCTTTGTTATGGTGCCCGGCGTTTAATGAGGTAAGCAGGAGTTTTTATGCAACAAGAGCTAGCGAATGGTCTGGAGTGGCTGCAACAGCACCCTGACCTGTACACACCGATTGCGCTACTTGCGCTGGTTTTTGTCGCAGCGCTGTGCAATTGGCTGGTCAAGCGCGTTCTCGTTCGCGGGCTGCATCTGGTTGCACGCAATACCCGCTTGTGGCGTGAAGCAAGTATCAAGGAAAGTGGCGTAATCAAACGCCTTTCCAACATCGTCCCGGCACTCATTCTGTCCAACGGTGTACGCATCATCGAAGGCCTGCCGGAATCGCTGGTAACAATTGTCACCAACGTCTGCAGTGCGTTCATTGTGTTAACCGTAGCGCTGGCGATCAATGCCGTGCTCGACATCGTCAACAACGTGTACCAGCGCCGGCCCGACGCGCATCTGCGGCCAATCAAGGGTTACATCCAGGTCGTACAGATCATCATTTCATTGGTCGCTCTGATCCTGATAATCGCAGCGCTGATCGACCGCTCGCCGGTGATTCTGTTGTCTGGCTTGGGCGCCATGGCGGCCGTCTTGATGTTGATTTTCCAGGACACGATCTTGTCACTGGTTGCCAGCATCCAGATATCTTCCAATGACATCGTCCGGGTTGGCGACTGGATCGAAATGCCGCAACTCAATGCCGATGGCGATGTTATCGATATCGCTTTGCATATGGTCAAGGTGCAGAACTGGGATAAAACCATTACCAGCATTCCAACCCGGCGTTTTATCACCGACCCCTTCAAGAACTGGCGCGGTATGCAGGAATGCGGTGGGCGGCGAATCAAGCGCAGCCTCTACCTCGATCAATCGAGCATTCACTTTCTCAGTGCCGATGAGCTGGCGCACCTGCAACAGATGAAGCTGCTTAAACAATACCTGAGCGACAAAAATGCCGAGGTCAGTCAATGGAACAAGGATCTCGCTGGCGATGCAGAAGTTCAAGCGAACACAAGGCGCTTGACCAATATCGGCACATTGCGCGCCTACATTGAAAACTACCTTAAGCATCACCCGGATATTCATCAACAGATGACCCAACTGGTGCGCCAACTTGCGCCGACCGCCGAAGGCTTGCCGATAGAAATTTACTGCTTCACCACGACCACATCCTGGGGCCGCTACGAAGGGATCCAATCGGATATTTTCGATCACATGCTGGCAATCATGCCGGAGTTTGGCCTGCGGGTTTACCAACATCCAAGTGGCATGGATATGCGCGAATTGCGCCAACAATTCCCGTTCAGCCAAGCTGATTGAATAAGGGTCTGGGCCCTTGGTTAAGTGCAACGCCTGACCAAGGGCAACACCGCGCAATATTTAAATAATATTCCACATTAATGCGCAATTAATTCGCGCCATACTCACGACAACAACCAAAATCACCAATTTTCCAAGCATGCTTGCCAGCTTTAACCTAGCGCAGTAGTGTAGACCCATGAATACTTCTCACACCCTGTTTCTTCAGCGGCAACACGCCAATCTCTGCTTGGTTAGCCAGCGACTGCGTAGCTAAAACTGCTTCGCCTCGCCCGCGCTCCCCATTGATTACACCTGTTCAATATCAGGTCGCCGCCTCCAAGGATTTATCATGAGCATGCTTAAAGACCCATCACGTAAATACCGTGCTTTTACGCCGATTAATTTGCCTGACCGCACTTGGCCATCAAAAACCATTACCGAAGTGCCGATCTGGTGCAGCTCTGACCTGCGTGACGGTAACCAGTCGTTGATTGAACCGATGGATGCCGAGAAGAAGATGCGCTTCTTCAAGACCTTGGTGCAGGTCGGTATCAAACAGATTGAAGTGGGCTTTCCTTCTGCCTCACAGACTGATTTCGACTTCGTGCGCACCTTGATCACCGACGGTCACATCCCTGACGACACCACTATTCAAGTGTTGACCCAGGCCCGTGAAGACTTGATCACCCGCACCTTTGAATCACTCAAGGGCGCCAAGAAGGCCATCGTCCACGTTTACAACGCGACGGCACCATCGTTTCGCCGTATCGTGTTTAACCTCGACAAGGCTGGCGTAGTCGACATCGCAACCAACGCCGCCAAAGTCATCAAGCGTTTGGCCGATGAGCAGCCAGACACGCAGTGGACGTTCCAGTACTCGCCTGAAATCTTCTCCTCTACCGAGTTGGATTTCGCCGTCGAAGTCTGCGATGCGGTGCTCGATGTTTGGCAACCAACGCCAGACAACAAAGTCATCCTCAACCTGCCGACCACTGTTGAAGTGGCGACGCCAAACGTCTACGCCGACCAGATTGAATGGTTTGGCCGCAACATTAGCCGCCGCGACAGCGTCTTGATCAGCCTGCACACCCACAATGACCGAGGCACGGGCGTTGCAGCCAGTGAATTGGGCTTGATGGCCGGTGCTGACCGGGTTGAGGGGTGCTTGTTTGGTAACGGCGAGCGCACTGGCAACGTTGACTTGGTCAACCTCGCACTGAACCTCTACACCCAGGGCATTAATCCGGGCTTGGACTTCTCCGACATTGATGCCGTGCGCAAAGTGGTCGAAGAATGTAACCAGTTACCGGTTCATCCGCGCCACCCGTACGTTGGCGACCTGGTACACACTGCGTTCTCGGGCTCGCACCAAGATGCAATCCGTAAAGGTCTGACCCAACAGAAATCAGACGCTATCTGGGAAGTACCGTACTTGCCGATTGACCCTGCTGATATTGGTCGCAGCTATGAAGCGGTGATTCGCGTCAACAGCCAATCCGGCAAAGGCGGCATCACCTTCCTGCTCGAACAGGAATACGGCGTGTGCTTACCACGACGCATGCAAATCGAGTTCAGCCAAGTTGTCCAGAAAGAAACGGATCGCTTGGGTCTGGAGATGACTGCCGAGCAGATCTACAGCTTGTTCAAAACCGAGTTTCTGCAAGCCTCCAGCCCTTATGCACTTAAAGGTCACCGCTTGCAGGAAGAAAACGGCACCAGCGCGGTGGACGTTGAAGTCATCAGCGGCGGCGAAAGCAAGCACTGGAGTGGCATCGGCAAGGGACCACTGGAAGCCTTGGTCGCGGGCCTGCCCTTCGATGTAGAAATCATGGATTACTCGGAGCATGCGATTGGTGCTGGAACCAACGCCAAAGCTGCCGCCTATATTGAGCTGCGAATGGATGGTGGCCGTGCGCTGCATGGCGCAGGTATCGACGAGAACCTGACGACTGCCAGCTTCCGCGCCCTGTTCAGCGCGCTGAATCGCGCCGTAGTTCAGGCTCAAGAAGCGGCGTAGCGCGCTTACTGAGAAGTGTTGCAATCAACAACCCCGCCAATTGGCGGGGTTGTTTGCATTTGGCTCTAGACCTGTTACTGCTGCCCCTAAAACAAGTTCAGAAACAACGTCACCTCAATAATTGCTACAAGCATGACCAACAACAGCAACAAACAAATACCTACAACTCTCAAGTTTGAATAAAACGCCTTCGGTTGCAGTTCGACTGAGTCTGCAAAGCTGAGCTTCGCGTAGACAAGCATTGCCAGCGTTTCCAGTGCAATTAACAACTGCACACCGAAAGCTTCTGGTAGCAAACCGGAAATGCCGAAAGCCGCAACAAACAGGCTGATAGCAATGGCCCAGAGCCTGAATGACTGATTACTGCGCCCCAGCACGTTGAAGTTATGCTGCATCACAAACGCGCCAGCCAGAGGCGAGCCAAGGAGTGTGGCCAAGACAATCGCAGTAACAGAGTACAGCTTGGCGTCGTCAACACCGGCGCAGCGAGGCAGTTGGTCTAGCGTGCCGGGTGACGTGGAAACCATCATGTAAAACCTTTGCTTCAACCAAGGGTAAATGTATCGGCGTCGCGGTCAGCGGGGAAACGCTGGCGATACTCTGCTAAATCAACACCTTTTAGAGTTACACAATGAACACCTGTTACATCGGCACTCTCGAGTAGCACCTCTCCTTGAAAATCAATGACTTTAGAATCACCACTGTAGGCATGTCCCTTGCCATCCGTGCCTGTGCGATTAACCGCAGCCACAAAGCACAAGTTCTCGATCGCCCGTGCGGGCAACAGACGATTCCAGTGATTGCGCCGCGCCGCTGGCCAGTTGGCGGTGTAGAGCAGTAAATCAGTATCTGTTGCGTCACGGCTCCAAACAGGAAACCGCAGGTCGTAACAAATCAGCGGCCGTATATTCCAACCTTTGAGGCTAAACAAGGCTTGCTGTTCGCCAGCGGCAAAATGCTTGTGCTCCCCGGCCATGCGAAATAGATGACGTTTGTCGTAATGCGCAACAGATCCATCCGGGCGCGCCCAGATCAGGCGATTGCGATAACTACCGTCTGAGGCCTGAATAATCAGGCTGCCAGTCACCACTGCGTTCATGCGAGCAGCTTGCTCAATCATCCATTGGCAGCTCGGCCCGCCTTCGGGCTCGGCCAGTTTGGATGAATCCATCGAGAAACCGGTGCTGAACATTTCCGGCAGCACCACTAAATCGGCGCCCTCAACGGAGGCCAGCAACTGCTCGAAATGCTCACGATTGGCGGCTGGGTCTTGCCAAACCAGATCACTCTGGACCAGCGCAAGATTAAGGTCTGGCAACGCTGTTAAATCGCGCATAATTTCTCCGCTGCTTGGCGCAAGGTGTCTTCACGCTTGGCGAAGCAGAACCTGACCAAGCGTAAGTCTTTCGGTGCTTGCTGATAAAAAACCGACACCGGAATTGTCGCCACGCCATGCTCACGCGTCAGCCATTCAGACATTGCCACGTCATCAAGATCATCGCGAATAGCCGAGTAATCAGCCAGTTGAAAATAAGTGCCCGGAGTTGGGGTAAAGCTAAAGCGCGAGTCTTTTAGCAAGTCGCAGAACAGGTCACGCTTGGCCTGATAAAACCCCGGCAGCTCTGTGACATGCTGCGGCTGCTCACTCATAAAATCTGCCAATGCCCATTGCAACGGAGTCACACCGCAAAAGCTGACATATTGATGGACCTTGCGTAACTCAGCCGTCAACGCCGGTGGCGCAACCACATAGCCGGTTTTCCAGCCAGTGACGTGGTAAGTCTTGCCAAAAGAGCTGACCACGAACGCGCGCTGATACAACTCTTCGTGCGCTAATACACTGGTATGCGTGACACCATCGAACACCAAGTGTTCGTAGACCTCATCGCTGACCAGATAAACATCTCGATCGCGAATCAGGCTTGCGAGTTGGTCTAGCTCGGCTCGGCTGATCAGCGCGCCACTCGGGTTATGTGGACTGTTGAGGATAATCAGACGGGTCTTGTCACTCAGCGCATCAGTGAAACGCTGCCAGTCAATAGCGAAATCCGGCAAGGCCAACGGCACATGAACGCAGCGACCGCCAGCAAGCTCGACCGAGGGTTCATAGCTGTCATAACAGGGGTCAAAGACTATGACCTCATCACCCGGCTGCACCAGCGCCTGAATCGCACAGAAGATCGCCTGAGTGGCGCCTGGGGTAATAGTGACCTCGGTATCGGCGTTGACTGTGCTGCCGTAGCAACGAGCAATCTTGGCGGCGACTTGCTCACGCAACGCCGGCAACCCGGTCATGGCTGTGTATTGATTGTGGCCCGCTGCGATATGTCGACCAACTGCGTCGCGCAGAGCAAGCGGCCCATCAAAGTCAGGAAAGCCTTGCGACAGATTCAGCGCACCGGTTTCCATGGCGAGCTGGGACATACGGGTAAAGATGGTTGTGCCAACATTAGGCAACTTGCTGATGATCATCACACCTTCCTGCTGCACACGCCCGACGAGGCGATTAATAACCGCAGGATAACGGATCAGCCAGACATGAAAAAGGCGCCCGTAAGGCGCCTTTTCCGACATCAGCAAAATAGCCGGTCTAGCGTTTGTCTTTACGCTTTTTCTCAGCTTTTTTGTGGTGACTCATCAAGCGACGCTTCTTGTTCACCTGACGATCCGTAAGGGTGTTTTTATTGCCCTCATACGGGTTCTCACCGCCTTTGTATTCAATGCGGATCGGCGTACCGACCAGCTTCAGCACGCGGCGATAAGTGTTCTCCAAGTAACGCGAATACGCGCGCGGCACCGACTCAACCTGATTACCGTGAATAACGATCAGCGGCGGGTTTGCACCACCCAAGTGAGCGTAACGCAGCTTGATCCGGCGACCGTTAACCAGTGGAGGCTGGTGTTCACGCACCGCATCTTCAAGGATCTGAGTCAGGCGATTGGTTGGCCAGCGGGTGATCGCTGACTGGAACGAAGCCTGAACCGACTTGTACAGATGCCCCACACCAGTGCCATGTAGCGCTGAAATAAAGTGAATATCAGCGAAGTCCACAAAGAACAAACGACGCTGCAACTCGGTTTTAACGTAATCGCGTTCGCTTGGCTCCATGCCGTCCCACTTGTTCAGGGCGATAACCAGCGCACGACCACTTTCCAGGACAAAACCGAGCAAGTTCAGGTCGTGATCGACCACGCCTTCGCGCGCATCCATGACGAACACGACAACGTTGGAGTCTTGAATTGCCTGCAGAGTTTTAACCACCGAGAACTTCTCGACAGCTTCAAAAATCTTGCCGCGACGACGCACACCCGCGGTATCGATCAGCGTGTACTTCTCATCATCCCGCTCAAACGGGATGTAGATACTGTCGCGCGTAGTGCCAGCCTGGTCATAAACAATAACCCGGTCTTCGCCGAGCATGCGGTTGACCAGTGTCGATTTACCGACGTTTGGACGACCGATGATAGCCAGCTTGATGCCGTCTTTCTCGCTTGGCCCAGGAATACGCTTGGCTTCCTCGCCTTCGGCAACCTCTTCAGGCTCTTCGCCCTCCTCCAGCTCGCCAGCATCTTTAGGGAAGCGACTTAGCACGGCTTCAAGCATCTGCGAGATGCCACGACCGTGGGCACCGGCAATCGCCAGCGACTCGCCCATACCCATTGAGGAAAACTCAGCACGCGCCAAGTCAGGGTCAAGATTGTCGACCTTGTTGATGATCAGGTGGCTGTCCTTATTGCGCTTACGCAGGTGCTCACCAATCATCTGGTCTGAGGCAGACAACCCCGCCCGTGCATCCACCAGAAACAACACCACATCAGCTTCTTCGATAGCCTGCAGCGACTGCTCGGCCATCTTTGCATCAATTCCTTCTTCATCGCCGGAAATACCACCGGTATCGACGACAATGTAGGTGCGTCCCTGCCACTTGGCCTCGCCATACTGACGATCACGGGTTAAACCCGACAGGTCACCAACGATGGCATCGCGGGTCCTGGTCAAGCGGTTGAATAGAGTGGACTTACCGACGTTCGGTCGGCCCACCAGGGCAATTACGGGAACCATTAGGCTCTCCACTTCGTTATTTCAGAAAATACAAAGGCCGCTGCATGAGCAGCGGCCGGAATTCAAAGCTAGGCCTGGACGCTACAAATGCAGCATAGACAAGCCTGTCAGTTGCCAGCTATTTGATCGTGTAAGCGACCAACTTTCCACTGTTACCAAAGGCATACAGCCAATCGCCGTCAACCAGTGGGCGTGCGCGAAGGCCATCACTGTCAACATGCTCACGACCGACAAAACGACCGTCAATCTGGCTGATCAGATGCAGGTAGCCTTCAAAATCGCCAAATGCGATATAGCTGGAAAATACTTCAGGAGCCGACAACTGGCGACGGGCCAGTGCATCATTGCTCCACAGTGCCGACGCTGAACGCTCATCAACACCTTCAATCGTGCCATTGGCCAAGCTGACGTAAACAGTGCCGAAGCCTTGCGCTACCCCAACTGAGCTAGAGGCTTCACGCTGCCAAAGCACACGACCTGACTCCAGGTCCAGAGCGGCAACACGACCTTGATAGCTGACCACGTAAAGCTTGCCACCCGAAAGCAGCAGGCCACCGTCAATATCAACCACGCGATCCAACTCTGAGCGACCCTGTGGCACAGCAACGCGTTGCTCCCAAACAGGTATGCCGCGCTGTGCATCCAATGCAATGACCTTACCGCTGGACAATGCAGCAATGGCAAGATTATTGGTTAGCACCGGCGCACTGGTTCCGCGCAGAGTCAGTACTGCTGGGGTGTTATCAAAGCTCCAGCGCTGGTTACCGCTCTGTGCATCAAACGCGATCAAACGGTCATCCTGGGTTTGCACCAGAACAATGTCACCGTTGATTGCAGGCGCTGAAAGCACTTCACTGTTGACCCGAGCGCGCCACTGTTCTTCACCGGTGCTGGAATCCAGAGCGATAATTTCGCCCTTGAGCGTGCCCAGCAAAACCAAACCATAGCCGGCACCCACAGCGCCAGAAACAGGAAGGTCCAGATCGTTTTCCCAGAGAACATCGCCAGTCATGCGATCCATTGCCATGACAACGCCATGAACATCGGCAGCAATGATCTTTTCGCCCTCAATCGCAGGCTGAAGCATGTTGAACGTTTCACCTTGGCCATCGCCAATTGAACGATCCCACTGCTCATCGAGTTCAACTTCTGCAGTGAAGTCAGGCAACTCTGCGGGAGGCAGTTCCTTCTTGCTACTGCTACTGCAGCCCACGACCAACAAGGCCAGGCTCAGTAGTGCGATATTCTTCCACCGAATCACGTCACGCATCCCCTTTGGCTAGGTCGTCCAGCTTGATTTGCAAGCCACCAACCGCTGCATCTTCAGACAGTGCAGACTTGGCTTTCTGGTAGGCAGCGTGTGCGTCATCGGCACGCCCCAGCTTAACCAGCAGGTCGCCTTTGAGCTCTTCGCGGCTTGCCAAAAATGCTTTATCAGCATCGCCATCAAGCAGTTTCAAGGCTTCTTCCGTTTTGTCTTGCGCAGCCAGCACACGCGCCAGACGCTGACGCGCCAATTCTTCAAGCGTTGCATCAGCTGGCTTATCAACTACAGCTTGCAGTTGGGCGGCAGCATCATTCAGCTCACCCGCCTCGACCGCTACTTTAGCCACAAACAAGCTGCCGTACTGAGCATAATAGGTGCCATCGTACTCACTGCTCAGCTTGCCAGCGATTTCAGCGACTTTACCGGTATCCGGCTTACCACTTGGATCAAGTGCAGTTTCCAGCAGTTGCTGGTAAAGCACTGAAGCGCCTTGAGACTGATTGGCTTGGTACTTCTGCCAGCCCTGCCAGCCCAGCACAGCAATCAGTGCCAACGCACAACCTGCCATCAGCGGCTTGCCATTGCTCTGCCACCAGTCCTTGAGTACCGCTAATTCTTCTTCGTCGTTACGCGAAACCACCCCAATACTCCTTATTCGCTAATTCGCTTAAGCCTGTTTGAGGCTGGTTGCCAGATGTTCTGCAAGAACATCCCAAGCAATACTGTTTTGTTCGCCCTGACCGCGCAGCGGCTTGCAACCTACCACTTGCTGGGCCAGTTCGTCTTCCCCCATGACCAGAGCGAATAACGCACCACTCTTGTCAGCTTTTTTCAACTGGCTTTTGAAACTGCCAGCGCCAGCATTAACTTGCAGACGCAAACCTGGGATTTTATCGCGCAATTGCTCGGCCAACGGGATTGCTGCAAGTTCAGCAGCATCTCCTAAAGCACACAGATACACATCAACGGTACGCGAGATTTCTGCTGGCACTTTATCAAGTGTTTCGATCAACAAGATAAGACGCTCGATGCCCATGGCGAAACCAACGCCTGTGGTCGGCTTACCGCCCATCTGCTCAACCAGCCCATCATACCGACCGCCAGCGCAAACGGTGCCTTGTGCGCCCAGTTTATCGGTTACCCACTCAAAAACAGTTTTGCTGTAGTAGTCGAGACCACGAACCAGCTTTGGATTTATCACATAGGGAATGCCTGCCGCATCAAGACGTGCCTTGAGGCCAGCGAAATGCACGCGCGACTCTTCATCCAGATAGTTTTCAAGCTTTGGCGCATCAACCAGCAGCGCCTGAGTCTCTGGCGACTTGCTGTCGAGAATACGTAGCGGGTTGCTCGACAGACGACGACGGCTGTCTTCATCAAGCTGATCAATCCGCGCGGTCAAATACTCGACCAGGTCGCCACGGTAAACCGCACGCGCTTCACTGGTGCCCAGGCTATTGAGCTCAAGCTTTACCGAGTCACGGATGCCAAGCAGCTTCCACAGGCGCCACGTCAGCATGATCAGCTCAGCATCGATATCCGGACCGTCGAGATTAAAAACCTCAAGACCTATCTGGTGGAACTGACGATAACGGCCTTTCTGCGGACGTTCATGGCGAAACATTTGCCCGATGTACCAGAGCTTTTGCACCTGACCGCCACCGGACAAGCCGTGCTCAAGCACCGCGCGTACGCACGCAGCCGTACCTTCAGGACGCAAGGTAAGCGAGTCACCATTACGGTCTTCGAAGGTATACATCTCTTTTTCAACGATATCGGTGACTTCACCAATCGAGCGCTTGAACAGCTCGGTGAACTCAACAATAGGCATCCGAATCTGACGATAGCCGTAGCCATCCAACAGACCTGCAACGGTGGCTTCAAAATAGCGCCACAGCGGGGTTTGCTCTGGCAGGATGTCGTTCATGCCACGAATGGCTTGCAGGGGCTTACTCAATTCAATTCCTTAGACGTCAAAGCTCTTAGCTGCGAACAATCACAGCGGCATCTGCTGCGAGCTTTTCAGCGGCTTTCTCACGGATCAACTTTTCCAGGTTATCCACGAGGTTTTCGTTATTCAGTTTTTGTGCAGGCTTGCCATCAATGTAGATAAGGTTGTTCGGCGAGCCACCCGTCAAACCGATGTGCGCCTCTTTTGCCTCACCGGGTCCATTGACCACACAGCCAATTACCGCAACATCCAGCGGCACCAGCAGGTCATCCAAGCGACCTTCGAGGTCGTTCATGGTTTTAACCACATCAAAATTCTGCCGTGAACAACTCGGGCAGGCAATGAAGTTGATACCGCGCGAACGCAGGCGCAATGACTTGAGGATATCGAAACCAACTTTGATTTCTTCAACCGGATCAGCCGCCAGCGAGATGCGAATAGTATCGCCAATCCCGTCCGCAAGCAGCATACCCAAGCCAACGGATGATTTTACCGTACCGGAACGTAAACCACCGGCCTCAGTAATACCCAAGTGCAAAGGCTGCTCGATTTGTGTCGCCAGCAGGCGGTAAGCCGCAACCGCCATAAACACATCGGAGGCTTTGACACTGACTTTAAAATCAGGGAAATTCAGCCGATCTAGATGCTCAACATGGCGCAATGCCGACTCAACCAAAGCTTCTGGGGTCGGTTCGCCATATTTCTTTTGCAGGTCTTTTTCCAGCGAACCGGCGTTGACCCCGATACGGATTGGAATGCCTTTGTCACGCGCCGCTTCAACCACTGCACGCACGCGGTCTTCGCGTCCGATGTTGCCCGGGTTGATTCGCAAACAATCAACACCCAATTGCGCAACGCGCAGGGCGATTTGGTAATCAAAGTGGATATCTGCGACCAGCGGCAGGTTCACTTGCTTCTTGATCTTGCCGAATGCCTCTGCGGCATCCATATCTGGGACCGACACGCGCACGATGTCAGCACCGGCCTCCTCCAAACGACGGATCTGCGCGACAGTGGCAGCCACATCATTGGTATCGGTGTTGGTCATGCTTTGTACCGAAATCGGTGAATCACCACCTACCGGTACAGAGCCAACCCAGATTTTACGCGACAAGCGACGCTTGATCGGTGATTCGCCATGCATGAGTTAAAGCCCCAGTTTCAGGCGTGCTGTTTCGCCAGATGCGTAAGGCGCGACATCGACGGCCTGACCGTTATAAGTTACCTGTGCACCGCTAGCAAAACCTAAACGCAGTTCTAAAGGCGCTTTACCAGTAACGTTTAAGCTTTCACCTTTTTTCTTCAAACCGCTGTAAACCACTTTGCCGTTAGCATCTGTCAGTTGAAGCCAGCAGTTTGCGCTGAAATTGATACTTACATTACCTTCGCCAGCAGCCACCGCCGGTGCGGCAGCGGCTTCAGGAGCAGACTCCTGAGAGTCAGCGTCAGGCGTCACGGGCTCAGTTGCGGGTGCAGTACTCGCCGCGTCAGCAGCCGGAGCTGGATCAACCACTACTTCAGCATCAGTTGCGTCAATAGCCACTTCCGGCTCAGGAGGTTCGACAAGTGTGCCGCTGTAGGTCGACAGGTCCAGTTGTGTTTCATTTTGAGCAGCGATTACCGCTTGATCCTCTGGCTCATCCAAGGGATGAATTTGAGTTGAACCATCGGCACCTTCAACTTCAACATGCTCGATGCCTGCAATGGCTGCATCGTCTGCCTGGCGTTCGGCCTGCTCTTGCCACCAGAAGAAACCTACGGTGCCCAAGACAACCAGCATGGCAAAGCTGACAAATCGCAAAACTTTCTGCGAGTAATTAACCGGCTCTTCGATTCGCCCCAGACTCTGCACGTTGCTAGCCGCAACACTGCTGCCGGTGAACAGATCAAACTCTTGAACAATTTCTGTCTGATCAACACCCAACAATTTTGCATAAGTACGCAGGTAACCACGGGCGAATGTAGTGCCCGGCAATTTATCGAATGCGCCTGCTTCAATCTGACCGAGACGCTCGGGGGTCAAATTAAGCTGTGCGGCGACCTCAACAATCGACCAGTTCTTGGCCTCTCGCGCAATGCGCAGAGTTTCACCGGGATTGACGCGATTTGCTGCTATAGCTTCAGGTGGCGCCGATTTCATCATTGCTCCGACAGGTATTGCTTGTATTCCGCAGTACCGGGATACAAACGTTTTAGTTGCAGACCTAAACTTGCTGACTTATTGCGGTCTTCAAATATTTTGGCAAGACGCGCACCCAACAACAGGCTTTCAGCGTTTTGCTCACTAATAAGGCTAAAGCTATCGTAGTAACGGCGCGCTGACACGTAGTCCTGCTCTTTGTACGATATCTCAGCCATGGCAAATAACGCGCGCGGCTGGCGACTATTCAAGCGCAGCGTGCGCTGGAAGTACTTTTTTGCTTGCTCAGTCTGATTAAGCGCTAAAGAGGTTACACCGAGATTCTCAAATACCCGCGAACGTTCTTGGTAGAGGTTATCTTGCGCGGCTTGCTTGTAGCGTTCCAGCGCTTCGTTATAACGCTTTTGCTCAAACAGAAAGCTGCCGTAATTATTCAACAACCGCGCATCGCTCGGACGCTCTGAAATGGCTCTTTTGTAATGTTCATCAGCCAGTTTAGGCTCCATTTCAAGCTGAAACACCAAGGCTAACGCGGCATGCGCATCGGCACTGGATGAGTCAATCTCAAGCGCTTTTTTCAGCGGCACCTTGGCGCGTTCGCTCGCACCTTGCTGAATGTAACCTATACCAAGCTGAATGTAGGCATCCCGCGCCTCTTCACGACCCTTTGCAGTTCTCATCGGATCAACATCACCGGTGGTAACACATCCAGCAAGCAGGCTGGCAAGTAACAAGAACAGCGCGGGGCGCAGGGTCATGGATTTCCTCTCTTCTAATTTCTGTTTGCGGTGGAACGTGGCGACTCTGCCTCGCTGCTCAATTCACGCACGGCAATATAACGCTCGCTGCGGCGAGTACGATCCATCACTTGGCCAACCAACTGGCCACAAGCGGCATCAATATCCTCACCACGCGTTGTACGCACAGTGACATTGTGCCCTGCTTTGTGCAGCAGGTCTTGGAAACGGCGTATCGCATTGTTGCTCGGCCGCTCATATCCCGAGAAAGGAAAGGGATTAAACGGAATCAGGTTGATCTTGCAAGGTACATCTTTGAGAAGTGCGATCATTTCCTCAGCATGCTCAATCTTATCGTTCACATCCTTAAGCAGGGTGTATTCGATAGTCAGCACGCGTTTCTCGCCCAGACCCGAAACATAACGCTTGCATGCTGCGAGGAGCATTTCCAGCGGGTACTTCTTGTTGATCGGAACCAACTGGTTGCGCAGCGCGTCGTTCGGCGCATGCAGCGACAGCGCCAGAGAGACATCAATCTCGCCAGCCAGCTTGTCGATCATTGGCACCACGCCCGAGGTAGACAAGGTCACCTTGCGCTTGGAGATGCCATAGCCAAGGTCGTCCATCATGATCTTCATTGAGGCGACGACATTGTCAAAATTCAGTAACGGCTCGCCCATGCCCATCATCACCACGTTGGTGACGGCGCGATCAACTTTCGCGGGCTGAGAACCGAATGATTTGTTTGCAATCCAGACCTGGCCAATAATTTCGGCGGCGGTAAGGTCGCTGTTAAAGCCTTGTTTACCGGTGGAGCAGAAACTGCAATCCAGCGCACAACCGGCCTGCGACGACACACACAAAGTGCCGCGAGCGCCCTGCGGGATATACACGGTTTCAACACAACTGCCGGATGCCACGCGAACCACCCACTTACGGGTACCATCGGTGGAAATATCTTCACTGACCACTTCCGGGCCGCGAATTTCAGCACAGGCCTTGAGCTTTTCGCGCAAGACCTTGCTGACATTACTCATGGCATCGAAATCATCGATACCAAAGTGGTGAATCCACTTCATTATCTGACCGGCACGGAAACGCTTCTCCCCGATACTGTCGAAGAATTGTTCCATTTCCTGCTGGGTCAGACCCAGAAGATTGATTTTACCGGTCGCAATAGTCATGGTTTCACCTTCACTCGATTCGCTTAGCGAATGCGAGCGCACACCTCAGTAGAGGCGAAGAAGTAAGCAATTTCACGAGCAGCTGACGCTTCGGAATCCGAACCGTGAACAGCGTTTTCGTCGATGGAAACAGCGAAATCAGCACGGATAGTGCCAGCAGCTGCTTCCTTAGGGTTGGTAGCGCCCATCAGTTCGCGGTTTTTCAGGATGGCGCCTTCGCCTTCCAGAACCTGAACGATAACCGGACCGGAAGTCATGAATGCAACCAGGTCCTTGAAGAAGCCACGCTCGCTATGCTCAGCGTAGAAACCGCCAGCTTCGCGCTCGGACAACTGAACCATTTTCGATGCAACAACGCGCAGACCTGCTTTTTCGAAGCGGGTAACGATCTCACCGATGACGTTTTTAGCTACTGCGTCAGGTTTGATGATAGAGAAAGTACGTTCAACAGCCATGTGAAACTCCAAAAAAGAGGGTTAAAGCGAAAAATTAAACCCGCGAATTATACGCGGGTTCTGGGTAAATGCGTAGGGCTCGCGCCTGACGGCGCACTGCCTTGGGTCAAAAATCAGTCGGCTTCTTCGATCCAGGCCGCCTGAATAGCTTCAAGAACCTTCTCTCCGCCACGCTGAGCGTCATCTGAAAATCCCGGCAGTTCGACGACCCAACGGTGCAGATCGACGAAGTTAACGTAGCGAGGGTCAACATCCGGTTTGCTCTCTGCCAACTGAATGGCAATTTCCAGCACATCAGACCACTTAATGCTCATGGTGATGCTCCTTAGTGGCCTTCAGAAACCTGATTAATGGTGTATTTCGGTATTTCGATGACCATATCTTCCTCACCCACCATCACTTGGCAAGACAAGCGCGAATTAGGCTCCAGACCCCAAGCCTTGTCGAGCATGTCATCTTCCAGTTCGTCAGACGGCTCAACGGAATCAAAGCCCTCACGGACCACGACATGGCATGTCGTACACGCGCACGACTTCTCACAGGCGTGTTCGATATTGATGCCATTGCGCAGCGCCGCATTCAACACAGTTTCACCAGGCTGAGCCTCGAAAACCGCACCCTCTGGGCAATGCTCGGCGTGCGGCAAGAAAATCAACTGGGTCATGCTTATTCCTCAATCTCGTTAAGACTACGGCCTGCCAACGCGGCTTTTACCGTGGAATCCAAACGACGCGCGGCAAACGCATCGGTCACTTGGGTCAATCGTTTAGTTTGCTGCTCAAGAGCTAAACCGTCGGTGCCGTCTATCAATTCGCGCAACAGCTCAACCTGGGCATCGATTGCCAGACGCTCTTCGCTGTCCAGCAAACGCTCACCATCGGCTGCGAGCGCGACTTCGACCGCTTCAAGCAGGCGCTTTGCATCAACCTGCTGCTCACGAAGAACCCGCGCTTGTTTATCATCGCCAGCATTACTGAATGAGTCCTGGAGCATTTTCGCGACCTGATCATCTGTCAGGCCATAGGAAGGCTTAACCTGAATGCTTGCCTCGACGCCAGAACCGAGCTCACGTGCAGCAACGCTGAGCAGACCGTCGGCATCGACCTGGAAGGTCACACGTATCTTCGCGGCACCTGCCACCATCGGCGGAATGCCACGCAACTCAAAGCGCGCAAGCGAACGGCAATCACTGATTAGCTCGCGCTCACCCTGCAGCACGTGCACCATCATCGCGCTTTGACCATCTTTGTAGGTGGTGAAGTCCTGGGCGCGAGCTACGGGTATTGTGGTGTTACGCGGAATGACTTTTTCCATCAGCCCACCCATGGTCTCCAGACCCAGCGACAATGGAATCACATCGAGCAGCAACAACTCCTCGCCGTCGCCACGCTTATTGCCAGCCAAGGTGTCGGCCTGAATAGCCGCACCAATGGCAACCACTTGATCCGGATCGATATCGGTCAGCGGCTGACGGGCAAACATTTCAGCAACAGCCTGACGCACACGCGGCACTCGCGTAGAGCCGCCAACCATCACCACAGCGCCAACTTCATCCAACTCAATGCCCGAGTCACGCACGGCGCGGCGGCAGGCTTTAAGGCTGCGCGCAACCATCGGTTCGATCAGTGATTCAAACTGCTCGCGACTCAGCTCTCCGCGCCACTGCTGATAAACCACTTCAACCAAATCACTGCTGGTCAACGCTTCTTTAGCGGCGCAAGCCGTCTCTAACAAGCTGCGCTGGGCGCTTGGATCGATATCAGCGGACAAACCAGCCTGCTCGATAATCCAACTGGCAATCGCGTGATCAAAGTCATCGCCGCCCAGTGCGCTATCGCCGCCGGTAGCCATGACTTCAAACACACCGCTAGTCAGGCGCAGAATCGAGATATCGAAGGTACCGCCACCCAAGTCGTAAATAGCGACAACACCTTCGGCTTTCTGATCAAGGCCGTAAGCAACCGCCGCTGCAGTTGGCTCATTGAGCAACCGCAAAACATTCAACCCGGCAAGACGCGCCGCATCCTTGGTTGCTTGACGCTGTGCTTCATCAAAATATGCAGGCACAGTGATAACAGCACCGACCAGCTCACCACCAAGGGTCAGCTCGGCACGATCGCGCAATACCTTGAGAATTTCAGCGGAAACCTCAACCGGGCTCTTGGCGCCCTGTACCGTTTCGATTGACGGCATCTGCGACTCACCGCCAACAAAGCGGTAAGGCAGCTGCTCACCAAGCTGCTTAACGTCTGCCAAGCCGCGCCCCATCAAGCGCTTAACCGAAACAATGGTATTGAGCGGGTCACTGGAAGCTGCCGCCTTGGCACCCTCGCCCACTTCAATATGATCGGCGTGATAGCGCACAGCTGACGGCAGGATAACTTCGCCAGCAGCATCAGCTAACGACTCGGAAATACCGCTGCGTAACGCAGCAACTAGCGAATTGGTGGTGCCCAGGTCGATCCCAACTGCCAGCCGACGCTGGTGTGGCTGGGGGCTCTGTCCGGGCTCAGCGATCTGCAGTAAGGCCATGGTTTATATGTGCTTTTGTGAATATCAGGCGCACCCGGTCAGGTGCGCGAGCGTTAATCGTCGAGGCGCTCTTCCAACTGGCGGACCTCGTGGGAAAGCTTGTCGAGAAACTGCATACGGCGCATCAGGCGCTCGGCCTCATCACGCTTAGCAGGATCATCCCAACAAACCGCAAAGCTTTCGTTCAGCTCATCCGAGGCAACTTTCAGGCGACGCTTGAACTGCAATACACCGTCAATATCTGCGGCGTCCTGCAGGTCTTCAAGTTCTTCACGCAACTGAATCTGCTGCATCAGGAAGTCTGGGTCATGCACAGTCACTTCAAGCGGTAGCTCAGGGCCACTCAACGCCAACAAGTAACGGGCACGCTGCGGCGCATTCTTAAGCGTTTGATACGCCTCATTAAGGCTCGCAGACTTCTCTAGAGCAATACGTTGCTCACGCGCCTCGGCATCAGCAAAGCGATCTGGATGCACCGCACGCGCCAACTCACGGTAGCGCGTAGCCAGTTGATCAAGGTCCAGCCGAAAACTCGGCTGCAGGTCAAATAAAGCGAAGTGACAAGGAGTACCCACAATAGCCTCAGATGTTGAAGCTTTCGCCGCAGCCACATTCACCGCGTACGTTAGGGTTATTGAACTTGAAACCTTCGTTCAGACCTTCCTTGACGAAATCCAGCTCAGTGCCGTCGAGGTAAACCAAGCTTTTAGGGTCAATAATTACCTTGACCCCGTGACTCTCAAAGACTTGGTCTTCGCCAGCAGTTTCATCGACAAACTCCAGCACATAAGCCAAACCTGAGCAGCCAGTCGTGCGAACAGCCAAACGAATGCCCTCACCTTTACCGCGCCCATCAAGGGAGCGCTGTACGTGCCGGGCGGCGGCTTCGGTCATGCTGATAGCCATCGACAAACCTCCTTAGAGCAAACCTTTCTTCTGCTTGTAGTCACGCACGGCAGCCTTGATGGCGTCCTCAGCGAGTACTGAGCAGTGAATTTTAACCGGCGGCAACGCCAACTCTTCAGCGAGCTGAGTGTTTTTAATCGTTTCAGCTTCATCCAGCGTTTTACCCTTCATCCACTCAGTGGCCAGGGAGCTGGAAGCGATAGCCGAACCGCAACCATAGGTTTTGAACTTGGCGTCTTCAATTACGCCTTCGCCGTTAACCTTGATCTGCAAGCGCATTACGTCGCCGCACGCTGGAGCACCGACCATGCCAGTGCCAACATCAGGGTCCTGCGCATCCATCTTGCCGACGTTGCGCGGGTTTTCGTAGTGGTCAATGACCTTTTCGCTGTAAGCCATGCTCTTAATCCTCAATCATCAGGCGCCGCTCATCGGCAGCTTTAGTGTGCCGCCCATTCAACCTGGGACAGATCGACACCTTCTTTGAACATATCCCACAGTGGCGAAAGCTCACGAAGCTTGGTAACTGCATCGCGAACTTTTGCTGCTGCGTAATCAATCTCTTCTTCAGTGCTGAAACGCCCGAAGGTGAAACGAATAGAGCTGTGTGCCAATTCATCGTTGCGACCCAGCGCGCGCAGAACGTATGACGGCTCAAGCGATGCCGAGGTACAGGCCGAGCCCGAAGAAACAGCCAGATCCTTGAGCGCCATGATCAGCGACTCGCCCTCAACATAGTTGAAGCTGAGGTTAAGATTGTGCGGTACGCGGGCAACCATGCTGCCGTTGACGTACAGCTCTTCCATGTCTTCAAGCTGCGAATAGAAGCGGTCACGCAGGGCCAGCAGACGCTGGTTTTCTGCCGCCATCTCTTCTTTGGCGATACGGAAGGCTTCACCCATGCCGACGCACTGGTGAGTTGCCAACGTGCCGGAACGCATGCCGCGCTCGTGACCGCCACCGTGGGTCTGTGCTTCCAGACGAATACGCGGCTTGCGGCGTACATACAGAGCACCCACACCTTTAGGGCCGTAGGTTTTGTGCGCAGAGAACGACATGAGGTCAACCTTGAGGCTCTCAAGATTGATTTCAACCTTGCCAGTCGACTGTGCCGCGTCGACGTGGAAAATAACCCCACGCGAACGAGTCAGCTCACCGATAGCGGCAATGTCGTTGACCGTACCAATTTCGTTGTTTACGTGCATGATCGAAACCAGAATGGTGTCTTCACGCAAAGCCGCTTCAACCATGGCCGGGGTGATCAAGCCATCTTCACCAGGCTCGATGTAAGTGACCTCGAAACCTTCACGTTCAAGCTGGCGCATGGTGTCGAGAACCGCTTTGTGCTCGATCTTCGAAGTAACAAGGTGCTTACCCTTGCTCTTATAGAAATCAGCGATGCCCTTAATAGCCAGGTTATCGGACTCGGTTGCACCGGAGGTCCAGACGATTTCGCGCGGGTCGGCACCCACCAACTCGGCAACTTGACGACGCGCATTCTCAACCGCTTCTTCAGCTTTCCAACCAAAGAAGTGGGAGCGCGAAGCTGGGTTACCGAAGTTACCGTCAGTTGTCAGACACTCAACCATTTTCTGCGCAACGCGCGGATCAACCGGCGTGGTTGCGGAATAATCGAGGTAAATAGGCAATTTCATTGATTCTCTCCTATCAGGACTCAGGCTTTGCAGGCTGGCACCCTATAAATTCAGTCGACGGCGGATGCTTCGATTTTATCTAGTTGCGGCGCTCTGCCGTTGCAGCGACGCTGGTCCTGGCGATGAGCAACTTCTTGAACCTCACGACGGGTAACCAGATCAGCCAAACTGATACCACTAAGAAACTCATGGATCTGCTGACTCAGGTCACACCACAGATGATGCGTCAAACAGGTATCACCTGCATGACAGTCGCCCTGCCCTTGGCAACGCGTTGCATCAACCGATTCATTGACTGCATCAATCACTTCTGCAACTTGGATACCGGCCATATCACGCGCCAGCTGATAACCTCCGCCCGGACCGCGAACACTGGAAACCAAGCTTCCACGTCGCAATTTGGCGAACAGTTGCTCCAAGTAGGAAAGGGAAATCCCCTGACGCTCAGAAATATCAGCAAGGGACACGGGGCCGTTTTGCGCGTGCAACGCCAAGTCAAGCATGGCGGTGACGGCGTATCGGCCTTTGGTTGTCAGTCTCATCGAAGAGGCACCGGGGATTACAATATGCTGCAAATTATGCAATTCCCGAGTATTTAAGTCAACTATAAGTCCTATTAAATTACTCGGGATTAGCGCTTGCGAGGGGCGCAAAGCATAGCAAACTAGCCATACCTATGCATCAGTCGCTGGCTTGTCGCCTTGCTCCTTGCAGACACCGATAAAATCTTCATCGCGCAACACAGGCAAATCCTTCGCGCAGTAGTCGCTGCCTAGCGAGGTAAGCGCCTGGCACATCCCTTCAAGGCGACCATCTACCGCCTGCAAGTGATCAAGCAACTGACCGATCGCCCGCGACACAGGGTCCGGCATATCCTGACTAACGCCATAGGCGTCAAACCCGAGTTTCTCAGCCATGGCCTTGCGCTTGGCTTCTTGATCACTGTCGTCCTTGACAATGATTCGACCCGGAATTCCAACAGCAGTCGCCCCAGCGGGGACTTCCTTGGTGACCACCGCATTGGAGCCTATCTTGGCACCTGCACCCACGGTAAACGGCCCCAGAACCTTGGCACCTGCACCAACAACCACGCCATCCTCAAGGGTCGGATGGCGCTTACCTTTATTCCAACTGGTACCGCCCAGCGTAACACCTTGATACAGGGTTACATCATTACCAATCTCAGCGGTTTCACCAATAACGATGCCCATACCGTGATCAATAAAGAAGCGACGACCGATTTTGGCGCCCGGATGAATCTCAATACCCGTCGTCCAGCGACCAAAGTTTGAAACCACCCGCGCCAGCCACTTCCAGCCATTAACCCACAAGGCGTGCGCCACACGATGCAACCACACAGCATGTAAGCCGGGATAGCAGGTGACCACCTCAAAGGTATTACGCGCAGCTGGATCGCGATGAAATACGCTTTGAATGTCTTCACGGATGTGCTCAAACATCTGACTTCCCCTGCTTGTGGTGTTCACCGCGCGCGGCCTTGAGCGTTTCGGTCAAAATGCCGCGCAAAATATTCATCTCGGCTCGACTGATGTTATTGCGGCCATATAAACGCCGCAACCGACTCATCAGGTGCCGTGGATTCTCTGGATCAAGGAAGCCGATCTCTTCCAGTGCCTTTTGCAGGTGTGCGTAAAACGACTCCAACTCATCAGCAGTGACCAACTGAGTGTTGAGCATCGCCGTGGTTTCGAGCTTGGCCACCTTGGTTGGTTGATTTTGCGCAGCCAACCACGCCATGCGCACTTCATACGCCAACACCTGCACCGCCGCCGCCAGGTTCAGTGAACTGAACTCTGGATCAGACGGGATATGCACATGAAACTGACAACGCTGCAGCTCCTCATTGGTCAGGCCGGCGTATTCACGACCGAACACCAACGCAACATCAGCACCCTCCAGCGCTTGCTCGCACGCCGCCACCCCGCACTCACGCGGATCTAGCAACGGCCAAGGAATACGCCGATCACGGGCACTGGTGCCGAGCACCAGATTACAGCCAACCAGCGCTTCTTCAAGGGTGCCGACAATTTGTGCCGACTGAAGAATATCGCTAGCGCCAGACGCTCGCGCATCCGCCTCATGACTCGGGAAATCAATCGGATCGACCAAAACCAAACGGCTCAACCCCATGTTTTTCATCGCCCGCGCCGCGCCACCGATATTACCGGGATGACTGGTGTTGACTAAGACCACTCGAATATTTTGCAGCAACGAAAGCGCTCACACAGAATGCAGAAAGGAGCAAATCTTACAGAACCCACCTTGATTACGCCACGCAAGGCTAAGCGGCACTTCATATATGTAACTTTTCTGATAGAATGTTCGGCTTTCTTTAACGACCCAGGTGACCCATCCATGCAGCCTATGCTGAATATCGCGCTGCGCGCAGCCCGTAGCGCCGGTGAAATGATCTTCCGCTCTATCGAACGCCTGGACGTCATGTCGGTAGACGAGAAAGATGCCAACGATTACGTGACCGAGATTGATCGCTCCGCGGAGCAGATGATCATCCAGGCACTGCGCAAAGCCTATCCAACTCACGGCTTTTACGGCGAAGAAAGCGGCCTCACCGAAGGCACTGGCGATGGCGCTGACTATCTGTGGATCATTGACCCACTGGACGGCACCACCAACTTCGTTCGCGGCGTACCGCACTTCGCAGTAAGTCTTGCCTGTAAATACCGTGGCCGCCTTGAGCACGCCGTGATCATTGACCCGGTTCGCCAGGAAGAATTCACTGCCAGCCGCGGCCGTGGCGCAGCCCTCAATGGCCGCCGCTTGCGCGTAAGCACACGCAAGAGCCTCGACGGCGCCCTACTCGGCACCGGCTTCCCATTTCGCGATAGCCAAATGGACAACCTTGAGAACTACCTTGGCATGTTCCGCAGCCTGGTCGGCCAAACTGCCGGCGTACGTCGCGCAGGCGCCGCCAGCCTCGACCTGGCTTATGTTGCAGCGGGCCGTTTTGATGCGTTCTGGGAATTTGGCCTATCCGAATGGGACATGGCAGCGGGCGCACTGCTGATTCAAGAAGCAGGCGGCCTGGTCAGTGACTTCACCGGTGGTCATGACTTCCTGGCTAAAGGCCAGATCGTTGCCGGCAACACCAAGTGCTTCAAAGCTGTTTTGACCGCAATCCAGCCGCACCTTTCAGCATCACTGAAACGCTGAGATTGATTGTATTGAAAAGCGCCTGAGGGCGCTTTTTTATTGCCTACTCGGTTCACACACCCGACACGTACATAGCTTTCATAGTGCACCTGATGCCTTTTCTTCCATCATTAGCAGCGGCCTATATTTGGATGAGCCATGGTGGACAAGCTTCGCGTTGCCTCACACCACGCAACTCCATCACTTAAACAGCCGCCCACAAAAAAGCGCCCAATCAGGGCGCTTTTTTGTGCAACAGGATTACTGCGCTTCAGAAAGCATCAGCTTGCCGTCTTTAACCGGAATACGGCTGCCTGGATCTTCAGACATGCGCACCTGGCTAACCTTGCCATCTAACTCGTACTTAACGTTGTAGCCCACCAGCTTCTGGCTGGTATCGGTAACTGTCTTACAACGGTTTTCAGTCGTGGTGTAGGTATCGTTAGCCTGCATATTGCCCTGCACCTTGTTACCGGCGTAACCACCACCAATAGCACCCGCTGCAGTTGCAATTTTCTTACCGCTACCACCGCCCACCTGATTGCCCAGCAAGCCGCCTACAACTGCACCGATAGCTGTGCCGGCAATCTTGTGTTCATCCTGTACCGGACGCTGACGCGTCACGGTCACATCGCGACATTCCTGACGCGGGGTCTTGATAGTTTCGTTGATGGGCTCCACAGCCAGAACATCAGCGTAGTCCGGGCCACCGACCAAGCTGTAAGTCGCAACAGCACCACCGGCAGTTACGCCCACAGCACCTAATACCGCACCTACAAGTAATGACTTATTCATTATTGACTCCTGACCTTTTACTTGGCGAATCTCGCCCTATTCGAGGATAAGACAGCAAAAAGCCCCCGCAAGTTCAAAACTTGTGGGGGCTTGATGCATTACGTTCGACGCAGGCCTAAGGGCGCTCGTCGACCTCTTCCGCAACGACCGGTGGAATCAAGTCATCGACGCTCAAGTTGAGCCAGATCAACACCACGTTGGCGATGTAAATCGATGAGTAGGTACCGGCAAACACACCAATAAACAGCGCGACCGAGAACGAGAACAGATTATCGCCCGCAAAGATCAACAGCGCACCAATCGCCAACAAAGTCGAGATCGAAGTAGCCAAGGTACGTAGCAGGGTTTGTGTGGTCGAAATATTGATATTCTCAATCAAGGTCGACTTACGCAGCACGCGGAAGTTCTCACGCACCCGGTCAAACACCACGATAGTGTCATTCAGCGAGTAGCCGATAATCGCCAGAATAGCCGCCAGCGTAGTCAAGTCGAAGGTCACTTGGAAAAATGACAAGATACCCAGAGTCACGATTACGTCATGAATCAGCGAGACGATTGCACCGACTGCGAATTTCCACTGGAAGCGAAAAGCCAGATACAGCAGCACGCCACCCAGCGCCAGCAACATGCCGATACCGCCTTGGTCACGCAGTTCTTCACCCACTTGCGGGCCAACGAACTCGACCTTTTTCACTTCCAACTGATCGCCAGTTGCACGCAATGCGCTCGCAACCTTGTTACCCAAGTCCGGATCATCACCCTGCATGCGCACGACCACATCAGTCGTCGCACCAAAGCTTTGCACCACGGCATCAGTAAAGCCAGCGGACTGCAGCTTCTCACGCACCTGCTCCAAAACCGCAGGCTGCTCGTAGCTCAGCTCGATCTGAGTACCACCAGTAAAGTCCAGGCCGAAGTTCAGCCCCTTTACTGCCCAACTGCCCAGCGCCAGCAGCGTCAGGAAAACAGTCACAGCAAACGCGAGGTTCCGCGCACCCATGAAGTTGATTGTACGATTCATGTCAGCCCCTTAAATCCACAACTTCTTGAAGTCACGCCCACCGAAAATCAGGTTGACCATAGCGCGGGTCACAAAGATAGCGGTAAACATAGACGTCAGGATGCCAAGCGACAGTGTCACCGCAAAGCCCTTAACCGGCCCTGTACCCATTGCGAACAGAATGCCACCGACCAGCAATGTAGTCAGGTTGGCATCGACGATCGCCGAGAATGCACGATCAAAACCTTCGTGAATTGCCCGTGGAATCGACATTCCATTAGCGATCTCTTCACGAATACGCGAGAAGATCAGTACGTTGGCATCAACCGCCATACCCATGGTCAATACGATACCGGCGATACCTGGCAAGGTCAGCGTTGCACTGAGCAACGACATCAATGCCAGCAACATGATCATGTTGAAGCCCAGCGCGATAGTCGCCAACACACCAAAGAAGCGGTAAATCGCGATGATAAACAGAGACACGAACAACATGCCCCACAACGCCGCTTCAACACCTTTGGCAATATTGTCCGCACCCAGGCTAGGACCAATGGTGCGTTCCTCAGCGAAATACATCGGCGCAGCCAGACCACCAGCACGCAGCAGCAGCGCCAATTCAGACGACTCACCCTGACCATTCAGGCCGGTAATTCGGAACTGACTGCCCAGCGGCGACTGAATGGTTGCCAAGCTGATGATTTTCTTTTCTTCGATGAAGCTCGGCACGGGGACTTCTTGCTCCACGCCATCAACCGTCTTGCGCACATATTTGGTGGTCGGCTTTTGCTCGATGAAAATCACCGCCATGCTGCGCCCGACGTTGCTGCGCGTAGCGCGGCTCATCAAGTCGCCACCGTGGTTATCCAGACGGATATTCACTTGCGGACGGCCGTTTTCATCAAAGCTGGCCTGCGCGTCAGTCACTTGGTCACCGGTGATGATCAGCTCACGCTCAAGATCAACAGGCGGGCGACCCGGCTCACGAAACTCAAAGGCTTCGGTCGAAGCCTTTGACGCATCAACAGCGGCCTCAAGACGGAACTCAAGGTTCGCGGTTTTACCCAGAATACGCTTGGCTTCAGCGGTGTCCTGGACACCCGGCAGCTCCACCACAATACGATTTGCGCCCTGACGCTGAACCAATGGCTCAGCCACACCTAACTCGTTAACACGGTTGCGCACTGTGGTCAGGTTTTGCTTGATCGAGTATTCGCGAATTTCAGCAATCTTGGCATTAGTCAGCGTCAAACGCAGCACTTGCATGCCGTTACGCTCAGCGGTGGCCAGCTCAAAATCAGTGAATTCCTTGCGTACCAGGCTGCTAGCCTTATCAAGCGCGTCTTCATCAGCGAAGCCCAGCTGAATAGCACCACCCTGCTCGGGCATGCTGCGATAACGCACACGCTCTTTACGCAGCAAAGTTTTCACCTCGCCCTCGTAAACCTTGCGACGTGCATCCAAGGCTTTTTCCATGTCCACTTCGAGCAAGAAGTGCACACCACCGGAAAGGTCGAGACCCAACTTCATCGGCGTCGCACCAACACTGCGCAGCCAGTCAGGAGTCGTTTGTGCCAGGTTCAGCGCAACGACGAAATCTTCACCGAGCGCCTTACGCACGATGTCTTTTGCAGGAAGTTGATCTTCCTTCTTGGCCAAGCGCAGCAAGCCTGCCTTGCCCTGATCAGCAACGCTAAGGCCCTTGACATCAATGCCGGCCTCCTTCAACGCACGGTCTGCACGATCTAGATCAGACTGTTCGATGCGCTTGGCGATGCTGGTACCACTGATCTGAATCGCCGGATCATCCGGGTACAGATTTGGCGCAGAGTAGAGAAAGCCGACGGCCAATACGACCACAATCAGCAGATACTTCCAAACTGGAAATTTATTGAGCATGACGCCGCCCGTTATAACGCGGGGCGCATTTAGCGCCCCGTCGAATGGTAAAGGTTTGAAACTCAGATGGCTTTCAGAGTGCCTTTAGGCAAGGTCGCTGCAATGGCAACCTTCTGAATTTTCAGCTCAACGGTATCCGATACTTCAATGACCACAAAGTCATCGCTAACTTTGTTGACTTTGCCCGCGATACCACCGGTGGTTACAACCTCGTCGCCCTTCTGCAAGCTACCCAGCAGGCTCTTGTGCTCTTTGGCACGCTTAGCCTGCGGACGCCAGATCATCAGATAAAAGATGACCAGGAAGCCGACCAGAAATACCCACTCAAAACCGCTACCAGCTGGGCCGGCTGCAGGTGCAGCGGCGTCTGCGAATGCTGCAGGGATAAAAAAGCTCATGTATCACTCCTGTTGGAACAGTTCTTTTTAAAAAAACTCAGTTTTAGTCCAGCGGCGGCGTTGGCAAGCCACGCTGGGTGTAGAAGCTATCGACAAAGGCGGCCAATGTACCCTGTTGGATAGCACCGCGCAAACCAGCCATCAAGCGCTGATAGTGACGTAAGTTGTGGATTGTATTGAGCATACTGCCCAGCATTTCGCCACACTTGTCTAAATGGTGCAGATACGCACGGGAAAAATTCTGACAGGTGTAGCAATCGCAGTTGGCATCCAAAGGTGAATCATCGTGACGATGCACCGCATTACGGATTTTCAGCACGCCTGTATCGATGAACAAATGACCGTTACGCGCGTTACGCGTTGGCATTACGCAATCGAACATATCCACGCCACGGCGCACACCTTCGACCAAATCTTCAGGCTTGCCCACTCCCATCAAGTAACGCGGTTTTTCAGCCGGCATCATTTCTGGCAGATAGTCGAGCACCTTGATCATTTCTTCTTTCGGCTCGCCAACCGACAAACCACCGATTGCCAAACCATCAAAACCAATTTCATTGAGGCCGTCGAGCGAGCGCTGACGCAACTCTTTATGCATGCCGCCCTGAACAATGCCAAACAGCGCGGCAGTGTTATCGCCATGAGCAACCTTGGAGCGCTTAGCCCAACGCAACGACAGCTCCATCGACGTCTTGGCGACATCGAACTCAGCCGGGTACGGCGTGCACTCGTCGAAAATCATGACCACATCAGAACCCAAGTCGCGCTGGACCTGCATCGACTCTTCCGGGCCCATGAAAACCTTTGCACCATCAACCGGAGAAGCGAAGGTCACGCCCTCCTCCTTGATTTTGCGCATGGCGCCCAAGCTGAATACCTGAAAGCCGCCGGAGTCTGTGAGGATCGGACCTTTCCACTGCATAAAGTCATGCAGGTCACCGTGTTCCTTGATTACCTTGGTGCCCGGGCGCAGCCACAGGTGAAAGGTATTCCCCAGAATCATCTGCGCGCCAATCGCTTCGATATCGCGCGGCAACATTCCTTTGACGGTGCCGTAAGTACCGACCGGCATAAAAGCAGGCGTCTCAACCACGCCGCGAGGAAATGTCAGCCGCCCACGCCGGGCCTTTCCTTCGGTCGCCAGTAACTCGAAAGACATACGGCAAGTACGCGTCATACGTGATCCTCAGGCCCGCGCGCCGCGGGATTACGGGTGATAAACATCGCATCACCATAACTAAAAAAGCGGTAACCCTCGGCAACAGCACTCTGATAAGCCGCCATGGTTTCCGGATAACCTGCAAACGCCGACACCAGCATCAGCAAGGTCGACTCAGGCAAGTGAAAATTGGTTACCAAGGCATCAACCACATGAAAGGGCCGGCCTGGGTAAATAAAAATATCTGTATCGCCACTAAATGGCTTGAGTTCACCATCGCGCGCAGCCGTCTCCAGCGAACGCACGCTGGTGGTGCCAACCGCAATCACCCGCCCGCCTCGCGCACGACACGCGGCCACTGCATCAACTACGTCCTGACCAACCTCAAGCCACTCGCTGTGCATGTGGTGTTCTTCAATACGCTCAACGCGCACCGGCTGAAAGGTCCCAGCACCGACATGCAGCGTGACAAAGGCAGACTCAACGCCTTTATCAGCAATGGCCGCCATCAATTCCTGATCGAAATGTAGCCCCGCCGTTGGCGCCGCCACCGCGCCAGCGCGCTGCGCATAGACCGTCTGATAACGCTCACGATCGGCTTCGTCGTCTGGGCGATCAATATAAGGCGGCAGCGGCATATGGCCGACCCGTTCCAGCAAAGGCAGCACTTCCTCTGCAAAACGCAACTCGAACAATGCATCGTGACGGGCAACCATTTCGGCCTCGCCACCGCCCTCAAGCAAAATCTGCGACCCCGGCTTTGGCGATTTGCTTGAACGTACATGCGCCAACACACGATGCGTGTCGAGCACACGTTCAACCAACACCTCAAGTTTGCCGCCCGACGCCTTCTGCCCAAACAAACGCGCAGGAATTACCCGCGTGTTGTTAAACACCATAAGGTCGCCCGGACGCAGAAACTCAAGCAAGTCGCTGAATTGGCGATGGCCCAATGCACCGCTCGGCCCATCAACAGTGAGCAGGCGACTTGCGCACCGCTCGGTCAATGGATGACGAGCAATCAGGGCTTCAGGTAGATCAAAATGAAAATCGGCAACACGCATGACAGAAGGGTCAACTAGCAGGGCGGCAAAGTTTAGCGGAAAATATTAAAAATGACCACGAAAGAGCATTGACCAACTCGAAACTCGTCCCTATACTTCGCCGCCATTGTGCCCCGGTGGCGGAATCGGTAGACGCGGCGGATTCAAAATCCGTTTTCGAAAGAAGTGGGAGTTCGAGTCTCCCCCGGGGCACCACAAACTCGAAGAAAGGCCTTGATTATCAAGGCCTTTTTTTATGGATGAAGTAAAAGTGGCGTAACAGCTTTTTGAAAAACTGTCGTCAGACGCAACGCCCCAACTGCAACCTGACAACACACTCTGAGTGGATCATCGAGCCCCCCGCCTTGCTTCGACACGATAGCGAGCAACCAATTACTACAGCGCTTGTTGGCACCTGAAAAAGCTGAGTCCAAGCTAGACATACATCCGCAGCTAGACAAGCATCGCCTTTCGTACCGAACTATCTCAGTATTACCGACAGCGCGGAGTAATGGTTCGAGCCTTAAACAAGTTTTTCAAACACTTAGACCAGCCTTTTTTTCATCTACGGAGCTTGTGTCACCCCACGCACTTCGCTGTTCGATTACACACCCAACCTTGGCTAAAGCGTGCTAATCAGGAATTGGGAACTCCATGAAAAAACTAGTTAGCCCCTGCTTAGAGCTGCACCAAATTTTGCCCTTGTGCGCCTCAACAACCGACCGCGTTATCGCTAAACCTAAACCTGCGTTGCTCGGCCCGCCCTCTCGGCGCGCCGGATCCGCACGAAAAAAACGGTCGAACAGTTTATCCAAGTAATCTGGATTGATAGCCTCGCCAGGGTTTGCGACCGTAAGCGTGACAGCACGTGCGGCTGACTTAATCACTATGGAGATAACTTTGCCTGGAGGGGTGTAACGCAGCGCATTAGAAAGCAGGTTTGAGATGGCCCGATCTAGCATAAGCCTGTCGCCTAATACATAGCCATTGCCTGTCAGATGAAGCTGAATACCCAGCTCATCGGCAAGTAAGCTGTAGTACTCAAGCAGCTTACCGACCAATCCATTCAGCTCAATGGTTTCCTGCTTAGGGATGATCAGGCCATTGTCCGATTTAGCCAAAAATAGCATGTCGTCAATCATTCGCGACATCTTGTTTAGGTCTTCAAGGTTCGAGTACAAATTCTCCTGATATGACTCAATGTTTCGTTGCTGGCTCAGAACCACCTCGGTATGGGTGACTAGGTTGCTGACAGGAGTTCTCAGTTCATGAGCGATGTCTGCGGAAAAGTTGGACAACCGAGTGAATGCATCATCAAGACGCGAAAGCATTTCATTGAATGAGCTCACCAATTCCTGCAGCTCTTGCGGCACAGGCTCCAGCGGGATTCGATCATTCAGTGAGCGTGCTGACATTGCTCTGGCTGTTTGCGTTACTTGGCGCAGTGGTTCTAGGCCACTGCGGGCCACCAAATAGCCGAGCACAGCGCTCATCAAAGCACTAAGCACCAAGCCTAGCCAGAACCAGCGCTGCAACATTTCAAAAAAATTTTGGTGGGTCGTGACATCAATAACCAATAGCACCGTTTGTGCAATGGACTGGATCTCCACAGGGATATCAGCCGATAGGCCTCTATAAAGGCGTCCATCCTCTGCCCACTCAAACATGCTTTGACTTGGTGGGTCCTGATATTCTACTGGGAGTATGAATGACTTAGGCGCAGAGAAAATCACCTTCCCGTCGTGATCGAAGATAAAAGCCGCGAGATCTTCGTGCGCCCCCAGTAGTGCATTCAATTGTGGTTTAGCACTGATAAATTGCTGATTACTTTGAATGCCATTCAAAATATGCTGAGCAGAGGCGATTTTTTCATCTAGGATCTGCTGATCAAGCATTTTAAAATGGTGCTTGGCTAGCGCATGAAAGCTTAAGCCCGCTGCAATTAGAACGGTGATAACCCCGAGCATGAACATCATGCTCATGCGAGCAGTGAGTGAGTATCGCTTCATGGTGTATCTGGAGCGTCAAGCATATAACCCATGCCGCGGGCGGTATGAATCAGCTTCGGTTCAAAGTCATCGTCAATCTTCGCGCGCAATCGGCGAATAGCAACTTCGATTACATTGGTGTCGCTATCAAAATTCATATCCCAAACTTGCGAGGCAATAAGTGCCTTCGATAAAATTTCGCCTCGGCGCCTCATGAGCAATTCGAGCAGCGCAAACTCTTTAGCGGTGAGATCAATTCGTGTGCCACCGCGTAACGCTCGACGCTTCATCAGATCGACTTGCAAGTCGGCGATATTCAGGCTGGTGAGTATCGGCGAACTGTTACCACGACGTAACAATGTTCTGACCCGTGCTAGCAATTCAGTGAAGGCAAACGGTTTAATCAAATAATCATCAGCTCCGAGCTCTAAGCCCTTCACGCGATCATCGACACCATCTCTTGCGGTGAGAAACAGCACAGGAACAGCGTTATCCACTGCACGGAGTCTACGCAACACCTCCCAGCCGTCCATACCGGGCATCATCACATCGAGAATCAGCAACTCGAAAGGCTCGCTTAATGCAGTCTGCAGCGCATCAGTGCCGGTCATTACCCGTGTCACGTTAAACCCGGCTTCAGAGAGGCCTTGTTGAAGGTACATTCCTACTTTGGGTTCATCTTCTGCGACTAGAAGCTTCATAGAGGGAGTCCAGTGACGGTGGGCTATTAGTGTGCAACCAAACCTATCTGTTAACCATAAGCTTACAAAAATGTAATTTCGCTACCCTGCGCCTGCTGGCAAGCAACACCCAACTGACCATACCGGTCATTATTAAATTCTCGGAGACGCCCAATGCTATTAAAAAATTTTCTGCTAGCGCAGTTTAACGCAGTGGTTAGTGTCAACCGACGCAAACCACTGTGGAGCCGTACTTAAATAAAATCACACAACTGAAGCCCGACACTTGACCTTACCGCGGTGAGAAGGTTGACACTGTTTGTGCTGCATCAACCGACGCTAAGCATGTGGACTGCAACAGAGTAGATTTTCAGATAACGACATGGGTCATAACCGCTGCATTAAAGAAATAATGCAGACTTTTCACGGAGCGAATCAGAACACATACGCTCATGTTGAGCGAGGAAGAACCTGCATCTGTTGAAAGCACCCTGAACCAAAACGAAGTGCATGAACACCAACTTTAATTGTCTAACAGTGCACTGACAGTTATTTGAAAGCGGCCCACTGCCTGCTCACAATCAAAGAGTTCAGATACTAAACTAATTGCATTTAGTTTTGATTGCCACATTAAAATTTTAGTCTTTCAGATGCTTTATCGATCATTTTATATCTTCGATATCACGACAATTGCTCGGGGCTTATTTGTTATCAAGTGAATTAATTAATGATGTGACAAAGGCGTCTATCAATGGCATTGACAGACGGTAAATCAAGGCTAAGCATTCTAACAAATAACATGCAGCAACCTGACAAAACTGTAATTTTGAGATCAGTTTTTTGACAGGCCGTGAGCGTTAAAGTGACATCGAACTAACCGCTCAGAGCATAAAATTAAATAGGCTCATTACGTAATCAACCGAGGTAATTTAAATGAAAATACTCAACGCTTTATTGATCACAGCCGTCCTAATCACCCCATCCTTGGCAATGGCTGAAGGTGGCGGGGATCGTACTTTTGTACGGATGCAAGCAGCAAGTGAGCGTAGTACCCAATCCTTTCAACTAGCCAGCCAGCAACAGCAAAAAACAACGATTACAACGACAGATCAGAAGCACAGCCATTCCAACTGCTAATCCGTTTTAAAGCTGACATAAATGTAATCAAGTGACCGCTTGAAATATGGCACTTTGTAAGTGTCAGCCTCTCACCGGAACGTAGCAAACAGTGGTCGCAGCACGTGCGCATAATCGTCGTAATTAAATTGAGTGGATCTGATCAACGCACGCGGCTGACGTGTTCGGCAGCGGCATTACCAAGTTAAACGGACTTATTAATATGCAGTGTAAAACCTCAAGACGAACCTTTGTTAAAGGCTTGGCCTCCGCCGGTATTATCGGAGGTCTAGGCTTGTGGCGCACGCCGGTTTGGGCAGTTACCAGCCCAGGTCAGCCTCAAGTACTTACTGGCACTGAGTTTGATTTATTTATTGGGGAGACCCCCGTCAATATCACGGGCAAGGCACGTCTCGCCAAGACAATTAACGGCTCAATGCCGGGACCCGTTTTACGTTGGCGCGAAGGCGACACGGTTACACTGAGAGTTAAAAATCGCCTCAAAGAAGACACCTCCATTCACTGGCACGGCATCATCTTGCCAGCGAACATGGATGGCGTACCCGGTTTAAGCTTTGCCGGTATTGCCGCCGATGGCATGTACGAATACAAGTTCAAGCTCAATCAAAACGGTACCTATTGGTATCACAGCCACTCCGGACTACAGGAACAAGTTGGCGTGTATGGTCCATTGGTTATCGATGCCAAGGAACCAGAGCCTTTCGCCTATGACCGCGACTATGTGGTGATGCTTACCGACTGGACCGATGAAAACCCGGCGACAGTCCTGAGCAAGCTGAAAAAACAATCCGATTACTACAACTACCACAAACGTACAGTTGGTGATTTCATCAATGACGTCAGCGAGAAAGGCTGGTCGGCAACGCTTGCAGATCGAAAAATGTGGGCCGAAATGAAGATGAGCCCTACCGATCTTGCTGACGTCAGCGCGTTTACTTACACCTATTTAATGAATGGCTACGCCCCTGATGGCAACTGGACTGGAATTTTCAAACCGGGCGAGAAAATTCGCCTGCGCTTTATCAATGGCTCAGCAATGAGCTATTTCGACGTGCGAATTCCGGGTTTGAAAATGACCGTTGTTGCATCCGATGGTCAGCATATTCAACCAGTTAGCGTCGACGAACTGCGCGTTGCAGTCGCTGAAACCTATGACGTAATTGTTGAGGTCACTGATCGAGAGGCCTACACCATCTTTGCTCAATCTATGGATCGCACCGGTTATGCGCGGGGCACCTTGGCTGTTCGCGAAGGCTTGAGTGCATCCGTACCTGAGACAGACCCTCGACCTTTGATTTCCATGAGCGATATGGGCATGGACCATGGAAACATGGGCAGCATGGCTGGTAAGAGTGACATGGAGGGCATGGATCACAGCAGCATGCAAGGAGACATGAGCACCATGGACCATAGCAAAATGGCAGGCATGGATCACTCAGCGATGAGTGGTATGAGCGAGGGTATGCAGACTCATCCGGCATCCGAGAAAGATAATCCGCTAGTTGATATGCAAACCATGATGCCAACCCCTAAGTTGGACGATCCAGGCATTGGCTTGCGCGATAACGGGCGTCGAGTGCTCACTTACGCCGACTTAAAAAGCACGTTTGAAGACCCTGATGGTCGCGAACCAAGCCGAACTATTGAATTGCACCTCACCGGGCACATGGAGAAGTTTTCTTGGTCACTCGATGGCATTCCGTTTGCGGACGCCGAGCCTGTGCGCCTGAAATACGGCGAGCGCGTCAGAATCACCTTGGTCAACGACACCATGATGACGCACCCCATCCATCTTCACGGCATGTGGAGCGATCTAGAGGATGAGAACGGTAACTTCAAAGTTCGCAAGCACACGATAGATATGCCACCTGGAACCAAGCGCAGCTACCGCGTGACAGCAGATGCGCTAGGGCGTTGGGCTTATCACTGCCATCTGTTGCTACATATGGACATGGGCATGTTCCGCGAAGTACGTGTGGAAGAGCAGAGGATTTAATAGATGAGTCTTTCAATGCTACGTAAAACTCTTATTGGTGCCGCTGTTTCTTTTGGGCTGAGTGCTGTGTTCGCCCCCCATATCGTGCTTGCTGATGAGGTGGCAATTGGCACTCCAAACCAGCATGCAGCGATGGGCCATGATTCGATGCCCGCCATGGACCACAGCAAAATGCATCATGCTCAGGCGGTCACACCAACAAACACAAGCAGGACGCCAATCCCTGAGTTGACAAATGCTGATAGAAGAGCAGCTTTTTCAGGATTGCCAGATCACAGCGATATGCATGAGAGCGGGGTTAATAGTTTTTTTCTGCTTGACCAGTTCGAATATCAAGATGCGGACGACGGCAGTACCTTGTCATGGGATGCATCTGGTTGGATTGGCGGTGATATCAATCGGCTGTGGCTTCGCTCCGAGGGTGAGCGCACCAATGGTGTGACTGAAGAAGCCGAAGTACAGGCCTTGTTCGGGCACTCGATTGGTCCGTGGTGGGATGTAGTTGCAGGCGTTCGTCAAGACTTTGAACCGGGAGATCCTCAAACTTGGGGCGCGCTGGGTATTCAAGGTATGGCGCTCTACGCTTTTGAAGCTGAAGCGACAGCCTACATTGGTGAGGGCGGACAAACAGCTGCCAGACTCGAAGGCGATTACGACATATTACTGACCAATCGCTTAATTCTTCAGCCTACTGCTGAGATCAACTTCTACGGCAAGAACGACCCAGAGCGTGGTGCTGGCTCAGGGCTTTCCAATACCGAAGTAGGGCTGCGTTTGCGTTATGAACTCGTTCGTCAGTTCGCTCCTTACATCGGTGTTTCTTGGAACCGCACATACGGTAATACATCCGACTATGCGCGCGCTGAAGGCGGTGACGTTGATGAGACCCGCTTCGTTGCGGGTATTCGAATGTGGTTCTAAGAGACGAACATGAAAAAAACAATTCAAACACTTATTACAGCAAGCATTGCTACAGGTATTACTGCCTCTGCTGTTGCCTACTTCGGCATTATTAACGTAGCGGCTGACGACCCTCACTCTAAAATTGTTTATTCGTTTTTAACCATGGCACGTGATCGCTCTATCGAAGTTCGAGCCAAGGATATCGAGGTTCCCAACCTTGATGACCAAGCAATGATCAAGGCCGGTGCGGGCAACTACAACTCTATGTGTATTAGCTGCCACTTGGCGCCAGGTATAAAAGAAACAGAACTCAGTCAGGCACTGTATCCGGCTCCCCCAAATCTCGCTAAAACAGGTATAGGGAAAGCCCCTGCAGCATTCTGGGTTATCAAGCACGGGATAAAAGCTACCGGCATGCCAGCTTGGGGTAAAAGCATGGCTGACCCGTACATCTGGAGTATGGTCGCGTTTTTACAGCAACTTCCAGAAATGGATAAAACTCAGTACCAAGCCTTGGTAGCATCGAGTGACGGCCACCAGCATGGCGGCGGCGAGACCAAGACGTATAATCATGAAAGTCCACATGGAGATTCCAGTGAACAGCATGCTGCGGGTGATGCTGAACCAGCCACTGAAAGTCACCATGTCAGCGATTCCAGCGGCGAACCTGTAACACCAGCGCCAAACCCAAAAACTCATACACATGCCAACGGCAAGGAGCACAAACATGAAGGTTAATCGTAAAGGTCCAAGCGTGTTGATATTGGCTGCGGTGCTGATGTCATCGATTGCTCAGGCCAGTGATGCTTTAACCATCGATGTGCATCGCGATGCAAACTGCGGTTGCTGTAAAAAATGGATAGCACATCTCGAAGCTAACGGTTTTACGGTGGTTGATCATGTCGAAAAAAACATGAGCGCCGTCAAACAACAGCTAGGAGTGCCGCCGCGCTTATCGGCATGTCACACTGGAGTGATCAACGGCAAATTTGTCGAAGGCCACGTGCCCGCCGAACAAGTATTTAAACTGGCGAACCGAGATGATTTAGTGGGGATATCCGTACCGGGAATGCCCGCCGGATCGCCAGGAATGGAAGTGGGTGGGAAGCAGCAGGCTTACGAAGTTATAGGTTTGACACCCGCTGGGGCCGAACACGTTATTGCTGAATACCCCGCGGATCGTTAATGCTGACAATCACTTTGCCTTTACAGCTCGACATAAAATCAGCCATCTGCAGATACGGGGCGTAAAGGAAGTCCACACCATAACCTCCTGCTCCCCAGTCCAGCAGATTCATATCGTGCAAAATGTGCTGCTACAAGGTAGAAGGACCGCGCGAGCTGCTCGTTGTATGGCTGTCAGTATTTCAGGATGGTTATGTTTCTGCCGCTCGAATACCTGCTGACTAGATAACGCCCATTTAAACCGCCAAACGAATTGCTTCAAGTGGTTCTGCACAGCGGTACAGGCGCATCGAACCGGCCCTTGTTTTATTCGAAGCGCCCTCCTCCATCACGATCACGCAGGTAGCGGCGTGCCAGTGGGAATGGCGGCAGCCACGACTCACGTCGAAGCATCCACAATTCATAGGTTGGCCGCAGTTGATCAGGCTCATCCAGCGAGCCCAGGTTCAGTTCAACCTCGTCATCGCTGCGGGAAAATACCAATGAGCCACAGCGGGGACAGAAATACCGACCTTGGTATTCACCGCTCTCACCAGTGATGGTTACGGCATCTTCAGGAAATATCGCCGAGGCGTGGAACAGCGCGCCGTGATGCTTGCGGCAATCCAGGCAATGGCAAATACCCACTCGGTATGGCTGCCCCACTGCTACGATTCGAAGATTGCCACACACGCAACCGGCATTGAACGACTCCACAAGCACCTCCTCTAAAATTGTGGTTTTGTAACCAATAACCAAGACAATTACTCAACAGCAACCATCTTTACCTCGCTGGAGAACGGTCCATGCTCAAAGCAGCCTTGATACTCAGTTTAGGCACTCTGCTCAGCGCCTGCGCTCAAGACAACAATCGTTCAACGCCCGCCCCTCACGTAGCTTCAATTCAGCAGACTACCGATCAGTGGGTCGGTAAATGGGTAGGCGTCGAAGGCCTCAATTTGACCCTGAGCAAGGATGCAGCGGCTGGTCCCGGCCACTATTTGCTGAAGATGCAATATGGTCTCGATGCGGACCAAAGCGGCACCTATAAAGGCAAAGCAACAGACGATGGCATCAGTTTTAATCGCCCAGATGGCCCTCAATTACTACGTACTGGAGACGGCCAAGCCACTGGTTTGAAATGGCTGGTGGACAAGCACAACTGCTTGATCGTGAAGCCAGGCGAAGGCTATTGCCGAGACTGAATATTTGCAGTCATCTAGCAGATGGCATGTCTGCCTTAAAGTCTTGGCTCAGCGGCAGCCGAGCTAGTTAAGATTTTTCTTTTATATCAATTGGTCAAATTGGTACACCGGGGAGCACCTGATACTGTCGGAGCGAACTGCAAACTGATAGCTAAACGCCTGCATTCATCTCTGCGTCTCGCTTCGCATTCGAGTTATGATTAAGCGACATAAAGCAGACTTTCTTGAACTATGGCCGTTGACCTGCAAGCGCTCTATCCCAAATTGATCCACCTGATGCTGGACACTGTATTTGTGGTCGACAGGGACAATCAGATTGTATTTGTCAGCGATGCCTGTGAGTCCCTGCTCGGCTATCGTGCCGACGAGTTGACCGGCACCGCGATCACCAACTATATGCATCCTGATGATTTGGCGATCACTAAAGCCTCGATTACCCGCGTCATGAACGGTCAACCCCACATCGATTTCCGCAACCGTTATATCCGTAAAGATGGAAGTGTCGTACACATCCTCTGGGCGGCCTGTTGGTCCGAGGATGTCGGTGCAAGAATCGGTGTGGCGCGGGACATTACAGCCCTTCGGCAGGCAGAGTCGGAATTACATTTCCTCGCCCACCATGACCCGCTAACCGAATTGGCCAACCGCTCGCTGTTCAATGAACGACTAGGCTCAGCCCTGCGTGGAGCCCGCCGCCACCAGAACACTCTGGCGTTGCTGTTTATAGATATCAATGACTTCAAAGACATCAACGATGCTCATGGGCATGCAGCGGGTGATCGCGTGCTGCGTTTGATTGCTCAGCGATTGAAAAGCAGCGTACGGGAGACTGACACCGTCGCTCGTATGGGCGGTGACGAGTTCACGGTGCTATTAACGGATATTCAATCTGAAGAAGCTGTTGCAGCTAAGGTGGAACATATCCTCGCGATCATGGCCGAGCCGCTGGACGCTGACTTTGGGACGATAAAGATGCCGTCCTGCAGTATCGGCGTAGCCTGCTATCCCGCAGACGGTGAGGATGCCGATACCCTACTTAGCCATGCGGATGGCGAGATGTACCGGATAAAAAAACTGCGCCCTGCAGTTCGCTAGCAGCCCACAGATTCCACTGCATGGGTTTTCCAGCACGCCTTATTCAACCAACTGTCCGGCTGGCGCTGACACCTTTCGCCCTCGCCAAACCAGCAAACAGGTATGGAGCCGTTTCGTAGCGACCGCTTCGCAGAGACACCCGAGGCAGCCAATCTCTCGCAAAACAAAAATAAATTCCCATTCGGTCATTCCAGAATACTTAACGACTGCGTATGATAGTAATTCGCATTAACACTATAATTACAGCAGAGTCCGCCATGTCCGCCCTCCTTCACTTGCG
Source organism: Pseudomonas sp. (assembly GCF_048265905.1). Lineage (GTDB taxonomy): Bacteria > Pseudomonadota > Gammaproteobacteria > Pseudomonadales > Pseudomonadaceae > Aquipseudomonas. Next base: position 201,610 of record NZ_JBLXAP010000003.1, read on the forward strand.
TTCACAAACCCCACTTGCCCTGCGCTCCTCTTTAGCTATTCGCCCCTTGGCTCTAGCAGTGCATATGCTTGCAGCCGGTGCGGCCTTTGCCGTGCCATCAGTGATGGCTGCGGAGCAAACAGAGTCAACTGAGGCCGCGAGTGCTGTGACCCTGAAGCCAATGGAAATCACCGGCTCCGCCGAGCCGAGCGCGGTCACTGAGGACACTCATTCCTACACCACCGAAGCGGCACGCACCGCCACGCCGTTGAGCATGTCGCTGCGCGAGACGCCGCAGTCGGTCAGCGTAGTCACACAGCAGCGCATTGAAGATCAGGACTTGGAGACCATCCTCGACGTGGTCAACAACGCCACTGGGGTGTCGGTCAACCGCTACGAGACCAGCCGAGCACAGTTCAACGCCCGCGGTTTTGAACTCAACTCGCTGATGATTGATGGTGTACCAACCATTTATGAGCAGCCATGGAGCTCTGGCGAGATTTTCAGCAGCCTGGCGATGTATGACCGCGTTGAAATCGTGCGCGGTGCCAACGGCTTAATGACCGGTGCGGGCGATCCATCGGCGTCTATCAACCTGGTACGCAAGCGCGCCAGCAGCCGTGACCTGAAAGGCTCGGTAAAATTCAGCGCAGGTACATGGGATACCTTTGGCACCGAAGCTGATGTATCCACGGCGCTGAATGAGGCTGGCACCATCCGCGCACGCCTGGTTGGCGAAGTCACCGATGGCGACACTTGGATCGACGGTAACTCGAAGCGCAGTGAAACGGTCTACGGCACCATGGACATCGACCTGACGCCAGATACCACCTTGTGGTTCGGCCTTAGCAACCAGGACAACAGCGAAGACTCGCCAATGTGGGGTGGCCTGCCCGTCTGGTACGCCGATGGCAGCCGCACCAACTGGAGCCGTTCGAAATCGACCTCTGCGGGTTGGAGCAAGTGGGACACGACCTACAAGACCTACTTCGTCAATCTTGACCACACCTTCGCCAACGATTGGAAGGTCAACCTCAGCTACAACCGTGGCGAGCGCAATGGCGACTCCGCCCTGCTGTATCTATCCGGCAACCCGGGCCGCAACGGCAGCAGCCCAATGTCCTCGTTCCCGGCGACCTATAAAACCGAGACAACCCAGGACGACTACAGCATCCGCTTCGATGGCCCATTCTCGCTATTGGGTCGTAAGCACGACCTGGCCTTTGGCTACATCGACAGTAAACAAGAGTTCGATGCCGACGCACTGGTTGCCCAAACCGGCTTTGGCGGGGTACCAAACTTCGACGCCTACAACGGTGATTTCCCAGAACCCGTCTGGGCACCGCGCAGCGACTATGGCTACAGCGAAACCCGGCAAAAGGGTTTGTATGCGGCAACACGCCTAAACCTGACCGACGACCTGAAATTTATTCTGGGTGGCCGTGACAGCTGGTACGAGCAGACCAGCGATGATATCTATTCGGAAGTGAGTAAGGTCGATGTCGATCACGAACTGACGCCTTATGCGGGCATCGTCTACGACCTCAATCAATATCTATCGGCCTATGCCAGTTACACGGAAATTTTCCTGCCGCAATCCGTTCGCGATAGCAGAGGCCAACAGCTTGAACCGATTGTTGGTGAGAGCAGCGAACTGGGCCTCAAAGGCGAGTTTTTCAATGGGCGCTTGAATGCCTCTGCGGCGGTATTCCAGATTAAACAAGACAACCTCGGCCAAAGCACCGGCCAATTGATCGACCCGACGAACCCGATTGGCGGTTACGCTTATGAGGCGAGTGAAGGTGCGACCAGCAAAGGCTTCGAACTGGAAGTGTCGGGCGAGTTGGCCACGGACTGGAACGCCTCGATCGGTTACACCCAGTTCACCGCTGAAGATGCCGATGACAATGACGTCAACACGCTGTACCCAACCAAACTGCTGCGTACCTTCACCACTTACCGCCTGCCCGGCATGTTCAACAAGTTGACCATCGGCGGCGGCGTTAACTGGCAGGACAGCATCTACACCTACGCCACCAATCCGGCGGGCAATTCCGAGAAGATCGAGCAGGATGCCTATGCGCTGGTCAACCTGATGGCGCGTTACGAGTTCACCGAGAACCTGTCGGCCCAGTTGAATGCCGACAACATCACCGATGAAAAGTACTTCGATATTTTTGATGCCTACGGCGCCCTGACTTACGGTGCGCCACGTAGCTTTACCGCTTCGGCGAAGTACCGCTTCTAACTGCGCTACCGCTGCTTTACCCAACACCGGCCTTGCGCCGGTGTTGTGCTTTGTGGACGTTTTGCAGGCTTGTCCGTTGGCAAAAGCCCAAGCTCGCCTCAGCGGTTTTGCGGCGTCTCACCGCGAGCCAGTCGGGCGTTGATGTCATCGATCACCGCAGGCAGCTCGGCGATGGTGTCGATCAAATAATGCGGGCGCGAACCTTCGAACATCTGGCCGATACGTGCACGCTCCTGCTTGAGTTTGTCTTCCGGCAATGCCTTGAACTGTTCATAAGTCAGGCCCAGTGCATTGCCCGAGCAAGTCAGCGCAACCGTCCACATACCCGCGCTACGGCCTTCGAGAATGCCTGGCCAGGTGTCGTCAATTTTTACGCATGCAGCGACATCACTGATACCCAGAGCGATGACGTTGGCCAGCGACTGCGCAGGATGCGGACGGCCGTTAGGCACCTCATCGGTTGCGACCACATGATCCGGCACATAGCCGTTGGCACGCGCCAACTCAACCACCCGCGCCATGACCACCGCCGGATACCCGGAACAGGTGCCGATTTTCAGCCCCTTGTCACGCAGCGAGGCAATAGCCTCCAGCGCACCGGGGATCAGCGCTGAATGTTCGGCGATCTTTTCTATCTGCAAGGGCATAAAACGCTCGTAAATGGCAGTGACATCAGCATCTGTCGGCGTGCGACCAAATGCAGCGCGGTAGCGCTCGGCAATATCCGGAATATTGCATAAGGTGCGGATGTGATCCCACTTGCCCATGCCCATCGGGCCACGAGCTTCCTCAAGGGAAACCTGCACGTCGAACTCGGCGAAGGCTTCAACGAATATCTGTGTTGGCGCAAAGGAGCCAAAGTCGACAACGGTACCGGCCCAATCAAGAATCGCGGCTTGCAGACAGGTTGGTTGCTGGTAGTTCATGGTCTTTCTCCAGTTGCAATGTGAGGTGCACCAACTCAGCAGACGCAAGAGCTGGATGAGGGTTATTGGCCTTTGACCTAATCTTGGGAGCCCCAACCAATGCATACTAGATCCAACACAGGATCAACAATGCGGCCAGCATTTGCTACACAGGGAAACTGTACCCAGAAATTTTATATAGCCAGCCCAACACTTGTGTTGGGCTGGCTTCGGTCGAGCGATGCACTGTTTTTGTGCAACCGATCAGAAAAACCCGAGCGGATTTATGTCATAGCTGATCAGCAGGTTCTTGGTCTGCTGGTAGTGATCGAGCATCATCTTGTGGGTTTCACGGCCGACGCCAGACTTCTTGTAGCCACCGAAGGCTGCGTGCGCCGGATACAGGTGATAACAGTTGGTCCACACCCGTCCCGCCTTGATCCCACGACCCATGCGGTAGGCGCGATTGATATCCCGGGTCCAGACACCTGCTCCCAGGCCAAACTCGGTATCGTTGGCGATCGCCAAGGCTTCAGCTTCGTCCTTGAAGGTAGTCACGCCCACTACTGGCCCGAAGATTTCCTCTTGGAATACACGCATCGAGTTACTGCCTTTGAGCAGCGTCGGTTGAATGTAATAGCCGCTAGCCAGATCGCCATCAAGGCGTTCAACCGCGCCGCCGGTCAACAACTCGGCGCCTTCCTGCTGAGCAATCTCCAAATAGCTGAGAATCTTGTCGTATTGCTGCTCCGAGGCCTGTGCACCGACCATGGTGTCGGTGTCCAGCGGATTGCCGCGCTTGATCTGTTTGATCTTCTTCATCACTTCGGCCATGAACGCCGGGTAGATCGACTCCTGCACCAGCGCCCGCGATGGGCAGGTACAGACTTCGCCCTGGTTGAAGAACGCCAGCACCAGCCCTTCAGCGGCCTTTTCGATAAAGGCCGGCTCAGCATTCATGATGTCTTCAAAGAAGATATTCGGCGACTTGCCGCCCAGCTCCACAGTCGAGGGAATGATGTTCTCTGCGGCGCATTTAAGAATGTGCGAACCCACCGGAGTGGAGCCGGTGAACGCAATCTTTGCGATGCGCTTGCTGGTGGCCAGCGCCTCACCGGCTTCGCGACCAAAGCCCTGGACAATATTCAGCACGCCAGCCGGCAGCAGGTCGCCAATCAGCTCGACGAACAGGGTAATGGACAGCGGCGTCTGCTCGGCGGGCTTGAGTACCACACAGTTACCCGCGGCCAGGGCCGGCGCAAGTTTCCAGGCCGCCATCAGTAGCGGGAAGTTCCATGGGATGATCTGCCCAACCACACCCAAAGGTTCGTGGAAATGATACGCCGCCGTATGCTCGTCTATCTCAGCGGCACTGCCTTCTTGGGCGCGGATGCAGCCAGCGTAGTAACGAAAATGATCGGCGGCCAGCGGCACGTCGGCGTTCAATGTTTCGCGCACGGCTTTGCCGTTGTCCCACGTCTCGGCCACCGCCAATTGTTCCAGGTTGGCTTCGATACGGTCGGCAATTTTCAGCAGAATCAGCGAGCGCGCCTGAACCGAAGTCTTGCCCCAGGCATCGGCAGCCGCGTGGGCGGCATCGAGGGCCTGTTCGATATCTGCACTGGAGGAACGAGGAAACTCGCCGATCACCGAGGCGTCGACCGGACTGGTGTTGGTGAAGTAGGTGCCATTGATTGGGGCAACAAACTCGCCACCGATAAAATTGCCATAACGTGGCTTGAGATTGATAACGGCACCTGGCGTACCGGGTTTGGCGTAAATCATGGGCATGGCCTCTCATATCGATAGGGCGCTGGGCGACCGGCCTTTTAGGGCCAACAGCCGCGCCGGGCAGAGCAACAAAACAGGCTGCCAGAGCGCCCCTTTGGCCGCTCTGGCCTGGTTCAGGATCAAGCGCCTTGAGGGGTTTCACCGCGCTTGAGGCGAGCGTTTATCTCCTCGATCACCGCCGGCAGATCATTGATGGTGTCGATCATGTAGTGCGGACGCGAACCTTCGAACATCAAGGCGATACGCGCGCGCTCCTGCTTGAGTTTGGCTTCTGGCAAGTCCTTGAACTCGTCGTACGTCAGGCCCAAGGCGTTGCCCGAACAGGTTAGCGCGACGGTCCACATCCCTGCGCTGCGGCCTTCGAGAATGCCCGGCCAGGTGTCGTCAACCTTTACGCAGGCCGCGACATCACTGATGCCCAAAGCGATCACATTGGCCAGCGACTGTGCGGGATAAGGCCGGCCATTTGGCACTTCATCGGTGGCAACCACATGGTCGGCAACATAGCCATTACGCTCGGCCAGCTGCACGACCTTCTCCATGACCACTTCCGGATAGCCAGAGCAGGAACCGATCTTCATGCCCTTGTTGCGCAGGCCAGTGATGGTCTCCAATGCGCCAGGAATCAGCGCCGAGTGCACGGCGATTTTTTCGATCTGCAGCGGCATGAAGCGCTCGTAAATGGCGGTGACATCATCGTCCGTTGGCGTACGGCCAAACGCGGCGCGGTAGCGCTCGGCGATTTGCGGCTCATTGCAAAGGGTACGGATGTGATCCCACTTGCCCATGCCCATCGGGCCGCGAGCTTCGGCGAGGGAAACCTCCACACCAAACTCAGCAAAGGCTTCAACGAAGATCTGCGTGGGGGCGAAGGAACCAAAGTCGACGACTGTACCGGCCCAGTCGAGGATGATGGCTTGCAGGCTGGTTGGTTGCTGATAGTTCATGGTCTTTCTCCAATTACAGGGTGAGTATGTGCCATGCCTTCCAAAGGAAGAACGGGCTGGTATTTGAAACCGTTTGCAGTCAGGTTGACGGCTGAGCGCTACTTGCGAAAAGTTCGGCAATCATCGGCCGCTTCTGGCGCACAGCCAGGCAACACAGGTGGTAATCGATATACAGTGGGTGATCGACGAAGGTGATAGGACGGGTGCCCGGGGTTTCGGCATACTCCACCGCCGAGACGAAGCCGATACCGATGCCTTGAGCAATGGCATGCACAATGGCCTCTCGGCTATTAAGCTGCATCACGCAGTCGAGCCCGATGCCAAATCGGCGACATCCCTCTTCCACCAACTGTCGGGTACGTGAACTGCGCTCGCGCAGAACCAAGCGTTCACCACGGACCTGTTCGATATGAACCTGTTCCTGGCTGACCCATGGATGATCGTCACGCACAACCGCGATGATGGGATAGCGCCGATACAGACGCGTGTGCAAACGCTGGTCAAAGCCCGAAAGCGCCAGAATTGCCACGTCAATATCGAAGTTATACAACCGCTCCAAGGTGTCGAGTTCAGACGAAAACGAAGTATCCAACTCGACATCCGGGTACTGCTGCAGCAGCTCGTAGGTGAGATTCATGGCAATAGGTGGCGAGACTGCGCCCAGGCGTAGCATCCCGGCTTTGCGCTGCCGGAAACTCTGCAACAACTGCACCGCTTCATCTTCTTGGCCGAATAAGCCTTGAGTAATCGCGTACAACTGACGCCCCGCTGCACTCACCTCGATAAAGCGCCCACGTCGATGGAAAAGCTCTACAGAGAACATGTTTTCTAGGGCACTGACCTGCTCGCTGACCGTCGGTTGACCGACACTCAAGTACTCAGCCGCCAGCGTGAAACTGCCGGTCTGCGCCACCGCGTGAAAGGAACGAAGCCATTTGTGGTATTGATACATAACGCTTCTCAATCCTGGAAGTCTGTGCAAACTCAGCCTAGATCAGCGCCGAATAAACAGGGCGACCGTTGCACTGCCGATACAAGCTGCAGCCACCACCACAAAAATCAACGAGGTATTACCAGTGCTGTCGAGCATGCCGCCAATAAACGGCTCGGCCAGTCCGGCGAACAAGTAGGATGAAAAGTTCATTACCCCAGTTGCAGTACCCGCACGCTTGGCCCCAACCAGATCAGGGCACAGCGCCCAGAAACTCGAAGCCGGGCCGTAGACGAAGAAACCACAAAGAAACAACGCGACCAGACCGACTGTACTGTGTGCAGGCAGAGACCACATCCACACGCTGGTTGCAGCGCCAAGCACCATGTACAGCATGATCGCCTTGTAGCGCTTGGAACCGAATAGCTTATCGGACACCCAACCATTGCTTAGCGCACCGACCGCCATGCCGACCGGCAGAGCTACGGTGACCCATTTCGGATCGACCCAGCTATCACCACTTTTCCAGTCGGCCCCAAGGAAATGCACCGGCACCCACACGATCAAGCCGTAGCGCGCAGCATTTTGAAAACCTAGGGATACCGCCGCGATGATTAGGCGAAAGTTTTTCAACACAGCTTTATAGCGCTGAGCAGAGGTCTCATCTTCACCGAGCGCGGCTTCGCGATGCTTGTCTTCGGCATTGGCCACGCCCGTATCGTTCAGAGGCTCGAAGCCCAGGTCCTGCGGGCGTTCCCGCGCAACAAAGTAGAACAGAATGCCGCCCGCCAACATCAACAGCACGGGCAGACGAAAGATCCAGCGCCACTCAAGCTGGAGTACCTCAAGCACCACGACCGACGTCACATACGACAGAACCGATGCACAGCCTGCAGCGAACACGTAGAAGCCGTAGACTTTGCCGCGCTCACCTGCGCCCCACCAATTGGACAGCAAGCGACTTCCCGGAGCCCAGCCCAGAGCCTGGAAATAGCCGTTAATGCCCCATGGCAGAATCAGACTGGCAATACCGCTGGCGAAGCTGGTTACCCAATTCGCAGCACAGGACAACACAGCGCCCAGACTCATGATTCTGCGGCCACCGAACTTATCGGCTAGATTGCCGTTGATTGCCTGGCCAATGGCATATGCCCAGAGCATTACCGCCGATACCCAGCCCAGCGTTTCCTTGCTCAGGCCGAATTCAGCCTGGATACCGGGGATGGCGAAACCGAACGTCTGGCGCCCGGTATAAAAGAACAGATAACAGAGCATTGCCGCCAGCAGCATACGCCACTGGGCAGCGCGAAATGAGGGAGCAGTTGGTACAGCGATGCCAGGCAAAGATTGTGCGCGATTCATGATGTTTTCCTTATTGTTTTGCTCTCCACGCCCACAGGGCAGCAGAGAAGGCACTCTTTTACGGTGCTACAGGAAACAGGTGGCCAGACGGCCACCCACGGAAGAATGGCAACGTCTCAGGCCGCTTGCGAACCGATGAAGTTCTTGCCGCGCGCGCCTTGCATGGCGGAGAAAATCATTTGCTGCGCCTCGCCTTCGGTCACGCCGTAATCGGCAAACTCGGTTTTCACATCCAGACGATGGAGGAACGCGCGCAGTTGGGCCTGGGCTCGCCCCAGATCAATACCGAAAATGCGCTGCAATGTTTGGTCCCGCCCAGCATCCTTGCCCCAGGCAAGGCCCAGGACATACGGCAGGGTGAATGAGCACGCGATACCGTGAGGCAGGCCGTGGCGCAGGGTCATCTCGTAAGAAATGGAGTGCGCCAATGCAGTCTTGGTATTGGAAAAGGCCAGCCCTGCTTTCAGTGCAGCCAAGGCCATGCGCGAGCGCAGTTCTCGGCTTGCCAGGTTTTGCTGCAACCGGGGAAGGCAGTCGAGAATGTCCTCAATGGCGGAGATAGCGAAGGTGTCGGAAATCGGGTTGGCGTTTACATTCCAGATCGACTCCAAGGCGTGAGACAGCGCATCCAACCCCGTCGAGACGGTCACAGCAGCCGGGACCGTCAGCATCAAGTCTGGGTCGACGATCGCGGCAGTTGGCCAGGTGCATTGCAAATGCAGTGAATACTTCTTCTGCTGTTCTGAGTCCCAAATGGTTGCCCAAGGCGTTACTTCGCTACCGGTACCGGCCGTGGTCGGAACGGCTATGAGTTTTTTGTGGCGCGGCGGAGTAAAGACTTTGCCAGTCGCCAACAGCGCCAGCAGTTCATCGAACTGACCAGACCCGGTGCCGACAATCAGCGCCTTGGCAGTATCGATGGCGCTACCGCCGCCAACGGCCAATACGACTTCACAACCTGCCGCCTGCTGCCAGAACTGCTCATAGCTGGCGCGCAGTTGGGCAACATCAGGATTTGGCTGAACATCTTCAACCACATAAATCAGCCGATCACCCAGCAGAGCCTGAATTTTGTCGACCAGGCCCAGGCTACGTGCTTCAGGGAAAGTCACCAGAGCGACGTTCTGGCCTTCAGTCAGCGCAGCGATCTGGTTCAGGCTGCCAGAGCCAAAATAAGTGGCAACCGGATTATGAAATTGGGCAGGCATGGCACTTCCTTTTATTGTTTTTGGAACGTGCTGCCATAGTGGTTGCCGAATTGCTCAGGCTCAAATCGATTGATCCGAGGTAGTGATCGGCCAAACCTATAGCTGAACCCGTCACAATGAAGTCGCTCATTGCACTGCTCCCCCGTTGGTGCGCTCTATTGCGGGCAAACCAAAGCTCAGAAAGAAAGTCATTTAATGCCTGCCGCCGTTCTGAATTGCCTTGCGTAGACGACCTGAAAGCATGTCTGCTGCAATTACCATCAAGGTAATGACGATGATGCAGGTTGCGGTTTCCTGGTACTTGAACAGCTTGAGGCTACTCACCAGTTCAAAACCCAAGCCACCAGCGCCGACCATTCCCAGCACGGTCGCAGAGCGCAGGTTGACCTCGAACCGATAAAGAACCACCGCAATCCAGGCGGTAATCACCTGCGGCAACACCCCGAACACAATCACCTGCAAGGGCCGGGCTCCCGTGGCACGAAGGGCTTCGAGTGGTCCCTGGTCAATTTCCTCAATACTGTCGGCAAAGAACTTTCCGAGCATGCCAACGCCGTGTACAGCCAAGGCCAGCACGCCCGGAAAGGGACCAAGGCCGACCGCTGAGACGAACACCAGCGCGAGAATCAACTCATTGATGCTACGGATCACGTTAAGCATCTGCCGAGTGCCCTGATACAGCCAACGATTTCCGTGCAGGTTGCGTGCAGCAAGGAATGCCAACGGCACTGCGAAGAGGATGCCGAGCAAGGTGCCCCAGATGGCAATCTGCACAGTCTCAAGCGCCGGGGCGAGCAACTTCGGCAAGATGTCCAGATCAGGCGGCACCGAACGGCTGAGGAAATCACCAATCTGCGGCAAACCCGCCGCCAACTCCCCCCAACTGAGTTCCGCGCCTCCGGCACTCCAGTGCAGCAGAGCAATAATGGCCAACACCAGACTGCCGCTGACGGCCCAGCCACGGAAGCTTTCAGGTGTACTCACCAGCCAGCGATATTCGTGCGTTCCCATATCAGCCTCCCAGCCCATTGGCATAGTGCAATTGCGACGCATAGGCTGCGACAGATTCATCTTCAGTGGTTTCTGCGTCGGGATAGATACGCTGCAAAGTCGCCTCATCAAGGCCGCTGGCATCGCCGTCATACACCAGCTGGCCATTGGCCAAACCGACGATGCGATCAGCGAACTCACGGGCAAACTCCACTTGATGCAGGTTGCACACCACGGTAATCCCCAACTCGCGGCTGGCATCGTGCAGGTATTGCATGACCAGGCGGGCGGTCTTCGGATCAAGACTGGCCACCGGTTCATCGGCCAGAATAACCTTGGGCTGCTGAGCCAGCGCCCGGGCAATGCCGACGCGCTGCATCTGCCCACCGGACAAAGAGTCCGTTCGCTCATCGGCCTTGTGCGCCAGCCCCACCCGGAGCAGGCACTGGCGAGCCAGTTCGACGTCGGCCCGGCTGAAGAGCTGCAACACCGAAGCAAAGGTCGACACCGAAGCAAGCCGTCCGGTAAGCACGTTCTTCAATACCGACAAACGCGGTACCACATTATGGTGCTGGAAGATCATCGCCACATGGCGGCGCAGCGCACGCTCATCATGCGCCAGCAAGGCATTGATACCGGCCACCTGCAACTCACCGCCATCGGCCTTGGCCAGACGGTTCATGCAACGCAGAAAGGTCGATTTACCTGCACCGGACTGGCCGAGCACAACCACAAACTCACCAGCCCCGATGTGCAGATCAATGCCGCGCAGCACTTGGTTTCCACCGTAGTGCTTGGTCAATCGGCTAACCCTGATCACTTCATCTTACTCAGGTCGAGATCGAGCACCTTGGCGGTATCGCGGACCACATCGTAGGCAGCATCGGTAGTCGGTTGGAAGCCGTTGAGCACGCCTTGATCACCCCAGGGTACGTCCTTGACCTCAGCCAACGCCTTAACCAGCTTCTGTTTCAAGACCGGATCCAAATCCTTGCGCCAGACCATCGGCGACTCCGGAATATCCGGCGAACTCCAGATAATCTGGATATCGTCTTCCTTGATCTGCCCCTGGCTGATCGCCGAAGCGAGAATACGGTCAGCCACCGCCGCTGCATCGACCTTGCGGTTGACCACGGCGAGGATGCTGGCGTCGTGGGAACCGGAGAACATCACACGAGAAAACAGCTCATCAGGCTGGTAGCCCGCCTGCTCAATACCAGCTTTAGGGAACAGATGACCGGAAGTCGAGCTCGGATCGACGAAGGCAAAGGTATGATCCTTGAGGTCTGCCAAGGTCTTAATGCCACTGTCGCGACGGGTGATGACCAAGCTGTGATAGGCGCTAGTGCCGGTCTTTTTGGTCACTGCCACGGCGAAAGCCTCGGCATCAGCCATTTTGTTAGCGAGCACGTAAGAAAAGGGGCCAAGGTATGCAACATCCAATTTTTTCGAACGCAAGGCCTCGATCACACCATTGTAATCAGTCGCCACGAAAGGCTTCACCGGCATGCCCAGACCAGCCTCGAGCTGGTCGAGTACTTGCTGGCTGCTTTCGACCATTGATTGCGAGTCTTCGGAAGGAATCAAGCCGATGCGTAAAGTAGGCTCGGCCGAGGCGTATGGGCTGGCGAATAGCGGCAATAAAACGCTGCAGGCACAAAACAGTTTGCGAAGAGTAGTCATGGCATTTCCAGCAGTTGTTGTGGGAATGCCAGTTACCATATTCCTGTAATGTGACGGTCATACGATCGATTCAATATGCATTTACGTCGAAAAGTATTGAAAGGATCTATGGATGTCGAACAGCAAGCTGCGCGCCTTTCTGGCCGTCGCGCGACACGGCAGCTTCAGCGCTGGCGCCCGGGCCCTCGGTCTGAGCCAACCCACCATCACCACCCAGGTCCAGGCGCTGGAGCGCCAGCATAATCTCGAACTGTTCCATCGCCGTGGTCGTCGCGCAGAGCTGTCCAGTGTCGGTCGCCAACTGCTGCCAATCGCCCAGCAACTGATCAGTCTGGAGTCGGAAGCCGACGGGTTACTCCGCGACTCAGGCGCCCTCACCCGCGGGCAATTGCGCCTGGGCGCCGTGGGGCCCTTCCATGTGATCGAGATGGTCGATGCCTACCGGCGTGATTACCCGCAGATCGACCTGTCGATCCGTATCGGTAACTCGGCCTCGGTGTTGGCTGACCTTGAGAACTATGTGATCGAAATAGGCGTACTGGCCGGTTTTCATGACTCCCCGGCATTTCATAGCATGCTCTATGCGCGTCATCCGATCATACTGTTCGCCCATCACACACATGCTTTGGCCCAGCGCGATAGGGTTCGTCTTGAAGAACTGCAAGGACAACCCATGCTTTATCGCGAACAGGGCTCCACGACCCGCCTGGCGTTCGAAAAGGTTTTGGCTGAACGCCACGTAACACCGCGCATGGTGATGGAGATTGGCAGCCGAGAAGCCTTGCGCGAGGCCGTTGTGAGAGGAATCGGCCTGGGCGTGGTCTCAGCGGCGGAATACATTGGCGACCCACAACTCAAGGCGATCTGCATCGAAGGCGAGCCAATACACACCGAGACTTACCTGTATTGCCTGGCTGAACGCAAGGGCAGCCAGATGATAGAAACCTTTCTTGCTTGCGCAGATCAGGCCCGGCAGCAACGCTGAGCTGTTTGCCTCAACCCCAGCGCGAAGCTGAAAACCATGAAGCCAGCCCCACACTAATGCCTGAGCCAGCAACCCAGCGCACTGGCTACAATCGCCAGCGCAGCTAGGGCGAACACCCACGGGGCCGAAGCAACTGGCAGCAAAATGCCTGCCAGCAAAGGGCCGAGACCTGCTCCGACATCTCGCCATATGGCATTTGAGGCCAGAGCGCCAACTCGGGCAGCCCCGGGATTACGCTCGGCAACCAGGGTAGTCACCAATGGCAATTGCAATGCCCGCAGGATCAACACAGATGCTGCACCCGCTACCACCCAATGCATGCCAAAAGCAGTCAACGCCAGTGCACTTAACGCGGAAAACAGCAACAACATGGGCGTGGCGCCAAACATCTGCGCCGCACGACCGCCCAAAGGGCTGAGCAGCACTTCGGAGAAGTAGCGCAAGGCCATGAGCGTGCCTGCCACGAGCAAAGCATCTTCACCCAGCAACTTGGCCGCCTGCAGAGATAGTCCGAAAATAAACAAGCCATCGAGCGCCACGCCCTCTACGAATGACCACAATGCAACGCTATCGGGCAGGCGAAAACGGCGGTTGCTCACAGGCAGATCATGCCCAACCCCCGGCAGTGAACGGGCGATCAGAAAACCAACCGCACAGCCTACAGCCAGCAACCAGAAAATGACGCGCGGACCAAACTCCTGGCTGACATAGGCCCCAAGCGGCAAGGCCAGCATCGGCCCCAGGGCAATCAGCGCACGTGAACGCCCTGACCGAGCGGCAGCAGCGCTAGCATCTGCGGTCGCCAATACCTGAGTGGAAAGGTTCAGGGCCGCGAAGCACAGCCCCCAGATCAATCTCAGCATCAGCAAAGCCATGAACCCGCAAAACAGCGCATTGCCGATTGCACAGAGCATCGCCGCGCTGGCGGCCAGCATCAAGGTCATGCGGTCGCCATGATGCGCATAGAAGCGCAAGACATGGCTGTAACCGAAAATACGCACCAAACGATTAGCCGCCAGCAATACCCCCGCCTGAGCCAGGGTGATGCCGAAAGCTTCAGGATGAGTCGGCAGCAATAGATAGAGTAATACGTCGCTTGGCAGACAAAAGGCGAGAGTCAAGGCTGACAAACGCGCATCGCGGTTGGCCCGATCTGAGTTATCCACTGGCCGGTGGTTGGATTGGATACACTTCAGGGGCACAACTAGAACCTCAGACACTTTGGACGAAATATTTTGAAATAATGATCGCGAGTCAAACCCTCTTTCAAGTGAAAAGAATACTTATTGCCCTTGTTCTGTGTTCAATAGACAGCCAAGCAGCACATAAAACCGCTCGAAGCCCAGTCATCACCTGCCTGCCAAAAAGCACTGTTCGGATTCACCTGTTCACCCAGCCGCTCGCCACTTAGAACAGTTAGCCCTATATGAAGGTCTATTCTTTAGAGACACTTCATTTCTGAACAGTCCATAGGTGAACTAGTCGACCCCGTGAAATACTCAACACTAACCACAGCACTGTTGTGTCTCTTGCTAGCGACTGTTTCCAGCGCCGAGCAATACAAGGTGGTTACCGAAGAGTGGCCGCCCTACAACTACCAAGAAAACAATCAGCTCACCGGCATGACCACAGAGATCGTTCGGGCCATCATGACCCTGACTGGGGATGATTTTGAATTGCTACTGCTGCCCAGTATGCGAGCCACCTATGCATTGAACACCTGGCCCAAGACCATCATGTTTTCAATGTTCCGCACCGCAGAGCGCGAACCGTTGTACAAGTGGGTCGGCCCAATCGTTGAGGAGTCCATTCACCCCTATCAATTGGCCAATGCGGCGCAACCGGTAAACTCTTTAGAGCAACTGCTGCGCGCGCCACAGATCACCACCCGCCACGCTGGTCTAGTCCCACAAATGCTGCAGTCACTGGGTTTCAAAAACCTCGACAAAAGTGCAACCGAAAACCAGCAGCTCTACCTCATGTTGCTAGCCGGGCGCACCAACATCATCATCGGCGACACTAGCGCGGGGGTGGCTTATTACAGCCGCCAACTCAACATCGCAGACGGCACGCTTCGCCAGATTCCCATCGAACTTTATCGCTCGTCACTGTACATCGCCTTCAGCCGCGACAGTGATGACAAACTGGTAACAGCTTGGGCCAACGCGCTTGAACAACTGCGCAAGTCGGGCGAACTGAAACGCATCCAGCGCCGATACGAAGAACCCATCGAGCAATAACATTGCAACAATCCACTTAGGGCTTGGCTAGATAACCGGGTAAAGCCTCTACTCGGCTCATCCAACGTGCGATATGGGTGTACGGCGTAAGATCCACGCCTCCTTCAGGGGCAAGTACGACGTAAGGGTAGACTGCACAATCGGCAATTGAAGGGCGGCCAATCGCAAGCCAATCATTGTGTTCCAAGTGTTTATCGAGGAATGCGAGTGTGACTTTCGATTTTTCCAGCGCCACCGACTGATCCAGTTCGACTCCAAACTTCTGCACAAGACGCGCTGCACACAGGCTGTGATCAACCTCATTAGCCGCAAAAGACAGCCATTGCACGATTTCAGCTTGACCTTGAGCATGAGCGGGCCACCAGGCCAAACCACCGTAGACACCTGCCAAGTAAACAAGAATGGCTTGCGAGTCCCGAATGATCTGAGTTCCGTCTTCCAGGATCGGCAACTCACCCAGCGGGTTTAGATCTAATAACGGCGCTTTCTTGTGCGCACCGTTCAGAAAATCCACCGCAACTATTTCAAGCTCAATATTGGCCAAAGACGCTAAAAGTCTGACTTTGTAGCAATTGCCAGAGACATCTAAATCGTACAGTTTCATTGCTTATCTCCATTAATCAACTGATTGAATTCAAGTACATTGCCATCGGGATCGCGGATAAACAGTGCGACACGTCTAGGGCCGATGTGATGGGGTCCTTCAGTGATAGTGATGCCCTCTTCGCACAACCAAGCCTCAAGCGCCTGCAGGTCATCAACAACGAATGCCGGATGCGTCATTCCCGGTAGTTTCAGCGGCGCGTCCAGCAACACGTTATGGGCTTTGGGCTGACGTGCGCCGTTGAAAATCAGGTTGATCCGAACGCCGTCCGAACTGAGCATCTCGTTGGCTTCGTACAGGGGAAAGCTGGCACTCTCGACGAAGCCAAGTGCCTGATAAAAAGCAATGGCTCGGTCTTTGTCGCTAACTCGAATGCCGATATGGTCGTAAGCACAAATCCGTGCAGGGCTGGTTCGATGGTTCATGTGCTTGCAGCTCCAAGTGACAAGGTCCCTGGAGTTTCAGCGTAATTTTCGGTTTTACCTATGGTGTGAACCTGACAATACTTATGCGCAAATCGCACAAATCGCACAAATCAGAAGGTGACAATGGACAGGCTCAAAGCAATGGCCAACTTCGTGCGCATCGTCGACAGCGGTAGCTTGAGTTCAGCGGCAGATGCTACAGGCCAGTCGGTAGCATCCTTAGTGCGCTCACTTGCGGCTTTGGAGCGCTATTTAGGGGTTCGCTTGTTGAACCGCAGCACTCGGCGCATGGCCTTGACTGATGAAGGTGAGGAATACCTGGGCTGGAGTCGGCGTATGCTCGCAGATTTCGATGATATGGAGCAGCACCTGGAAGCTCGGGACGGCACCGTTCGCGGCCTGTTGCGTCTCACTGCACCCGTGGAGTTTGGCCAGCGCTTCATCGCGCCACTGGTTAATCAGTTTCTCAGGCTGCACAGCGAAACAAGCGTTGAGCTGACGCTAAACGACCACGTGGTTGCATTACTTGATGAGCGCCTCGATCTTGCACTGCGCATCGGTCATCTGCCTGACTCGGCCATGGTGGCACGGCAGGTCGGTGCAACTCGATTGATAACCTGTGCAAGCCCTGACTATCTTGCTGGCGCCCCGGCGGTTGATACCCCTGAATCGCTACAGAAGCACAAGTGCGTGACACTCGCCTCGCAAGGAAGGCAATGGTACTTCCGCCATAAAGCTAAAGAGCTGGCTGAGACAATCGCCCCGCGACTGGTTTGCAATCAAATACGCGCCGCCAAACTATCCTGCCTGCAAGGCATCGGCATTACTCGATTGATGCATTATCAAGTTGCGGATGACCTCGCAGAAGGCCGACTGGTCAGGATTCTTAAAGACTTTGAGCCTATGGACTTGCCGGTTCAGCTAGTCTACCCGCACGCCTTGCAGCTCTCACCGCGCGTGCGGGCTTTCGTTGAATGGGCGTGTCCACAGTTGGAACAGATCACGCCGAACCCCAATGACGAGCCAGGTGTGACAAAGAGCCGAGGCGTTTAAAAACGCCAGGTCGCGCCGCCACCGATAACGTGGATTGCGGCATTCTTGTACTCACCGGACAAGGTCTCGCCGTTACGCTTACTCTGATCAACACTCATATCGCCCATCCATATGAGTGTGTAATTCATGTTGACCGACAGCGTCTCATCCACTTGGTAGTTGAACCCCGTCGCAAGACGCCAAGCTTCCCCAACGGGTACATCTACCGTGCGATCTTTGTCATCAACGGCAGAGCTGTCATAGCCGACGCCCATGTTGAGCCGCAGTTTCTGAGTGATTTGATTTTGTGCGCCCAGCGAGGCATGCCAGGTGTCTTTATAGCTGCGGTCTACCGAACGCGAGACAGATGAGCCATCAGGATTACCGTCGACTTCTACGCCAATCTTGCCGAACTCGCTCCAATCCTGCCAACCCAGACTGCCGAGCACTGTCCATTGGTTATTCAACTGGTGTGAAATGCTCGCTAGAACCGTCTGTGGTACGGTCATATCGACATTAAGCTGATCTGCATTGATACGGTTAAGCGCACCACTCAATAGCGGATTGGTGATGCCATCAAAGTCAGGTTTATCTTCAAACTCAAGATCGATTTTGCTGACGTAAGACAGGCCTAGCTTAGTGCGCTCAGAGAGGTTGTACATGATGCCGACGGTAGCTCCCATGCCCCAATCGGTATCTTTGTACTTGAGCTGACCATCATCTGCATTGCCCAACCCCAGTGGATTGTTATCCACTGCTATTTCAGTGAGAAAGCGGCCAAACATGATACGAGGGCCAATACCGACCGACAGATCATCAGTCACCTTGTATGCAATAGTTGGCTGGAAAGCGAGGCCAATCAGCGATGACTTTTGGGTGAAATAGCGCCCCGCCCAGTCATCGTCATAGTTCACAGCCAGACCGAAGTTGCCAACCATGCCGAAGCCGATAGTCGCGCGTTCATTGAGTTGATGACTGATAAACGTACTGCCACTCGGAAAGTACTTAAGAGCATTGCCGCCTTCGTTGCCGCCGAAGGTATTATCATCATCACGGGAGAACTTGACGTTACCCAGCAAGAGCTGGCCATTAGCGCTGACCTGAGTCCCAGCAAGCGCGGTCAAACCGGCAGGGTTATTCATTAAAATACTGGGGTCGGTTGCCAACACTGCAGCACCGGCATTGGCTAGGCCTGCCCCCTCCTGCCCCACTTCATAAAGCATTATACCGCCAGCCCAGACTTTCCCTGTAATGCCCAACAGCGCGATAGACAATAATACTTTGTGCAGCATGGCCTGAAATACCTTTCATTTGTGTATTAATACTTAACTGTCCAGCTGTTTGTACTGCACTTAAAAATGCACGATTGGCGTTGAGTATAATAGCCCTTACCCAACTGTCCATTCAGTCAAATTCGCGTACATCCACCTAATTGCAGCTAACACACGGCTGTTAATTTCATCATGCGATAACGACAACGGCCGCAGACTATGCCACACATGATCTATCACTGTGCATTACAGATACTGATCAATGTGACACAGCCAAAGCGGCCATTTCAGTGAATATTAGAAGTTGTAAAGCATACCTAAGCTAAGACTCTTGATACTGGTGTCATAGAAGTCAATATTGCTGTCTTCCTCGCCGTAGTTAGCAACAACTCGTGCACGCCAATTCTTCAGGCCAAACGGCTCTTTATAGGTCGCGGCAAAGGAAATACCCATGCGATCCAAGTCGGCCTTTTTGTCGTAGATCGGATTGCTGTCATCACTTTCCAAATGTCCGGCTGTCAAATTGGTCACCAGCTCCCAGCGGTCAAAACCGGTGTAAGCATAGTTAAGCTCCATTTGATAACCGTCCATGGACATCGCATCGCCATCAAGATCGCGATTTATGTAGCTGAGGGTTGGGATCACAATATGGTCACGGCCAATGCCCCAGACATAACGCACATCGAGTTTGGACTCATCGCCTTCACGATCAAGCAAGCTGCGCTGCGCCGAAGTCAGGCCCAATGCATCGCCGCTGTTTTCGTCGTCGATCTCGATCTTACGATGGGTATAGGTCACATCGAAACCAGACTCAAAGATGTGTTCCCAAGCCATGCGCGCACCGGAGCTTGAGCGGTCGGTTTCTTTACGTTTGCCATTAACCAGATAAGGGTCTTCCCAAACTTCTACTGGCGTCGAGGCAAGTACGCTGGCGCTGACATTACCGAAGTGACCAATGCCTTGGCGAACACCCAGAGCAAGGGTGCCATCTTGGGTCAGGAAGTCTTCTAGTTCGGTACCGCCAAAGATAACGGTGCGGCTGCCTTGCAATTTATAGGACAGGCCAAAAGCAGGCACAATTTTGCTGAAGCTTTTGCTGTCCGGGGAGCTGTTTAAAGAGTCGATACGACTGTCGCTGACATCTGTTCCGGCCAAAGTTGCGACGGTGTTGCTTTCCATGCGGTTGGTGCTGGCACCAAGGTATGCATAACCACTGAAGCCATCTTTTTCTGGGATTCGGTCGAAAGCTTGTGCAGAGCACGCTACCGCCATACCGAGAGCTGTAAGGGTAAATCTACGCATGTGGAACTCCTGTAAACGCAGTTAGGCCAGATAGATGATCAATAATGATTGGTGCGTCAGAACACGACGAAACTAAATTTTAGCCCCGAGCGCATTAACCTCACTCGAACCTTAGCCTAATTTATACAAAAACCCAGATATCCAACGCACAAAATACTGCTATTGAAGCGCAAGACTCTGACCATTTGAGTCAACAACTGAAGGATACAGGCTTAGGAATATCCAGCTATTGATTGCATTTGTGCTGCCGCTTGAGATTCGTTGCGGGCATCAATGATACGCTGAACCGATATGGGGCAAGCAAACGCTAGAAGCACAAACCCTCAGGCCAGCGGTATTCCCCGAAACACAGCGAACTAGCCTGGAATATGATTCAGAGATGATGTTCGAACCCAGCAACAAATCTCCCAACCATAGCTGCCACCATGTGCGACAACAGCAGGCGCACCTGTTTGCTCGAGGATGGAAGAGGAAAAGTCGTTAGCTAGCAGATCAAGGCAGGAGTGATTCAAACAGCAATGGTTCACCATGTTGATCATCTATCGTTTGACTAGTGCTAACAATGATGAAGACCATTGAACGCGACGAAAGCATGAGAATGACAAAGCAGCGTCGTGTGTCATTTAGCACACGACGCTGACAAAAGCGGCCCGACTTACTGCAAGCCTAAGTGCAAGTCACTGAACACATAGTCTGTGTCTTTGGCATTAGCCACATGGCAACCTGCACATTTTTCATATGGCAGTACTTTGGCTGTCTGAGGATAAGACTTGTCGTCCTTGGCCGGGCCATATGAGAAGTACGCCCAGTTACCTGGTGCATCAGGGAAACGCTTAGCGTCTTTCACCATATAAGTGACGCCAAAGAAATCATTTTGGAAGATTCCCTTGCCGTGACTCGTAACGCAGACACCTGTGACTTTGTCACACTTACCTATGCTCTGAGGCCAGTGTTTGCCATTGTTCTTCGTACAGCTACCGTTGTTTTTGTCGCAATCTTCAGACAGGCGCGACTCACTGAATTCTTTGACGAACTGAGTACCGTCAGGCCACTTATTGGTAGCTTTGTATATCGCTAGCGCAGTTGGCTCGACATAAGTATTGCCGAACTGAACGCCCTCTCGGATGCTGCCATCGAGGATGGTTCTGCTGCCCGGTGGGGTCGCGAACGTGCCGATATGCGTCCAGTTGCGATAGCCCTCTGGGATGTGGGCTGTATCAGCAGCGACAAACTTGGCTTTTACGCCCTCATCGAGGGTTTCAGCGGCTTGAGCAACACTGCCAAACGCTGTAAGCGAAAGAGCGAGCAGAAGCCATTTTGAGGGGTTGCTGAGGACCTTGGCGTTAATAAGCATATTAATTTCCCTATCTATTATGTTGTTCCAACCATCACGGTGCTACGACCATCAGCTGCTTGAGTTTCCTCTGGGATGCAGAGCATTGACCAGCACGGTCTCTTGCTCTGTGCCTTGAGTAGCAATGCTTTACGGCCATGACAAAATACTGCGCCCGAACACCCACAGCAATTAGACCGGGCTTGATTCAGTTGCGACCCGAACTTTCGTATTGTCAGATTTAGTAATTGAGGTCGCGCGAAATCCCCTACAGAAATCCACCCTTAAAACAGCAGGACTGGCATTTTCCGTGTCGGCTTATGGTTGGAAAAAGCATATTTCAACGCGATTACGCTTGAACCAAGCCTGAACGTGACACTTTCAAGACTCAGCCGACGCAACCAACGGACCGCTATACTTGAACGCTCTACAACATGCATGCCTAGCCGCTCCCTGCATGCTGTCCCGGCTAAACAATGAGCCTGGCTTAAGATCAATGAGTTTAAAGTCACCAAGCCTTGCCGACGGTTTCCACTCCTGGCTCATGACCGCTTTTCATTTCAATTGCGACACTACATACCCGGCGATAACTTGCGCCATCTCGACTGGCGCGCCTCAATGCGCTACGGCAAGCCATTTGTGCGCAGCTTTACCGAAGAACGCGACCGCCCGACCTTGATTCTTGTCGATCAGCGCATGAGCATGTTCTTTGGCTCGCAGCGCAACTTCAAATCCGTCACCGCAGCCGAGTTGGGCGCACTTTGTGCCTGGATTGCCTTGCAAGCTGGCGACCGGGTTGGCGGGCTGGTGTTTGGCGATGAACGCATCGAACATATCCGCCCTCTGCGCAGCCGTTCACGCGTTGAAGCCTTGTGCACAAGCATCGTGCGACAAAATCAGATTCTATCTGCGATACGCCCCGATAATGAAAACGTTGATCAATTAGACCAAGCATTGCGCAACTGTTTGAAGCTTGCCGGTCACGACCATCTGATCTGCTGCATCCTTCGATACTTAAAGCCATTCACTGGTGTTTTTTTGAAGGCCGAAACCGTTCTTAGAAATCCCCATTGAAAATAACGTCAGTAATGAACCGGTTTCTTTTCTTCGGTATCAACCTTTAGCGAGAACACATCGGGACGTGAGTAGTGGCCTACTGGGTCGAAGTCGAGCTTGCTTTGGATCAGCGTTGCATTATCGAGCTCGGCGTACAGAATGCAGCGTTGATCATGCACGGGACCGGCAATCACCTCCCCTAAAGGGCCGATGATGGCGCTTGCCCCGTGCATAAGGACCTGCTCTGGATCATCGCCGAGAACGCTACGGTATTGCTCGCCATATTCCCCACGTTGAATGTACTGGCATGCACTGAGCACATAGCAGCGCCCTTCCATGGCGATGTGCCGCATTGAAGGTAGCCAGCTGTCACGGCAATCAGCCGTGGGCGCACAGTAGATTTCCACCGCCTGGGCATACATAGCCAGTCGCAAGGCTGGCATGTAGTTTTCCCAACAAATCACCGCGCCAATATTGCCCAACTCACTTTCAACCACACCCAGGGTCGAACCATCGCCAAAGCCCCAGATCAAGCGCTCTGTTCCGGTCGGCATCAGCTTACGGCGCTTGCCGACAACGCCTTTGTGCGGATCAATAAACACAACCGTGCAGTAAAGCGTCGAGCCACCACGCTCGATAATGCCCAGCACCACGAAAATATCGTGTTCATTGGCCGCCTGCATGATGAGCTTCAGTTCGGGGCCATCCATGTCGACGGCCCCTTCGAAGTATTTCTGATAATCCTGACGCCCTTCCGGCAGCCGTCGGCCGACGGGGGCATCAAAGGTCAGGCCTTTTGGGTAAGTCCCCAAAAATGCTTCGGGAAACACGACAAGCTCGGCATTGTTGCTAGCAGCTTCCTGAATCAGCGTGCAAGTTTTACTGGCGGTTGCAGCAGCATCGAATGGAACGCTGCTGTCTTGAACCACGGCCACTTTTACATGAGATTTCATTCCAATTTCCTTTAGCGAGGGGACTGGGCAAGAACGGGGATTTGTTTTGCATCACCTTTATCACTCAGGTATGCGTCGAACATGCCGTGGAAGTCTTCGATTGACTGCTCCGAAACTTTGCGACTGCAGCAACTGATGATCAGGGTTACGATGATATTGATAGCAAGACCCGGCAGGGTTGGCCCGATGGGAATATCCAGGTTCAGGGTGGCCAAGACTGCCATGGTTGACGTGCCCGCCAGCAGGCCATAGAAAGCGCCGGTTTCGGTGATCTTGCGCAGGTACAGCACGCCGAGCGCGGACGGCACCAATTGCAGGCCTAGACCAAACCCGAGCGATGCCACCGGCACCAAGAAGCCAGAACCACCGGGAAGCATGGCCAACACAAAGACAATAACGGTCAACGTTGCCACGGCTAAACGGGTTGTCCGGGCGATGTCCTGATCGGTAAACGGGCGATTGCGCAAACGCACCAGAATATCTTCAGTCACCAGACTTGCCGAAGACAGGAGTTGGCTGTTGATCGTAGAGATAGCGGCCGCGAGGATGCCTGCAACAACAAAAGCTCCCATAGCGGGAAGATGAGCACTATACAACTGCGGCAGGATGGTGTCGCTATTGCCAGCATTGAGCGTTGGCACTATGCCTGGAATGACTGCGGCGGTACCTACGATCAAAGGGATGATTGCCATCATCCACGAGTTCCAGAAAGGAGTTGCCATCGCTACTTTACCCAGCACCTCAGGGGACGCTGCTGAGTAGAATTTCTGCCACATATGCGGCAATACCCAAGCACCAAAACCAAGTCCCAACCATAGCTCAAGCATCTTCCAGGGCTTGCCTGCGTTAACCAGCAACTCTGGTTTGACGCTGGCAATATTTGCGAACATTTCCAGGCCTCCGGCCAGACTGACAACATAAAGCGCGGTAAATACCAGGATAGAAGCGAAGAATATCCCCATGAATGAATCAGTCCAGGCTGTACCCTTGAAACCGGTCCAGAGCACGATTATGCCCACCATCGCCGAGGTCACTGTTACGCCAACAACATAAGGGATGGCTCCATTGGTCAGTGATTCCAAGGCCTTTGCGCCTCCGACGACCTGAATCAACATGACTGGCACCAAGGCTACGATACCTACCACAGCTACAGCGATGCGCAGACGTTTGCTGTTGTAGTAACGCTCGATCATTTGCCCTGGGGTGGCGAAGCCGAACCGCTTGCCTGCCAACCAGATTCGAGTACCGAAAACCCACACGAAAATGCCGTGAAAAATGGTCCATACGGCAAAACCGATAAACCAGACGCCCTCACGAAAATACGCGCCGAAAGACCCCAGCAAAGTCCAGGTGGAGAAATAGGTCGCGCCCATAGAAAGCATCAAGACCAAGGTTCCCGTGTTGCGGCCACCGATGACGAAATCTTCTGTGCTAGGTGCCGAAGTACCGCGGTCATTGCGTTTGGACAAATAGGAAATAATCAGAAAAGCCACGATGAATCCGCCAAGGATGGCCAACGTCATACTGTTATCCATGGTACTTCTCCTCGACAATCGGCTTGGCTTTCAGCTTGGCAATGAAGGGTTTGAAATAGAGCGGATATATGGCCAAAACACAAAGCGTCAGAATCAGGTTGCAAGCAAGCGTCAAAGCCAGTGGCTGCGGCAGATAAGCCACCAGTACCGGAGCATTGAAGACGCCCAGATATGGCAACCAGGTCAATACCAGACAGACACCTATCGTTATCCACAGCAGGTTCTTTATTGTTTTCATCGGTGGTCCCCGAGCAGAGCAAGGTTTTTAGGCAAAGGTTTGAACTGCTTCGATGGTATAGCGGCCCAAGCGATGCTTAAATTAGAATTTCAAGCATGCCGCGTTGCTAAAAAGACAACAGCCCCCCTGGCAGGATGTAAACTGTTGCCGTGAAGAACATGTACATGGGGGCCTCATGCAGATCACAACATTCCGATACTTCCTGGCCGTAGCTGAAACCGGTTCCGTGCGTCAGGCAGCAGAGAACCTGCATGTAAGCGCCTCGGCGATCAGCCGACAGATTCAGAACCTTGAGCACAGCTTTCGCTCAACGCTATTTGAACGACGCCCATCCGGCATGCACCTGACTGAAGAAGGGATAATTCTGGCCCAACACATGCGCCGAACCATTCGCGAAATGGAGTTGGCCCGCGCCCGAATTGATGATGTGCACGGACTGATAACCGGCACCATTCGTTACGCAACGATCGAAGGCGTCGTACAATCTTGGTTATTTCCAGCTTTCGCAACTTTCCAGGAGCAATATCCAGGCGTCACCTTTGAGGGTGACATCATGGGCAGTGAGGCGGTTCATGCTGCGCTCAAGACAGGTCATGCCGATTTTGGGATCGCCATGCAAACAGCTCCTTACACTGATCTGGGCCCTTCCGTCGATGTACTGCAACGTATCGAGACGCGCTTCAGAGCTCTGATGAAGGCTGATCATCCCCTCGCCTCGCGAGAGCGCCTGACACTGAATGATCTCGAACCCTACCGACTTGCCATGCTAGGGCCAAGCTTCCAGACTCGCAGACAAATAGATATCGCGGCCCTACACCAAGGCCTCAACTTGAACATAAGGTTCGAGTTGAACCACATTGAGTTGCTCAAACGCTACGTTCAGGTCACCGGAGAAATTACAGTTCTTCCGGATTATGCCCTGCGACATGAGTTAGAAGACGAACGTATGACTGTCATCGATATTCATCTGAGAGATATCCCGCCAAGTTCGACCATTCTCTGTGTGCAGAAAGGGCACTGCATGCCCCGCGCCACCGAAGTTTTTCTCAGTCACTTGCAAGATCAAAACATTCGTCTCGATCTCTTAGGGGAATAACTGATTAAAGGTGATCGTCCTTTAACAGGATGATCAGCTCGAAAAAACTAATCACTAAAGGCCATTCAAAAGTGATTGAGCGCGACAGAGTTACAGCGGCCCGTCTTATTTCAAGCCTAGAAGCAAGTCACTGAGCTCATGGTCTGTGTCTTTGGCATTAGCCACATTGCAACCTGCACATTTTTCATATGGCAGCACTTTAGCTGTCTGCGGATAAGACTTGTCTTTTTGCAGGCGCCAGCCAAGACAATATTATTTGCCCCAAGCATCCTGTATAAACGCTCAAAAATCATGACCTTGGGCAAGCCATGCCCTCAAGTTATGGTCTAGACTTTTAAGAAATGCGCTACAGCAATGGCGCTGCGTTTTATGTAGTGATTTTTACAATCGGAGATAGCTGTTTAGACGGCCAAATGGTTTGCTGAAACCCAGTTAACAGCTAGAGTTAACCGGGTATTCAATGCTCTAAATTTATATGTATAAATCCAGCTCCTGCTACCAAAGCCGTGCGCCTGGGTGCAATTGACTGTATTAAGTACTGCAACGTTGTTAAGGAAGAGTCCATGGATTGCAGAGAACAAGTTGTCAATTTAGAACGTTTCGTTGGCCAGCGTGTGCTAGGACAACAACAGACAATTAGGTATGTGATTCTGGGGTTGTTGGCCAACGGGCACATCTTGCTCGAAAGCCTCCCCGGCCTCGCTAAAACCCGCACGGTCAAAGCCCTTGCCAAGCATCTCGATGCCCACATGAGCCGCATCCAGTTCACGCCTGATCTCTTGCCTTCGGACATCACTGGTGGGGAAATCCTTCAGCAAGTTAATGGTCAAAACCAGATCAAGTTCCAACCGGGGCCTTTGTTTGGCAACGTCATACTCGCGGACGAAATCAACCGTGCTCCGGCAAAAGTGCAAGCTGCCTTGCTTGAGGCGATGGAGGAGCGGCAAATAACTGTCGCTGGGCAGACCCACCCGATGTCGCAATTATTCATCGTACTGGCAACGCAAAACCCCATCGAACAGGAAGGCACTTACCCGCTTCCCGAAGCGCAGATGGACCGCTTTTTGATGAAGCTGGTGATGGATTATCCGCATACTGAGGACGAAGCGCAGGTGCTGCGCATGTTGCGATCCGAGGATCAAGCCAAGACTGCGGAGCAAGAAATGCGTTTGGCCCAAGAGGTGATTTTCGCAGCACGCCAGGAAGTTAATGCCGTCCATGTCTCGGAGGCTATAGACCGTTACCTGATTGACCTGGTCAACGCGACTCGCTACCCAGCCGACTATGACGCCGATCTTGCCCGCTGGATTCATATTGGCGCAAGCCCACGCGGCGGCATCAGCCTGGACCGGGTTGCCAGAGCCCATGCGTGGTTATCGGGCAACGACTTCGTTTCACCAGACGATGTGCGCGCAGTTATACACCCGGTACTCCGGCACCGACTATTGCTCACCTACGACGCCGTTGCCGATGGCGTAAACGCCGACCAAGTGCTGGATCGTTTGCTCGACAAGGTGGCAATACCCGCCTGACAGGAGCAATACCATGCAGTCTTCCAAGACCGCTGCAGACGGGTTCGTTTACGCATCATTGCCGCAGCTGATGGCATTTGAGCACCGAGCCCGCGGCCTGAGCTTTATGGCTCGTCAGTCGCTATCAAGCGTTCTATCCGGCAATCATGCTTCACGCCTGCGCGGACGGGGCTTGAGTTTCGATGAGTTGCGACATTACATGCCTGGCGATAACTTGCGCCATCTCGACTGGCGCGCCTCAATGCGCTACGGCAAGCCATTTGTGCGCAGCTTTACCGAAGAGCGCGACCGCCCGACCTTGATTCTTGTCGATCAGCGCATGAGCATGTTCTTTGGCTCGCAGCGCAACTTCAAATCCGTCACCGCAGCCGAGTTGGGCGCGCTTTGTGCCTGGATTGCCTTGCAAGCTGGCGACCGGGTTGGCGGGCTGGTGTTTGGCGATGACCGCATCGAACATATCCGCCCTCTGCGCAGCCGTTCACGCGTTGAAGCCTTGTGCACAAGCATCGTGCGACAAAATCAGATTCTATCTGCGACACGCCCCGATAATGAAAACGTTGATCAATTAGACCAAGCATTGCGCAACTGTTTGAATCTTGCCGGTCACGACCATCTGATCTGCATCATCAGCGACTTTGCGGCCACCAGTGATCGCACCTTGCAGTTACTTCGCGAGCTAAAAACTCATAATGACGTAATCGCCATGCAGGTTTACGACCCTATCGCCCTGAAGCTGCCAAGCAAAGGTCGGTTGATGGTTACGCAGGGCGAGTTGCAAGTTGAACTGCAAATCGACCACCGCAAGGTAAGCAAACCATTGGGCGACTTTCTCACGGGTCGTCTTAGCCAAGTGGCCGAAATGTTAAGGCTCAGCCAAGTACCGCTGATGATGTTCAGCACTGGCGAAGACAGCCTTGAACAACTGCGCCAAGAATTGGGCAGACTTGCACAGGTGCCACGATGACCCGCACGGATGCGCCCAATATCAGCCAGTTAAAAGAGTTGGAGCTGACGACTCCAGCCTTTAGCTATTTCCCACAAACCTGGGGCTGGCTTGTGCTCTTGCTCGTTATCCTGGTGACCCTCAGCGTCTGGGCGGTGCTGCGCTGGCGCCGTTGGCGGCGCAATCAATATCGCCGCGACGCCTTGCTTCGGCTGGCACAACTACAAGACGAAGCCAACCATGAACAACAGCGCCTGCGCGCTTTGCGTGAGGTTCCCGAGCTAGTCAAACGAGTGGCGCTATCAATGCCCAACTCACCTGAAGTCGCCAACCTGAGTGGCGCTGACTGGCAGCGTTTTCTGCAAAGCACAAGTAGTGCGCCCCTTCCGCCTGATCTTAGCCAGCGGCTCTCGTTGCTGGCTTACGGGCCACAAGCACAGTTGGCGACCTTAAGTCAGGAACAGCTAGACATGTTATTCAGCACTTGCAGGCAATGGATCGAGGCTCATCATGTGGCAGCTTGATTATCCTTGGCTGATGCTGCTGTTGCCATTGCCGTGGCTGGTTTTCCACTACATGAGTGAGTACCGCGAATCACGCAGCGCAGTACGCGTGCCGTTTTTCGGGGCACTGAGCCAAGCCGCAGGGCAACAACCCGGGCAACCTCATTCAGGCGGTGGCCGCTGGCAGCTGTTTATCAACCTGCTGGTGTGGGCGCTGATACTCTTTGCCTGCGCCCGGCCTGTCTATGTTGAAAAACCGATTGAACATACACAGCCAACCCGTGACTTGATGCTCGCCATCGACATTTCCCAATCGATGGAAACCCGCGACTACACCAGCGCCAGCGGCCAGCAAACTGACCGCCTCAGTGCCGTCAAGGATGTGGTGCGTGACTTCATTGATGAGCGCAAGGATGATCGCATCGGCTTGATCGTCTTCGGCACCGGGGCGTTCCCGCAGGCGCCGCTAACCCTGGATCATTCCAGCCTGCATATATTGCTTGATGAAGTTGGAATAGGCATGGCCGGGCCCAATACTGCGCTGGGTGATGCTATTGGCTTGACAATCAAGCTGCTGGACAAAGCCAAAGAGCAGGAGAAAGTATTGATCCTGCTCACCGACGGCAACGATACGGGCAGTGCAATCACCCCGGACCACGCAGCTGACCTGGCCGCCAGTAAAGGCATTGTTGTACACACCATAGGGATTGGTGACCCACAAGCAACGGGCGAATCCAAAGTTGATCTGCAAACCCTGCAAAATATCGCCAGCATTACCAAGGGCCGCTTCTTTCGCGCCGACGATCGTAATGCACTGAAGCAGGTCTACGAGACGCTTGATCGGATAACCCCACACAAAGTCAAAACCTTCAGCCATCAACCCAAACGCGACCTATTCTGGTGGCCTTTAGGTGGCGCACTGCTATTGCTGGCACTTAGTCAATGTCTGGCTGCCCTTTCGGCTCGAGTGTCCTCAATTGGCACGCCTCGATCGCAACAGGAGCGATGAGATGGATATCGACCTGAGCGCTTTTCACTTCCTGCGCCCTCTCTGGCTACTGCTATTAGTGCCCGCAATAGCGCTTCCCATAATCTGGGCGCAGCGCCATGACCTCAGTCGTCAGCTGCAGGGCGCTATCGCCCCGCACCTGCTAAAACATCTGGTGATAACCCCGCAGGACAATCATCGTTTGCGGCCCGTGCATTTGCTCGCAGCCATGCTAGCTCTGGGCGCCGTGGCCGCTGCGGGACCGACTTGGCAACAGGATCGCCCAGACTTTCTTGATGACCGCGCGCCCCTGATTCTGGCGGTAGACTTGTCGCCATCAATGGATGCCGACGATGTGCCGCCGACACGCCTGAGCGCAGTACGCAATAAACTGCACGATCTGGTTGAGCGTCGCGCTGGCGCACGCACAGCGCTTATCGCCTATGCCGGAAGCGCCCATCTGGTGTTGCCTGCGACCGACGATCCGGCGCTGTTGGATACCTTCCTGCAGGCGCTGTCCACCAACCTTATAGAGAAAGCCGGGCGTGACGTGCCGGGCGTAATCGATCAAGCCAAGCGCTTGCTGGAAGCGGAAAATAGCCCGGGGACTCTGGTACTCATCACTGACGGCGCCGACCCCGCCCTGAATCAACAGATCGGTCAGCATCTCAAAGGTGTTGATCTGCAAGTTCTGGTGCTCGCCGTTGGCAGCAACAACTCAAGCGTGGTACGCAACGCTCAGGGTCAACCCAAGGTTGATGCCAGCGGTCGTCCGATGGTTGCTAACTTTGACAGCAAAGCACTTCAAGCACTTGCTGACGCGGCCAATGCTCCGCTTGGCAGCTTGACCCTTAATGATGATGATCTGGATTGGATAGAGCTACACGCCCAACGCCACTTTCAAGCGGTCAGCGACCAAGGACAAGAGGTTCACTGGAAGGATGCAGGCTATTGGCTGTGCTGGCCGCTGCTGCTGATCGCGCTGGTTTGTGTGCGGCGAGGCTGGCGTGTGCACTGGTTGGCCAGTTTACTGCTGGCTGTAGGCCTTGGTTTACCCTCGGCACCCGCTCAAGCAGGAGCGTTTGCAGATGCCTTTTTCACCCCGGACCAACAAGGCCGCTGGGCTTTCGAACACCAACGCTACCCGCAAGCGGCGGCGCACTTCAGCGACCCCTATTGGAAAGGTGTGGCCGCTTATAACGCCGCAGACTTTGACGCAGCCTTAGTCAGCCTGGCCAACCTCGATAGTGCCCAGGCTTATTTCCATATGGGCAATAGCTACGTGCGCCTATCCCGCTTTCCCGAGGCGATAACGGCTTACCAACAAGCACTTAAACGACAGGCCAAATTCCCTGAGGCCAGCAGCAACCTAGCCCTCGCGCAGGCCCTGCAGAAAGACTACGAAAGCCAGCAAGAGGCTGGCACGCCTGACGAAAAGCCGGATGAAATCAAGTTTGATAACAAAACCAACGAAGGCAAGGACACGCCCCAAAAAGTGACCAAAGCGGCATCAGATCAACTTTGGTTAGAGAACCTGAACACCTCGCCAGCTCGCTTTCTCAAGCAGAAGTTTTTTCTTCAGGATGCTAAGCGCCAGCAGGAGATGGAGTCTTCGCCATGAAATACTTGATCCTGCTACTTAGTTTACTGTCTTTATCGGTCTGGTCCGCCGAGCCGACATTGCTTGTCGACAGCCGCCTGACGCCTAAACAACAAGTGTTGGTCGGCGGCACGGTTACACTTGAAGTCGACCTGCTTGTCGATACCTGGTTCACCAGTGCTCCGCAACTGCCAAAGCTAGAACTGCCAGGCGCAGTGGTGTCTGCGCCAAGTTCGCAAGCCACCCATCTTACTCAAAAGCGCGATGGGAAAACCTTTTTCGGCCTACGCTTTACTTACCGGATCACCCCCCAACAAGCGCAGACTTTCGACATCCCAGCGCTTAGCATTCAGGTGCAACCGGGACAAGGTAGTAAGCCGCAAACGGTGCAGACTCAAGCGCAAAAATTCAGCGCAGTACAACCTGTCGGCGCCAATGATCAAGAACATGTACTGGTTGCCGAACAAGTCACCTACACCCAGACTATTGTTCGCTCTCACGACCCGCTGCGAGTTGGCGATAGCGTTAGCCGTCAACTCAGTGTCCGCGCCGAAGGGGCTCAGGCCATGCTGATTCCAGCACCGGAACTGGCTGAGGTGAATGGACTTAAACAGTACGCGCAAACACCAGACATTCGACCGATGGATAATGGTCGAGGTGACATTACGGGCGGCATCCGTAATGACACCATCACCTATGTCGTAAGCGAGCAGGGTAACTACACATTGCCCGCTATAGAGCTGAAATGGTGGGACCAAGCCGGGCAACCCCAGATTGCCTCTATCCCCAAAGTCACCTTCAAGGCCCAAGGCGAAAGCGGCTACAGCGGACCTTTCTCGATCAGCGAAGATTTGCGCCAGCTTGGACAAAACACTCAACTTCATATTGCCCGTCATTGGCTGCTATTGAGCGTTTTAATAGTGCTGGCCGCGCTTATTGGTTACTTCGGTAGAGCCTACTGGCATCGCGGCTGGCAATTTTTTCTACAGCGCCGGGCCGCACGTCAACAGGCTTGGCGTGATTCACCTGATTTCGCATGGCAACAGCTTCAGGCATGTCTAAACGACCAAACACTTCCCGTCAGTGAGCTCTATCGTTGGGTCAAACGAAGTGCGGATGCGGACACACTACAAGGTGCCGCGAAAAATTTACCCTCGCATCTTGGAAATCAACTGCTAATCTTCTTGAAAGCGAGCTACTCTACGGACAAAACTGCTCTATCTCGGGCTGCTGAGCAAAAAAAGACACTCACTAAAATCCGCGAATTATTTAAAGATATCCGCACTGCGCCTCCAGCGACAGGAACACTTAAACCGCTTAATCCAAAGCACTAAGAATTTGCTGACTTGAAAACGAGGATGGATCCATGCGTCGATTAATTGCGCAAACTTCATGGCGCGGGCTGGTCGCATTACTGTTGGCTTTACCATTGCTGGTTCAGGCGGCCGATGAATTACCGTCATGGAACGAAGGCGCCTCGCGTCAGGCCATCGTAGAGTTCGTTCAGTCGGTAACCAGCGAAGGTAGCAAGGATTATGTACCCGTTGCTGAGCGAATTGCCGTCTTCGATAACGACGGCACCTTGTGGAGCGAGCAGCCGATGTACTTTCAGCTGTTGTTTGCTCTAAGTGAGGTTAAACGACTGGCGCCACAACACCCTGAATGGAAAACCGAACAACCGTTCAAGGCCGTCCTCGAAAACGACCGAAAGACCCTTGCTGCCAGCGGTATGGATGGCCTGATGAAGATCGTTGGAGCCACTCACACTGGAATAAGCACAGCCACATTCAATGAAAATGCTGAGCGTTGGCTCACCAGCGCCAAACACCCCAAAAGCGCAAAGCCATTTACTGAAATGGTGTTTCAGCCAATGTTGGAGCTGCTTGATTACCTACGCGCCAATGGCTTCAAAACCTACATCGTTTCAGGTGGCGAAGTGGAATTTATGCGTACCTTCGCCGAGGAAGTCTACGGAATACCACCCGAGCAAGTAATCGGCACAACATTCGTTACCCAGTTCCAGGATCAGGATGGCAAATACTCGATCTTGCGTGAACCAAAACTGGCGCTTAACGATGATGGCCCGGGCAAACCAGTAAGCATTCAGTCAATCATTGGACGCCGGCCAGTTTTTGCCTTTGGCAATTCCGATGGCGACCTGCAGATGCTGCAGTGGACCACCGCGGCCGAGGGCAAGCGCTTCGCGGGCATAGTCCATCACACCGATGCCAAGCGCGAATGGGCCTATGACCGAGACAGCAAGATCGGACGACTCGACAAGGCGCTTGATGCAGCCAAAGTCAATAACTGGACAGTTGTAGATATGGCCAAAGAGTGGAAAAACATCTACCCCTTTGAGCTGAATCAACCTTAGGCCTTTTTTCAATAAAAATGCCAGTAACAGCTTGATTCATGTACTACCCTTTTAAACCACCGCTGCAGTTGTCAAATTCGTACACAAAGGAAATACGAGCATGAGAACCCCTCGAAAATGGATACCGCGAGTCGCACTCGCGATGGCCACAGCCATAAGCGCATCAGCCGCATTCGCAGCAGACAAACCCAATATTCTGGTGATATTCGGGGATGACGTTGGTCAAACCAATATCAGCGCTTATGCAAAGGGCGTTGTAGGTTACCAGACACCTAACATCGATAAGATCGCCAAAGAAGGCATGATCTTTACCGATTACTATGCGGAGAACAGCTGCACCGCTGGTCGCTCGACCTTTATCACTGGCCAGACTGCATTACGTACGGGTCTGTCCAAAGTCGGTATGCCAGGTGTCCCAGTTGGTCTGCAAGATCGCGATGTCACCATCGCTCAAGCGCTCAAGCCTCTTGGTTATGCCACAGGACAGTTCGGTAAAAACCACTTGGGTGACCGCGACGAATACCTGCCGACCAACCACGGCTTCGACGAGTTCCTTGGCAACCTCTACCACCTCAACGCCGAAGAGGAACCTGAGCGTCCTTACTGGCCAAAAGACGACGAAGCGTTTACCAAAGCAGCCACACCGCGCGGTGTGATGAAGTCGAGCGCCGACGGTAAAATCGAAGACACCGGAGCGCTTAACAGCAAGCGCATGGAAACCATTGACGACGAGACTACCCAAGCTGCAATCAATTTCATGGACAAGCAGGTCAAGGCCGACAAACCGTTTTTCGTGTGGATGAACACCACACGCATGCACGCCTTCACCCACGTACGTGACTCGATGCAGGGCCAAAGTGGCATGCCCGGCAACGAATATGCTGACGGCATGCTCGAGCATGATGGACATGTAGGCCAGTTGCTGAAGAAAATCGATGATCTGAAGATCGCCGACAATACCATCGTGATCTACACCACGGATAACGGCCCAAACCAATGGTCATGGCCGGATGCAGCGACCACGCCATTCCGCAACGAGAAGAACTCCAACTGGGAAGGTGCCTACCGAGTACCCGCGATGATTCGCTGGCCAGGCAAGATCAAGCCAGACACCATCTCTAACGAGATCTTCTCAGGCCTTGACTGGTTCCCAACCTTGCTCGCTGCTGCCGGTGATACTGATATCAAAGATCGCCTGCTTAAAGGAACAGAAGTTGGCGACAAGGAGTTCAAGGTACATCTGGATGGCTACAACCAACTTGACTATCTGACAGGCAAAACTGACAAGAGCGCGCGGAACGAGTTTTACTATTTCAGTGACGATGGCGACTTGGTCGGTATGCGCTTCGACAATTGGAAACTGGTGTTCTGCGAGCAGCGTGCTCCAGGTGGCTTCGGCGTTTGGAGCGAGCCTTTCACTTGCCTGCGAGTGCCTAAGCTATTCAACTTGCGCATGGACCCTTACGAGCGCGCAGATGTGGTGTCTGACCAGTACTACGACTGGATGGCGAAGAACGACTATCTGATCTTCCAAGGCACACGCAAGGCTGCTGCATTCCTGCAAACCTTTGTCGACTATCCGCCAAGCCAGCGCCCAGCTAGCTTCAGCATCGACCAGGTTCGCGCCGATGTAGACAAGAAGATCGAAGCCAAGATGCAAGAAGCAGAAGCTGCAAAAAAACAGTGATGTAAAACATGGCGTCTGTCTGCTGCGGACGCTATCTTAAAAAACCTGCGACGGGGCAACCTGTCGCAGGTTTTCTCATATCAGATAAGGCACTTTTTTTTAATGTCCTCAGCCGCCAACTCGTCTCGCGCCCGCTCTCGGGGTGCGGTTGCTGATACCCCGCTTGCTCTGCCCATGTTGATTCCCGTGTTGCTGCTGTTTATTTCCGGCTGCGCAGCCTTGGTCTATCAGGTGCTTTGGGTTAAACAACTTTCTCTGGTGGTCGGGGTTGAGGTTTATGCGATCACCACGGGCATCAGTGCATTCTTCGCCGGTCTTGCCTTGGGCGGCTTAGTTTTTGGCCGTTGGGCCGACCGCATGAGTCGTCCGATTCAGCTGTATGCAGTGCTGGAAGTGATAGTCGCCGTACTCGGGATTGCGGCGACCTATGCCTTGTCGCAGTCGGCAGGCCTATTTGCACGGCTCGAAGACAGCACTGGTCTGCTTGCCTGGCTGCTACCCTTTTTATTAGTCGGCTTACCTGCGTTTTTCATGGGCGGAACATTGCCGGTGCTGGTGCGTGCTTTATCTCCGGCTGATGGCCGCCTCGGTGAAGCAGGCGGGCGCCTCTACGCAGGTAATACGGCTGGCGCCATCGCCGGTACACTGCTTGCGGCTTTTTTTCTGATCCCACAATTAGGGGTCACTGGCAGTGCTTATGCTGCAGCCCTGCTGAACCTGGTCGCAGGCGGCGGTGCCTGGCTCGCGCGGCGCGGTGATCAAAGGCTGCCTAAACCTGCAGTGGCCAGCCCTGCCCCTCGTTCAAACACAGCACGCATGGCCATTGCCTTGTATTGCATCGCTGGTGGCGTAGCGCTCGGCTACGAGGTGGTCTGGACTCAATCAATCGTGCCCTTCATGAGCACTCGAGCCTTCGCTTTCTCTGTAGTCCTAGCCACCTATCTCACGGGGCTGGTACTTGGCAGTGCGTTATACGCGCGCCGCGCCGATCGCATTTCTGACCCATGGGGATTATTCGGGCTGTTAATTGCCACGGCAGGCTTGCTTGCCTTATTACAGATTTCCGGCCTCGGGCGCTGGCTGATCATTGCACAAACCCAAGCGGAGATGGTGGTGTTGCAACTGACCGGCAACGACCTCGCCGGAATGTCCGCCCGCTTTGCCGTCGCGGCGCTGTGCGTGGTGTTTCTGCCCACAACCTTACTCGGCGCTGCCTTTCCTTTGGCGTTGCGCCTGGCGGTCAACAGTAATCACGTCGGCCGAGATGTTGGCACCGTGGTTGCGCTCAACACCCTTGGCGGTATTGTTGGAGTGGTGCTTACCGGCTTCGTCCTTGTTCCTGAATTGGGATTGGTGCGAACGCTAGTCGTGCTGGCTGTAATCGCTGCATTGATTGGCGCCATTGCAGCCCTCAAAGGTGCTGCGGTTGGCAAAGGCATGCGCTTCGCCGTGCTAGCGATTGGCTTGGCCACTGTTATTGGCGGCGCACTGACTCCACCACAGCGGCTTGCCGATCTGTTGCCGGGGGCGCGCAACGGCAAGATCGTGTTTTATCAAGAAGGTCGTAGCGGCACGGTCGCAGTGGTCACTCAAGGTCGAGCTGAACGCCAATTTAACCGCCTGTATATCCAAGGGGTTTCCAACACCGGCGACGCGATGCCTTCGCTGCGCTACATGCGCTTGCAAGCCCTGCTCCCTTTGCTGATCCATAAAGGTCAGCCACATTCGGCGCTGGTAATTGGTTTTGGTACAGGCATCACCGTCGGCGCCATGTTGCGTTATACCGAGCTGAAAAAACCTGTGGTCGCCGAATTGCTCCCGGAAGTGCTTGAAGCCGCGCCGCTATTCAGCGGCAACTATAATGCTGCTGAAAGCCCGCAACTGGACATTCGTTTACGTGATGGTCGCCGCGAACTGCTGCGCAGTGCCGAGCGCTACGATTTGGTTACTCTGGAACCGCCGCCGCCATCCGCCGCCGGAGTAGTTAATCTCTATTCCCGCGACTTCTATGCTCTGGCTGCCAGTCGCTTGCAGCCCGGCGGGCTAGTGGCGCAATGGCTGCCGCTGCCCACGCAAAACATCGAAGACAGTCGTTCATTGGTGCGCAGCTTTATCGATGTATTTCCCCATGCCACGTTATGGACAACTGAACTCCATGAGATGCTATTGATTGGCTCGCTTGAGCCCATGCCGCTATCAGTCCCGGATATTCAGCAACGCTTCGCACACCCACAAGTCGCTGAGTCACTACGCGAGGTAGGAATTGACTCGCCTGCGGCGTTGCTCGCTACATGGATCACCGACCGCCAAGGCCTTGAGCATTTTGTGGGTGATGCGCCCGCCGTCACTGACGATCGCCCACGCATTGAGTACGCCCCTTGGGTGCGCTCGAACGAAATCATCCGTGTATTGCCAGCACTGCTTGAGCTGCACAGCGCGCCGCCATTGGTCGGTGCTGACGATGCCTTCCGTGCTGAGGTCGCCAGTAACTGGAAGCGCCTGCAGCACTTTTATGCGGCGGGATTGTTTTCCTATCAGCGTGATCGCGAAGGCTGGACCCGCGAAGTTCGCCAACTACTCAAAACTGACGGAGATAATCCGTATTACCGCTGGTTTCTGGGCCTGCCCCAAAACGGCTCGAACTAATTCTGTTACCCCATCCTCTAACCTGCAGCTAGATCATGCTCTAGCTGCGGGTCTCTTCGCTTTATATCCACACGGGTTTGACTTGATAAAACAAGCCTCCCCTGAAGATAGGTCGGCTGCCGCGCTGCAAACACTGATAATTTTAATCCGGCTATTGCCAGTTACTGCGCCGCTGACTAACTTACGCAGCGCCAACCAAACAGCTCAAACAGCCCGTCACCCGGCCCTCTATGCCTGCTAGGCTTGTGACCACAGCTGAATGAATCATCGACCCGCTCCATCCTTCAGGAGTTTGCTGCATGCAATCGCGTGTGTTTCGTCCAACAGCCGTGTTCGGTCTTGCCGCACTCATCAGCGCTGCGCTTACGCTAAGTGGTTGCCAGTCGTTTTTAAGCAGCCGTTACAGCGACAGCGTGCCGCCAGAGCAAGGCATCAGCAGCGTTAAAGGTTTGGCCAAAGGCGCGGTTGTCAGACGCAATGCGCTGGGCATGCCTCTGATTGAAACCAGCACCTTGCACGATGCAATGTTCACCCTCGGCTATGTGCATGCCGGTGACCGCCTTAGCCAAATGGTTGGCATGCGTTTGCTCGCGGAAGGTCGTCTGGCGGAAATGGTTGGCCCTGGTGCGCTGGAGGTCGACCGACTGATGCGTGCGGTCAACCTCAAGCAAAGTGCTGAGCAGCTGTACAATGGCGCATCGCCACGCCTGAAGAAGATTTTCGAGGTCTATGCACGCGGTGTGAACGCCTACATGTTCCGTTTCCGCGACAAGCTGCCGATGGATATAGCCGAGTCTGGCTATCGTCCCGCGTATTGGAAGCCTGAAGATTCAGCACTGGTGTTCAGCCTGATCAACTTTGGCTTGTCGGTGAACCTGCAAGAAGAAATCGCCGCACTGGTCATGGCGCAAAAAGTTGGCAGCAACAACCTTGCGTGGCTGTTACCGACTTATCCGGATGAACCGCTACCTTTTGCGGAAGCCGACAAGCTCAAAGGCTTGAAACTCAGCGGCCAGATCAGCGGATTAACCGCCATCGATTCAGCCGCACAACAAGTAGCTGACACCCGTTTGCTCGGTGTTGCCGCCTCCAACAACTGGGCGCTGAGCCCACAAAAGAGTCGCAGCGGTAAGAGTTTGCTGGCCAATGACACACACTTGCCGCTGTCACTGCCGTCAATGTGGAATTTCGTACAAATCCGCGCACCGAAATATC
Organism: Pseudomonas sp.; assembly: GCF_048265905.1. Classification (GTDB taxonomy): domain Bacteria; phylum Pseudomonadota; class Gammaproteobacteria; order Pseudomonadales; family Pseudomonadaceae; genus Aquipseudomonas. The sequence continues at coordinate 241,212 of NZ_JBLXAP010000003.1, forward strand.
AGGTCGCAGGCGTGTCGATTGCAGGCGTGCCTGCGGTGGTTGCAGGTTTCAACGGTAAAGTCGCATGGGGCATGACCATGGTCATGGGCGATAACCAGGACCTGTTCCTGGAACAAGTCAAACGCCAGAATGGCCAGCTTTACTACCTCGCCGAAGGTAAATGGCAGCCCGCTAAACAGCGCCAGGAAACCTTCTTCATCAAGGGTCAACGCCCAATCCGCGAAACTATTTTTGAAACGCGCCACGGCCCGCTGCTCAACTCAGTATTGGGGGAACGCAAACACGCTCTGCAACCGATACAGATCAGCAGCGGTTACGGCCTGGCATTGCAAACCGCGCAGTTTGAAACCGACAAAAGCCTCGATGCATTTTTTGACCTGTCGCGTGCACAGTCGGCGGATCAAGCATCGACCGCCACCCGCGAAATCCGTGCAATGCCATTGAACATTGTATTTGCCGATGCCGAGCATATCGGCTGGCAAGTCACTGGCCGCTTCCCTAATCGCCGTGGCGGTGTTGGCCTGATGCCCTCGCCCGGCTGGAACAATGAGTACGACTGGGATGGTTATGCAGAACCGATGCTCCATCCCTATGATCAAGACCCGCAGCAAGGCTGGATCGCAACCGCCAATAACCGCACTGTGCCGCCCGGTTACGGCATGCAGTTGTCTAACTCATGGCACTACCCGGAACGGGCCGAGCGTATCGCCCAGTTGCTTAACAGCGGTAAGCAGGACCTGCGCAGCATCAAAGCCATGCAATACGATCAGACCACCTTGTTTGCTGGCAAGCTGCAAGGCATGTTTGCGGCACCTGGCATGGCTGAGCCGCTGAAACAAGCGATCGATGCAATGGCTCCGGCGGATGCCGCCAATGCGCGCGACACCCTCAAACGCCTGATGAGCTTCGATGGCAAGCTGGCCGCCAACTCGGCCGACGCAGCCTTGTACAGTGCGTTTTTGCATGAAAGCGCACGGCAAATATTCCTTGATGAACTGGGCCCCGATACCAGCGCGTCATGGAAGGCGTTGGTTGAAACCGCTGGTATCTCGTATTCCGCCCAAGCGGATCATTTGCTAGGTCGCGATGACAGCCCGTTCTGGGACGACATCAGCACCCCGCAAAAAGAAACCAAGGCCATGATTCTTGCACGCAGCCTGAGCGCCGCCGCCAGCTTCACCCAAAGCAAGCTCGGCAGCGACCCGGCTGGCTGGCAGTGGGGCAAATTGCATAGCTACAAATGGGTCAGTGACAGCAGCAAAGCGGCCCCCATGCTCAGCGCCAGCCAGCGCGCCAGCTTAAGTACCATCAGCAGCTACCTTGATCGCGGTCCTTACCCTGCCGGTGGCGACCACAGCACCTTGAATGTGTCGGCTTATCACTGGGGCCAGGACTTTGATACCTGGTTGATTCCCGCCATGCGCATTGCTGTCGACTTTGGTCTGGATGAGCCATTCTACGGGGTTAACAGCTCTGGCCAATCGGGTAATCCGGCAAGCGATCACTACGCCGATGGCATTGATGCATGGCTCAAGGGGCAATACATGAGTTTTCCATTCAAGTCGCAAAATATCGACAAGGTATACGGCAACAAACGCTTACTGCTGACACCCGGTAAATAACCCTCACTTACGGAACCAATTGCATAAGCACCGTTCTGAGTTAATGGACTTACTCCATGATCATCGTTTAGGGCGCCTTTTGGCGCCCTTTCTTTTGCCTGAAATTCATGCGGTCCTCATTGCCCGAGTAGCGACCCAAGCAACTCGATGTTGCCGGCCAGCCTGTGTCCAAGGGGCTGTCAGGCTAATCCTTATATTTATTGTGACTATCTATCAACCGCTACCTATCTAACCTGCACGGCTAAATCAGCCTCTGACATACAGCCCGCCATGTTGCTCATGCTATCTCTGGCAAGAGGCTATGCTTTGCTTTACATAAACACGGTTTAGGCAACACACGGAAACTCGATATAGGTCGTGATCAAAGCTCGCACTTACGCCTACTGCACATATCTTGCTCAGCCACTCAGAAAGGAACTCAAATGTCGCTTACCTCGCCCCCCGAGCTGCAGTTTTCGCGAACTCTGCTGGATACCTTTATCCGCGCCGCACTGATCGCGGTTCTGGTTTACGGCTGCTATCAGGTTTTTCATCCATTCTTAAGCATGATGCTGTGGGCATTGATCCTCGCCGTCACCCTGTACCCATTGCACCGCATGATTAAAACGCGCATGGGTAACCGCAATGGCCATGCAGCGTCATTGCTCGTAGCATTTGCAATTGCTGTGTTGCTGGTTCCGGTGTACTTCCTGGGCAGTTCGCTGACTGAATCTGTCCACATCGCAATCGAGACAGTCAAAAGTGGTAGCGTGCACATTCCGCCGCCACCGACATCCATCGAAAGCTGGCCGGTGATAGGCGGACCGCTTTACAGCTTCTGGGCAAATGCAGCCTCCGACTTAACTGGCGTGCTGCAGAGTGTGGCGCCACACCTAAAAGGTTTCACCCTTGGCCTGCTAAGCAAGATCGCGGGGGTCGGTGTTGGCTTTTTGATCTTTATCGCTTCACTGATCATTGCGGGCGTGATCATTGCTTACGGCGAAACAGGCCACAAAAGCGCTGTTCGCATTTCAGACCGCGTCATCGGCGCTGACCGCAGCCACAGCTTTATTACCCTGTGCACCGCAACTATTCGCGCCGTTGCCCAAGGTGTAATCGGTATCGCCTTTATCCAGATGGTGGTGATTGGCATTGGCTTTATCGTGATGGGTATTCCGGGAGCTGGCTTGCTGGCGATGGTGGTGTTACTGCTGGGCATCATGCAGTTGCCCCTGCCTTTGATCACGATCCCGGTGATCGCCTTTGTGTTCTTCACCGAGGGCGCCACACTGGCTACCATCATATTTGCCATCTACACCTTTATCGGCGGCTTGCTAGACAACATTCTCAAGCCAATGCTGTTGGGCCGCGGGGTTGACGTACCAATGCCGGTGATTCTCATCGGCGCCTTAGGCGGCATGTTGGCGGGCGGTATTATCGGCTTGTTCATTGGCCCCGTCGTGTTGGCCGTTGGCTACAAGCTGTTCTGGCAATGGATCGATACCGGCAAGACGCCTGTTGAGCAATCCGAAAGCGTTACACAGGATACGCAGTAAGCTCGGCAAAGCAGCACACACCATCGCGACTGTATGGCGGTGTGTGCTGGGGCTAGAGACGCATTACTTAACCCGCCACAATTGATCCAGCCGAGTGGTATACCCCGGGCTCATCAACTCGCGGCGCATGCCCCACTCCGGCGCTACCGGCACGCCACAGGGGCGCACGGTGCCTTTACCCCACTTGGCATTAATGGAGTCGAAGACCTGCATTACTTTTTCGCTTGTAGCGGTTTGAGCGCCTGTAAACATATCGTCAGTAAACTCACCACGCTGGCACAACTCAAGTAACAGCACTTCGGCTTTGCTGAAGGCATAGCCCGGACTAAACACCTCCTCCAAACCCGCCATCGCGACCTTGGTTATCAACCGCGTATCATCGGTCGGGTAAGGCAATTGACAGACTCTGCTGGTGGCGAGTTTCGGTTCATCGGAGTTGTACATACCGGTGCGAATACTCACTCTGACCTTTTTACACAGCGACCCCTGAGCGCGCAGTCTTTCGCAGGCGCGGGCGGTGTACGTAGCCACAGCCTCACGTATTGGTTCGATGTTTTTCAAGCGATGGCCAAACATCCGGCTGCAACAGATTTCCTGCTTGGCCACGGTCATCTCTTCAAACTCCAAACAGGGCGTACCGCGTAGTTCACGTGCGGTTTTTTCGACGACAACACTAAAGCGTTTACGCAACGTCCAAGGATCTGCCTGGGCAAGGTCCCAAGCAGTCTTAATACCCATGCGGATCAAGTGCTCAGTCATACGCCGGCCTACGCCCCATACATCACTTACTTCACAGGCTTTGAGCAGTTTGTCGCGCCGCACCGAATCAGTAATATCGACGACTCCACCCGTCTGGCGCTGCCAGCGTTTGGCTGCATGGTTCGCCAGCTTGGCCAAGGTACGGGTGCCTGCGATACCGACCCCGACTGGTAACCCCGTATAAAGCTGCACTCTACTGCGGATTTGCTGCCCCAACGGCTCAAATGGCGGTGCCATACCGGTTAGATCAGCAAAAGCCTCATCAATTGAATACACCTCCACAGCGGGCACCAGCCCCTCAATAACCGCCATCACCCGCTGGCTCATATCGCCATACAGCGCGTAGTTACTGGAAAACGCGAGGATGCCGTGCTGCTTGAGGCGCTCTTTTATCTGAAAATAAGGCTCGCCCATTTTCACGAAAGGCTTGGCGTCGGAGCTGCGGGCGATGACGCAGCCATCATTATTGCTCAGGACCACAATCGGCACTTTGGCGAGGTCGGGGCGAAATACTCTCTCACAACTGGCGTAGAACGAGTTGCAATCAACCAACGCATAAACGTTGCTAGGTTCAGACATGCTGGCGCACGCTGTAGTGCATAACTCCCCAAACGCTGAACTCATCGCCAGTCAGCACATGTCGCGGCGCATAGGCGGAGTTTTCCGACCTGAGTACATACGCGCCATTTTCTTTGTCCAGGCGTTTTACCAGCGGCTCGTTATTCAGTGCGGCAATTACGATATGTCCGGGCCTGGCTTCGGTTGCGCGGTCAACCACGCCCAAATCACCATCAAAAATTCCGGCGCCAATCATGCTGTCGCCAGCGACTCGCACCAAAAACGTCTGCGGGAGACGTAGCCCGAGCAACTCATCCAGAGAAATTTCGCGCTCAATATGATCCTGCGCCGGTGACGGAAACCCAGCAGGTACATGAAAGGAATAAAGCGGCAACTCACCTCCTGCAATAAGCTGGAGGCCGTGGTACTGAAGATACATGACGAAGCCCATAAATACTGGATGCACATACAGTATATTTTAAATATTGCTTACGCCAAAAGTTTCAGACGAATCACCCCAAATGTGCAGGTGTAAACGCCCTGCTCCATAAGGTCTTTATCGATTAACGCACCGCGCGCCTTAGACAAATAGCAACCATTTATCGGTATCCGCTGAACCAAACGCGCAAGCGCCACTCAGACATAATGGACTTACTCCATGAATACCTTTAGGGCGCCTCTGGCGCCCTTTCTTTTATCTAAACATTAGTTTGCCCTGCATTGGTCAAGCCATGTGCGGGGAATACCAGCTGCGATTACTCCTGCGCTATACCGGTCACGGTAATTGCGTAGCGCTCCAGGAGCTGAACAGCAGGCGTTTGCTCCTCATGCGGCAGTTCTTTCGGCGGCAAGGGCTCAAACTTTTGTTCTGCCATGCGTAACACCAACTCAACGGCCTCATCGACGCTGGGCTTTTTTGCTGATTCAATCTCAAGACTCTCGGCGCTTTCGTCGTGGTTATAGGTAATTCGCCAAACCGGCATAGTGCCTCCTCAATCAAAGATTATGAGCAACCCGCCACAATGCGGCCTTGTTTGGTTTAGAAAACATATATTGGTGACAGTTCGCCAAGGTTAAATATTGAAAGCTATTAAACCGCTCAAGCCCCTGACCCAGCAGGATGCATCAAGCGCCTAGCGTGCAGCCGGACGCTATTTCAAGGCATCTCAAGCGCTCAAACCCAACAGTAAATAATGCAGACATAAAAAAGCCCCGCACCAGGCGAGGCTCTTGAAAACCTGCAAACTCAGGCTTTTGGCAGGGTCACACCGCGCTGGCCTTGGTACTTGCCGCCGCGGTCTTTATAAGACACTTCACACTCTTCATCCGACTCCAAAAACAGCATCTGGGCCACACCTTCGTTGGCGTAGATTTTCGCTGGCAGCGTCGTGGTATTGGAGAATTCCAGCGTTACGTGGCCTTCCCACTCGGGTTCAAGCGGGGTGACGTTGACGATGATGCCGCAACGTGCGTAAGTGCTCTTGCCGAGGCAAATAGTCAGTACGTTGCGCGGAATGCGGAAGAACTCAACGGTTCGAGCCAAGGCAAACGAATTCGGCGGAATGATGCAAACGTCACTTTTCACATCAACAAAACTTTTTTCATCAAAGTTTTTAGGATCAACAGTTGCCGAGTTGATGTTGGTGAAAACCTTAAACTCATCCGCACAACGCACGTCGTAACCGTAGCTCGAGACACCGTACGAAATTAATCGCTCGCTGCCTTCAGTACGTACTTGGCGTTCAACGAAAGGTTCGATCATGCCCTGTTCTTGGGCCATGCGGCGAATCCACTTATCCGATTTGATGCTCATGGCGGGCGTCCTGAATACTTAGTGATGAAACAAATGGTGAAAAAGTGAGCGCATCTTACCGGGGCCAGCGGTTGGGTTCAAAGGCTGGCGTCGAATGTACAAAAATTGAGCATTTTTTGCTCCATCAGTCGTTAAATAACAGAAAGGTGCACACAGTGTTCGCGCTTAGCGTGAAAAACGAGTATGGTGCTTCCACTGTGCTGCATGTGTCACCGCGAATCGCTACTTGATGCCTAGATTTCGATCCAAACATCGTCCGACTCCTAGTACTCGTTGCACTCAGTCCCGGCCTGGGTTTTTCCAGGGCTGTATATTACTTTTGTTAGGAGATTACACATGTCTAATCGTCAAACTGGCACCGTTAAGTGGTTCAACGACGAGAAAGGTTACGGCTTCATCACTCCACAATCTGGTGATGACCTGTTCGTACACTTCAAAGCTATCCAGAGCGATGGCTTCAAGAGCCTGAAAGAAGGCCAGCAAGTGACTTTCGTGGCCACTCGTGGTCAGAAAGGCATGCAAGCTGAGGAAGTACAAGTTATCTAACTTGTCCTCCCTATAAAAAACCCCGCTTCGGCGGGGTTTTTTTATGCCTGCAGAAAATCGTCACCAAGCCAACAACCCCGGCGCACCGGGGCTGCGGTTGCTTGCTATCAGTCGTCGCTAACCGAAATAGTCGGCATAGCTTGAGCACTGGCGCCGCTTTGAGCTATTCGCGCACCGACGGTACGCGCCGTTTCCTGATAGATCATGGCAATCTGGCTTTCCGGGTCGGCAATAGTTGTGGGCTTGCCGCCGTCAGACTGCATGCGAATCGCCATCGACAGCGGCAACGAGGCCAGCAGATCGACATCAAATTGCTTGGCCAGCTTTTCGCCACCGCCTTCACCGAATAAATGCTCGGCATGACCGCAGTTCGAGCAGATGTGCACGGCCATATTCTCAACCACGCCCAGCACCGGAATATTGACCTTGCGGAACATCTCCACACCTTTCTTGGCATCCAGCAGCGCCAAATCTTGCGGCGTGGTCACAATCACGGCACCAGCAACCGGCACCTTCTGCGCCAGTGTCAGTTGGATATCCCCGGTGCCCGGCGGCATATCCACCACCAGATAATCCAAGTCAGTCCAGGCGGTTTGCGTGATCAACTGAATCAACGCGCCGGAGACCATCGGCCCACGCCACACCACAGGTGTGTTCTCGTCGGTCAGAAATGCCATCGACATCACTTCAACACCGTGGGCCTCAAGTGGCACAAACCACTTCTGATCCTTGACCAGTGGCCGCGTGCCTTCGGCGATACCAAACATGATGCCTTGGCTCGGGCCGTAGATATCAGCATCGAGAATGCCGACCTTGGCGCCTTCACGGGCCAAGGCCAGTGCCAGATTCGCCGCAGTGGTCGACTTGCCGACGCCACCTTTGCCCGATGCAACCGCAATAATATTCTTAACATTGGCCAGCGCAGGCACTTGCTCTTGAGCTTTGTGCGCAGCAATTACGCAGTCAATCTGTACTTTTGCAGTATCAACGCCATCGAGGTTGGTCAGGGCCATTTCCAGCACTTGCGCCCAGCCACTTTTGAACAAACCGGCAGCGTAGCCCAGTTCAAGGCGCACATTGACGCTGCGGCCCTGAATATCAATCTCTCGCAGGCAACCGGCACTGACCGGGTCCTGATTCAAATGCGGGTCGGTGTACTGACGCAGAGTGGCTTCAACTACTTCACGGGTGACAGACATGAAAACTCCCAAACAAAGGTCAAGTAACGCAGTCCAGCATGTTACCGCAAAGCCTGACTTGCAACAGATGCCGACTTTTCCACCTTTCGGCAACTGCGCGGGATGAAAAAAAATGGTCAGCCCTATATAGTTGTCGACTTCCTTTGATTTACCAGTGCAGCCGATCTCTATGTCTGAAGCCCGCAAGATTCTCGTTACCAGCGCCCTGCCCTACGCCAATGGCTCGATTCACCTTGGCCACATGCTCGAGTACATCCAGACCGACATGTGGGTGCGCTTCCAGAAATTGCGCGGCAACCAGTGCATCTATGTCTGCGCCGACGACGCCCATGGCTCGGCCATCATGCTGCGCGCCGAAAAAGAAGGCATCACTGCCGAACAATTGATTGATAACGTCAAGGCCGAGCACACCGCCGACTTTGCCGATTTCGGGGTCGATTTCGACAATTACCACTCGACCCACTCCGAAGAGAACCGCGAGCTGTCGGCTGCTATCTATCTGAAACTGCGCGACGCCGGCCACATTGCCACGCGTTCGGTGACCCAGTATTTCGACCCGGAAAAAGGCATGTTCTTGGCCGACCGCTTCATTAAGGGCACCTGCCCAAAATGTGCGACGCCAGACCAATACGGCGATAACTGCGAGAAGTGCGGTGCGACCTACGAGCCAACAGAGCTGAAAGACCCGCGCTCGGCCATATCTGGCGCAGTGCCGGTGCTGAAGGACTCCAAGCACTTCTTCTTCAAGCTGCCTGAGTTCGAGGCCATGCTCAAGCAATGGACGCGCGGTGGTGCGCTGCAAGATGCAGTCGCCAACAAGCTCGCCGAATGGCTCGACTCTGGCCTGCACGAGTGGGACATCAGCCGAGATGCACCGTACTTTGGCTTTGAAATTCCAGACGAGCCAGGCAAGTATTTTTACGTCTGGCTGGATGCACCAATCGGCTACATGGCCAGCTTCAAGAACCTGTGCTCGCGCCGCCCGGAACTGGACTTCGATGCGTTCTGGAACAAAGACTCCAGCGCCGAGCTGTACCACTTCATCGGCAAGGACATCGTTAATTTCCACGCCCTGTTCTGGCCAGCCATGCTCGAAGGCGCAGGCCTGCGCAAGCCAACTGCGGTCAATGTGCACGGCTACCTGACGGTTAACGGGCAGAAAATGTCGAAATCGCGCGGCACCTTTATCAAGGCCCGCACTTATCTCGACCACCTCAACCCGGAATACCTGCGTTACTACTACGCAGCCAAACTGGGCCGTGGCGTCGATGATCTCGACCTCAACCTTGAAGACTTCGTACAGAAGGTCAACTCCGACCTGGTTGGCAAAGTGGTTAATATCGCCAGCCGTTGCGCCGGTTTTATCCACAAGGGTAACACCGGTGTATTGGTCGCCAGCAATGCCGCACCCGAGCTGACAGAGGCCTTCAAAGCAGCTGCTCCAAGCATTGCAGAAGCCTACGAAGCCCGCGACTTTGCCCGCGCCATGCGTGAAATCATGGGTCTGGCCGACCGCGCCAACGCCTGGATCGCGGATAAAGCGCCATGGTCGCTGAACAAACAGGAAGGCAAGCAGGAAGAAGTCCAGGCGATTTGCGCTCAGGCGATCAACCTGTTCCGCCAGTTGGTCATTTTCCTCAAGCCGGTGCTGCCAAATCTTGCCAGCGACGCCGAGAAATTCCTCAACGTTGAGCCGCTGCGCTGGGATGACTATAAAACCCATCTGGCTGACCACCAGCTGAACCCGTTCAGCGCGCTGCTGACCCGTATCGAACCTGCGAAAATTGAAGCCATGATTGAAGCCTCCAAAGAAGACCTCGCCGCTGCTGAAGCCAGCAACCAACCCGCGGGCAATGGTGAACTGGTCAAAGAGCCAATCGCCGCTGAAATCGCTTTCGACGCTTTTGCCGCAGTTGATTTGCGCGTGGCGCTGATCGAAAAGTGCGAGTTCGTCGAAGGTGCCGACAAGCTGCTGCGCCTGAGCCTGGATATCGGCGATGCCAAGCGCAATGTTTTCTCCGGGATCAAAAGCGCTTACCCAGACCCAAGCAAACTTGAAGGCCGCCTGACCCTGTACGTTGCCAACCTGGCCGCGCGCAAGATGAAATTTGGCGTATCTGAAGGCATGGTGTTGGCTGCTGGCCCCGGCGGTGAAGAAATTTACCTGCTCAGCCCAGACAGCGGCGCCAAGCCGGGCCAACGGGTTAAGTAAAATTGCTGAGTTCTGGCGTTACTGTGACCGTGCAGTAACGCCGCTCAAGCAACGCCTGGGAAACTTCTGCGCTAGGTTTATAGGCCAATAACACTCAAGCCGATGCTGGCTTGTTTGCACTACAACTGTCACCGATAATAAACACCCTTTTTATACGGCCTTTGCCCGTCCAAACGGTACCCGCAATGACCGAACTCGCTCTGATTCTGGTTAGCGCCATCCTGGTCAACAATTTCGTGTTGGTGCAATTTCTTGGCCTGTGCCCATTCATGGGTGTGTCGAAGAAAATAGAAACCGCGATTGGCTTGTCCTTGGCGACCACCTTCGTCCTGACGCTGGCCGCCATGTGCAGTTATCTGGTCCAGCAATATGTGCTCAAGCCGCTGGATATCGAGTTTCTGCGCACCATCAGCTTTATCCTGGTGATCGCCGTTGTGGTGCAGTTCACCGAGATGGTGGTCAACAAGACCAGTCCGCTGCTGTACCGCGTGCTGGGTATTTTCCTGCCGCTGATCACCACCAACTGCATCGTTTTAGGTGTTGCTCTGCTCAATGCCAACAAGAGCGAGTTCACCTTTATCACCGCAACCGCCAACGGCTTTGGCGCAGGCCTTGGCTTCTCATTGGTGCTGGTGTTGTTTGCAGCAATGCGCGAGCGAATTGCCATTGCTGATGTACCCAAAACATTCGAAGGTGCAGCCATCGGCATGATCACAGCAGGCCTCATGTCTCTGGCCTTTATGGGCTTTACCGGGTTGATCAAGCTATGACACTGGTTATCAGCGCCGTTCTCGCGCTGCTGGCCCTGTGTTTGGTCTGCGGCGCAATCCTCGGTTACGCCGCAGTACGCTTCAAGGTAGAAGGCGACCCAATTGCCGAGCAAGTCAACGCCCTGCTCCCGCAAACCCAGTGTGGCCAGTGCGGTTACCCCGGCTGCAAGCCTTACGCTGAAGCCATTGCCGGTGGCGACAAGATCAACAAGTGCCCACCCGGCGGCGAAGCCACCATTCAAGCACTGGCCGACCTGCTGGATGTCGAGCCAGAACCGCTTGATGCAGTCGAAGGTGAAAAGCCGCAGATGGTCGCTTATATCCGTGAAGCTGAGTGCATTGGCTGCACCAAATGCATTCAAGCCTGCCCGGTGGATGCAATTGTCGGCGCGGCCAAACAAATGCACACGGTCATTGTCTCCGAGTGCACCGGCTGCGACCTCTGCGTAGAGCCTTGCCCGGTTGACTGCATCGATATGATCGAAGTTGGCAGCAGCGTACAAACCTGGAAATGGCAGCAGCCACTGGCGCCCGGCCAGTTAATTGCAACTGACCGCGCCGACAGCCACAGAGGCGAAGCGGCATGAGCCTGATGCAAATCTGGGATATCCCGGGCGGTATTCACCCGCCTGAGCGCAAAGATCTTTCCAATAAGACTGAGATCCAGCGAGCGCCATTACCGGCGCGCTTGGTGTTGCCGCTTAACCAACATATCGGCGCTCCGGCAGAGCCAGTGGTGGCGGTTGGCGAACCCGTGCTCAAGGGCCAGCTGATTGCCAAAGCCAATGGCTTTATCAGCGTGCCGGTGCATGCACCGACTTCAGGCACCGTCAGCTTTATTGGCCCACAGCCTTACCCACATGTCTCGGGCATGCTTGCGCCAGCCATCGTCATCGACACTGACGGCCAAGACCAATGGTGTGAGCTGCAACCTTGCAGTGATTATCGCGCGCTTGAACCCAGCGTATTGCTTGAGCTGATTCGCCAAGCCGGGATCAGCGGCCTAGGCGGCGCGGGCTTCCCCACAGCGGTCAAACTGACCGAACGCCCAACGCAGAAAATCCATACGCTGATCATCAACGGTACTGAGTGCGAGCCGTACATCACCGCCGATGACATGCTAATGCGTGAGTTCGCTACTGAATTGATTTCAGGCATCGAAATCATTGTTCAGTTGATCAATCCTGAACAGGTGTTGATTGGCATCGAAGACAACAAACCCGAAGCCATCGCCGCGGTTAAACAAGCGGTAGCCGAGCGCCCCTTTCAAGTCTGCGTATTCCCGACCAAATACCCGTCGGGCGGCGAGAAACAGCTGATCCAGATTCTCACCGGAGTAGAAGTGCCCAGCGGTGGCCTGCCTGCGGACATAGGCATGCTCTGTCAAAACGTCGGCACTGCCGTCGCCGTGCACAACGCCGTGATACTCGGTAAGCCGCTGATATCGAGAATTACCACCCTAACCGGTGAAGCGCTGGCACGGCCAATGAACGTCGAGGTATTGCTTGGCACGCCCGTGGGCGAGTTGCTGAACTTTACCGGGCTGGATGAGCGCGCCCTGAATCGTTTGATCATGGGCGGCCCAATGATGGGCTTTACCCTGCCCGACATCGATGTACCCGTGATTAAAACCACTAACTGCTTGCTGGCCTCTAGTGCCGCAGAGTTACCCGCTCCCACCCCGGCTATGCCATGCATTCGTTGCGGTGAATGCGCAGAGGTCTGCCCGGCCAGCTTACTGCCGCAGCAGTTGCACTTTTTTGCCCTTGGCCAGGATCACGAGCAGCTCAAAGCGCACAACCTGTTCGATTGCATCGAGTGTGGCGCCTGCGCCTACGTTTGCCCTTCGAGCATTCCCTTGGTGCAGTATTACCGCGCCGCCAAAGGTGAGATTCGCGATCTTGAGCAAAAACAACTCAAGGCTGAACAATCCAAGCAGCGCTTTGAATTACGCCAAGAGCGCCTGCGCCTTGCCGAAGAGAAGAAAGAAGCCGAGCGCAAAGCTCGTCTGGAACGCGCCGCCCAAGCCAAGGCCGCGCAGGCAGACAACCCGGCGCTTAAATCTACAGAGGCTACAGCCGCGCCAAAGGCGAGCGGCCTGAGCGATGAATTAAAGAAGCTGAAAATTCAGGCGAGCATGGCACAAGTCGCACTGAAAAAAGCCGAGAAACAACTCGTCACTCACGACACACCAGAGCTGCACGCACAGGTCAGCGAACTGCGCGGCGCCGCAGAAGAAGCGCAAAAAGCCTTGGATGCTGCACTGGCCGCCGAACCAGCTGCAGCACCAGCAGGCCCCACGGCCAATGATACCGAACTGAAAAAAGCCAAGATCGACGCAGCCATGCTCCGCGCCCAACTGCGTAAGCTGGAGAAGATCGAAGCGCCTACCGCCGAGCAATCAGCCGAACTACAGCAACTACGCAGCCAGCTCGAAGCGGCTGAAAAACTGCTCGCCAGCCTGCAAGCGCCCGCAGCAGCGACACCGGCCAAGCCTGCAGCGTCCGCAAATGACGTAGAGCTGAAAAAAGCCAAGATCGATGCCGCCATGCTCCGCGCCCAACTGCGTAAGCTGGAGAAAATCGAAGCGCCTACCGCCGAGCAATCAACCGAACTACAGCAACTACACAATCAGCTCGAAGCGGCCGAGAAGCTGCTCGCCAGTCTGCAAGCGCCCGTAGCAGCGACGCCAGAAAAAGCCGAAACCAGTGCTGGTGATCCATTGAAAAAAGCCAAGATTGAATTGGCGATGGCCCGTGCAGCGTTGAAGAAAGCTGAAAAAGCCGAAGCCGGAACAGATCAGCTGAGCACCTTGACCGCTGCAGTGACTGCTGCCGAACAAGCCCTGCACGCAGCCGAAGAGGCATCGAACAAGCCAGCGCCACAATTGCAGCGCAGCGACAAGCGTCCAGCTGATGAGGCCACCCGCGCCTTGAAGACTGAAGTCGCTTTCGCCCGCGCCGACCTGCGCAAACTTGAGCGTGATGACAACGTCGAAGCCGCTGCACTGGAGGCTGCGCGCTCGCGCCTGACGACAGCCGAGCAAGCACTGAGCGCCCATCAAGCCGCCGACCGACCCACCCCTTTAGAGACCCAATAATCCATGGCCCTGCCCCGCATCACATCGCCCCACGCCAAGGGCAGCAATCGCACTCAGCAAGTCATGCTGCAGGTGTTGCTGGCGACCGTGCCCGGGATTCTCGCGCTGACGTGGTTGTTCGGTTTTGGCACCTTGATCAATCTGCTTTGGGCCAGTGCCTGCGCATTAGGCTTTGAAGCACTGATTCTCACCCTGCGTAAACGCCCTGTAGGCTTCTTCCTCAAGGATTACAGCGCCTTGGTCACTGCGGTACTCCTTGCGCTGGCTTTACCGCCTTACGCGCCCTGGTGGCTCACGCTTGTCGCCACCGGCTTTGCCATCAGCTTTGGCAAGCAACTGTACGGTGGTCTGGGGCAAAACCCGTTCAATCCGGCGATGGTCGGTTATGTCGTGGTGCTGGTTTCGTTTCCAGTCGAGATGACCAGTTGGCCAGCACCGCACATGGTCGGCCCGCTGGATGCGTTCCAGCATATTTTCGGCTTTGCCAATCTGCCAGATGGCTGGGCGCAAGCGACAGCGCTGGACGCCCTGAAAATCAATAAAAGCCTGACCATTGACGAGCTCTGGGCACAAAGCTCTGCATTTGGCCGCTTCGGTGGCGCCGGGGTTGAAGTGGTCAACCTCGCCTTCCTGCTCGGCGGCATCTACTTGCTGCGCAAACGTCTGTTCACCTGGCACGCGCCCACCGGCATGCTCGCAGCATTGGCAGTAATGAGCCTGCTGTTCTGGAACGGCAGCGGTTCAGATTCTCATGGCTCACCGCTGTTTCATCTGCTCAGCGGCGCAACCATGCTCGGTGCGTTTTTTATCGTCACCGATCCGGTTTCCGGCGCGACCAGTAATCTGGGCCGCTTGCTATTTGGCATCGGCGTCGGTGTGCTGATCTACGTGATCCGCGCCTGGGGCGGTTACCCCGACGGCGTCGCCTTTGGCGTCCTGCTGATGAATCTGGCGGCGCCCACTATCGATTACTACACACGACCGCGCACCTATGGTCATCGCAAGCCCACCCGTGGCTTCAAGCTCGGAGAATAACCAGTGGCCTTGCCTGAAATCAGCAGATCGATGATCAAAAACAGCTTGGTGCTGGGACTCTTTGCTGTGGTCACTGTCGGCACCGTGGCGCTCACCCAACTGGGCACCGCATCGCGTATCGAAACCGCGCAGCGTGAGGCCCAGGTCCGCGCACTTGCAGAGATATTGCCCAACGGCAGCTATGACAATCACCTGCTTGATAACGTTGTCGAAGTGTTTGATCCGAAACTGCTTGGCATTAAAACGCCACAGGATGCCTACATTGCCCTCAAAGACGGCAAGCCCAGCGCAATCATCCTCAAGGCCACCGCCCCGGATGGCTACAGCGGCGCGATTCACCTGCTGATCGGAATTAACGCCAATGGCACGCTGGCCGGGGTGCGAGCGCTCAATCACCGTGAAACACCGGGGCTGGGTGATCGCATCGACCTGAGCAAAAGCAGCTGGGTTCTAGAGTTTAATGGCAAGTCGCTAAGCAACCCGGATGACAGCGGTTGGGCAGTGAAGAAAGATCGCGGCGTTTTCGATCAGTTTGCAGGCGCGACTATTACCCCGCGTGCAGTGGTCAAAGCTGTGCATAAGGCCTTGCAGTATTTCGATGCGCACCAGCAACAGCTGTTTGCCACTCAGCGCACGCCCAAACAGGAAGCCAACTGATGGCTAGCACCAGTTACCGCGAAATAACCCTGAACGGCCTGTGGAAGAACAACCCCGGCTTGGTGCAACTGCTTGGCCTGTGTCCACTGCTCGGCACCAGCAACTCTACGGTAAACGCCTTGGGCCTGGCGCTGGCCAGCGCCTTGGTGCTGATCTGTTCCAACACGGCTGTATCGTTGGTGCGCGGCGTGGTGAACACTGCTGTGCGCCTGCCTGCCTTCGTCATGATCATTGCCGCGCTGACCACTTGCATCGAATTATTGATGCAGGCCTACACCTACGAGCTGTATCAGATTCTCGGTATTTTTATCCCGCTGATCACCACAAACTGCGTGATTCTTGGCCGCGCCGACGCCTTTGCCGCGAAGAACGACCCCGGCCGCGCCGCTTACGACGGCCTGATGATGGGCTTAGGCTTTGCCGCAGTGCTGGTGGCCATTGGCGCCATTCGCGAGCTGCTCGGCACCGGTATTCTGTTTGCCAACATGCAATTGCTGTTTGGTCCGTCTGCGGCTGACTGGCAAATTACCCTGTTCAGCGATTACCAAGGCTTCCTGCTAGCCATTTTGCCGCCGGGTGCGTTTATCGTGCTGGGCTTGTTGATTGCCGGTAAAAACCGTATTGACTCGGTATTGGCCGAGCGCGCCAAAGCCAGACAACCTGAAGTTGTGGTGCAAAGTCGCCGCGTTCGTGTGACAGGAGTAATCGAGTGAACGCTGCTAAACGCTACGAAATTTTCCGTCGCCTGCATGAAGACAATCCAGAGCCCAAAACCGAGTTGGCCTACAGCACGCCTTTTGAGCTGTTGATTGCGGTGATTCTCTCGGCGCAGGCCACCGATGTTGGCGTCAACAAGGCCACAGCCAAGCTCTATCCGGTTGCCAATACCCCGGAAGCGATTTACGCCTTGGGTTACGACGGCCTGTGCCAGTACGTAAAAACCATTGGTTTGTATCCGAGCAAAGCAAAAAACATCATCGAAACCTGCCGCATGCTGATCGAGCTGCACAACAGCCAAGTGCCGCAAACCCGCGAAGCACTCGAAGCGCTGCCGGGCGTGGGCCGTAAGACGGCCAATGTGGTACTTAACACTGCATTTCGCCAATTCACCATGGCGGTCGACACCCATATTTTCCGCTTCAGCAATCGCACGGGCGTGGCGCCGGGCAAGAACGTGCTTGAAGTTGAAAAGAAGCTGCTGAAGTTTGTGCCAAAAGATTTTTTACTCGATGCGCACCACTGGATGATCCTCCACGGACGCTATGTCTGTCAGGCGCGCAAGCCGCGCTGCGGCAGTTGTCGCATCGAAGATTTGTGCGAATTCAAGCAGAAAACATCTGACGATTGATTTTTCAGTGACTTTTCTATCCACCTGATTGAAAAAATCTTTTTTACCCGGTTCCATTTTGCCGCTATAAGGTGCGCAAATGGCTTATACAGCCGGGAGTGGAAGATATGAGCACTGACAAAGAAGACCTGGACCTCGACGACGACTTTGCCGCAGACGATAGCGATGACGGCGATGCACCGGTTGAGGTGGCGAAAACCAACCTGACCAAGCGCCGTATCATTGATAATTTTCTCGACGAACGCCGCCTGAACAAACAGCTGTCTGAATACGATTTCGATTTGTAAGCACTGCCCTGCATCAAGGATTCGCCCTGACGCCTAAAGTGCAACAGGATCGACCCAGCAGGTTGAAACGCAATAGCGCGGTCCCGCACCAGCGCTATTGCATTGTTTTGAACTGCACTGTTTCGAATTGCTCGTTTCGAAGTGCAGCGAGCCGTTACTTAGACGTCACCTTATCCAAGGCGTCTGCCAAAGTAGCTACCGTACGCTCAACGTTATTCAACTTATCCAGACCAAACAGACCAAGGCGGAAGGTTTGGAAATCCGCAGGTTCATCACACATCAGCGGCACGCCAGCAGCAATTTGCAGGCCTTGTGCGGCAAACTTCTTACCACTTTTGATATCCGCATCGTCGGTGTAGCAAACCACCACGCCTGGCGCTTCAAAGCCTGGAGCTGCAACACTTCTAAAGCCCTTCTCGGCTAGCAAGGCGCGGACTTTATCGCCAAGCTCTTGCTGCTCAGTGCGCACCACGTCAAAACCGTATTGCTCGGTCTCTTTCATCACATCGCGAAAACGCACCAGCGAGTCGCTTGGCATGGTTGCGTGATAAGCGTGACCACCCTGCTCGTAAGCACTCATGATTTGCAGCCATTTCTTCAAATCACAAGCAAAGCTGCTGCTTTCGGTGCTTTCAATACGTTCACGGGCCAACTCACTGAACATCACCAATGCACAGCACGGAGAGCCACTCCAGCCCTTCTGCGGCGCGCTGATCAGGATATCCACAGCATTGGCCTGCATATCAACCCACAAGGTGCCTGAGGCGATGCAGTCGAGCACAAAGATGCCGCCAACCGCATGCACGGCATCGCCAATGGCGCGCATGTAAGCGTCTGGCAGAATGATTCCTGAAGATGTTTCAACGTGCGGTGCAAACACCACGTCAGGCTTTTCCTGATGAATTGCAGCAACCACTTCTTCAATCGGCGCAGGAGCAAACGCCGCTTGGGACTCAGTGCTGACCGGACGCGCTTTTAGCACAGTGCTGTGCGCGGCGATCTTGCCCATCTCGAGAATCTGCGTCCAACGGTAGCTAAACCAGCCGTTACGCACGATCAGGCACTTCTTATCACCGGCGAACTGACGCGCAACCGCCTCCATGCCGAAGGTGCCACTGCCTGGAACCACAGCCACAGCGTGAGCGTTGTACACCTGTTTGAGGGTGCGCGAAATGTCGTTCATGACCAGTTGGAAAGACTGCGACATGTGATTCAGTGAACGGTCTGTGTAGACCACCGAATATTCAAGCAGGCCTTCTGGATCAACAGCTGAGACTGGATTATGCATAGGGTTACCTTGTAAACAGTGGCAGTAAATTCGCAGGACTGGCGAGCGAGATGTCAGTCGTTACGCGATGGCGACAACAACTCGATCTTATAACCATCCGGGTCTTCGACAAACGCGAGAATGCTGGTGCCGTGCATCATCGGCCCCGGCTCGCGGGTAATCTTGCCACCGCGCGAACGAATGTCATCACAGGCCTTGTAGACGTCTTCGACTTCCAGGGCAATGTGGCCATAGCCGTTGCCAAGGTCGTAGCTTTCGGTGCCCCAGTTCTGGGTGAGTTCAAGCACCGAGTTGTGCGCCTCATCACCGTAGCCAACAAAAGCCAGAGTGAATTTCCCATCCGGATAATCTTTGCGACGCAGCAGGGTCATGCCCAGCACTTCAGTGTAAAAAGCGATGGATTTATCCATATCGCCAACGCGTAGCATGGTATGCAACAAGCGCATGATAAAGGCTCCATAGAGTCGTTATGGCAAATGCAAAAGGCCACATCAGTGGCCTTATTAATGAATGCCTATTGTGAGCGTCCTAACGGAATCTGACCAGTCTTGCGCTCGATCAAGTCCCTGAAGCGCTGCTGAAAAAGCGCTTTAAAGCGCTTTCTTGAGGGTTTTGTGGCCTACATCCTGCGCCCGGTCTTTTTTGTCAGAGACACCATCTTTTGCGTCATCGACTTTATCCTTTTTGTCGTCCAGCCCCATGCTGTCAGAGGCGGCTTCTTTTGCATCACAGCGGCCACCCACGCCCACGGTGGCTTTCATTGCTGCGCTTTTAGCCGCTTTTTCAGGCGTGCAATCCGGGTCGATAACGCCAGCCTGAAGGTTCAAGCAAAACAGGCCAAGGCTTAGGCCAACGAGTAATTTATACATGAGCACTACTCCTTCGTAGGGCGAACAACGCGAAGCTTGTCCGTCATGGTTCAAACTCCTAAACCCTCACAGATGAGCCAATTGCTCAGCTGCCTGCACCAACCTATGGCGCATAAAAAAGCCTCATATAGACACGCTATATGAGGCTTAATGGTCGTACTGAAAGCTTAGATCAGTTTGCGGCCCTTGTTGGCAGCGATGCGCATGCGCAAAGCGTTCAACTTGATAAAGCCAGCAGCATCTTGCTGATTGTAAGCGCCGCCATCTTCTTCGAAAGTGGCGATATTGGCATCGAATAGCGAGTCATCAGACTTGCGGCCGACAATAATTACATTGCCTTTGTACAGCTTCATGCGGACCACGCCATTAACGTTAGCCTGCGAAGCATCAATCATCTGCTGCAGCATGGTGCGCTCAGGGCTCCACCAGAAACCGTTGTAGATCAGGCTGGCGTATTTCGGCATCAACTCGTCTTTGAGGTGAGCGACTTCACGGTCCAGGGTGATCGACTCAATGGCGCGGTGGCCCTTGAGCATGATGGTGCCGCCTGGGGTTTCGTAGCAGCCGCGCGACTTCATGCCGACAAAGCGGTTCTCGACGATGTCGAGACGACCAATGCCGTTCTCGCCACCGATGCGGTTCAGTTCAGCCAGAACAGTCGCAGGCGTCATCTCTTTGCCGTCGATGGCAACGATGTCGCCCGCGCGGTAAGTCAGCTCGAGGTAGGTTGGGGTGTCCGGCGCCAGCTCTGGCGACTTGGTCCAACGCCACATGTCTTCTTCATGCTCGGTCCAGGTGTCTTCCAGCACACCGCCTTCATAGGAGATGTGCAGCAAGTTGGCATCCATCGAGTAAGGTGACTTCTTCTTGCCGTGACGCTCGATTGGAATAGCATGCTTTTCAGCGTAATCCATCAGTTTCTCGCGGGACATCAGATCCCACTCGCGCCACGGGGCAATCACTTTGACGCCCGGCTTGAGTGCATAGGCGCCCAGCTCGAAACGAACCTGGTCGTTGCCTTTGCCGGTGGCGCCGTGGGAAATGGCGTCAGCGCCAGTCTCGTTGGCAATCTCGATCAAGCGCTTGGCAATCAGCGGCCGCGCGATCGACGTACCGAGCAGGTACTCGCCTTCGTAAACAGTGTTGGCACGGAACATCGGGAAGACGAAATCGCGAACGAACTCTTCGCGCAAGTCATCGATGTAGATTTCTTTAACGCCCATGGCCTGAGCTTTAGCGCGAGCTGGCTCAACTTCTTCGCCTTGACCGAGGTCAGCAGTGAAGGTCACCACTTCACAGTTATACGTATCTTGCAGCCACTTGAGGATCACTGACGTGTCCAGGCCACCGGAATATGCCAGGACTACCTTGTTTACATCGGCCATGCCATGAACTCCATGGGGTTGTGCGGAAAGCCGACCATTCTACTGACCCTGGCGGCCAATTTACAGAGGCGCGACAGCTTAAGACGACGAGGCGACAAATTGTTTAATCGATGCGACCGCAAAAAACGCGGTTAAGAGGTCGCGGCAGGATCTGCGGGTGCAGTGGATTTAGTCGCCGGAGCCGGTTCATCCGAGGCTTTTTCCGCGGCTTGCTCGGGGACTTTATCCAAGGTGATCGACACGCGGCGGTTCTTCGCCCGATTAGCCGGGCTATTGTTCGGCACTATTGGGTAACGTTCGCCGTGAAAACGCATGGTGATCTGGTCGGCAGGCACGCCGTGCGCTTCCAGGTAACTCATCACCGCCATTGCTCTACGCCGCGACAAGTCGCGATTGGTCAAACGACTGCCACTATTATCGGAGTGGCCCTCAACCAGAACGCGGTTTACCGCAGGATCAGACTTAAGAAAATCCAAGAGTATCTGCAGTTTGGCCTCGGCCATTGGGTCGAGATCAACCCCACCGTTAGGGAACCCGACGCGGCTTTGCTTAACCTGATCGAAATTAACCGGTAATAGCTTGGCGGTGCAGGCCAGGTAATCGCTGTAGGCTTGCTTGAACTTGACCGGCAACAGGCGCACTTCAACCCGTTCGCCACCTTGAATCCTAAGGTGCTGCACCAGCGGGCTGCGACCGTCCAGTAGACCCGCCAATAAACGCCCAGCTTGAACCTGGGAACTGTTGAAAGGCGTGCTGCTGTCATTAACCCCGACCCGGCCCAGATTGATATCTGAGCGCCCCGGTTGCCACGGTGCGGCCGCAGCGAGCAAGGTTGCCGAGCCGGTGCTCAACCAACGGCCCTGCGTTTGCAGACGGAAAGTGGCTTGCTCACCGGCCTTTCTGACGAACTCACCGACGCCAAAATCAGCCACAGGCTGCGACAGGCGACACTCAAACTTATCACCCTCGACCTTCCACTCAACATTCTCCAGACGCGTCTGAAAACTAATGCCCCACGCAGGCAGACTCGTACTCAAACCAATGAGCAGGCACAGCGGGGAAATCGGTAGTAGGCGCACGGTGGGCTCCACACGTAATCACGGGTTTGCCTTTGATATCGGTTGCGCGCGTAAAAACTTAAGTACGCTTGTCGTAGATATGCGCGGTAAGCGCACGCATGGCGTGCTCTGACGGGGGTTTTCCGGTAGGATTCCAGCCACGTTTTACCCGCCTGGAAGCCTCCATGATCGACCGTCTTACTCTGCTGCGTCCTGATGACTGGCACATTCACCTGCGCGACGGTGGCGTTCTGCCGCATACCGTGACCGACGTTGCGCGTACTTTTGGCCGCGCGATCATCATGCCCAATCTGGTTCCGCCAGTGCGCAATACCCACGAAGCTGACGCCTACCGCCAACGCATTCTCAGTGTTCGCCCGGCAGGCAGCCAGTTCGAACCGCTGATGGTTTTGTACCTCACCGACCAGACCAGCCCTGAAGATGTGCGCACCGCCAAAGCCTCCGGCTTTATCCATGCGGCCAAGCTATATCCAGCCGGTGCGACCACCAACTCCGACTCTGGCGTGACCAGTATCGACAAGATATTCGCCACTCTTGAAACCATGGCTGAAGTCGGTTTACCGCTACTGGTTCATGGCGAAGTGACCCGCAGCGAGATCGATATCTTCGACCGCGAAAAGCAGTTTATCGATGAGCATCTTGGTCGAGTGGTTGAGCGCTTCCCAACCTTGAAAGTGGTGTTCGAGCACATCACCACGCGTGATGCCGTTGAGTTCGTCAAGGCAGCTCCGGCTAACGTTGGCGCAACAATCACCGCTCACCACTTGCTCTATAACCGCAACCATATGTTGGTTGGTGGGATTCGCCCGCACTTTTATTGCCTGCCGATTCTCAAGCGCAACGTACACCAGGAAGCCCTGCTCGATGCCGCGACCAGCGACAGCCGCAAGTTCTTCCTGGGTACCGACTCAGCGCCACACGCTGTGCACGCGAAAGAGTCCGCCTGTGGTTGCGCCGGTTGCTACACCGCGTTCGCCGCTATTGAGTTGTATGCCGAAGCGTTCGAGCAGCGCAACGCATTGGACAAGCTTGAAGCCTTCGCCAGCCTCAACGGCCCAGACTTCTACGGCTTACCGCGCAATACCGAAACCATTACTCTGGTTCGTGAAGACTGGAATGTGCCGGCCAGCCTGCCTTTCGGCGAGCAAACCGTTATCCCGCTGCGTGCTGGTGAAACCTTGCGCTGGCGCTTGCTGGAGCAAAACGCATGAGTGAAGAACAGTACGAAGACGAACTGGAAAGCAGCGCACCGTCTGGCCCCCGCCACCCAATGGCCGCGCGGTTTCGTGGCTACTTGCCAGTGGTGGTTGATGTCGAGACCGGTGGTTTCAACAGCGCGACTGACGCCCTGCTGGAAATCGCCGCGACTACGGTTGGCATCGATGAGCAGGGCTTTTTATACCCGGATCACACGCATTTCTTCCGGGTAGAACCCTTTGCGGGC
Organism: Pseudomonas sp.; assembly: GCF_048265905.1. Taxonomy (GTDB): domain Bacteria; phylum Pseudomonadota; class Gammaproteobacteria; order Pseudomonadales; family Pseudomonadaceae; genus Aquipseudomonas. The sequence goes on from NZ_JBLXAP010000003.1 coordinate 264,718, forward strand.
GCGAATATCGAACAAGCAGCGCTGGAGTTCACCGGCATCAAGCTTGATCACCCGCTGCGCATGGCGGTGACCGAAGAACACGCCCTGACTGAGATATTCCGTGGCCTGCGCAAATCGCTGAAAGCCAATGGTTGCAAACGCGCGATTCTAGTCGGCCACAACAGCAGCTTCGACCTTGGTTTTCTGAATGCTGCGGTTGCCCGGACCGGCCTCAAACGCAACCCGTTCCACCCGTTCTCAAGCTTCGATACCGCAACCTTGGCTGGCTTGGCTTACGGCCAAACCGTTCTAGCCAAAGCCTGCCAAGCGGCGAGCATTGAGTTTGATGGCCGTGAAGCCCACTCCGCACGTTACGACACCGAAAAAACCGCAGAGCTGTTCTGCGGCATTGTCAATCGTTGGAAAGAGATGGGTGGCTGGGAAGACTTCGACGACTAAAGCGTCTGCGCTGCACAGAGCTGATTATTAAGTAATCAGACAATAAAAAACCGGCCATAAGCCGGTTTTTTATTGTCTTAAGCAACACTCAGGTGAGCAAACTCACCTGAATTCAATCCTTACAGATTGGCAGCGTTCTCAGACAGGTAAGCAGCAACGCCGTCTGGCGATGCAGTCATACCCTTGTCGCCTTTCTTCCAGTTTGCTGGGCAAACTTCACCGTGCTCTTCGGTGAACTGCAGGGCATCAACCAGACGCAGCAACTCGTCCATGTTACGGCCCAGTGGCAGGTCGTTAACAATCTGCGAACGAACCACACCATTAAGGTCGATCAGGAATGCGCCACGGAAAGCCACGCCGCCTTCAGACTCAACGTCGTAGGCTTTGCAGATGTCGTGGTTGATGTCAGCAGCCAAGGTGTACTTGACCTGGCCGATGCCGCCCTTGTCGACTGGAGTGTTGCGCCATGCGTTGTGGGTGAAGTGGGAGTCGATGGAAACACCGATCACTTCAACGTTACGCGCCTGGAACTCAGGAATGCGGTGATCCAGAGCAATCAGCTCCGAAGGACATACGAAGGTGAAGTCCAGCGGGTAGAAAAATACCAGGCCGTATTTGCCTTTGATCGCAGAAGACAGGCTGAAGCTGTCAACGATTTCGCCTGTACCCAATACAGCTGCGACGTCGAAATCTGGGGCTTTCTTACCTACGAGTACGCTCATTCGATATCTCCTAAAAATTTGAGTAGTGCGAGTAGCCTAGCGCTGTAACACGACAACGCAATGACGCACCCGCCCTGACTGGGTCCACCATCATACACTTCGGTTTTAAGCCTCGCCCACCGCTTTTTGACCTTGGTTTAATAAGACAACACATCCACCCTATGACCGTTCATCAGGGTTTATGGATTTTCCCAACATGCAAAGAAGATGGCTTTGACAAGCATTCTCATTAACATTAGTATCCATTCCAACGAAACAGTCTTTGTGTAGTGAGTCTTAACTATGTATGTATGCCTCTGTGAAGGTGTCACTGACGGTCAGATCCGCGATGCAATCTACGAAGGTTGCTGCAGCTACCGTGAAGTCCGTGAAGCCACAGGCGTTGCAAGCCAGTGCGGCAAATGTGCATGCTTGGCCAAGTCTGTTGTCCGCGATACCCTGACTGAGGCGCGTGCCAATCAAAGCGCCCTCGCCTATCAGGCAAATTTTGTAGCGGCTTAAATTTTTTTATTGCAGCTAAAACCAGACATATACAGAGCCGGATTTAAGATCCGGCTTTTTTATGCCTAAAATTCAATAACTTAATCTCCAAACGCAGAACTTAAACATTCGTATTAAGTTTAATTTTAACTTATGTATCAAACACTTAGGTTTGACAGGCCAAGTTTCTGAGCTCAAAATTTGATTCTTACATCATTTAAAGCACAAGGCAGGCACGCAAATGAAAGGCGACAAGAAAGTCATCCAGCATCTGAACAAGATCCTCGGTAACGAGCTGGTCGCGATCAACCAATATTTCCTGCATGCACGTATGTACGAAGATTGGGGCCTGAAAAAACTTGGCGAGCACGAGTACCACGAATCGATCGACGAAATGAAACACGCTGACAAGCTGATCAAGCGTATTCTTTTCCTCGAAGGCCTGCCTAACCTGCAAGACCTCGGCAAGATCCTGATTGGTGAAAACACCAAGGAAATGCTTGAGTGCGACCTGAAGATTGAACACAAAGCTCACACCGACCTGAAAGCGGCGATTGCCTACTGCGAAAGCGTTGGCGACTTCGCTAGCCGTGAACTGCTTGAAGATATTCTGTGCTCTGAAGAAGAACACATCGACTGGCTCGAAACCCAACTCAGCCTGCTCGAAGCTGTCGGTCTGCAAAATTACTTGCAGTCGCAGATGGACGAATAATTCAAACGCCTGCAGCATCAAAAACGGCAGCCTTGGGCTGCCGTTTTTTATACCGCGAACTGCCAGTCCAGCGAGACGACCATCCAACAGATACCGGCGAGTTGATAACCGGGCGGCACCAAGTTGCCGAGAATTACCGCCTGGCGGGTTCAGCGCAATTGGCTTTGATCAGGCAAAAAAAATCGACGCCTAAGCATCGATTTTTTTGTGTCTCAGCGAAGCTTACGCTTCGGACTTCTCAACTGCCGCTTTGATCATGGCCTGCAGCTCACCATTATCAAACATCTCAGCAATGATATCGCTACCGCCGACTAACTCACCGCCAACCCACAGTTGTGGGAATGTTGGCCAGTTTGCGTACTTCGGCAGGTTGGCGCGAATTTCTGGGTTTTGCAGGATATCGACATAAGCGAACTTTTCGCCACACGCCATGACAACCTGCGAAGCTTTCGACGAGAAGCCACACTGCGGGGCATTCGGCGAGCCTTTCATGTACAACAGAACAGAGTTGTTAGCGATCTGTTCTTTGATGGTTTCGATGATATCCATTGGGCACCTCAGGACTTAGCTTTACGACTCAAAAGTCGACACGGTTGGCGCTATTGTAGCGAAAAGCCGAGCGTAATGCTCGGCCTCGCCAACAGCAAACAGCATCTGCCCCAAAATAGCTGGCTAGGCACCGCGAGCAGTGCCTTAAGCGGCTACAACTTCGACCGGCACCCCATTCAATGCGGCATTTCCAGACAGCTTGTCGAGTTGTAGTTCATCCGTCAGGTCATTGGCGCTGGCGCCTGGCTGGTTGCTGGCAATCGCCATTTGTACACCCGGTCGCGCATGCCCCCAACCATGCGGCAGGCTAACGACGCCCGGCATCATTTCATCGCTGGCGGCGACCTCAACTTCAATCAGTCCAACCCGTGAACGCACCCGCACCCGCTGGCCATCGGTCAAACTCCGGCTAGCCATGTCCGTGGAGTGCATCAACAATTGATGGCGCGGCTTACCTTTAACCAGTCGGTGATAATTATGCATCCATGAGTTATTGCTGCGCACATGGCGCCGACCAATCAACAACAGCTCCCCGCTGGCGGGCACTGGCTGCTGAGCAAAACGCTGCAAGTCAGCCATGAAAATCTCTGGCGCAGCCTGAACGGCTTTATCAGCCGTTTTGATACGACCTGCCAGATTCGCTTTCAATGGCCCCAAATCCAGACCATGTGGGTGCTCACCAAGCGCCGCAACACTGAGCTTATGCGTTGAATTGTCGCCATACGCGCCGTGGCGCAGGCCCATGTCGATCATCTTGGCTGGCGCCATGGTAGGTTTGAGCGCGGTGCCCATTTTTGCAGAGAACGCTTTCGCCAAACCGACAAAAATCTCCCAGTCATCTAACGCATTGGCAGGTTTATCCAACACTGGCTGATTGAAACGGGTGACATTGCGCACGGCGAAACTATTGAACGTGGTGTCGTAGTGATCGTGCTCCAGCGGCGCAGTGGGCGGCAGGATCAAATCAGCGTAGCGCGTGGTTTCATTGATATAAAAATCGATACTGAGCATAAACTCCAGACCATCGAGCGCCTGCTCCAGCTTGCGTCCATTAGGCGTCGACAACACAGGATTGCCAGCAACACTGACCAAAGCCCTGACCTGCCCTTCGCCTGCGGTCAGCATCTCTTCAGCCAGCGCCGCTACCGGCAGTTCACCACCGTATTCGGGCAAGCCTGAAACCCGGCTTTGCCAAACATTGAAGTGCCCGCCAGAAGTGCTTGCGACCAGATCAACCGCTGGCTCTGTACACAGAGCGCCGCCAACTCGATCAAGATTGCCTGTCACCAGGTTTATCAGTTGCACCAGCCATTGGCAGAGCGTGCCAAATGTCTGAGTCGAGACGCCCATACGGCCATAACACACCGCTTTGTCGGCGGCTGCGAAGTCGCGCGCTAGCTGGCGAATGACTTCTGCCGGTACCGCGCAGCGCTCACTCATTGCCTCGGCGGTAAAGCCGCTGATGGCCTCACGCACAGTCTCCAGTCCTTGCACATTCAGGTGCGTTTCACGCGTCAGGTTTTCTGCGAACAAGGTGTTTAGCAGCCCAAACAACAACGCCGCGTCTTGTCCTGGGCGGACAAACACATGTTGATCGGCAATTGCAGCGGTTTCCGTACGCCGCGGATCAATCACCACAAGCTTGCCGCCGCGGGCCTTGATTGCCTTTAGTCGTTTCTCGACATCCGGTACGGTCATGATGCTGCCGTTGGAGGCCAGCGGGTTGCCTCCCAGAATCAGCATGAAGTCGGTGTGATCGATATCCGGAATCGGAATCAACAAACCATGACCGTACATTTGATGGCTGGTGAGGTGATGCGGCAACTGGTCAACCGAAGTCGCGGAAAAACGATTTCGGGTTTTCAGCTGGCCGAGAAAGTAGTTGCTGTGGGTCATCAACCCATAATTGTGTACGCTCGGGTTACCCTGATAAATCGCTACCGCGTTGTTGCCGTAACGCGCCTGAATATCGCTTAAGCGTTCGGCAACCAGAACGAAGGCCTCATCCCACTCAATCGCCTGCCATTCATTGCCGACACGGCGCATAGGCTGACGAATACGGTCTGGGTCATTCTGAATATCTTGCAGTGCGACGGCTTTCGGGCAGATATGACCGCGACTGAAACTGTCCTGCGCATCGCCTTTGATCGACAAAATCTGCTGGCTGCCATCTGCGGCACGCTCGGTTTCGATAGTCAGGCCACAGATGGCTTCACACAGGTGGCACGCACGGTGATGGAGGGTCTTGCTCATAGCCAGCCTCATATTCTTATTAGGGAGCTGCTGAAAACTACTGCGCTAACTTTTCCAGGTGCTCTTTCGAGTGTATTAGCACGGAATACCAGCAACGACTATGGCGCCCAGTTTGACATTGCACCAGCAGGGTTCGTGCTGTGAATCGACAGGCATCAGGCCAACCGATTCAATTCGGATCAATAGCTCAGGCTATTGGCCACGACATAACCTTGAGATAGCGGGCAAACCCTGAAACACCAGACAATTTGCGCCGAATCGTCATTTCCTTATAAGATTTCGCCTTTCCCTGTTTCGTCGCACTGTGCGGCCTCCTGCCGCAGGTTCAGCCATTCCTACTATTTATAGTTGGCTTTGCAATCTGCGCCCTGCTGTAAAAAAGGTAACTTTGATGAGCGCAAGACATTTTCTCTCGCTGATGGACTGCACCCCTGCTGAGCTGGTGAGTCTGATCCGCCGCGCCATGGAGCTGAAGGATTTGCGCAACCGGGGCGTGCTATTCGAGCCGCTTAAAAACCGTGTTCTGGGCATGATTTTCGAGAAAGCCTCGACCCGTACACGTTTGTCTTTTGAAGCAGGCATGATCCAGTTCGGTGGGCAGGCTATTTTCTTGTCTCCGCGTGACACCCAACTGGGCCGTGGCGAACCTATCGCAGACGCAGCCAAGGTCATGTCACGCATGCTTGATGCGGTGATGATCCGTACCTTCGCCCACGAAACCCTGACCGAGTTTGCCGCCAATTCACGTGTGCCGGTGATCAATGGTCTGTCAGATGATCTACACCCCTGCCAATTGCTGGCCGACATGCAGACCTATCTTGAACACCGTGGCAACATCGCGGGCAAAACCGTGGTCTGGATCGGTGATGGCAACAACATGTGCAACTCTTATATAGAAGCGGCCATCCAGTTCGACTTCAAACTGCATGTTGCCTGCCCTGAAGGCTACGAACCGAGTGCCAGGTTGATGGCTGACGCAGGCGAACGGGTGCAAATATTCCGTGATCCTCGCCAGGCAGTGGTTGGCGCACATTTGGTGACGACCGATGTATGGGCCTCGATGGGCCAGGAAGACGAAGCGCAAGAGCGCATGAAGCTGTTCAAACCCTACCAAGTTGATCGCGCCCTGCTCGATATGGCGGACGAAAACGTATTGTTCCTGCACTGTCTGCCGGCCCACCGTGGCGAAGAGATCAGTGAAGATTTGCTTGATGATCCGCGCTCGGCGGCATGGGATCAGGCGGAAAACCGTCTCCATGCGCAAAAGGCCTTGCTTGAATTCCTAGTCGAAGCGTCACACCACCACGTATGACACACTCAATGCTACTTAACCTGCACAACCTGAGCTGTGGCTACAACGAGCACAAGGTGGTTCAGGATCTCAATCTGCACCTCAATGCCGGTGATATTGGCTGCCTGCTCGGATCATCTGGTTGTGGCAAGACCACAACCTTGCGCGCGATTGCCGGGTTTGAACCAGTGCACAGCGGCGAGATAAGTCTGGCGGGGGAAGTGATTTCCAGTGCCGGCTTTACCCTGGCGCCGGAGAAGCGGCGGATCGGCATGGTGTTTCAGGACTATGCGCTGTTTCCACACCTCAGCGTGGCGCAGAACATAGCCTTTGGCATCCGCAAACAGCCCGACTGCGAGCGCATCACCGAGGAGCTGTTGGCGCTGGTCAAACTTGATCGTCTTGGCAAACGCTACCCGCACGAATTGTCGGGCGGACAGCAGCAGCGCGTATCGCTAGCCCGAGCATTGGCACCAGAGCCTCAACTGCTGTTGCTTGATGAACCCTTCTCCAACCTTGATGGCGAGCTGCGCCGCAGCTTGAGCCGTGAGGTTCGAGAAATCCTCAAGAGTCGTGGCACCAGCGCGATTTTGGTCACCCACGATCAAGAAGAAGCTTTTGCTGTCAGCGATCATGTCGGCGTTTTCAAAGAAGGCAAGTTGGAACAGTGGGACACCCCGTACAACCTGTATCACGAACCCAAGACGCCGTTTGTCGCCAGCTTTATTGGCCAGGGTTATTTTATTCGTGGCCAATTGCTGAGTCCGGAAAAGGTCCAGACTGAACTTGGGGTGATCAGCGGTGATCGTGCTTATATCTGGCCGGCCGGCAGCGCAGTGGATGTACTGCTCAGACCCGACGACATCGTTTACGCGCCAGAAAGCTCGCTCAAAGCGCTAATCGTCGGCAAGACCTTCCTTGGCGCGGCAACCTTGTATCGCCTGCAACTGCCAACCGGCAGCCAGCTGGAGGCGCTGTTCCCTAGCCACGCTGATCATCAGCCAGGTGAAAGCGTGGGAATCCGCGTTGCGGCTGATCACCTTGTCGCTTTCGCCGTGCCGGGCAGTATTGCGGCACACACTGAACTGGCAGACTCCGGCGTGCGCCGCCATAGTTCGGGGAGCTAGGAAAATCGCCCCAGAGCTAAACACTCTCCAATAGCAACATCGCCTTGGCGACCAAAACTGCATTGCCGGCAATTTTTACCCGCTCACCCACCAGCCGACAATGCAGTTCACCGCCCCGCGCAGAAGCTTGGAATGCACGCATTTCAAGTTTGGCCAAACGTTGCGACCAATAGGGAATCAGACTGCAATGGATAGCCCCTGTCACTGGGTCTTCGTCAATTCCAATTGATGGTGCGAAGTAACGCGAGACAAAGTCATGCTGCAACCCTGGTGCGGTAACGATAACGCCCATACCCGGCAGCTTGGCGACCTCAGCCAAATTCGGTAAGCAACTGCGTACAGTCGCTTCATCTGCAACCACGGCAAGCAATTCTGGGCCGACAAATGTCGCCTCCACCGCAACGCCCAATGCAGCAGATACCGCACCTAACAATTGTTCATCTGGCCGAATGCTTTGCGCAGGAAAATCCAGCTCCAAACGCTGGCCAACACGGGTCACCCGGAGCAGCCCAGAAAGGCTGTGGAACTCAATCACTTCGCCGGGCTCGGCGTAGATATTGAACAATACATAAGCTGCCGCCAACGTTGCGTGGCCGCACAACGGCACTTCAGTCGCCGGGGTAAACCAGCGAATATGCCAGCGGCCAGGCTGCTTCACGACAAACGCGGTTTCAGCCAGATTGTGCTCGCCAGCAATTTGCTGCATCAGGGCGTCATCGAGCCAATGATCAAGCCGGTAAACAATGGCCGGATTACCGGCAAATGGACGATCAGAAAATGCATCAACTTGATGATATTCGAGCTGCATAGCGATAAACCTCAGACTTTTTAGTCGGCGATCACGGCAAAACCACCGCTATTATTGAGGGTCCGACAAGAGTGTGCCATTCCCGACGGTAACCGGATTGATACCATAACGACGATATAAAGCATCCAGTTCACCGTTACCTTTATAACGTTCCAGACCTTGCTCAAAAATATCGACATAGCGTTGGCTGGACTTCAGTGCCGGTGAAAATGCGACGTATATCGGCACATCAACCTTGCGGCACCCCACTTCAAGCAGCTCGCCCGCTTGCCCGTGGGCAGCCAGGTACGCTTGCATTACCCAGCTATTTTCAATGACAGTGTCCACTCGGTCTTTGCGCAACTTATCAATATTTAATGCCAGAGCACGATCACCATACGCCAACTGCACCCGTACTCGATTACTCTTATGATTTTCAAAATAAGTGTTCAGCTCAGAACCATAGCTGTAGCCATTAATTGCACCAACTGTCACGTTCAGTAGTGACTCAGTACCTTCATAGCGCCAACTATGCTGAGGTTTGGCATAGAAACAATTGCGCGAGACGCCGGGAAAAGTCTTGCTGAAAATGAAGTCTGGAGCATCTTTGACGCCAGCACCGACCAATGCATTGATTTTACCGCGCCGGACATCGTGTACAGCTCTCGCCCAGTTAATAACGCGATACTCAACATTGATCCCGCGCTCGGCAAAGATACGCTGCACCAACTCAACAAAAATACCGGGCTGCTGCGCATCAAGTGCACAGTTCACAGGACACCAGACATCTCCGGCGATCACCACTGTTTCACTATCGTCTTGGGCTGCACAGAGCCCTTGAGCGCTTATGATTGCAGTAGTTGCCAGACATAACCGTAATGAGCGAATCAAATATCTGCCTCGCAAAGAACAGTAGCCGTTTATCTAACTCTCACTGCGTACGCGCTTAACCGCATCTAACCAACCGCTATAAAGCGTATCGCGGTGACTGTCTGCCATACGCGGGACAAAGCGTTGCTGGCGGTGCCAGTGGCTCGCAATCGCATCCAGGTTTGGATAAATGCCTGCCTGCAAGCCTGCGAGGTAAGCAACACCAAGCGCGGTGGTTTCTGTCACTTTAGGGCGCTCGACTGTGACCCCGAGAATGTCTGCCAAAAACTGCATGACCCAATTATTCTCAACCATTCCACCGTCAACCCTCAGCGCACTGGGCGCTGCAGCTCCGTCCTGTCGCATGGCCTGGAGTAAATCCAACGTTTGATAGCACACCGACTGCAGGCCTGCGGTGACGATCTCTTTGATTCCAGTATCACGTGTCAGACCAAAGATCGCACCGCGTGCTTTAGGGTCCCAATAAGGTGCACCAAGGCCGGTAAATGCAGGCACCAAATACACACCACAGGCATCCCCGGTTTGCTCAGCCATCGCCTCACTGTCACGCGCATGATTGATCAGTTTGATACCGTCACGCAGCCACTGCACTGCTGCACCTGCGACAAAAATACTGCCTTCAACGGCGTATGTGACCTTGCCATTGAGACGATAGCCTACCGTCGTCAACAAGCGGTTCTGCGAGGCTACGGGTGTATCGCCGGTATTTTGAATCATGAAACAACCGGTGCCGTAAGTGCTTTTAACCATACCGGGTTGAAAACACGCCTGACCAACCAATGCCGCTTGTTGATCACCGGCAATACCCAGGACAGGAATTGACGCGCCCAACAGATCGGGCAAACAAGTACCAAAATCCGCAGCCGAGTCCATCACTTCCGGAAGCATGCTCGCCGGAATATCAAACAGCTCGAGCAACTCTGCATCCCATTCTTGGGTGTGGATATTGAACATCAATGTGCGCGACGCGTTAGTCGCATCGGTCTTATGCGATTGACCACCTGTCAGGCGCCACAACAAGAAGCTGTCGACCGTACCAAAGCGCAGTTCGCCACGCTCTGCTCGCTCACGGGCTCCAGCGACATTCTCCAGAATCCAGCGCAGCTTGGTGGCGGAAAAATAAGGATCGATGAGCAGTCCGGTTTTCGCCGCCACATACGCCTCATGCCCTGCTTCCTTAAGCTCGGCACAATAGTCCGCAGTGCGCCGGTCCTGCCAGACAATTGCAGGATGGATCGGCGCGCCGCTTTTGGCATCCCAAACCAAGGTGGTTTCACGTTGGTTGGTGATACCGATTGCAGCGACTTCTTCAATATTCAAACCGCTCTGCTTCAAGGCCTCACGACAGACTTTAAGCGTCGTCAGCCACAGCTCTTCAGCGTCGTGCTCAACCCAGCCGTCTTGCGGGAAATACTGTTTGAACTCCTGCTGCGCGCGCGCCACAGGCAAGCCCTGGGCACTGAATACAATTGCTCGACTGCTCGTCGTGCCCTGATCAATCGCAAGCAGAAACCGTGACATGTATGAGTCCTTGTTATTGTTAGGCCTTCACACCTGAATAGGTGTTGGCCAAAATGAATGAGCGCATGCCGCAATCAAGGCATGCAGCAAACTGAAATTACTCGCGGCCAATTGCCGCAAATTGTGCGCAGGTGTGCTCAGCCAAAACAGCACCCGCTAACTCAACCTCAAGCCCGCGCCTACCCGCACTGACATGAATACTGGGAAAGTGCTGAGCCGAGGTATCTATAAAGGTACGCAAACGCTTCTTTTGCCCCAGCGGACTAATGCCACCTAGCAAGTATCCTGTAGCACGTTGCGCCGCAGTCGGATCAGCCATGTCGACTTTTTTGACCCCGGCGGCGCTAGCCAATGCCTTCAAGTCCAGACTACCGGCTACTGGCACCACTGCAACTAAAAGCTCCCCTTTCTCACTGGCAGCCAATAGCGTCTTGAATACCCGAGCAGGATCAAGGCCAAGCTTATCGGCAGCCTCCAACCCATAAGAAGCAACCTTTGGGTCGTGGCTATAGCTGTGTACTTGGAACTGCGCTTTAGCCTTTTTTAACAGTTCAATTGCAGGCGTCATGTTCGTTTGTGAAAATACTCTGATAAAGTCTGATTACCATAGCCGAAAAAATCTTCCTGAGCAGCCTATAATGGCGCAAAAAAGGACCCTTTCATGACTCTGGCACCGCGTCAGCAAGACATTCTTAATCTGGCTCGTGAGCGTGGATACGTCAGCATCGACGAACTTGCTCAAGCATTCACCGTCACCCCCCAAACTATCCGCCGCGACATCAATCAGCTCGCCGAACAAGGCTTGCTACGTCGCACTCACGGCGGTGCGGCTTGCGAAAACTCAAGCACGCAAAATACTGCATACACCATGCGTGCAGGGCAAATGCGTGAAGAAAAGCAGCGCATCGCTGAAGCCATTGCCGCGCAGATACCAAACCATGCCTCTTTGTTCATCAATATCGGCACGACCACTGAAGCCATTGCCCGCGCCCTGTTGAATCACAAAGGTTTAAAAATCATCACCAACAATCTGCATGTTGCGGCGCAACTTAGCAGTAAGCCTGACTTCGAAGTCCTCGTAGCGGGCGGAACAGTGCGTCCTGACGGCGGAGTTGTCGGCCAAGCCGCAGTCGATTTCATTGCACAATTCAAGGTCGACTTTGCGCTGGTTGGCATCAGCGGGATTGACGAAGACGGCAGTCTCCTCGATTTCGACTATCAGGAAGTCCGGGTTTCCCAAGCAATCATCAGCAATGCTCGGCATGTATTACTAGCTGCTGACTCGAACAAATTCGGACGCAACGCAGTGGTTCGGCTAGGCCCTATCAATCTGGTCAATCAAGTCTTCACTGATGCAGCGCCGAGCCCGGCAATCACCCGGCTTTTGCACGACGCAAAAATCCAGCTCAACCTCGTTTAAAAACCTTCTGTCAGCGGCTCGCTTACCCGACCCAAGGTAGGTGTGCGCATGCCTGCGTGAATTAAATCGAACTGGCCGGTGCAAACATCAGCTGCAGACTGGCGGGATCAAGGTTATTCAACTAACATATGTTCGAAAGTGAACATATGAAGTTCAATTTCGACCTTTTGCGAGTGCCAGCATGCCCAATCACAGCACCCACAACGCGCCCATTGCCGAGATTTACGACCTTGCCGTTGTCGGTGGCGGTATCAATGGCGTCGGCATTGCCGCCGATGCTGCCGGACGCGGCTTGTCGGTTTTTCTCTGTGAGCGCGATGATCTGGCCGAACACACCTCGTCAGCCAGCAGCAAACTGATCCACGGCGGCTTACGCTACCTCGAACATTATGAGTTTCGCTTAGTGCGCGAAGCACTGGCTGAGCGCGAGGTGCTGCTGGCGAAAGCACCACACATCATCAAACCGATGCGTTTTATCCTGCCGCACCGCCCTCACCTGCGCCCGGCATGGATGATTCGAGCGGGCTTGTTTCTATACGATCATCTCGGCAAGCGCGAAAAGCTGCCGGGTTCACATGGTTTGCGCTTCGGTGCCGACAGCCCGATGAAAGCGGAGATCAGCCGCGGCTTTGAGTACTCCGACTGCTGGGTTGACGATGCCCGGCTGGTGGTTCTCAATGCCATGGCTGCCCGCGAAAGCGGTGCGCACATCCACACTCAAACCCGCTGCACCAGTGCCCGGCGCAGCAAAGGCCTGTGGCACATTCATCTTGAGCGCGCCGACGGCAGCCTGTTTTCAATTCGCGCCCGCGCACTGGTCAATGCTGCAGGGCCGTGGGTGGCAAAGTTTATTCATGACGATCTCAAGCAAAAATCGCCCTACGGTGTGCGCCTTATTCAAGGCAGCCACATCATCGTGCCCCGCAGGTTTGAGGGCGAACAGGCGTATATCCTGCAGAACGAAGACCAGCGCGTTGTATTTGCGATTCCCTACCTTGATCAATTCACCATGATCGGCACCACTGATCGTGAATATAAGGGTGACCCTCGCGCCGTTGCGATCACCGAGGAGGAAACCGATTACCTGCTCAACGTATTCAACGCGCACTTTCGTCAGCCGCTTGCACGCGAAGATATTTTGCACAGTTTCTCTGGAGTCAGACCGCTGTGTGACGATGAGTCTGCTGAGCCATCAGCTGTAACGCGCGACTACACCCTGTCACTTTTGGGGCACCCTGGCGAGGCGCCGCTACTCTCGGTATTCGGCGGCAAGCTAACCACCTACCGTAAACTGGCCGAGTCCGCACTGAAGTTGCTGGCCAGCCATTTCCCACAAATGGGACCAAGCTGGACAGCCACCAGCTTACTGCCTGGCGCCGAGGATTTTGAAAGCCAGAGCGCCTTGGTCGAAGCACTCAGCGCTCGCTTCAGTTGGTTACCGACCACTCTGGTTCGACGGTGGGCGACCACCTACGGCAACCGCAGCTGGCTGTTGTTAAACGGGGTAAACGACCTGCAAGACTTGGGCGAGCACTTTGGGGCGCAGTTGTATGCCTGTGAAGTTGACTATCTGTGTAATGAAGAGTGGGCCACGGCACCAGCAGATATTGTATGGCGACGCACCAAGCTGGGTTTGTTCATGAGTGCAGCAGAACAATTGCGCCTGAGCCAGTACTTGCAAGAACGCCGTGGTTCAGCGTCGAAACCAACGCCCCTGAATGCAACGCTGACTCACTAACTCGCCTCTGGCCGTTCACTCGATCATGGTGGACAAGCTTCGCCTTGCCCACCCGAGCGATTACCCCCGAATGGCCCGCCATCTCACGCAAAACTACAGTTTGGCGATATGAGTATCTGTACGATGCTGAATCAAATACGGCAACACCGCTGACAGTAGCGGCTGTTTAAACGCCGCTTGAAAGCGATGAGCCAAACCGGGAATCAGCTTTAATTGGCTGCCGCGAATATGGGCGGCCAGATGCACACCGTGCATCACCGGCAGCAGCGGGTCAGCCGTGCCGTGCACCACCAGAGTCGGAACACGTAAGCGATTGAGCAATTCGACGCGGCTTGGCTCGGCCAAAATAGCTGCAATTTGCCGCTCAACACCTTGTGGATTAAAAGCGCGATCATAAGAAATCTGTGCTTCGTGCAACAATTCCTGGCGATCATCCTTCACCTCAGGGCTTCCCAAGGCTGCGAGCAAATCTGCTTGCTGCTCCAGTGCAACAGCTCTATTCGGGGCCTCGCGCCGCCCCAATAACGCGAGTAATTTAGGGCTCGGTGCCGGTAAACCTTCAGCCCCCGAACTGCTCATGATGAGCGTCAGACTTTGCACATGCTGCGGCGCGATATCCGCCAGGTGCTGGGCGATCATTCCACCCATACTTGCGCCCAATACATGAAAGCGCTGTATTCCCAGCGAGTCCATCAAACCTAGTGAGTCCTCAGCCATATCAGTCAAGCTGTATGGCGCGGACACACCCAAGCCGACGCGGTAGCGCAGCACTTGATAGGTCAGGTTTACCGTTGCCTCAGGCTGGTGCCAGGTACTTAAACCAACATCACGGTTATCAAAACGGATCACCCGAAAACCCTGCTCACACAGCGACTTAACGACTTCATCTGGCCAATGAATCAGTTGCCCACCCAGCCCCATCACTAACAACAAGGCCGGATCACGATCACGACCAACGCTTTGATAGGCAAGATTTAACTCACCCACATCAGCAAATTGTGTAGCTGCAGTTAGATCGCAACGGACCGCAGAAAATGACGACACACTGAATAACAGCGCGGCGATAAATAAAAACGCACGCATAAAAACACCAAAACGCAGAACCCCATTAAGTTGCGAGTTTGATGATATTTATGCTTTCGCGCTGCCACAGAACCATGACAATTTAATGAACCCTGCTGAGTGGTCGTTTTGCTTCCAGCGCAAACAGCATCGGCGGTTGATTAATACCGCTTTAAATCCTGCCAGCAACGCTCGCACATTGCATGCCCGCACGGCTGGCAGGTCAGTCGGTTAAGCTAACTGCGTGCGCAACTCACGCGCTGCCGCGACCATATTCACCAGCGCGGCTTCGGTCTCTGCCCAACCACGGGTTTTCAAACCGCAGTCGGGATTAACCCAGAGTCGTTCAGCGGGGATACGCTGCACAGCCTTGGTCATCAACTTGATGATTTCAGAGGTTTCCGGCACCCGTGGTGAGTGAATATCGTAGACGCCGGGGCCAATATCATTGGGGTAATCGAAGGCTTCAAACGCATCCAACAACTCCATGTCAGAACGCGAGGTCTCGATGGTGATGACATCAGCATCCATCGCTGCAATTGACTCAATCACATCGTTAAATTCGCTGTAGCACATGTGTGTATGGATCTGAGTTTGATCCTGTACACCCGAAGCACATAGGCGAAACGCCTCGGTTGCCCAGTCGAGATAGCCCTGCCAAGCCGCTTTGCGCAACGGCAAGCCTTCACGGAACGCGGCCTCATCAATCTGGATGATCTTGATTCCGGCCTTTTCCAGGTCAACCACTTCATCGCGAATAGCCAGCGCCAACTGCCGCGCCTGAACTTCACGGCTGACATCCTCGCGCGGGAAGGACCACATCAGCATGGTCACCGGCCCGGTCAACATGCCTTTCATGACTTTGCTGGTGAGGCTCTGCGCATAACGAATCCATTCGACAGTCATGGCTTTAGGGCGACTCAAGTCACCAAAGATCACCGCCGGTTTCACGCAACGCGAACCATAACTCTGCACCCAGCCAAAACGGGTGAACGCGTAGCCATCGAGCTGCTCGGCGAAATACTCGACCATGTCGTTACGCTCTGCCTCGCCGTGCACCAGCACGTCCAGGCCAAGGTCTTCTTGCACTTTGACTGCATGACGAATTTCGCTGTACATGGCCTCGGTGTATTCAGCGCCTGACAATTTGCCTTGCTTGAATGACTGACGCGCCAGACGAATAGAGGCAGTCTGCGGGAACGAGCCAATGGTGGTGGTCGGAAATGCAGGCAGCTGCAAACGTTGGCGTTGCAGATCAATACGCTTAGCAAAGTTCGATGCCCGCTGGCCGTCGGCTGCAGTCACTGCACGCAAGCGCGCCTGTACATCAGGCTTGTGAATACGTTTGGACTGCTCACGACTGAGTTGCACTTGAGCGCTGTGCGCCAATGCGGCCTTAACGTCCTCAGCTTCCGGGTCATTCAATGCCTTGCTCAACAGCGCTATCTCCGAGCACTTCTGCACGGCAAACGACAGCCAGCTTTTAAGCTCGGCATCCAACGTGTCTTCACGCTTCAAGTCAACCGGACTGTGCAGCAGCGAGCATGAACCGGCTACCCAAAGATTGTCGCCAAAGCGGTTCTGCGCCTGCTTTAACGCCTGCAGCGCAGCATTAAGATCACAACGCCAGACGTTACGACCATTGACCACGCCCAGAGACAGCACCTTGTAGCTTGGCAGGCGATCAAGCAGCAGCGGCAGTTGCTCAGGCGCACGCACCCAATCGACATGCAGCCCATCGACCGGCAAAGTAACAGCCAGACCGAGGTTGTCTTCAAGGCCGCTGAAGTAGGTGGCCACCAGTTTTTTCAGCGGTGCGTGCTGGAGCAAGTGATAAGCGCGCTCGAAAGCGTTCTTCCAGTCTTGCGGTAGATCCAGACCAAGAATGGGTTCGTCAATTTGCACCCACTCAACATCAAGCGCAGCCAAACGACCAAGAATTTCGCCGTATATCGGCAATAAGCGCTCAAGCAATTCAAGTTTGTCGAAATCGTCGCCCTTGGCTTTACCCAGCCACAAATAAGTCAGCGGGCCAATCAAAACCGGTTTGACCTGATGCCCCAAAGCTTTTGCCTCCGCAACCTCTTCAAACAGCTGCTCCCAGCTCAATTGAAAGCGCTGATCGGCACTGAATTCAGGCACTAGATAGTGATAATTGGTATCGAACCACTTAGTCATTTCCTGCGCATGGGCACCGCCGCAACAGCTTTTGCTGACACCACGGGCCATGCCAAACAAGGTATCCAGTGTCGGCTGGCCAGACTCAGGACGAAAACGCTGAGGAACCACACCAAAAGTCAGCGAGTGAGTGAGCACTTGGTCGTACCAGGCAAAGTCACCCACTGGCAGCAAGTCGATACCCGCGTCTTTTTGCAGTTGCCAATGATTCGCTCGCAGCTCGCGGCCGGCGGCACGCAAACCTGCCTCATCCAGCTCGCCTCGCCAATGCGCTTCCAGCGCCTTCTTTAATTCACGGTCGCGGCCGATGCGAGGAAAACCGAGGGAATGAGATACAGCCATGATTTAATGCTCCGTACAGATGATGGTGTGTATTCTCAACAACACTGAATCATGAGACAAACTCAACATATTCGTATTGATCTATAGTTTTACTCATGTTCATATGGCGCCAGCGCTGACACTGGCCCACCCGCCCCATCGCTTATCTTCTATTGCGCCCGCGACCGTGAGACCGCCATGCTTGAACTTCGCCATCTAAAAACCCTGCACGCGCTGCGCGAAAGCGACAGCCTGGTTGACGCAGCAGAACGCTTACACCTGACTCAGTCGGCACTCTCACATCAGTTCAAAGAGCTTGAAGAGCGACTGGGTATGCAGTTATTTGTACGCAAGACCAAACCTGTGCGTTTCACCAGCGCTGGCTTGCGCTTATTGCAGTTATCCGATTCGGTGCTGCCTTTATTGCGCGGCGCCGAACGTGATCTGGCACGCTTGGCTGGCGGGACTGCAGGCCGGTTGCACATGGCGATTGAATGCCACAGTTGCTTCCAGTGGCTGATGCCGACCATTGACCAATTTCGCGATGCCTGGCCAGAAGTCGAACTTGACCTGGCCTCAGGATTCTCTTTTGCGCCGTTGCCCGCCTTGGCTCGCGGCGACCTTGATTTGGTCGTCACTTCAGACCCCATCGAGCTGGCGGGTATTACTTACATACCGCTATTCACTTACGAAGCAATGCTCGCTGTCGCCAATCAGCATGCGCTGGCGAACAAGGCATTTATCGTCGCGCAAGATTTAGAGAAAGAAACGCTGATCACCTACCCTGTCGAACGTGACCGGCTGGATATTTTTACCCGTTTTCTCGAACCGGCGGATATCGAGCCAGCGCAAGTACGTACTTCCGAGCTGACAGTCATGATGATGCAACTGGTCGCCAGCGGACGCGGGGTCTGCGGCTTGCCGAACTGGGCGCTGCACGAGTACAGCTCGCGGGGTTATGTCACCGCCAAACGCCTAGGTGAAAAAGGCTTGCTGGCCACACTCTACGCGGGGATTCGCACCGATATGCTCGATGCGCCATTTATGCGCGACTTTTTACTGACCGCGAAAGACACCTCGTTCGCTAACCTTGAAGGCGTTAGCGTCGCCCGCTAAAGCACTGCCGGAAAGTCACTGCGCCGCGTATTCCAGTGCTCTTTAACCAGCGCTAGGCGCGGATGCTCAATAACAACATTGACGCAGGTTGCATCTGCTGCGGGTGTTTGGGTTCCTGCAACGATTGCAACTGCCAACCCGCCTCAGCCAGCAGTGCAAGCCACGATTGCAGAGTGCGAAAGAACCAAGGCATGGGCTGCGTGAACTCATTGCCAAAATCACTGAACTGCTCAACGCGCCAACCATCAACATACGGCTGGTTGACGCAGGCTTGCCAAGGATGCAGCGTTTGGATGAGTAGATATCCGCCGTCAGTCGCACGGGCACGCATTGCCTTGAGGCTGGGCAAAAGCTCCTCATCAAGCAGCGCAAAGTTGCACACCAACACGTCAAACTGGCCCAATGTTTGTCCCGCTTCAGCGAGTTGATCATAACCAAACTGATAATAACGCTGCGGGTAAGGATCGGCTGCGCGAGCCTGCAATATTAATGGTTGCGAGGCATCAACACCGAGCACCTCAAGACCTTTATCCGCCAATGCCCGGCACAGCCAACCTTCACCGCAACCGACATCCAGCACACGCGTGGGCGCACATTGATGTATCGCCTCAAGCACTGCCGCATCAGTGACCAGACGCCGGCTCGCCAAGCGTTGCTCACGAACAACCTTGGTCCACGCCTCGGCGTTGGCTTGCCAGCTGCGAATCAGTTGCGCGGGTTTATCAACTGGCATTTCGACCTCGTTTCTCGTCCTTGGTTGGTTGTTGCGTCATCTCTTGGGCGCATAGTCTTACGCTTAAACCTGCACTTTACTCAAGCAGCGACTACCATCAAATATAGTGCTTACTCGCCCATGGCAGAGCGTCATGCGGTGGTAATATCTGCGCTTACGGATGAACCATACTCAGGCATGGAAATCGAAAACAGACCAACGGTCTTTTTCCTTTAACACTCACTGACTATGGTTTGCTGTCAGTCACCGCTGCTGAAACAACCAGCATACGGCCACATACATGGAGCTAGACGTGCCACCACTCGACCCGCAAAAGCGCCTTGCCGCGCGCAATGCCACCTTGACTCACGAAGATGCGCTGAACTGCATGGTTTATCGCCCAGATGAGCAGGACCCTGAAGCTGAAGAAATTGACCTCGGCGATGCCAAGATCCTCTTCACCGGCGTATTCGAAGCGCCAGCTGACTGGGATGAGCATGAACGGGAAGAGTTCTTCGCCGACACCAACCCTGAGCTGTTTATGACCGCATTTATTGAATGCGAGGCTAAGCCCGAATCAGCGCAGTTCTTCACGGTTGAAGGCAACGACTATGTCGCCACAATGCCTAACCCAGGTGAGGTAGTGATGTTTTATGTGCTCGACTACAGCGAAGATGACAACGGACGTGAATACATAGTAGTGCGCGACGACGAGCCCATGAGCTAACACTCCCCGCCTCCCGATGAGCCCGCGCATTGCCGAGGCTCATCAACCTGCTTAAGCAACTTTTGCGACGATCAGTTATTGCGTTGTGCCTTGATATACAGCGCCTCTACTTTCTCGCGCGCCCACGGCGTCTTGCGCAAAAAAGTCAGACTCGATTTGATACTCGGATCGCTTTTGAAACAGCGAATATCAATACGCTGCGCCAGCCCATCCCAGCCGTAAGTTGCTACCAGATGGTTGAGAATCGCCTCAAGCGTAACGCCATGCAGTGGATTGTTTGGAGTTTGAGTCATGCCATGCCTTTGCCAGCGAATCAGTTGAGAAGCGCACCATAGCCAAGCACAGGCGCCAACGGAAGAAATAAAGATATATCTGCCCAATCAAACATTAGCAGTGGCTAGCGCACAGCTATTTTAGGCAGAAAAAAACCGGCCCATGCACAACAAGCACGGGCCGGTTTTATAGTACATCCAGCCGATTATTGGGCGGCGTTGTACTCTTTCTCAGCATCAGCGAAACGCTTCTGCATGGTTGCAGATGGCTCTTTATCCAGCAGGCTGAAGACCACAATGGCCAGCGTTGCGAGGATGAAGCCAGGAATGATTTCGTACAGACCCAAACCGATGTAGTTCTTCCACACGATCACGGTAATCGCACCAACCAACATGCCTGCCAGCGCGCCGTTACGGGTCATGCGTGCCCACATGACAGAGAGCAATACCACTGGACCGAATGCAGCGCCGAAACCAGCCCACGCATAAGACACCAAGCCCAACACGCGGTTATTTGGATCTGCAGCCAGCAGGATCGCAACCAAGGCAATCAGCAGCACCATGCCACGACCGACCCAGACCAGCTCGGTTTGCGAGGCATCTTTACGCAGAAATGCTTTGTAGAAGTCTTCTGTCAGAGCGCTCGAACATACCAACAGCTGGCAGCTCAAGGTGCTCATAACTGCAGCCAGAATGGCCGACAGCAGCACGCCCGCAACCCATGGGTTGAACAGCAACTTGGCCAATTCGATGAAGACCCGCTCAGGGTTTTCAGTCACTGGCCCCGCAACGTCAGGATTTGCAGCGAAGTAAGCGATACCGAAGAAACCAACCGACACCGTACCAATCAGGCAAAGAATCATCCATGCCATGGAGATACGACGTGCTGATGGAATGGTTTTAACCGAATCAGCCGCCATGAAACGCGCCAGGATGTGTGGTTGACCGAAGTAACCTAGGCCCCACGCCATCAGCGAAATCACACCGATAAAGGTTGCGCCTTTGAACATGTCAAAGTTGGTGGCATCTTGCATCTCGATTGCAGCGAATGTTGTATCCACACCGCCGGTGGCGATCATCACAACCACTGGCGTCAGGATCAAAGCGAAGATCATCAACGTTGCTTGTACGGTGTCAGTCCAGCTAACAGCCAAGAAGCCGCCGATAAAAGTATAGGCGATGGTTGCAGCAGCACCCGCCCACAGCGCAGTCTCGTAAGGCATACCGAAAGTGCTTTCAAACAAACGCGCGCCAGCTACCACGCCAGATGCGCAATAGATGGTGAAGAACACCAGAATGACGACAGCAGAAAAAACCCGCAACACGCGGCTGTTGTCTTCGAAGCGATTGCTGAAGTAATCAGGCAGGGTCAGCGCGTTGCCATTGTGCTCGGTCTGTACCCGCAGACGACCCGCAACAAACAGCCAGTTCAGATAAGCACCAATCACCAAGCCAATGGCAATCCAGCCTTCAGACAAGCCCGACAAGTACACGGCGCCCGGCAAGCCCATCAACAACCAGCCGCTCATGTCCGATGCACCAGCAGACAACGCAGTTACATAGCTGCCGAGGCTACGGCCACCAAGGATGTAATCGGATAAGTTTTTGGTACGCAGATAGGCGAATAAGCCAATCCCGATCATCAAAGCAATGTACACCACAAAGGTGACTAGCATGGGTGTGTTAGCTGTCATTGGGGTGGTCCCCTCTCGTTTGTTGTTATGGCAGCACGGGGTTGACCCGTGCCCTGTATGGCAAACAGCGTTCGCGTGTAGCGCCCGCACCTAATAAAGCGGATACGTTGTCTATACCCTGCGGCTGGAAAGCCCAACTCAGCGTAATATCAGAACAACCGCACCTCTTTAAGATTGAGCAACCAGCCCTCAGGTCACGCAACCAACTTCAGGCTTTTTTGAGCCCTCAATAAAACAACGGGCGAGGCCCGAAGGCACCCGCCCGTAAAACTGTTTAAACCTCGTCGCCCAATGATAGCAGCGATGCATTACCTCCGACTGCGGTGGTGTTCACCGAAGTCGTACGCTCGTTAACAAAGCGCAATAAGTAGCTTGGACCACCGGCTTTTGGACCGGTACCAGATAGACCACAACCACCAAACGGCTGCACACCTACTACCGCGCCAATCTGGTTACGGTTGATGTACAGGTTACCAACGCGCGCCAAGGCCTCGATGCGTGCGGCGGTTTCTTCGTTACGGCTATGAACCCCAAGAGTCAAACCGTAACCAGTACCGTTGATAGCGCCGACCACCGCTTCCAGCTCGCTGGCCTGATAACGCACTACGTGCAGGATCGGGCCAAAGTTTTCTTTCTCTAATTCGTTGATGCCGCCGATTTCAAAAGCCACAGGCGCTACAAAATGCCCATCAAGATCAGCTGGCATTTGTGTTTCAGCGATCAGCTTGCCTTCGCCTTTTAGCTTAGCGATGTGAGCATCTAGACCGGCTTTAGCTTCAGCGTCGATTACCGGGCCAATGTCGTTGGCACGCAGATGCGTCGGGCCAACTTTGAGTTCGGCCATCGCGCCCTTAAGCAGCTCCAGCACGCGGTCGGCGATATCAGCCTGCACATAGAGCACGCGCAGGGCTGAGCAACGTTGGCCGGCGCTGGTAAAGGCCGATTGCACGGCGTCTTTAACAACCTGCTCAGGCAGGGCTGTGGAATCAACGATCATCGCGTTCTGACCGCCAGTTTCAGCGATCAAGGCAGCGATTGGACCTTGTTTTTCAGCCAATTGGCGGTTGATGATTCGCGCAGTATCGGTCGAACCGGTGAAGCACACGCCTGATACACGGGCGTCGCGACAGAACACGCCACCCAAGGTCGCGCCATCACCCGGCAAGAAAGCAATTACATCTTTCGGCAAGCCTGCTTCAAACATCAGTTCCAGAGCGCGTGCAGCAATCAGGCTGGTCTGTTCGGCAGGCTTTGCCAGAACACAGTTACCGGCAACCAATGCCGCAGCAATCTGGCCCAGGTAGATAGCCAGAGGGAAGTTCCACGGGCTGACGCATACGAAAATACCACGGCCTTCATGGAACAGCTCGTTACGCTCGCCAGTAGGGCCTTGCAGTTCTTCACGACCTAAACGCAGGCGTGCTTGTTGCGCGTAATAGCGGCAGAAATCAACTGCTTCACGCACCTCATCGATACCGTCTTGCAGGCTTTTACCCGCCTCCAGCGTGCACATTGCCATCAGCTCTGCACGGTGGGTTTCCAGCAGGTCTGCCAAGCGCTCGAAAACACTCGCGCGATCGTCGATTGCAGTGGCATTCCAGCGCGGCCAGGCAGCACTCAACACATCAAGCGCTTGGGCGGCTTGGGCGGCGGTCGCGAACTCAGCACTGCCAACAACCTTGCTCAACTCATATGGGCAGTGCACGTCTTGTGCAGTACCGGCGAGCTTTTCACCATTGATTACAGGTGCTGCGTGCCATTGGCGATTGAGGTGCGGCTGGTAGGCATTGTTCAATTCTGCCCAGGAGTGCTCGATATTCATGTTGATGCCTTGGGAGTTTTTCCGAGCAGCACCGAACAGTGCAGGCGGAAGTGGAATTTTCTCATTGCTGAGCGACTTGAACTTGCGCAACTGCGTCACTGGATGATCAAGAAGTGACTCAATCGGCGTGCTAGGGTCAACCAATTGATGCACAAACGAGGAGTTCGCACCGTTTTCCAACAGACGACGCACCAGATACGGCAGCAGGTCTTTGTGTGCGCCAACCGGAGCGTAAATACGCACATTAGTAGCGTGCTTTTCCAACACCGTGTCATACAGCGCATCGCCCATTCCGTGCAGGCGCTGGAACTCGAAATCACGTGGCTGTGGCAGCTCAGCGGCCATGGTCAGAATGCAGCTGACCGTATGTGCGTTGTGGCTGGCGAACTGCGGATAAATCACCCCACGGGTGAACTCGGATAACAGGAAGCGGGCACAGGCCAAGTAAGAACTGTCGGTGCCTTCTTTGCGGGTAAATACCGGAAAACCATCCAGGCCCTGCACATGACACTGTTTGATTTCGCTGTCCCAATACGCACCCTTGACCAAGCGCAACGGCATCTTCTCGCCGAGCTCTTTGCCCAACAAGGTCAGCCACACCAGCACTGGCAAGCAGCGCTTTGAGTAGGCTTGGATAACCAGACCTACTTCACCCCAGCCGCTAATTGCCGGGTCACGCAGTAGCTTTTCGTAAAGTTCGAGCGACAGTTCAAGCCGGTCAGCTTCTTCAGCATCGATCGAGATACCCACGTCCAGCTTGCGGGCACGCACACACAATTCGCGCACGTTATCGAACAATTCAATCAGTACGCGTTCACGCTGAGCGACTTCATAGCGCGGGTGCAGCGCCGAAAGCTTGATCGACACCGACGGGCGCGGGCCTTTACCAACTTGCGGCTCAGCACCAACGGTATCAATCGCCTGGCGATAGTCGGCCATGTACTTGTCGGCGTCTTCAGCGGTCAGCGCTGCTTCACCCAACATATCAAAGGAATAGCTGTAACCTTTTTCACGCTCCGGGCGACCATTTTTCAGTGCTTCACTGATGGTGCGGCCCAGTACGAACTGCTTGCCCATGAGTTTCATGGCCTGGTTCATCGCCGCGCGGATAACTGGCTCACCAGAACGTTTGATCAACTTGCCCAATACGTTTTTTGGGCGACCGTCTGCGGTTTCCGGGTCAACCACCTTGCCGGTCATGACCAAGCCCCAGGCAGCAAAATTGACCAACACGCTGTCACTCTTGCCCAAGTGGCGTTCCCACTCGGCAGCGCTGAGTTTGTCGCGGATCAACGCATCGGCTGTGACTGCATCCGGCACCCGCAGCAAAGCCTCGGCCAGGCACATGAGCATCAGCCCTTCCTGGGTGTCGAGGCTGTACTGACGAAGAAGTGCGTCGAGGGTATCGACGGCATTGTCCCGGCTACGCACATGTTCAATCAATGTGCGGGCATTCTGGCGGATAGCCTCAATGCCTGCTTCACCGGGGTCGGCGAGCTCTAAAAGCTCAGTGAGATAGGCTGCCTCGTCAACGCTGTAGTTAGCGCTGATGACAGGGAAAAAATCGGCGGCCTTGGCGGCAGAGATCCGGGTTAGGAACTCGTCCTGCAAGACGTGACTGGCTTTAAACATCACGCCCATCCTCTTCTGGAGACTGTTGTTGTAAGCGTCTGTGCATGCATGGGTGCAGATGTGTTGCCCGGACGACAAAACTCAAGGCAACAAACTCGACGCAACTGGATGTCTGAATTTAGTGGCAGAGTGATTACAGCTTCTTACTAAAACCTCTGGAGTTTTTGCAAAAAACTATGGGGCAGGGAACTAATTCAAGATGCTTTTTTTGCCTAAAAACATCTGTAAGCGGCTACACCGCCCGGACTAGAAGGAGCAAGCCGCTCAGATTCAGCCAGATGCTGTCTTCATCGACAAAATCAGTCGGCGCCGACCAAACGCGTAAATTGACCATGTCGGGCGGCGTTCACTGCGCACCATAATGATGCGCAGCGACGATTAAAGACGACGCATACCGACATGCTCGATGCCGTCTTCAAGATAAATGTCGCTGCATGCAACAAAACCATAACGCCCGTAATAGCCTTGCAAATGTGCTTGCGCTGACATGTAAATCGGCAATTCTGGCCAATGCTCAGCACAGGCTTCGAGAGCATGCGCCATCATCTTGTGGCCCAAGCCGGTACCGCGCGCAGATGGGTCGGTCACCACACGACCGATCACCACACTCGAATCGTTTTGCGCAGGATCAAGCAAGCGTAAATACGCAACCAACGTATCGCCCTGCCATGCCAGTAAATGACGCGTTTCACCGAGCATGTCGAGATCATCGATATCAGTGTAGACACAATTCTGCTCGACCACGAAAACCGCGCTGCGCAGCTTTAAAGCAGCGTATACATCAGTGACGCTAAGCTCGCTGTGATGTTTGATTTGCCAGGTAACGGGTGACTGTTGCTCGGTCAAAGCAGCTCCTCCTGAAATCCAATAATTACTGATCAATGATAGGCGTGCACAATAATGAGCCGTTCAATCAAAACCGGCATGGCGCTGTTAGAAATATCAGATTATGGCGCAAAAACCTGCTTACTGAGGCTTGCGCATACGCTTGGGGGTAAGGCCCATATAACGGCGCATTGCTGTAGTCAGGGCGCTTTGTGAAGAGAAACCACACTCTTCGGCAATCCGAATCAGCGGCAAGTTGCTTTCACGGAGCAAGCGCGCGGCTCGATCAAGACGGCTTTTAAGCAGGTATTGATGTGGGGTCAGACCAACACTTTCTTTGAACTGCGCGTGAAAGTGGCTCGGGCTCAGGCAGACAGTCTGGGCCAACTCGGCAACGCTGATACGCCGCGACAGATGTTCAACGATATACTGATCCAAGCGCTCCAAGTTGAGTGAACCGCTGACACGGTTTCGTTGCTCGCCAAACAGGCGCAAGTGCAACGCACGCAACAGCACCCCGCCCAGCGAGCGCGCAAGAATCAGGTCACTGCCATAGCGTTCAAGCTCGGCGCCCGCATAGCTGAGCAAGTGCTGAAAATCCGCATCCAACTGGGGATAACGCGGCGTCTCAAACAAGTGCGCCAATAATTCGAGGTCTTCGCTGGTGGTGTCCTGCTCATCGAGGTCGATGATCAACATGCGGTTATCGCCCATGCCGGCAAACTGGTGATCTGCATCGCCAGGAACCAAGCAAGCGCGCATCCGACAGACCTCTCCGCCACTGCCGTTCACCTCGAATTCTGCACGCCCAGACAGCGATAGCACCAATTGATGGTGATCGTGGGTATGTTCGTGGGCTTTATCATCGAGTCGAATTAGACGGGCATTGAGCATCGCAAGACGGCGTCCATTAAGTGATGGCGCATTTTACCCCTTAAAGCGCGAAAACAGCAGTGCCGACGACAAATGGATGCCACAGTGACATTGCGTCGCAGGCAACGAACAATTGAAAAAGCCAAATTATCCCCCATGTTTATGTCATCGCCCAATTGCAGGTGCAGCATGAACGAAGATAACGATATCGTCGTAGAACCAGGAAATCAGGATGATCAACGTCTGGCCCTGCCTAATCAGCAACTGCCAGACAAGCTGTATGTGATTCCAATCCATAACCGCCCGCTCTTCCCTGCTCAGGTGTTGCCGATCATCGTCAACCCCGAACCTTGGAGCTCGACTCTCAAACGCGTGAGTGATACGCAGCACAAGAGCCTGGCATTGTTCTTCGTGGATAATCCGCCAGCAGATGGCTCGGCAAGTTTTGACCCCGATTCCCTACCCGAGCACGGCACCTTGGTTCGTGTGCTCAATGCCTCGGAAGAAGGTGGCAAGCTGCAATTTGTTGCGCAGGGCCTGACCCGCGTGCGTATTCGTGGCTGGTTAAGCCGTAAACCACCCTATCTGGCGGAAGTTGAATACCCAAAAACCCTGCTCGAGTCGCGTGATGAGATCAAAGCCTATGGCATGGCGCTGATCAATGCGATCAAGGAACTGCTGCCGCTCAATCCCCTGTACAGCGAAGAGTTGAAGAATTACCTCAACCGCTTCAGCCCTAACGATCCGTCCCCGCTGACCGACTTTGCCGCCGCCTTGACCACTGTGCCGGGCAAAGAGCTGCAAGAAGTCCTCGACACCGTGCCGATGCTTAAACGCATGGAGAAAGTGCTGCCATTGCTGCGCAAAGAGGTTGAGGTTGCACGCCTGCAAGGCGAGTTGTCGGCGGAGGTCAACCGCAAGATTTCTGAACATCAACGCGAGTTCTTTCTCAAGGAACAGCTGAAGATTATTCAGCAAGAACTAGGTTTGAGCAAAGACGACCGCAGCGCAGATATCGAGCAGTTCGAGCAGCGTCTGGAAGGTAAAACCCTGTCTGAGCAGGCGCGCAAACGTATAGACGAAGAACTTGGCAAGTTATCGATACTTGAGACCGGCTCCCCCGAGTACGCTGTGACCCGCAATTACTTGGACTGGGCCACCGCGTTACCTTGGGGCGTGTTTGGTCAGGACAAGCTAGACCTGAAGCATTCGCGCACAGTGCTCGACAAGCATCATTCGGGCATGGATGACATCAAATCGCGAATCACCGAGTTCCTCGCCGTAGGTGCATTCAAAGGTGAAATCGCCGGTTCCATCGTGTTGCTTGTCGGCCCGCCTGGGGTGGGTAAAACCAGTATTGGCAAATCAATTGCCGAGTCGCTAGGCAGACCATTTTATCGTTTCAGTGTCGGCGGTATGCGCGACGAAGCCGAGATCAAGGGCCATCGCCGTACTTATATTGGTGCCCTGCCCGGCAAGCTGGTGCAAGCGCTGAAAGAAGTCGAAGTGATGAACCCGGTGATCATGCTCGATGAGATAGACAAGATGGGCACCAGCTTTCAAGGCGACCCTGCTTCTGCTCTTCTGGAAACCCTCGACCCAGAGCAGAACGTCGAGTTTCTCGACCACTATCTGGACTTGCGCATCGATCTGTCGAAAGTCTTGTTCATCTGTACCGCGAACACCCTTGACTCGATTCCGGGGCCGCTACTCGATCGCATGGAGATTATTCGTCTTTCCGGTTACATCACCGAAGAGAAACTGGCGATTGCTAAAAATCACCTGTGGCCAAAACAGTTGGAAAAAGCCGGCGTGCCGAAAAAACGCCTGAGCATTACTGACGCTGCGCTGCGCGGTGTCATTGAAGGCTACGCCCGTGAAGCCGGTGTGCGCCAACTCGAAAAGCAGCTCGGCAAACTAGTGCGCAAGGCTGTCGTGCAATTACTGGATGCGCCTGACACGCCGGTGAAAATCGGCCACAAAGACCTTGAGCGCTATCTCGGTATTGCGGTTTTCCGTAATGAACAGGTGCTTTCCGGCAAAGGCGTTATTACCGGCCTTGCATGGACCAGTATGGGCGGTGCTACGCTGCCAATTGAAGCCACACGAATTCATACCCTCAATCGCGGCTTCAAACTCACTGGCCAACTGGGCGATGTGATGAAGGAGTCCGCTGAAATCGCTTACAGCTACATCAGCTCGAATCTGAAAAAATTTGGCGGTGATAGTAGCTTCTTCGATCAGGCGTTTATTCACCTTCACGTACCCGAAGGCGCCACCCCGAAAGACGGTCCAAGTGCAGGCGTTACCATGGCCAGCGCGCTGCTTTCACTGGCGCGTAACCAAGTTCCGAAAAAAGGCGTGGCCATGACCGGCGAACTGACGTTAACCGGGCAGGTACTACCGATTGGCGGGGTTCGCGAGAAAGTCATTGCAGCGCGCCGGCAGAAAATCCATGAGCTGATCCTGCCAGATGCCAACCGAGGCTCGTACGAAGAGCTGCCGGACTACTTGAAAGAAGGCATCACCGTACACTTCGCCAAACGCTATAGCGATGTAGCTAAAGTACTGTTTGACTAAAATCAGCAAGTTACAAGGGTTCAGCCGACGAATCTCGGCTGAACCCTTGCTAGCCAAACGATTGCCAAAGCTTATTTAAGACATGGGGCATATGCTATTTCGGTGCAATTAGGCTTACGTTTTCGCATCGACTGGAGCTATGCTGAATAGCCTTTCGAATCACCGGAGCTAAACATGACCGCAGTTTACCGTTTACTGCCGCCACTCAGCCTTGCATTACTGGCAGGCTGCGCCACCAACTCCAGTACGGTTAATGTGCAACAGCAAAGCGATTGCCCACTGTCGCTGACCACCGGGCAACAATTGATTATCACACTGCCAAGTAACCCCACCACTGGGTTTCGCTGGGTTGTACGCGACGCCGCTCCAACTGTTCTGACCAGCCTCGGCCCAGAGGTTTACAGCAACCCTGAAGACGCAGCACTGGTAGGCAGTGCAGGTAAATCAACTTGGCGCTATACGGCTAAACAACCCGGCGAAGGTCACTTGCTCATGACCTACCAGCGGCCATGGGAAACTGACGTTGCACCGGCTCAAACCTTCGACTGCAATATCAAGGTCAAATAAACTGCGGCACCTTGTATTTCGGCGCGAAAAGCTACTTCGAACGTCATCCTCGGCGTTGGCAATAAGTGGCTAAACCGACATAGTTGCGAGGTTTTAACCTCCCAAGACTTTGTCGAGCACTTGATATGCGTTGGTTGATTTTTGCCCTGAGTGGCGCCGCACTGTTTATCTATGCAAGAGCTGCTGATCTGGCACTGCTGAGCCTGCTGACCAAAGGCATCCCTGTCATTGCGCTGTTGCTTTGGTTGCAGCAGGCACCCGCTGGCACCTATAGCCGCTGGATCCGCATCGGGCTTTTCTGCTCACTGGTCGGCGATATTCTGCTCGACTGGCCTGGCGACTTATTCGTATTCGGCCTTGGCGCGTTCCTGCTCGCTCACCTGGCCTATCTGCGAGCCTATTTCAGCGATTGCAAACGAGTGGCATGGCCTGCGTTGTTCATTGCGCTTATCGTTGGCGGCGGCATGTTCAGCGTCCTCGCCAGCGCTGGACTGGGGCCACTACTAATTCCTGTGATTTGTTACTCAACTGCCATCGGCGCCATGCTCTGGCGAGCCCTTGCCCGCCTGAACCAACCGGGCATCAACCCTCAGGGCGCATGGCTGGCTGCTGTTGGCGCGCTGCTCTTTGTCCTGTCCGATAGCCTGATTGGCATCAACCGGTTTGTCGCACCGTTCGAAGCCGCACCCTATGCAATTATTGTCACCTACTGGCTTGGTCAGTGGGCAATTGCCGCCTCTGCTCAGCAAAGATTTCGCTGAAAGCGGACGAGGAGCTGAGGCAGCCACGCAGTAGCCGGGGGTGTTTTAAGAGCGAGGCCAATAATCATGGTTTGGTTAAGCGGCCAAGTTGGCTAAAATACGCGGATTTCCACACTGTTTCGGAACCCCCGTGAGCAAAGACCCAGACCGCATATTCTCCCAGCCGCTGGCGCAAGTACCAGACTTTGCCTTTAACGAGGATGTGGTCAGGGTATTCCCGGACATGATCAAGCGGTCAGTGCCCGGCTATCCGACAATTGTTGAGAATATTGGCGTACTCGCCAGTCAGTTCGCCAAACCGCATAGCGTGCTCTACGACTTGGGCAGCTCGTTAGGTGCAGTCACCCAAGCGCTACGCCGCCATGTACAGATTGAGGACTGCCGGGTCATCGCAATCGATAACTCCAGCGCTATGGTTGAGCGCTGCCGCGAATACCTGCATGCACAGGATTCGATGTTTCAAGAGTTATTACCGGTTGAAGTCATCGAGGCCGATATCCTAGGCCTCCAATTCGAGCCGACATCACTGGTCGCTTTGAACTTTACCTTACAGTTCATCAAGCCGGATCAGCGGCTTGAACTGCTCAGGCGTATCCGTAACGCCTTGCTGCCAGGCGGGGCGTTAATCCTCTCGGAAAAACTCTGCTTTGAAGACGGTGAACAACAGCAGTTGCTGACCGACCTGCACATCGCCTTCAAACGCGCCAATGGTTACAGCGAGCTGGAAATAGCGCAGAAACGCAGTGCTATCGAAAACGTAATGATCCCCGACAGCCTTGAAACCCACCGTGAACGCTTGCTAAACGCAGGATTCAGCAAGGTGACGCCTTGGTTCCAGTGCCTTAATTTTGCATCGATGATTGCCCTACCATGATCCAGCGTTTTGATTTAGATGCACTACAAGCTCAGCTCGCCGGGACTCCACTGCAAGAGTGGAGCATGGATCTGCCAAGGCAAATAGACAGCAAGCTGGCGATTGGTCATGGTGACCTGGAGCGCTGGTACGCAGCGGTTCAAGCATTACCCTCGCTGGAGATTGAAACGCTGGACATGCTGCAAACGTTCAGCTTCGATGGCCCCTGCGATGAGCAAACCCGCGAACAGTTAAAAACGGCTCTGCAGGGCTTGATTCCGTGGCGCAAAGGCCCATTCCAGCTGTTTGGCGTGCACATTGATACTGAGTGGCGTTCCGACTGGAAATGGCAGCGCGTAGCCCCGTATCTGGACCTCAAAGACAAGCGTGTCCTCGACGTTGGCTGCGGCAATGGCTATTACATGTGGCGCATGCTCGGAGCGGGCGCCAGCAGCGTGGTCGGTATTGATCCAAACTGGCTGTTTTTCAATCAGTTTCTGGCCATGAAGAACTACCTGCCAGAACAGCCCATCTGGCACCTGCCATTGGCTGTTGAGGAACTACCGCCGAAGCTGCAAGGCTTCGACACGGTGTTCTCGATGGGCGTGCTGTATCACCGACGCTCACCAATCGATCACCTTATCGACCTCAAGGACTGCTTGGTAAAAGGTGGCGAACTGGTGCTTGAAACCTTGGTGGTCGAGGGAGATGCGCAGCAAGTATTGTTGCCTGAGGATCGCTACGCGCAGATGCGTAACGTCTGGTTCCTGCCGTCAGTACCAGCCCTTGAACTGTGGCTGCGCCGCGCAGGTTTTACTGACATTCAGTGTGTCGATGTCAGCACCACCTCGGTCGAAGAACAACGCGCCACCGAGTGGATGCGCTATCAATCGCTGCCTGAGTTTCTCGACCCGGCCGACCACAGCCGCACCATCGAAGGCCTGCCGGCGCCGACTCGCGCAGTGATAACCGCGCGCAAACCTTAGCCTTATACAAACCTTGGCCTTATAAGAGTCAACCAGATAGCCGCACGGCTATCTGGCTTTCGGCCTCAACCGCGATTAGCTGCTGCCACGATCAATTGCTTCATCTCCACCACCGCTTGTTTAAAACCAACAAACAAGGCGTGCGCCACCAGTGCATGGCCGATGTTCAACTCATTGATCCCGGCGATTGCCGCCACTGGCTCAACGTTGTGATAGTGCAAACCATGCCCGGCGTTGACGATCAAACCCTGGCTGACGCCGCGTGCCACACCATCAGCAATACGTGCCAACTCGACGGCTTGTTCCTGCGCTGTATGTGCATCGGCATAACGCCCGGTGTGTAACTCAATCGCTGGGGCACCAACACGCTTTGAGGCATCAATCTGCACTGGATCCGGGTCGATAAACAGCGAGACTTCACAGCCAATCTTGCTCAAGCGCTCTACAGCTGCGCGGATGCGCTCTTCCTGGCCTGCGACATCAAGCCCGCCTTCAGTGGTTAACTCCTGACGCGTCTCAGGCACCAGGCACACATGCTCAGGACGAATGCTTTCAGCGAATGCGAGCATCTCTTCGGTGACACCCATTTCGAAGTTCATGCGCGTTTGCATGACTTCTTTGAGCATGCGCACGTCACGCTCCTGGATGTGCCGGCGGTCTTCACGCAAATGCACGGTAATCCCATCAGCGCCTGCTTCTTCGGCGTCCAATGCAGCTTTGACCGGGTCTGGGTAACGCGTGCCGCGGGCCTGGCGCAGCGTGGCGACATGATCAATATTCACACCCAGCAAAACACGGTTGGCATCAGTCACGAGTAGGCTCCTTAAGAGTCATGAACAATTCGCGGCTAACCAGGGGTTTGCCGCCTAAATGAGGGGCCAGCGCTTGGCGCATAAGCCGTTTGGCCGCCGCCAGCGCACCAGGGGTTTGCCAACTGGCCTCGGCCATAGCTAACAGCTCAGCGCCCTGAAATGCGCCTGGCTGCCATTGGCCGATAGGCACCAGGCCGTCATCCGTCTGCAAGCGATAAATACCATCACTCACCACCGGCTGGCCGTGCAAGTCTTGGTCAAGGGCGAAACCATAGCCTAGCTGATCAAGCAAACGCCACTCAAACGAGCGCAATAACGGCTCGATGGCACGGCCTTGGCCGAGTGCAAGCAAAGTCATAGCATAGTGATCAAAAACAGCAGGCTGGGCATCTTCGGCAGGCAATAACCGAATCAACAGCTCATTGAGATACAGACCGCTGAACAGCGCCTCGCCTGACAATAAGTTTGGAATGCCTGTTGCCTCAAGGCGCGAAACATTCTTCAACTCACCGCGCCCGCGAAAGTCGGCATCTAAAGCAACAAAAGGCCGAGCGAGGGTTCCGGCTTTACCGCGTGCGCCTCGTAAAACGGCACGCAAGCGCCCTTGGGGCGTGAGGAAATCAACCAGCGCGCTGCTCTCGCGATACGCACGGCTGTGCAATACATAAGCGGGCTGGTTGAGCACAAGCATGACGAGTATTAACTCAATATGAACCGTGCGTGGCAGGTGCCACGCAGCGCGTTTGTGCAAGCTTAGATGTCGTCGTAACCAAGTGAACGCAAGGCACGCTCATCATCCGACCAACCACCTTTGACCTTGACCCAAAGATTGAGCATGACTTTGGAGTCGAACAGCACTTCCATGTCTTTGCGAGCCTCTTGGCCGACCCGCTTGATACGCTCGCCCTTGTCGCCAATGATGATTTTCTTTTGACCATCGCGTTCAACCAGAATAAGCGCATGAATATGCAGAATGCGCCCTTCTTGCTTGAATTCTTCAATTTCAACCGTGATCTGGTACGGCAACTCCGCACCTAGCTGACGCATGATTTTCTCACGCACCAGTTCAGCAGCGAAAAAGCGGCTTGAACGGTCGGTAATCTGATCTTCAGGGAAGAAGTGCACACCTTCAGGCAAGTGCTCGCTGACCAGTTTCTCAAGGGCTTCAAGGTTATGCCCATGATGCGCAGAGATCGGCACAATCTCAGCCTTGGGTAGCTGGGTTGCCAGCCACTCCAGATGCGGCATCAGAGCAGATTTGTCCTCAAGGCGGTCAGTCTTGTTGATCGCCAGAATCACCGGACCTTCAACATACTGAATACGCTCAAGTACCATCTGGTCTTCATCAGTCCAACGGGTACGGTCAACTACAAAAATCACCACATCGACGTCTTTTAACGCCGATGAAGCGCTTTTGTTCATATAACGATTGAGCGCTTTCTCGTTATTCTTATGCAGACCCGGGGTATCTACGTAGATAGCCTGAGCCCCGCCCTCGGTTTTGATCCCGAGCATATTATGGCGAGTGGTTTGCGGCTTACGTGAGGTAATCGCAAGCTTTTGCCCAAGGATATGGTTCAACAGCGTTGACTTGCCCACGTTAGGCCGGCCAACAATGGCGACATAGCCACAGCGTGAAACAGGTGAATCAGTCATGGCCGTTCTCCACACCCAGGGCGATCAAAGCCACCCCGGCGGCAACCTGTTCAGCAATGCGCCGACTAGCGCCCTGCCCCAGAGTTTTTTCATTCAATAAAGTTACCTGACATTCAACGATGAATGTCCGGCAGTGCGGCTCACCCTGAATATCAACCACGTCGTAACGTGGCAACTCACAGGCACGCGACTGCAGGAACTCCTGCAAACGCGTTTTGGGATCCTTGTTGGTATCAACCAGCGTCAAGCTTTCCAACTCATTGGTCAGCCATGCCAGCACACGCTCACGCGCAGCGTCCATACCTGAGTCCAAGTAAATAGCGCCGATCAATGCTTCCAGCGCATCGGCAAGAATTGACTCACGGCGAAAACCACCACTTTTCAACTCGCCAGAGCCCAGACGCAGGTATTCACCCAAATCAAAGCCACGCGCCAGAATCGCCAGCGTCTCGCCCTTGACCAGGCGAGCACGCAAGCGTGACAGTTGGCCTTCGCGAGCTTGAGGAAAGCGCTCAAACAGCGCCTCGCCAGCGACAAAATTAAGAATAGCGTCACCGAGAAATTCCAGGCGCTCATTATTGCGCCCAGCAAAGCTGCGATGAGTGAGAGCCAGGACCATGTGGTCCTGGTCTTTAAAGGTGTAACCGAGCTTACGCTCTAAACGGGCTAACGAATCATTCACGGCATACGCACACGGAATTCTTTATCAAAATGGACCACCAGATCGAGGTTCTCGATCAGCGGCTCGCGCTTCTCATACTTGAGATGAGCACGAAACTCATTGTTCTCAACTGTTACCTTGAGAGCATCCTCAAGTTTCAGGTCACGAATACTGTTGACCTGCATACCCTTGCTAACATGGCTGTAAAAATCACGAACGGTACGAATATCCGCTGCTTTATCGGTTTCAACCGAGGTGATGATTTTTTCCATCGACATATAGTCAAGGTAGTGCGGTATCACTTTGAAAGCTGCGCTGGCAAAAAATGCGACAAGCCCCAGCACCAGCAACCAACTAATAATAGACATTCCCTTTTGCGAGCGCGCAAATGTCATGATTGACCCCATTTATTAGAATTTTCAAAAGCCAAAACGGCGAGCTACCAGACTATATATAGACTGCGGCGCTGGTTTGAACAGCGCCGCATTTTTATCGTTTTAATCAGTGAATCAAGCCAACGCGTGAGAAGTTTGGCAAATTACTCATTTTCGGATCAGGCCAGCTCATCCATACCGCAAAGGCCTTACCCACGATATTCTGGTCCGGAACCATGCCCAGCAGAGGCTTAGGAATGCTTGGGTCATTCCAGTAACGGCTGTCGTTAGAGTTATCGCGGTTATCACCCATCATGAAGTAATGCCCTTCAGGCACCACCCACTGCCCGCCAGGAACAGCGTGATAACGCTTCATCTCTTTGCGAATCAAATGCTCCGCTTCACCGAGTTTCTCGTTGTAGAGCATCACGCTGCCGAGGCTGCCTGGCTCTTCACCGATCAACTGTTGAGCGACCTGCTTACCATTAACGTACAGGTGCTTGTCTTTACTGTAACGAATCTGGTCGCCGGGCAAACCGACTACACGCTTGATGTAGTTGATGTTTGGATCGCTCGGGTAGCGAAAGACCATCACATCACCACGTTTCGGGTCCTCAACCTGGATAATCTTGGTATCGATCACTGGCAAACGAATGCCGTAGGCAAACTTGTTTACCAAAATGAAATCACCGACTTCCAACGTCGGGCGCATAGAGCCCGACGGAATTTGGAAGGGTTCAACCAGAAATGAGCGCAGTATCAGAACTATCGCCAGTACCGGAAAGAATGACTTACCGTACTCAACCAGCAACGGTTCTTTATTCAGTCGTTCAATCACCTGCTCGTCGGCCGCACCATCAACCTGGCCCTGATAGGTGGCGATTGCTGTACGCCGACGCGGTGCCAAAAACACCAAGTCAAATAAAGCCAAAGCGCCACACACAGCAACTGCGATGACAAGTACCAGCGGGAAATTGATCGACATATGCCTTAACTATCCACTTTGAGAACAGCAAGGAAGGCTTCTTGTGGAATTTCCACATTGCCGACTTGCTTCATTCTTTTCTTACCGGCCTTCTGCTTTTCAAGCAACTTACGCTTACGACTTACGTCGCCACCGTAACATTTGGCCAATACGTTTTTACGCAAAGCTTTAACGCTTGTACGCGCAATGATTTGCCCACCAATTGCAGCCTGAATTGCCACATCGAACATCTGACGTGGAATCAGTTCTTTCATCTTCTCGGTCAACTGGCGACCTTTGTAGTGCGCCTTGTCGCGGTGCACGATCAACGCCAACGCATCAACCTTTTCACCGTTGATCAGCACATCCAGCTTGACCAGATTAGCCGATTGGAAGCGGTCGAAGCTGTAGTCCAGCGACGCGTAGCCACGGCTTACCGACTTCAAACGATCGAAGAAGTCGAGGACCACTTCGTTCATTGGCAGGTCGTAAGAAACCTGTACCTGACTGCTCAGGTACTGCATATCGATCTGCACGCCGCGCTTCTCGATACACAAGGTAATGACGTTACCCAAATGCTCCTGCGGCACCAGAATATTGGCGCGCACGATAGGTTCGCGCATTTCCTCGACAGCGGAGATATCCGGCAGCTTCGATGGGTTATCGACGTAGATGGTCTCGCCGGTTTTCAGCACCACTTCAAACACTACAGTCGGCGCAGTGGTAATCAGGTCCAGGTCGTACTCACGCTCAAGGCGCTCCTGGATGATTTCCATGTGCAGCATGCCAAGGAAGCCAATACGGAAGCCGAAGCCCAAAGCATCGGAGCTTTCCGGCTCGTACTGCAACGCAGCGTCGTTCAGCGTGAGCTTCTGCAGGGCTTCACGGAAGTCCTCGAAGTCGTCTGAACTAACCGGGAACAAACCCGCGTAAACCTGGGGTTTAACGCGCTTGAAACCGGGCAGCATGTCGACATCAGGGGTATTCGACAGGGTCAGGGTGTCACCAACCGGTGCGCCGTGAATGTCTTTGATGCCCGCGATAATAAAGCCTACTTCACCGGCTTTAAGATCAACGGTAGCCGTGTGCTTAGGGTTGAACACGCCAACGCTATCAACCTGGTGCATTTTGCCAGTCGATTTGACCAGTACTTTGTCACCCTTCTTGATCCGCCCGTGACGTACGCGCACCAGGGAGACAACACCTAGGTAATTGTCGAACCAGGAATCGATGATCAAGGCTTGCAGCGGGGCATCAATTTCACCGGTTGGAGCTGGAATGGTCGCGACCAGACGCTCAAGCACTTCATCGACGCCCATGCCGCTCTTGGCGCTACAGGCCACCGCGTCAGTCGCATCGATGCCGATAATGTGTTCGATTTCTTCTTTGACTCGCTCAGGTTCAGCCTGCGGCAAGTCCATTTTGTTCAGCACAGGCATGACCTCAAGGCCCTGCTCGATAGCGGTGTAGCAGTTCGCTACCGACTGCGCTTCAACGCCTTGCCCCGCATCGACCACCAACAACGCGCCTT
The DNA here is from genome assembly GCF_048265905.1 of Pseudomonas sp. GTDB lineage: Bacteria > Pseudomonadota > Gammaproteobacteria > Pseudomonadales > Pseudomonadaceae > Aquipseudomonas. Next base: position 303,626 of record NZ_JBLXAP010000003.1, read on the forward strand.
CGCACGCCGCCAGCGAGCGGCTGACTTCGTAGGTAAAGTCAACGTGGCCTGGGGTATCAATGAAATTCAACTGATAGGTTTTGCCGTCACGCGCCTTGTAATACAAGGTCACGCTATGCGCCTTGATGGTAATGCCGCGCTCGCGCTCCAAGTCCATGGAGTCCAGCACCTGGGCCTCCATTTCGCGCTCAGACAGACCACCGCACATTTGAATAAAGCGGTCAGCAAGCGTCGACTTGCCGTGGTCAATATGGGCAATAATGCTGAAATTACGTATGTGGCTCAGGTCACTCACAAGACAACACTCAAAAAGATCGCAGGCGACTGCCCGCCGAAAATAGCCGCGAAGTGTACCCGATTTACCGCCAAGTCGTCACCCACAGCCCCTGACCTCGCTGACATAAAGCCAACATTCAGTTCCAGCCCCTATCCAACGCCAGACCAGGCTAAGCATCAGGCACAAAAAAGGGCGATTTAATCGCCCTTTTTTGCTGCAGACTCTTATTCCGACAATTTGAAGGTAATGAAGCTCGCTCTGCCCTTGCGCAATACTCGCATGGACACCGAGCGATCCTTAGGCAGCGCCTTGGCAACAGACGCAAAGGTTTTGCCGGAGTCAATCGCCTGATTATTCAGGTGAGTAATGACATCCCCCTGACGCAAACCGATCAACGCAGCCGGGCCATCCATGACCTCGCTGATCACCACACCACCTTTAAGGTCCAGCGCTTTCTTCTGCTCAGCGCTCAACTCAGCCACTTTTACGCCCAGTCGATTGCTACTTTGCTCGGCACTTGGCGCTGTGTTACCCGCCAGCGCACTGCCATCTTCCGGCAGTGAGCCAATGGTCAGCTCAAGTGTCTTGCGCGCACCCTCACGAACAACTTCCATTTCCGCCTTGGAGCCTGGCTTCAAGCCACCGACCAAGTGCGGCAGGTCAGCAGACATGATGATTGGCTTATCATTGAGGCTCAGGATCACATCACCCACCTGCAAACCACTCTTCGCTCCCGGGCCACCTTCGAGCACCTGAGCAACCAAAGCGCCTGCTGGTTTATCCAACCCAAACGACTCAGCCAAGTCCTTATTCACTTCCTGGATGACGACGCCCAACCAACCACGACTGACTTTCCCGTCAGACTTGAGTTGATCAGCCACATCCATGGCAACGCTCATCGGGATCGCAAACGACAGCCCCATGAAGCCACCGGAGCGGGTGAAAATCTGCGAGTTAATACCAACAACTTCGCCCTTCAGGTTAAACAGCGGCCCGCCAGAGTTACCTGGATTGATCGCAACATCGGTCTGAATGAATGGTACATAGCTTTCATTCGGCAGGCTGCGGCCTTTGGCACTGACAATACCGGCGGTCACCGAATGGTCAAAGCCAAACGGAGAACCAATCGCCAGCACCCACTCTCCGACCTTGAGGTCTTCTGACTTCCCCAACTTCACTGTCGGCAGGTCTTTAGCATCAACCTTGAGCAAGGCCACATCACTACGTGGGTCTGCGCCAATCACCTTGGCCTCAAGCTCACTACGATCAGACAGACGAACAATGATTTCGTCGGCATCGGCGACCACATGATTATTAGTCATGATGTAACCGTCGGAAGAGATGATGAAGCCAGAACCCAGCGACTGTGCTTCACGCTGACGACCATGGCTTGGCGGTCTTGGTTGCTGAGGAATACTGCGCTCGAAGAACTCACGAAACATCGGCGGCAGGCCTTCAAGGTCTGGTGCCGACATTCCACCGGAGTTTGCGACCGCATCTGGAATTTTTTGCCGCGTACTAATATTTACAACCGCGGGCGAGGACTTCTCAACCAGCTCGGTGAAGTCAGGCAGCTCAGCGTGAGCAGACAGCGCCTGCCCCATCAGCAGCAATGAGAGTACAGCAGAACAGCATATTTTCAGGCTAGGCATTAACGTACAGCTCCCCATCCGGAATAGAGGTTTGACTCATTTAACAGTCGTAGCATCTGCCAATACGGCGCGCATTACTACCGGCTGAAGTTCTGGATCTTCTGCCACGCGGGAACTTCGCCAGCGCACCCCGAGCCAGGATGCAACCAACCCCACGAAACCAGACAGAATCACCAACGGCTCACTCAAAGACAGCTGATCAGCAAGAACAGCCGCCGTAAACAGCCCAACCAAGGGCATCAGATAGACCAGTAGTGAACCGCGCACAAGCAAATCCTCGCGCACACCAATCACTACTTGGTCGCCAACACTTAAATTCAGATTTGATAGCGCTCGAACGTAGCCACGACGGCTATCGACGCCTAATTTATCGAGCAGACCCTGGCCACAGCCTGCATTTGCCGAGCAGGTTGAACAGGTGCTTTTGCGAAGTGTCTCGACCCAGACTGCGCCGGATTCCACTGCAACGACCCGCCCCTGCTCTTCGATCATGGCTGAGGTTGAGCCTCACCCTGGCGAACTGATAACGCCACTCGCTCGGCGGTGCCAAGCGGAATTTCCCCAACGACTGTAACCATCACGTCACCTTCGGCGGTCGACAAACGCCGCGACACAGCGACTGTTGGACCGAACTGAGTACGCGCATCCCCTGCGGCAGCGCCATTAAGCGGCTCGAGAAAAACTGAAAAACGCGCAAGACCATCGTCAAATAAAAGACAGGCGACCGGCTCTTCAGAAATGGGGCTGACCTTCTCGGTCGTCGAACTCAAGCTAAAACCTGGGGGTAACCAGTCTGTACGCCATGCTTTGGCATCCAGCGGCGTTGCCGCAACCACTTCAACTGGCTGGCAATCAGCACTCGGAGTGACTGGATCGGCATCTGCGGATTGATCTGCATCAAACTGGGTAAACTGGAATCGCTCTAACATCTGCCCCTTGTCATTGAGCAGCAGCGATTTAAGTGGCACACCGGTCTCGCGATCAAGGTGCAGTTCAATGCCGTAGCGGTGCTGGTCGCGCGGAAGCATGCCAAGAACAATAGCGCTATGTCCGGCAACTCGGGATTCACCCATGACGCGGATGTCATACCATTTAGATAGCTCGTTCGCATCCAGATCACGTGCCGGCCATGCCTGCGCATCAGTGACTTGATCGACCAGACTGCCAACTACGCATTCAGTACGACCATTAACGCGAAAGGATTCATACGCAGGACCATCCAGTTTGAGCAGGTGGTCACGTACGACCTTGTCCTTACCAACCTGATGCCAAATGCTATGAGTGGAAAAGCTACCATTGCGCTCGTAAACAAACGTGCCATGGTAGCTTTGATTCTGACTCGCATCGGATAGGCGTCGCAGCCAATCTTGCGCATCAGATGCAACAGCAGGTAACGCCAAACAACCGCCTAACAATAAGGCGGTCAGGGGTATAAAGCGCATGCGTTTCCTTAACGGCTTTCTAAACTAGCTGCGCGTGCATATGGCAGTGCGCCCTCAGTCACATTCGAACCAACCTGCTCTGCATGCTGACGTATGTAGGACGGCAAGCGCTGCTCATGCCATGTTGGTTCAGCTTTACCCGACGGTATCATGGATGCACCCTGATCATCAGTGGTAAATCCGGCCAACATTGCAGGCCCTTGCACCTGAACATGGCTAATGGCGGGCTGGGCCGCTGCTTGCTGCGCAAGTTCAGTGCCGGTCAGCTCATCCTGGTTATACAGACGCACACCTGCCAAGACAGCTACGGTCACTGAGGCAGCTACGGCTATCCGACCCACTGTACGCCATGGACCACGGACAACAGAGCCTGCCGGCTTCGGCATTGCTTCATCTGCAATTGCAGCAGAAACGGCACTGGCGATATCCAAGCGTGGCTCAAGCAGCTCTTTATGCATCACTGCGCGAGCGATTTGGTAACGCGACCACTTGGCACGGAGCTCAGCGTCATTGCTGGCACTGAGTACACGCCGCAGTTCCATTTCGTCCGCTTCGTTATCCATCACCGCGGACAGCGATTCCTGCAGGGCTTCACGACTCATAATGATCCTCTCTTGGCTGTCGCCGCTGTCTTAGGTTTCCTGCAACAAAGGCTGCAGTGACTTATCAATTGCTTCTCGCGCCCGGAAAATCCGAGAACGTACCGTACCGACTGGACACTGCATGACACTCGCAATGTCTTCATAACTGAGACCATCAAATTCACGTAATGTTAGGGCCGTACGTAAATCTTCTGGTAATTGCTGAATGCAACGATGCACAGTGGCCTCAATTTCATCCCTCAGCAAAGCTCGCTCTGGAGATTCGATATCTTTGAGGGCGTGATCACCATCATAGAATTCGGCATCTTCAGCGCTTACATCACTATCTGGCGGACGACGACCTCGTGACACCAGATAGTTTTTTGCCGTGTTAATGGCGATGCGGTACAGCCAAGTATAGAAAGCACTGTCACCGCGAAAGTTTCCTAAAGCTCGATAGGCTTTAACAAAAGCTTCTTGAGCGACATCTTGCGCCTCATGGGTGTCGTGCACGAAACGCACGATAAGCCCTAGAATCTTGTGCTGATACTTCAACACCAATAGATCAAATGCACGCTTGTCACCGCGTTGAACTCGCTCGACAAGCTGCTGATCCTCTTCCTGGCTTAGCATGAACACTCCTTAATGAATTGTGAGGAGTGCACCGCCAGCCAATTAATCGGCTTGCAAAAATAGACTCGGGCGTTGCGCAAAAGTTCTCCCCTCCAACCAAGCTTCTTGCAGATTTTTTCTATTCTGCATGAAGTCGCGCAGGTCAATGCAGCACCGTTGACCTGCGCAAATAATCTTAGAACGTTTAGAGTACCGTCAAAATCAGCGATCTAGAACCGATCCGCCACGATAAATAAACAATGTCCCTCTCCGGGTGACGATTAATGGAACCCAAAAACCTGTAAAAAGTTCCCTTCGCACTCACACCGAATCAAGCCGACTATTGTGACGCGCGCCCCCTCTATATACTAGTGGGGCATTCATGTGGAATCTGCTTATGAGCCACCATTTTCAACACGACGTCCTGGTTATTGGCAGCGGTGCTGCTGGCCTTACCCTCGCCTTGACCCTACCTGAGCACCTGAAAATTGCGGTACTTAGCAAAGGTTCGCTAGCCAATGGCTCGACTTTTTGGGCGCAAGGTGGCGTCGCAGCAGTGCTTGACGACCTGGATACCGTTGAGTCGCACGTTGAAGACACCCTCAATGCTGGGGGTGGCCTGTGCCGCGAGGATGCCGTGCGCTTCACCGTTGAACACAGCCGCGAAGCTATCCAATGGCTGATTGACCAAGGCGTGCCGTTCACCCGCGATGATGAAACTGCACGCGAGGATGGTGGTTTTGAGTTTCACCTCACTCGCGAAGGCGGCCACAGCCACCGACGCATTATTCACGCAGCCGATGCAACAGGCGCAGCAATATTCAAAACCCTGCTTGAGCAAGCCCAGCAGCGCGACAATATCCAGCTGCTTGAGCAGCGCGTTGCTGTCGATTTGATCACCGAGCGCAAGCTGGGCCTAGACGGCGATCGCTGCCTCGGTGCTTATGTGCTGAACCGCGAGACCGGCCACGTTGACACCTATAGCGCGCGCTTCGTTATTCTCGCCACTGGTGGTGCCGCGAAGGTATACCTGTACACCAGCAATCCGGACGGTGCTTGCGGCGATGGCATCGCCATGGCCTGGCGTGCAGGCTGCCGGGTTGGCAATCTGGAGTTCAACCAGTTCCACCCGACCTGCTTGTATCACCCACAAGCGAAAAGCTTTTTGATCACCGAAGCCCTGCGTGGCGAAGGTGCCCACCTCAAGCTGCCCAACGGCTCACGCTTTATGCAGCGCTTCGACGAACGAGCCGAACTCGCACCGCGCGATATCGTAGCCCGGGCAATCGACCATGAAATGAAGCGCCTGGGTGTCGATTGCGTATACCTGGACATCAGCCACAAACCGGCTGAGTTCGTGAAGTCGCACTTCCCGACCGTCTATGAACGCTGCCTGGACTTCGGTATCGACATCACCAAAGAACCGATCCCCGTGGTCCCTGCTGCGCACTACACCTGCGGCGGCGTAGTTGTCGATCAATCCGGACACACTGATGTTCCCGGTCTATATGCAATTGGCGAAACCAGCTTCACCGGCTTGCATGGCGCTAACCGCATGGCCAGCAACTCGCTGCTGGAGTGCTTCGTCTATGCCCGCGCAGCGGCGGACGACATTGCTCGCCAACTTGACGACATAGCCACACCACAGAACCTGCCCGACTGGGATGCCAGCCAGGTGACTGACTCTGACGAGGACGTGATAATTGCGCATAACTGGGACGAGTTGCGGCGCTTCATGTGGGACTACGTCGGCATTGTGCGCACCAATAAGCGCCTGCAACGAGCCGAACACCGCGTACGCCTGCTGCTGGATGAGATTGATGAGTTCTACAGCAACTATAAAGTCAGCAGAGACTTGATTGAGCTGCGCAACCTGGCGCAAGTGGCCGAGCTGATGATCCGCTCAGCCATGCAGCGCAAGGAGTCACGCGGCCTGCATTACACCTTGGACTATCCAAACATGCTCGCGCACGCCAAAGACACTATTCTGCAACCACCCATCTACGCTGGCTGAATTTAAGCCGCACACGAAAACGGCGGTGCTCAGCGGCAGCCATAGCATCACAAGGGATACAGATGGTATGCGACGCGTAGGCGTGTGCCATCTGAGTACACGCCGTGTGGCCCGGCGGCGCATTAACCCAGCAAAACCTCAAGACGATCAACCATGGCAACGCCAGACTGTCTGGCAATAACTGAATAGATTGCCAACCACGCGCATCGCTCCACAGCTGCCAGTCATCTTCCACCCGCCGCAACGCCGTCAGCGCCGCAGGTGCGCTCAACGAGACCGAACGAGGAAAGACCCAAGCCGCATGCAGCGCGCAGAGCAATGTCACACCAGCGCTTGCCCAGAATGGAAGGTCAACTACCCACAAAGCAATCAATGCGAGTAGCTGGATACTCAGATAGAAAGCTCGCAGCAACACTGAAGACTGCCAGCGAAACTCGAAGCGACTACTTTGGCTGGACACGATCCAGAATCATCCGAACCATACGCTTCAAATCCTCATCTTCCGGTTCGGAGCGCTGCATGAACCAGCCGAACATATCCTGATCTTCACATTCCAACAGCTTGACGTAGCGAGCCTGATCTTCAGGACTGAGGTCTGAATAGACTTCTTTAACAAACGGCACCAGCAATACATCCAGTTCAAGCATACCGCGACGGCTGTGCCAGAAAAGGCGATTGAGTTCAGTCGAGTCGACCATTGGGAAGATCCTTGAGCAAGCCAGGCATTGATATAGCCCGCCAGTATAACGGTGAATGCTCGCGCTGTTGACCCTGACTGTCGCCTAGCGAGCACAAAAGCAATCGCACACTGGCGCTGACAAGCACTTAGTAGCGCTCTATGATAAGGCCCTAACTTTTTTCAGCGATACATGATTGCCATGGTTGATAACGCGTTCTTTTGCATACTCAGTCACGAAGGCATTCTCACCGTACGCGGCGCGGACGCTAACAAATTCCTGCAAGGCCAACTGACCTGCAACCTTAACTACCTAGACGCCAACCACTCCAGCCTTGGCGCTCGCTGCACCCCCAAAGGCCGGATGCTCTCCAGCTTCCGGGTTATCAGCATTGATGATGGTTACTTACTGGCAATGGCTGTTGAGTTGGTAGAACCACAACTCGCTGATCTGCAAAAATATGCAGTGTTTTCCAAGTCAAAACTGACTGACGAAACCAGCCAGTGGGTGCGCTTTGGCCTCAACAACTGCGATCAAGCCCTGCTTGAGTTGGGTATTGATCTCGCCCCGAGCAATGACAGCGTTGCCCGCAACGATCAATTGATTGCCGTGCGCGTCGGTGAACACTGCGCTGAGCTATGGGCGCCAGCCGAGCAAACGCAGGCTCTGCATGAGCGCCTAGACAAGCACGCGGCGCTGGCGGACCTCAATCAGTGGCAACTGCTGCAAATTCGCCAGGGCATTGGCCATGTGCAAGGCAGCACCCGCGAGCTGTTCATTCCGCAGATGCTCAACCTGCAAGCCCTGGGCGGCGTCAGCTTCAAAAAAGGTTGCTACACCGGCCAGGAAATCGTCGCACGCATGCAGTACCTCGGCAAACTCAAACGGCGCTTGTACCGCCTGGCGATTAATAGCCAGGTGTTGCCAGCCCCGGCAACAGAACTATTTTCCAGCATGCACAACTCCTCGGTCGGTGAAGTTGTTGCAGCCGCTCAGAGTGAAGACGGTGTTGAGTTACTCGCCGTGTTGCAAAACGACGCCGCGCAAAGCGCCGATTTAACACTGGGCACTCCAGACGGCTCGCCGCTGCACTTGCTCGATCTGCCATACACCCTGGATTCGGACCGTGATATCCAGCGTTGAATCTAGGGAATCTGTAAGGGAACCTCTGAAAAAGGCAGCGAGGGCTGCCCCAGTAATATCTAGCGCAGTAGTTTTTCAGAGGTTCCTAAGCGGCAATCCTCATAAAAGCGAAATACCACACGCGAAAAATTGAGCCGCTGCGTAAACTTCAAGTTGCCCAACCTATACGAGAACAACGATGAGCAAACTTGCCGAGAAGGTCCAACAGGAACTGATTGAGGCCATTGATAACGACCGCCTGGTCTTACCGACACTGCCTGAAGTTGCACTGAAAGTGCGTGATGCAGCTGAAGACCCAGATATCGGCGTGCCACAAATCAGTAAAGTGATCGGCAATGACGCGGCACTCACCGCTCGCATTATTAAAGTGGTCAACAGCCCGCTTTTACGCTCAAGTCGCGAAATCACCGATTTGCAGATGGCGATCAGCCGTCTGGGCATCAATTACACCTGTAACCTGGCTATCGGCCTGGCCATGGAGCAAATGTTCCAAGCGACAACCGACGTGGTCGATCGAAAGATGCGTGAGGTGTGGACCAAAAGCACCGAGATCGCAGGTATCTGCCATGTGCTATGTCGCCACTACACGCGCCTGATGCCTGACCAAGCGACCCTCGCCGGATTGGTCCACCAGATTGGCGTGCTGCCGATTCTGACTTACGCAGAAGAAAATAGTGAGTTACTGGCCGACTCCATCAGCCTGAGCCATGTCATCGACAACATCCACCCGATCATCGGTGACCGTATTCTGCGCGCTTGGGACTTCCCGGAGCTGATCAGCATGGTGCCAAGCCAGCACCTGGATTTCAGCCGCAACAGCGCCAAGGTCGATTATGTCGATATCGTTCAAGTTGCCACCTTGCAGAGCTACCTGGGCACCGATCATCCGTACACCCAGCTTGACTGGAGCGAAATTCCAGCGTTTGCCAAACTGGGTCTAGACCCGAATGTTGACGTTCAGGAAGACCAAGACTTGGCAGCGGATATGGAAGCGGCCATGAAAATGCTGCAGTGAGCCCAAACCGAGACTTCCTTGACTGATTCAGGGAAGTCTTGGTTCGCAGCGGGTTCAGGCACCATCAGGCGCAATAAATGAAACCCGCACGCGCAAGCCGTTACTGGGTGACTGATGAAGGCTGATCTGTGCCTGATGCGCACGGCATATCTCACCGACAATCGCTAAGCCCAAACCTGCTCCCGAACCCTGTGCATTGCGCCGGTAAAAGCGCTCGAAGACTTTTTCACGCTCAGCCTCCGGAATACCCGGACCATCATCTTCGACCTCAAGAATGCAAGGCTCGGCGACTCGAATGACCACATTGCCACCCGCTGGGGTATGGGCAATGGCGTTATCCACAAGATTGGAAAGCAACTCGTTGAGTAACGTCGGCTCGCCATTCAACCAAATCGGTTTATCGGCCTCCAACGCCAAGGAAACCCCGCGAGCATGTGCCAGCGGCGCCAACGCCAAACCCAACTCGCGCGCCAGCTGACTCAGATCAAGCAGCTCTGCACCGCCTTCGGCGATCGCCCGCGCACCACTTTCTATTCGCGCCATGGATAACAGCTGATTGGCCAGATGAGTCAGACGATCCGTGTTTTGCGCTGCATCTTGTAAAGTACTTTTCCACACCTCGGGTTTGTCCGAGCGCAAGCCCAGCTCAACCCTTGCCTTGATCGCCGCTAGCGGGGTGCGCAATTCATGCGCAGCATCGGCAATAAACTGTGACTGACGCTCGAATAACTGATGCAATCGCTCATTGAATTGGTTCAGCGCACGCACCAATGGGCGTAACTCGCGCGGCATGTCAGCATCCGGCAACGGACGCAAGTCCTCACGGGCTCGCTCAGCAACGGTGCGGCGCAAGCTGTTCAGCGGGCGCAAGGTGGCACTGACCGCCAACCAGACCAAGCCAAGAGCGCTGACTGAAAGCAAGCCCATGCGCCACAAAGTGCCGTACAGCAGCTCGCGAGCAAGGCGCTCGCGCGCACCTTGAGTTTCCGCCACGCGAATCTCGGCCAGACCATTTAACTGCGGCTCACTGACCGGCTGCCAAAGGCTCACGATACGCACGCCCTGGCCCCGGTATTGGCCGTCATAAAAATGTGCCAAAGCCGGATAATCATCGGTGCGCTTGGTGCCAGGCGGGGCAACAGGTAAATCATCATAGCCAGAGACCAAGGCACCGTTTAAGCCGATGACCTGATAATAAATACGTCCAGCACTGTCATAGGCGAAGGTATCCAGCGCTACGTATGGAACATTGGCTCTGAGCTTGCCCTCTTCAGTGTATAAGCCGTCAGCAATCGCCCGCGCGGACGCCAGCAATGTACGGTCATAAGCGGTATCTGCAGCACGCCGGGCGCTCAGATAAGCACTGACACTGCTGACCAGCAAAATGATCGCCAGCAAAATAGCCAATCGCCAAAGCAGGCGCCCGCGCAAGCTACCCACTTCAACCACTGACAGCCTCCAGCAGATAACCCAAGCCTCTGAAGGTGACGATTTTCACTGCGTTGCCTTCGAGCTTTTTACGCAAACGATGGATATAAATTTCAATCGCATCGGCACTGGCATCCTCATCCAGACCAAATACCTGGGCGGCCAATTGCTCTTTACTCATGACCCGTCCTGGCCGGGCGATCATTGCCTCCAATACCGCCTGTTCTCGCGAAGTCAGGGTCAGCAGCTCATCATGCAGATGAAAGCGTCGCGTCGCGAGATCGTAGGCTAAGTCCCCACAACGCTGTACTTGCTCGCCGCCGAGCATGGTGCGGCGCAACAACGCCTTGACCCGCGCTTCCAGCTCGCTGAGTTCAAAAGGCTTGGCCAAGTAGTCATCAGCACCCAAGTTCAAGCCGTGGACCCGATCTTTGACTTCGCCGCGTGCAGTGAGCATCAACACCGGCAAGGTATTGCCGCGATCACGCAAACGAGCAAGCACCTCAAAACCGTCCATGCGCGGCAGGCCGATATCAAGAATAGCCAGCGCATATTGCTCGCTGTTCAGGGCCAGATCTGCAGCCACGCCATCATGCAGCACATCGACAGTCCAGCCTGCACTTTTGAGCGCCTGCGCCACACTTGCTGCAAGCTGCGGATGGTCTTCAACCAACAGAATTCGCACCATCGTCTCCAAGATCAACGTACGTGGTTATTAAGCAGCGCAGCAGTTTACCCGTGCGCAAACAACTGTGAAGCACGCATTTGCCTGCAACGGCAGAGGGAAAACTTTCAGCGATGAAAGGTTGCTGAAAGCTTGACCCAATAGCATCGGTCTCAAGTGGCTCGATCCACTTACCCGAGCGGATAGCACAGTGGCGTGCATCCGCTACAAAAACAACAACATCGGAGACCACAAGATGCCAACAGCATCAAATAAGACTTTTACGCCTGTTAGTCTGCTTAGCGTAGCTGTCAGTACCGCCCTGCTCGCTCCAACTGCTCAAGCCGAGTTCTTTAAAGACAGCTCCGGCACCTTGACTGCCAATAATATCTATCTGAACCGCGACTTCCGCGAAGGCACAGGCCAGAACAAACGCGAAGAATGGGCCCAGGGTTTTATCTTCAATATTCAATCAGGTTACACCGAAGGCACAGTCGGCTTCGGAGTTGATGCATTGGGGATGCTCGGCCTGAAACTTGATTCCAGCCCAGATCGCACCGGCACCGGCCTGCTGCCAACCCATGACGATGGTCGCGCGGCAGATGATTACTCCCACCTTGGCCTGACCGGCAAGGTTAAGGTTTCGGCAACCGAATTGAAAATCGGCACCTTGATGCCGGAACTGCCCACGCTTAAAACCAACGACAGTCGGATTCTGCCGCAAACCTTCGAAGGCGGCTTGATCACCTCCAAAGACATCAGCAACCTGACCTTCACCGGCGGGCGCATCGATGAAGTCAAGGATCGTGATTCCAGTAACAACGAAGACCTTGCGCTGAATAACAAGAACCGCCGCTTTGCCAGCGCTGCAACGGCTGATCACTTGACCCTGGCTGGCGCCGACTACCAGTTTACCGACCGCATTACCGGCCGTTATCACTTCGCTGAACTTGATGACATCTATCGCCAACACTTCTTTGGCCTCAAGGCTTCACAGCCGGTTGGCCCAGGCACATTTACTGCAGACCTGCGTCTTTCGCTCAGCGATGACCACGGCGCCGCCAACGCCGGTAAAGTAGATAACCGTGCCCTCAACGGTATGGTCAGCTATGGCCTCAGCGGTCACAAGCTAAGCTTGGCCTATCAAGACATGAGTGGCGACACTGGCTTCGCCTACGTCGACGGAACTGATCCGTTTCTGGTCAACTTTGTGCAAATAAACGACTTCGCCAATGCCGATGAACGCTCATGGCAAGCGCGCTATGACTACGACTTCGCCGCAATAGGAGTGCCTGGCCTGAGCTTCCTTACCCGTTACATCAGCGGTAGCGATGCTCAAATCGCTGGCAGCACCGAAACTGGCGATGAGTGGGAACGCGACATTGAACTCAAGTACGTGGTCCAGAGCGGCCCGATGAAAGACCTGTACGTACGCCTGCGTAATGCATCATTCCGTTCAGACTTTGCCCGCAACGCCGATGAAAACCGCATCGTGATCGGCTATTCATTAGCCGTCTGGTAAGCACAATAAAAACCCAAGAGGAACAGTCAATGAAAACTGCCTTTACCCGAATCGCCTTAGCCACAGCCTGCCTGGCATTTGCCGGTCAACTGCTCGCTGCTGACCCCAAGCGCCCTGAATGTATCGCCCCGGCCAAGCCCGGCGGTGGTTTCGACCTGACCTGCAAGCTGGCACAAAGTGGCCTCAAAGATGGCGGCCTGCTGAAAAAACCAATGCGCGTCACCTATATGCCGGGTGGTGTTGGCGCCGTTGCCTACAACGCCGTTGTCGCCCAGCGCGCTGATGATCCGGGCACCATTGTGGCGTTCTCCAGCGGCTCGCTGCTTAACCTGGCACAAGGCAAGTTCGGTCGTTATGACGAGTCAGCCGTGCGTTGGCTTGCGGCGGTTGGCACCGACTACGGCGCCATTACCGTGCGCGCAGATTCGCCTTATCAGAATCTTGATGACTTGATCAACGCCCTGAAAAAAGACCCGTCAAGCGTGGTCTTTGGCGCAGGTGCAACCATCGGCGGCCAGGATTGGATGCAAACCGCGCTGATCGCCCGCGCAGCCGGTATCGACCCGAAAAACCTTCGTTACGTAGCATTTGAAGGCGGCGGCGAAACCGTGACCGCCATGCTCGGCGGTCACGTTCAGGTGACGAGCAGCGGTTTGGGTGAAGTCACGCCACAGATCGAGGCGAAGAAGATCCGTATTCTCGCGGTTCTGTCCGATGAGCGCCTGCCGGGCAAACTGGCCGACATTCCAACAGCCAAAGAACAGGGCTATGACATTACCTGGCCAGTTATTCGCGGCTTCTACGTTGGCCCGGAAGTCAGCGACGAGCAGTACAACTGGTGGAAGCAGCAGTTCGACACCATGCTCGCCAGCGAAGACTTCGCCAAGCTCCGCGAACAACGTGACCTGCTGCCACTGTCGCTGACCGGTGATGAGTTGAAAGCATTCGTCTTCAAGCAAGTTGAAGACTACAAGAAACTTGCCGGTGAATTCGGTCTGGTTCAATAAGCCTGAATGACGTGGGCGCACTGCGCCCACGCACCAGACGCTTGTCAGCGTCGTTTTTTACGAGACTTCCGCCATGTATGTCCGCTTGTTCTCTGTGATCTGGTTGCTGCTGTGCATCTGGCTCGCCTTCATCGCCTGGGGTTTCCAGGCACCCTTCGCCTACGACCCAGTGGGTCCACGTGCCTACCCGCTGCTGTTACTGGGGCTGATGGGCGCTGGCTCGTTGTGGCTGGTCATCAAGCCGGGTCTGATGGAACAACAACTGCACATGCCAACCGTGAAACGGTCGGCCATGTGTGTGCTCGTACTGCTGGCCTATGCCCTGATGTTTGAGCCTCTGGGTTTTGTTTTAAGTACCACCCTTGCGGTATTCGTTCTCGGCCTGCTGTTCACCGGTCGACCCGTGCCGTGCCTGATCAGCGCAGTGTTGATGGGCGTTCTGTTGTTCTTGTTGTTTGATTATTTGCTGGATGTGCCTCTGCCGCTCGGCGTGCTAGAAGCCTACGTGGAGTGATGAGATGGAAACGCTAACTTATTTAATGCAAGGCTTCGACGTCGCCACTCGCCCAGCGAACTTACTGGTTGCCCTGTTCGGTGCATTCGTCGGCACTATTGTTGGCTTGCTGCCGGGCCTCGGCCCAATCAACGGTGTTGCCCTGCTGCTGCCTTTGGCATTCGCACTGGGTCTTCCCCCGGAAACGGCTCTGATTCTGCTGGCTGCGGTGTATCTCGGTTGTGAGTACGGTGGCCGTATTTCGGCAATTCTGCTCAACGTACCGGGCGATGCTGCCGCGGTTATGACCACCCTCGACGGCTATCCATTGGCGCGCCAAGGCAAAGCAGGCATCGCTTTGTCTTTGTCGGCGGTCAGCTCCTTCATCGGTAGCATCATCGCCACCTGTGGCGTGGTGCTGTTTGCGCCGATACTGGCAAAATGGGCCGTGGCGTTTGGCCCTGCCGAATACTTTGTACTGATGATTTTCGCCATTGCCTGCCTCGGCGGCATGGTCGGTGATAAACCGGTAAAAACCCTGATGGCGGCGCTGATTGGTCTGGCACTTGCCACCGTCGGGGTTGACTCAACCACTGGTGTCTACCGCTTTACCTTCGGCAGCGTCAGCCTCTCGGACGGTATTCAGTTCGTCATCGTGGTGATCGGTTTCTTCAGTGTCAGCGAAGTACTATTGATGCTGGAAAAAACCCACAGCGGTCAAAAAGCAGTCAAGGCCAGCGGCCGTCTGCTGTTCAACTTCAAAGAGTTCTGCTTCACTTTCTGGACCATGGTGCGTAGTGCCGTCGCCGGTTTTGTCATCGGCACCTTGCCTGGCGCCGGTGCAACCATTGCCAGCGCCATGACCTACATGACTGAAAAGCGCATGGCGGGTGACAGCGGTAAATTCGGTGAAGGTGACCTGCGCGGCCTGGCAGCGCCAGAAGCAGCCAACAACGCCTCGGCTTGCGGCTCGCTGATCCCGATGCTGACGCTGGGTGTTCCAGGCTCTGGCACCACAGCGGTAATGATCGGCGCGCTGACCCTGTACAACATCACGCCGGGTCCACTGTTGTTCGAACAGCAGCCCGATGTTGTCTGGGGCCTGATCGCCTCGTTGTTCATCGGTAACGTGATTCTGCTGGTGATGAACATCCCGCTGGTTGGCCTGTTCTCACGCATGCTTAGCGTGCCTAATTGGGTACTGGTGCCAGCGATCACCGTGATCAGCATGGTCGGCGTATATGCCGTGCACAGCACCACATTCGACCTGGTGCTGATGATTTTGCTCGGGGTGTTCGGTTACATCTTGCGCAAGCTCGACTTCCCGCTCTCGGCGGTGATTCTCGGCTTCGTGCTGGGCGAACTCATGGAAGATAACCTGCGCCGCGCCTTGTCGATCTCGGCGGGCGACTTGAACATTCTCTGGTCCAGCCCGATCACGCTGATCCTTTGGGCGCTGGTGGTGTTGATGCTTTCCCTGCCGGGTTTCCGTTGGTGGCGAGCGCGTAAAATGCGTATGGCACATGCCTAACCTGCCCTTCCTGGCGCGCCTGCCTAGCTGGTGGGCGACGCCACTGATCGGCGCGGTCGGTGGCTATTTGGCCAGCCTTGTCGGCTGGCCTTTGCCTTGGATCATTGGCTCACTGCTGGCGGTCATCATTGCCCGTTGCAGTGGCTGGCTGGTGACCGAAGTGCCTTCGGGGCGCAAAGCCGGGCAATGGATAGTCTCAAGTGCCATCGGCCTGCACTTCACCAGTGAAGTCATGGGCCAACTGCATGATCATTTCGGGGTCATACTCGCCGGTGCATTCGGCACTTTGCTCCTGAGCGTGATCGGCATTGTGGTACTGCGCCGATCAGGGGTGGATCGTGCCACGGCGTTTTTCTCCAGCATGCCCGGCGGCGCCAGCGAGATGGTTAATTTCGCCCAACGCCACAATGCCCAAACCGCCCGCGTTGCCGCCGCCCACAGCATGCGTTTGTTGCTGGTAGTGTTGGTCGTTCCAGCACTCTTCACCTGGAGCCTGCCACCCATGGAGCGCCCTGCTCCGGCTCCCGTAGACTGGACGTGGCTGGCAATATTATTGCCTGCCGGAGCGCTGCTGGCGGTTATCTGGGGCAAACTCAAGCAACCCAACCCGTGGATGCTTGGCCCACTTACCGCGTGCGCGATTGCCGCTTGCACCTTTGACCTGCATATCGGGCTCCCGCCGGGTTTGGGCCAAACAGGTCAATGGCTGATTGGCTGCGCATTGGGCTGCCACTTCGATCGCGCATTCTTTCGCAGTGCACCAGGCTTTCTAATGCGTATCTTGCTGTTCACCTTGCTGGCGATGATCACCGCAGTGTTACTGGCCAAGGGCTTAGGTGTAATCGCTGAGCAAGACCCGACCTCGCTAATGCTCGGCATGATGCCGGGCGGCATTACTGAACTCTGCCTCACCGCTGAGGCCTTACAACTGTCTGTGGCATTGGTGACCGCGCTGCAAGTGCTGCGCCTGTTCATGGTGATGTTCTTGGCTGAGCCTTTATTTAAGGTTTGGCAAAAAACATAAGCCTCTTTTCATGCCCACAAGAACCACGTTTAACCCGCCGCTGCGCGGGTTCTTTTTTAGTGAACCCTGAATCTTTACTGCGTGACGCTTTCAGAGATTGCTTAGTAAATATTTCAAAACACAATCGATCTGCGCAAGCTGTCATAAGCTTGATGTCAGATAGGTTCTGAGACGGTAAGGGACTGAGGCAGGTTAATGATGTGGTCGAGCAAAAAACTCAAAGGTCTGATTGGCGTAAGCTTGCTCTGTATCACGCTGAGCGCGTGCAGCATGGTCGGTTTCTCGTACAAACACATGGACTGGTGGTTGATGTGGAAAATTGATGACGCACTCAATCTTACGTCCGAACAAAAAGACCTGCTCGAACCACAGCTGCAAACCCTGCTGAACTGGCATTGCAGCGCAGAGCTGCCCAACACCATCAGTTGGCTTGAGCAAAGCCAGCTGTTACTTGAACAGCCCGCGCCCAGCAGCGAAGCTATCAGCCTGCAAATCAATCAGGTCAATAGTGCCTTCAAGCGCATTGCCAGAAAAATAACCCCAACGGCGACTCAGCTACTCGGTAGCCTGTCAGACCAGCAAGTTGCTGGTTTGTATGAATCTCTGGAAGAGCAAAACCAGCAAGATCGAGAAGAATTTATCGAGCCGCCGCTCGCGACCCAAATCAGCGAGCGCAGCACGCGCATGCAAGAACGCCTCGAGCCTTGGTTTGGACACTTGAGCCCAGAACAGATCAAACGTATCGATGCCTGGTCAGCCAGCCTTGGCCAACAAAACCGCATATGGCTCGGCAACCGCTCAGCGTGGCAGAGTGCGCTGCATAGCGCGCTTGAGGTTCGTCACACAGAAGCCTTTGCCGCGCGCCTGCAGCCGTTGCTGGAATCGCGTGAAGATTTCTACACCGCCGACTATAAGCAGGTCTACCCAAAGGCCCAAGAGGCGCTGGCCAATTTATTCAGCGAGCTGGTTAGCCAAGCTAACGATGAACAACATGCGAATATCAGTAAGCGCCTGAATAAGTTTCAGGAGCAACTGGCGCAACAAGTGTGCATTCCTGCGGCGCCGTAATCTACCGCAACAGCTCAGCTCAGGGGGTCAACTGCATCAGGCAACTTCCAGTTGATCCCCTGCAACTCGTGCTGCTCAAGGAATTTATTGGCGCGGGTGAAGTGGCCGTTGCCTATAAAGCCGCGATAGGCTGATAAAGGCGATGGATGCACCGAGCGCAAAATCAGGTGTTTGGTGCTATCAATCAACTTCTCTTTGCTCTGCGCATGGGCGCCCCACAGCATAAACACCACATGTTGCTGATGGCTGCTGACCGCCTCAATCACCTTATCGGTAAAAAACTGCCAGCCTTTCTTGGCATGCGAACCCGCGTTGGCGCGCTCGACTGTGAGCGAGGTGTTGAGCAGCAACACGCCCTGCTCGGCCCATGACTGCAAATAACCGTGCTGGGGAATATCAATATTCAGGTCGCGCTTGAGCTCTTTATAGATATTGAGCAAGGAAGGTGGCGTGGCGATGCCCGGCTGCACCGAGAAGCACATTCCGTGTGCCTGCCCCGGCCCGTGGTACGGGTCCTGGCCGATGATGACAACTTTGACCTGAGCCAACGGCGTCGAGTTGAAGGCATTGAAAATCATCGGCCCCGGCGGATAAATCTCTTTACCTGCCGCTTTTTCGGAGCGCAAAAAATCCCCCAATTGCTTCATGTAGGGTTGTTCAAACTCATCACTCAGCGCCGCTTTCCAGCCAGCTTCAAGTTTGATGCGGTCACTTGCGGTCATATGCACCTTCATGCCCAACAAAATACCAAGAATAAAATCTAGGGAACCTCTGAAAAAGGTAGCGAGCGACGGGAGTACAAGGCGAAAAGATGCGAAAAAGCACAGTTTAGTTGTCCTAAATGAGCATTTTGAGCAGCTTTTCAACGCAGTAATACCTAGCGCAGTAGTTTTTCAGAGATTCCCTAAGGGCGCACGCTAGAGAACCCCTACTGGCAAGTCAAGGCAACGACTAATGAGCCTGCATCACAGCCGTGGATACAGCTTGTGAGCGGTTATTAACCGGCCAAGACTGAAAGTCCACCGCCGAGGACAAAGCGCATGAACAGCTCAACCGAGATAGATGCCGAATCAGGCGTGCTGCACACACCTCCCGAGCCACATTTCAGTCGTGAACAGCTTGAGCAGGCGCTGGACAAATCCCCCTTCGCCCAGCTCATCGGCTTCAATCTGACCCATTACAGCGCCGGTTCGATTGAAATGGAGGTGGTGCCGCGCCAAGAACTGACTCAGCACCATGGCTTCGTTCACGGCGCGGTGATCGGTTTTATGATCGACAGTGCCTGCGCCTGGGCGGCCGCTTCGATGGTTGGTGACGTAGTGACCAGCGAATACAAGGTCAACATGCTCGCCCCTGCGCTGGGCGAGAAATTGATTTGCCGCAGCGATGTGATCAAGGCCGGTAAACGCCAAGTGGTAACCCGGGCAGATGTTTTTGCCGTACGCGACGGTATACAGAAAATGGTCGCCACCGGGCTTGCCACCATCGCTCGCATCTAGGCTGCGCGTGTTAGCCCTGATGCAACGCGCGGTAATGACTGGGCGCCATGCCGACCACTTTGCGAAACAGGCGCGAGAAGTAATACACATCGTCATAGCCAAGCTGCTCGGCGACCTTGCTAATGCTTTGCTCACCCTCATCAAGAAGACGACAGGCGTGGGCTATTTTGAGCTGGATGAACTCCTGAATCGGCGCTTGCCCGGTCAGCGCCCGATAGGTTTTGGCAAAGTGAAAACGCGACAGTTTGAACTGCGCGGCCAGCTCATCGAGATTAAGGCTGCCATGCAGGTGTGCGCGCATCACCGCTTGCACCGCATCGACATCCAGCACTCGGCCAGACTTCAATTTAACCCGTGCTGGCAACACTGCCAATGAGGCGAGCAATGCCTGAAGCTGATGCGCAGCATAGATAAAGTGACGCAGGCTCAGACCCTGTTTGCGCAAGTTCAGCAGTGCATCCAGCTCCGCTAACAACCGCGGTTGCACGCCGATTCGCCACAATGGACCTTTGCCCAACGGGCGTAAAAAATCGCTGATCAGCTCACCGTCAAAATGAATCCAGTAGATTGTCCACGGCTTAGCGCTATCAGCGCCGTAGGCATGCCATTGGCCTTTGGGCAGTAACAACAAATCACCACCCGCAACATCCAATCGTCCATCGTTCGTTTCAAGCCAGCCCTGCCCCGAACGGCAATAGATCAGCAGATAGTCATCTGAAACCGAGCGTTGCATACGATGATTCAAGGCATTGGGGTAGAAACCAAGAGCTAACGGATAGCACCCTTGAGTCAGTGCAGTGCGCGCCATAACTCTGCGCAAGCGTGGCGGCGTGATAAAACGCAGACCATTGGCAGGCAACGGCCAACTGGAGGTTTCGACTTGGCTACTCATCGGATATGGCTCAGCCCCACGGGTAATTTCCCCGTTATTAAACCAACAACATAACCCAAGATAGTCCATCCACCTGACAAGATCGTCAATCCACAAGCCTCAACACAAGCGCTATAACAGATGAAAATAACAATCAGCCCCTAAATTAGCTGCTCGAAACTTAGCCGCGAAATCGAGGGCTTCAACGGAGGCAAAAATGTCCAAGACAATTCCCCAGTTGATCGAAGGCGAGTGGCGTCAAAGTCGTACCAGCGAATTTATCGAAGTCACCGACCCAGCAACCCAAGAGGTTCTGGCGCTTGCTCCCAAAGCCACCGCTGAAGAAATCGAAACCGCAATCGCCAGCGCAAAGTCTGCCTTCCTGACCTGGCGTGAAGTGCCGGTGCCAGAACGTGCTCGGGTCATGTTGCGTTACCAGCACTTGCTCAAAGAGCATCACGACGAGCTCGCCGAAATTCTCGCGCAAGAAACCGGCAAGACCTTTGCCGATGCCAAAGGTGACGTCTGGCGCGGTATCGAGGTGGTCGAGCAAGCCGCCAATATATCCAGCCTGATGATGGGCGAAACCGCCGAGAACGTGGCTCGCGATATCGATACCGCGAGCTGGATTCAACCGCTCGGCGTATGTGTGGGGATTACCCCATTCAACTTTCCAGCGATGATTCCGCTGTGGATGTTCCCGCTGGCCATTGCTGCCGGCAACAGCTTTATTCTCAAACCCTCTGAGCAAGACCCGCTGACGCCCAACCGCCTGGCTGAACTGTTTATCGAGGCGGGCGCACCCAAAGGCGTTCTGCAAGTGCTGCACGGTGCTCGCGAAGTGGTCGACAGCCTGCTGACGCACCCTGATGTACGCGCCGTTTCGTTCGTCGGCTCAGTCCCGGTTGGCCAGCATGTGTATCGCACCGGCACCGCGCACCTGAAGCGCGTGCAAGCCTTCGCCGGGGCTAAAAACCACATGGTGATCATGCCTGACGCCAATAAAGATCAGGTCTTGAGCAATTTGCTCGGCGCCAGCTGCGGTGCGGCGGGTCAGCGCTGCATGGCGATCAGCGTGGCGGTGTTTGTTGGCGAGTCGAAACAGTGGATTGATGAATTACGCGCGCAAATGGCCGAACTCAAGCCCGGTTACTGGAATGATGCTTCTGCAGCTTATGGCCCACTGATCAACCAGCAAGCCAAGCAACGGGTCTTGCGGCTGATCGCCGAAGGTAAAGCCGAAGGCGCTGAATGCTTGCTTGATGGCTCGCAATGCCAAGTACAAGGCTATCCAAATGGCAACTGGGTTGGGCCGACGTTGTTCAGCGGTGTAACCCAAAAGATGGCGCTGTACCGTGAAGAAATCTTTGGCCCCGTGCTGGTGTGTATGCAGGTTGATACGCTGGAGGAAGCCATTGAGCTGGTCAACGCAAGTCCATACGGTAATGGCACCTCGATTTTCACCCGCTCCGGCGGCGCGGCGCGACGTTACCAGCATGCAGTTGAAGTGGGTCAAGTCGGGATCAATGTCCCGGTTCCTGTACCGCTGCCGTTCTTCTCGTTTACCGGCTGGAAAGGCTCGTTCTACGGCGATCTGCACGCCTATGGTAAACAAGGTGTGCGCTTTTTCACCGAAACTAAAACGGTTACCAGCCGCTGGTTTGATGAAGACTCAGTGGCCAGCCACAACATGACAATCCAACTGAAATAATGCGCAATGGTGAGTACCCTGTGCCCGGCACGTACTCACCCGGTTTCAACGCCTGTTTCACTGCGGCGAAAAGGACGAGCTATGGATTTTGACTTAAGCGATGAACAGCGTTTGCTGGTCGCCAGCGCACAAGCATTTGCACGCAAGGAGCTGGCCCCGTTTGCAGCCGATTGGGACCGTGATCACCACTTTCCGATCGATGTTATCCGCCGCGCGGCAGAGCAAGGCTTTCTCGGGTTGTACATTGATGAAGACAACGGCGGGCTAGGCCTGTCGCGGTTATCATCGGCGCTGATATTTGAACAGTTAGCCGCAGGCTGCGTCGCCACCACCGCTTTTATCAGCATCCACAACATGGCGACATGGATGCTCGCCTCGTTCGCAGAACAAGCGTTGAAAGACACATGGCTGCCGGGCTTGATCAGCGGTGAACTGTTAGCTTCATATTGCTTGACCGAGCCCGATGCAGGCTCTGACGCCGCCAACTTACGAACTCGTGCCAGGCTCGACGGCGACGCCTATGTGCTTGATGGCAGCAAATGCTTTATCTCCGGCGCCGGTGCGACCGAAGTACTTATCGTCATGGCCCGCACCGGTGCAGAAGGCGCCAAAGGCATCTCATGCTTTTTGGTCCCGGCTGATACCGACGGCATCACTTACGGGCGCAACGAACTGAAAATGGGCTGGTGCGCACAACCGACTCGAACCATCACCTTTGCCAATGTACGCATCCCCGTAGGCAACCGCATCGGTCCCGAAGGTCAGGGCTTTGTCTATGCAATGAAAGGCCTTGATGGCGGGCGCATAAACATTGCCAGTTGCTCGCTCGGTGCCGCACAGGCGGCGCTCGAACACACGTTGCGTTATGTTGAAGAACGCAAGCAATTTGGCCAGCAGTTAAGCGACTTTCAGTCCGTGCAATTCAAGTTGGCAGACATGCTTACCGACCTCACCGCCAGCCGGCAAATGGTGCGCATGGCCGCCTACAAACTGGATAGCCAGCACGGCGAAGCAAGCCTCTACTGCGCGATGGCCAAGCGCTTTGCTACCGATCATTGTTTCACCCTGTGTAACGAGGCGCTGCAAATCCACGGCGGCTATGGTTATCTAAACGACTACCCGTTGGAGCGCTGGGTGCGCGACAGCCGCGTGCATCAAATACTCGAAGGCACCAATGAAATCATGCGGGTCATCATCGCCCGCCGACTTTTGCAGCAAGATGGCATGCTTGATCAACTGCTGTAAGACGAGTAAGGAGGAGTTTTTATGACAACCGCAATAGAACCCTACAACCCAAGCGCCTTTGACCTGACCCACAAGCTCACGGTCGAAAAGCACGCTCACACTGCCTTGATCACCATCAACCATCAGCCCGCCAACACCTGGGATCGCGAATCCCTGATTGGCTTGAAGCAACTGGTTGAACACCTTAATCGTGACGACGATATCTACGCATTGGTGATCACCGGCCAAGGCGGCAAGTTCTTCTCTGCTGGCGCCGATCTCAAGTTGTTTGCCGATGGTGACAAAGCCCGAGCCCGTGAAATGGCGCGTTTATTTGGTCAGGCCTTTGAAGCCTTGCGTGACTTTCGTGGCGTCTCGATTGCAGCTATCAACGGCTTTGCCATGGGTGGCGGCCTTGAGTGTGCGCTGGCCTGCGACATCCGTATCGCTGAAGAACAAGCGTTCATGGCGCTGCCAGAAGCGACTGTTGGCTTGCTGCCCTGCGCGGGCGGCACTCAGGCGCTGCCTTGGCTGATTGGTGAAGGCTGGGCCAAACGCATGATTCTCTGCGGTGAGCGGGTTGATGCCAATACGGCGCTGCGCATCGGCCTTATCGAGCAAGTGGTCGAGACCGGTGAAGCACGCAACCACGCCCTGCTTTTGGCATCCAAGGTCGCGCGCCAAAGCCCGGTAGCCGTGCGCACCATCAAACCCTTGCTGCAGGGCGCGCGCGAACGCAATCCAAATAGCTGGCTACCTGAGGAACGCGAGCGTTTTGTCGACCTGTTCGATGCTGACGACACCCGCGAAGGCGTTAATGCATTCCTCGAGAAACGTGAGCCGCAGTGGCGTAATCGTTAAGCAGTCACTGGAAACGGACTCAGCCCTGAAGACCAGAATGGATAACCGATGAACGTAACTTTTGAAGAGTTTCCCAGCCTGCACGGTTTTAGTATTGGCGTGGCAACCCTTGATGCAGAAAAGAGCCTGAATGCGCTGACTCTGCCAATGATTGAAGCGCTCGACAGCAAATTGGCCACCTGGGCGGACGACCCGAAAATCGCCTGCGTCATGCTGCGCGGCAATGGTCCCAAAGCCTTTTGCGCCGGTGGCGATGTGGTGCAACTGGTCGAGGAGTGTCGCGCTCATCCCAACGAAGTGCCTCCTTTGGCACGGCGCTTTTTCGCCGATGAATACCGTCTCGATCACCGTATTCACACCTTCCCCAAGCCCTTTATCTGCTGGGCGCACGGCCATGTTCTGGGCGGCGGCATGGGCCTGATGCAAGGCGCAAGCACGCGCATCGTAACGCCCTCGAGTCGCTTGGGCATGCCTGAAATCAACATCGGTTTGTACCCAGACGTTGGCGGCAGTTGGTTCCTGGCGAGAATGCCAGGTGCACTGGGTTTGTTTCTGGGTTTGACCGCCAGCAGCATGAATGCACGCGATGCTCTGGACCTTGATTTGGCTGATCGCTTTCTACTCGACAGCCAGCAGGACGCATTACTTGACGGTTTGATCCAACTCAACTGGCAAATCCAGCCAGAAACGCAATTGCACAGCCTGCTCAAAGCCCTTGAACAGCAAGCCATTGCGGAAATTCCCGAGGCGCAGTGGCTACAGCGCCGCTCACGCATCGACCAATTGCTCGACCATGCCGATTTGCCAAGTGCCTACAACGCATTGGCCGCCTTGCAAAACGATGACGACAAGTTGCTTGCCCGTGCAGCCAAAACTCTGGCTGGCGGTTGCCCACTGACGGCGTATTTGGTCTGGGAGCAAATTACCCGCGCCAAACACTTGTCACTGGCAGATGTGTTTCGCATGGAATACGCCATGAGTTTGAACTGCTGCCGCCACCCGGAATTTCCCGAAGGTGTGCGCGCCCGTCTGATCGACAAAGATCAAGCACCGAAATGGCACTGGCCAGATATCGCTAGCATCAGCGAAGAAACCATCGCTGCGCACTTTGAACCCGTCTGGCAGGGCGAACACCCTCTGGCCGACCTCTAGAAGCCGTATTTAACAGATAAGGAAAATAACAATGACAACTATCGCCTTTATCGGTCTCGGCAATATGGGCCTGCCAATGGCCCGCAACCTGCTCCGCGCAGGACACTCCTTGCACGTCTTCGACTTGGTTGAAGCCTCGGTTGCAGAGCTTGCAAAAGAAGGTGCTACAGCTGGCAAAAACGCCCACGACGCCGTGCAGGGCGCAGAAGTTGTCGTAAGCATGTTGCCCGCCAGTCGTCACGTTGAGGGCTTGTATCTGGGCCAGTCAGGTTTATTGGCCAGCCTGCCGTCCGGCACCTTGGTTCTGGAGTGTTCAACCATCGCCCCGGAGGCTGCACGCAGGGTGCACCAAGCCGCGGCTGAGCGTGATATCTACATGCTTGATGCGCCGGTTTCAGGCGGAACAGCAGGTGCGGCGGCGGGCACGCTGACCTTTATGATTGGTGGTCAAGCGAAGTACGTTGAACAAGCACGGCCTATCTTCGAGTTGATGGGTAAAAATATTTTCCATGCGGGTCCCGACGGCGCCGGTCAAGTGGCCAAGGTGTGCAACAACCAAGTGCTGGCAGTACAGATGATTGCCACAGCAGAAGCGATGGCCATGGGCGTTGCCAACGGACTTGACCCGACGGTACTGGCCGAAGTCATGCGTCAAAGCTCAGGCGGCAACTGGACCCTGGAGAAATATAACCCCTGGCCTGGAGTCATGGAAAATGCCCCGGCAAGCAAAGGTTACAGCGGCGGCTTTATGGCTGAATTGATGGCCAAAGACCTCGGCCTTGCTCAAGAAACCGCGCAGCACTTTGGCAATAGTGCACCAATGGGCGCTCTGGCTTTGCAGCTCTACCGCATGCTGCTCAAACAGGGCAAAGGCAAACAGGACTTCTCTGTAATACAGCAGCTGTTTATCGATTAACCCCATCCAGACGAGCTCTGTAATTGGCCAGCAGAGCTCGCCAATAAATATCCTTATATACTGTATGACTAATCTGGCTCAGTCAGCCTTTCATAGGGATATTTCAGTGATCAATGCTTTCTTGCTGCGCTACCGGTTTCGCCTGTTGTTTATCAGTAGCGTCTTGCTCACCGGCGTCAGCGGTTGGCCCGCGCCAAGTTTAGCCTTGAAGTGGACAGCCTTTTCCCTGCTGGTGCTATCCGCCATGAACACCCTGCGCCACAAAGGCGTACTGCTGAGGCTCGCGCTGGCCTTGGGCATCGTCAACCTGAGCTTGTTTCTCCTTGAAAAGTACATCGTTATGCCCGGCCCGCTCAGTGATGGCTTTGGCTTGATCGCCTTTTACATGCTGGTTGTATATGCACTCTTCAACCGAGTCATTCACCAACGCCCGGTCACTCAGGAACTGCTCTACGGCCTGACCGCCCTGTATCTGCAACTGGCGCTGGCCTTCGCCGCTGCATTCCACGTCATTAACGGTTTTGTGCCCAATGCGTTCTGGAGCGAGCACGGCCCCTTGGAACGGCATGATTTCGTTTACTACAGCCTGGTCACCCTGACCACCGTTGGTTACGGGGACATACATGCATTAGCCCCCGGAGCGCGCCTGCTGGCCGGTGCGGAGGCCTTCGCTGGGGTGATGTTTATTGCCGTTGCAGTGGCCCGCACATTAACCCTGATGAGCGATAACGACCCAGTCGACTAGGCACTTTTGAGCTTAGCGGTAAGTGGTTCGGCTTCGCTGTTGACGACGTTTGTCATCGTTTCGCGCTTGACTTGATTGCTGCCTAGAGCGGTAATCATGCTGCCCGCGCCCCTGCTGATGCTGGCTTCGCTGGTGACCCTGATGATTATCGCCTTGCGCTTGAGAATAGCGGCCTTGCTGGCCTCGGCCTTGATGCTGTCTATTTTTCTGCCGACGGTCATCGTGATAGCGCTGATCACGCGACGGTGAGTGCCGTGGTGCAGGCGCATAACTGCGCTGTTGGTAATAACGAGTCGAGCTGCGATAACCATAACGCGGCTGCACATAAACTCGCGGCGCCGAGTAACGAGGCTGCACGTACACCGGTTGCGCCCGATAATAGCCGCCTGCGTAGGGATTGCCATGATGATAGCGAGCATTACCGTAACCATAACTGTCGTCATAAACGGCGCAGCCACTCATGGACAAACCTAGCAATAACGCACAAACCGATTTAATCGACATACCGACCTCAACAACTGCACGATCATACGAACCAAACTGAAGACGCACTGTGCGCTTCCAGATAAGACAACTTGGCTTTAATTTAAGTGCCGTGTGCCCTTAATAAACGTTTTGGTCTATGCGCTCGAACGAAAACAAAACCTGGCTGGATCTAATGCAGCTAATGGGCTTTATACTGCTGCAATCTTGCCAACTCACTAGATATTGATACCCAGCCATGAACAACTCAGCGAGCACTTGTCCTCTGTGTGGTCAGCTCAACCAATGCGCGCAAGCAGGTGTGACTGCGCCGGTTGCAAGCTGCTGGTGCTTTGCCGAAAAGATCTCGCCTGAAATACTGAAAAAAATTCCGGCGGGCATTGATCGCAGCTGTATTTGTCCGCGTTGCGCTAAAGGTTTGGCAACCCCCGAGGACAACAATCCAACGCCCCCAACCGCCCATATGTAAGCCAATGCGTCTCGACCGAATACTCAGCAATCTGCCGAACCTGAACCGTCAGAATGTGCGTCAGTTTATTGCCAGTGGCCGCGTGCAGGTTGATGGCGTGTGCTGCCGCGATTCGCGCTGCGAGATCACGGTATTTAATCGAGTAGAGCTGGATGAGCAAGTCGTCCAGGCAGGCAAACCCACGCGCTACTTCATGCTAAACAAGCCAATTGGTGTAGTCAGTGCGACTGAGCATCCAGACCATCAGACCGTTATTGACCTGCTTGATGAACCGGACAAGCACGAGCTGCATCTGGCGGGCCGTCTCGACCTCAACACCAGCGGCTTACTGCTGATAACCAACGACGGACAATGGTCGCGCCGCGTGACGCAACCGCTCAGCAAACAAGCCAAGGTTTATTGGGTGTCGACTGAGCAGCCGATCGAGGCGCACTACACAGACACCTTTGCTGAAGGTATGTACTTCAAATATGAAGACCTCACCACCCTGCCCTCCAAGCTCGAAATCGTTGCCACCTACAATGCACGGCTATGGTTGCATGAGGGCCGGTATCATCAGGTGAAGCGTATGTTCGGCCACTTTCAGAACAAAGTCATCGGCCTGCACCGCGAGCGCGTTGGCGCGATAACGCTCGACCCACAACTCACACCCGGTCAATACCGTGCACTCACAGCCGATGAAATCGCCAGCGTTTAATCCGCCGCTGGGAGCAGCAATTTAGCAGCCACCGATAAACGGCAAGCAATCGCTCAAATAAATGCTTGTCAGCACCCCAGGTGACTGCTTAAATCCAATCACAAGGTGAAAAGTGACTGGACAGTCACAAACACCATCTAAGCGCTCTTTTGGTTTCTTGCGCTCTGCGCAAATTGGGTTCCTGCCTGGTTACAAGACTCCCTCCTCAGCATTCAGTGTTGTGGGGCGGCAGCTCTATTTCAGCCCTTACCGATTGACAAAAAATCCAATAAAAAACCTACGCCTGACATGTCTTTGTCACGTCCAGGCGTTTACCTATTGCCCTGCTCTAGTTCGGTTTACGCAACTGCGTAAGCCATGGTTTGGATTGCGCCAAGAGGAAACGACATGAAGCCAATTACAGCTGTCGTCGATATTCACAGGACGTTCAAGGTACACACGGAGTTCCATGCCAATCCAATGGCCCGCAAGACCATCATTCTGGTCAACGGCTCACTGGCAACCACCTCCTCATTCGCGCAAACGATTAAGTACTTGCAGCCACAGTTCAACGTGGTGCTCTACGACCAGCCCTATGCCGGGCAATCGAAAGCGCATAACAGCAACCACCAGCCGATCAGCAAAGAAGATGAGGCCAACGTACTGCTTGAGCTCATTGAACACTTTGAAGCCAACTACCTGATGTCGTTTTCATGGGGTGGGGTCGCCGCAATGCTGGCGCTGGCCAAACGCCCTGAGCGTATCGAGAAAGCGGTGATCAGCTCCTTCTCGCCGTTGCTCAACGAGCCGATGCTCGACTATTTGGAAAAAGGCCTGATTTACCTCAAAGCAGTTGATCGCGACAGCGTCAGCCACTTGGTCAATGACACTATCGGTAAGCATTTACCGTCACTGTTCAAGCGCTACAACTACCGCCACATCAGCCGTCTGGACGAGCACGAATACCTGCAAATGCACGCGCACATCAACCAGGTCGTGCGCATGGAAGCGCACTGCCAGATGGAGTACTTGGCACGCATCAACGTTCCGCTGCTGTTCGTCAACGGTGAGAAAGATGAATACACCACCGGGCAAGACGTGCGCGTGTTTGCTGACTACCTCGAAGACTGCCAGTTCGCGACCATCGAAGGTGCCGGGCACTTCCTCGACATGGAACACAAAAGCGCCTGTCAGCAGAGCGAGGCCGTACTACTGAGCTTCCTGCAACACAAACACACTACGCAGCGCAGCAATAGCTACCACGCGCAGCCCGCAGAAATTTCGCACGCCATCGCGGTTTAGCGCATGAAAGCGTGGGAGCAAGGCAGCCCCTGAAAAGCGAAAACAGCGTTTTTCAGGGGCTGCTTGTCGGTGAACAAAACAAATAGCGATCGCTGCCGCTTCAATTTCGCGCGAACATCTGGTACAAAGTCACCCGCAAATGCGGGTATAGTTTAGTGGTAGAACGAAAGCTTCCCAAGCTTTAGATGAGGGTTCGATTCCCTCTACCCGCTCCAGACACATTGCAACGAGGCCTCGTCATCGACGGGGCCTCGTTGTTTCTGAGGCTTGGGAATCCGCCTGCTAGAGAAGCTGGCGACCTTGCTCCGCCAGCTGTCGCGCCTGGCGCTTCCACTGTCCAGGCGCGTAGCCCGTCCAGCGGCTGAATGCGCGGGAGAAACTGGCCGCTTCGGCGTAGCCCAGACGCTGAGCGATGTCGTTGATATCTAGCCGTGAGTCACTGAGCAGGCGCTCGGCCAGACGCTGTTTGATCTGTTCGTTGAGCTGCTGAAAGGAATGACCTTCACTCGCCAAGCGGCGATGCAAGGTACGCTCGGACAGCCCAAGGCGCTCGGCCACCGCACGGCTGCTGAGCAAGCTGGCCGAATCACGAATCAATACCTGCTGCACCAGACGTGCGGTCATGGCCTTGGCCAGACTGTGCGAAATTTCCAGGCACAGGCGCTCGCACAGTTGCTCACCCTCGCTGTGGGCGCTGATGTGTGCCTGCGGTAGCTTGAATTGCAGATCAGCGTGGGAAAACAGAATGCCATTGCGCGTAGCGGCAAAGTGCAGCGGGTGAGGAAAGTCGCGCTGCAGGCTACTCAGGTCTGCTGGCGCGTTGGTCATCATCTCCACCGCCAGCGGCGTAATGGGCCGCTGCAGCAGTTCGCTGGCCACGCCCAGACAGCCAGACAAGCCTCGTTCGATTACAAAGGCGCGGGCATCCTGTGGCAGCACGCTGGCATCAAACAGCAACCACATACCGCGCCGATCTGGCTCTGTGTATGCCGGACACAAGGTCAACGCCAACAACTGAAAACGGCTGAAGGTGGCAAAGGCCTCGCCAAGTGTACGACTGGCAAGCATGGTGAAGCCCAGCAGGCCCAAGGAGGTTAAGTGATAGCGCTGTCCTGCAACAAACCCCAATCCCGGCCGACCAGCATGCTCGATCAGGTTGCGGATAACCGCCAGCTCCTGCCAGGCTTCGATCTGAGCGTTACGCTGCTGCAGCGTCGCGCTGCTGATGGCGCTGCCGATCAAGCACGTGGGAGCGTCTACGCCGACTGTTTGAGCGGTTTCCAATAGGTAGCGTACGCCGGTAAGCGGGCGACTCTGACGCCAATCCATCAAGTAAATCCGTGCATCAGGCGGTTCTCCAAACCTTTATCGCCATGGCAGTAATTATCATTTTTTGGCAGCTTTTATCATGGCCGAGCCTAGCATTCGCCCTGCATTCTGTAAGCATTCCAATAACAATGAGTGTGAGCCATGAGTGAATTCATTTACACCCTGCCCAGTCATAACCGCGCCGCCAACTACCAGCACTTTCGCGCAACCCCGAGCACCGGAGCCATTGGCGCAGATATTGAAGAACTCAACCTGACCAGCCTGAGCGACGAAGGCTTCGCCGAACTGCGTCAGGCCCTGCTTGCGCATAAGGTCGTTTTTATCCGCGACCAAGCCCTTAGCGTGAGTGACCTGGAGCGCGTCACCCAGCACTTCGGCGAGTTCGGTCGTGAGCCCTATGTAACCTGCATGGATGACCATCCGCATGTGGTGCACGTGGTCAAGGAAGCGACCGAGAAAACACCCTTCGTGTTCGGCGGTGCCTGGCATACCGACTGGACCTTTCAAGAGCGTCCGCCCGCATTCACCTTGCTTTACGGCCATGACATCCCGCCCTACGGCGGCGATACCTGCTACGCCAATCTGGCGCTGGCCTACGAATGGTTATCGCCGGGGATGAAGAAACTACTCACCAACCTCGATGCAGTGCACAGCCCGGAAATGGCTTATGGAGTCAATGCCCGGCACAAGGCCCTGCTGGAAAACATGGCCATCCGTTACGGCAGCGATACATCGAGTGAAGTACGCAGCCACCCGCTGATAATCAAGCATCCAGAAACCGGGCAGAAGGTGCTGTTTATCAACCCGGCTTACACCACAGGCATCAAGGGCCTGCGCCCGGACGAAGCGCGACCGCTGCTCGATTACCTGTTCAAACTGGCGACCACCGAGGCCTTTACCTGTCGTATGCGCTGGCGTCAGGGCACCTTGGCGATCTGGGACAACCGCAGCACCTGGCATATGCCGGTGGCCGACTACCACGGCATGCGCCGCGAAATGTTCCGAACCACAGTGGTCGGTGAAGAGCCAAGCCGCTGATCTCCTGCAATCAAGCATCAACCTGCGGCGGCTGCTCTGGCTCGGAGCAGTCATTTGCCGAACTGACGCTTCCGATCTATAACTGTTCGGGTTAGAAATACGGGGGAAGTTAAACTCGGATCGGACCCTATTATCTTTGTTACACAGCAGCTCAACCAATGACGCAAAAAAGCTCAAGATCACAATTCGATGCACAGTTATTGCGCCCTGCAGAACCAGGTGACGGCAACGCATGGGCATTTGTGATTCTGCCCAAAGCTGCAAGCGACAAACTGCCTAGACGTGGCCGGGTAACGGTAGAGGGCCAGATCAACGGCCAATACTTCCAGGCGCTACTTGAGCCCGATGGGAAAAAAAGCCACTGGCTGAAAATCGATGAACAACTGCTAAAACAGGTTGGTGCAAGTATTGGCGATGTTGTTGCATTTGACCTGTCTGCTGCTGATCAAGAACCTGAGCCACAACTCCCTCCAGAGCTGAATAAGGCCTTGCAAGCCTCACCCGAGGCGCAGGCCACTTGGCAAGACACCACCACAATCGCCCGTCTTGACTGGATCCATTGGATTACATCTGCCAAACAGGCAAAGACGCGCACCAAGCGGATCATTGATGCCTGCGACATGTTGTCATCGGGCAAGAAAAGAGTCTGTTGTTTTGATCCTTCGGGCTACTACAGCAAGGCATTCAGCGCACCGCGTGCTGCCGATCAGGATTAACAGCCGCCGCTCCCCCGCACACTCACTCGACGTATCGAGACGATCCTTTCATTCAAAGGACTGGGCTGTGCCTATCTCTAGCCGCGCGTCGAGAGTTTTTGAGAATCATCATCAATTGGCCTGTATAATCCTTCGGTAACTTTTTGTGTCAAAGGAAAGAGGCTTATGTCCGTACATCGAGTAACCGGGTTGGCGCGTGTAATCGGCGCCGGGGTTCTGTCCATCGGCATGCTGTTCGCCAGTGGCGTGTACGCCGATGATCCGGTAACCCTGACGCTCTATAACGGCCAGCATGAAGCCACTGGCAAAGCCGTGGCCAAGGCGTTCGAGGAAAAGACTGGAATTAAGGTCCTGATCCGCAAAGGCGGGGGCGGCCAACTGGCAAACCAGATCGCCGAAGAAGGCGAGCGCTCCCCGGCGGACATCATTTACACCGAAGAGGCACCGCCGCTAATCAAGCTTGGCAGCCAAGGCCTCTTGGCCAAGGTGGACCCAAGTACGCTGAAGCAGATTGATCCAAAGTTCTCCGACGACAACGGCAACTGGCTTGGCATCACCTCGCGGGTACGCGTGCTGGCCTACAACCCGGACCTGATCACCGAAGCAGAACTGCCAAGCAGTGTGCTGGAAGTGGCCGACCCTGAGTGGGCCGGCAAGATCGCCTTTGTCCCCAGCAGCGGTGAATTTCTTGGCCAGACCGCCGCGGTCATCAGCATCAATGGTCGTGAGGCCGCTGAAGAGTGGCTGACCGGCCTCAAGGCGTTCGGCTCCACCTACACCAACAACGTCGTCGCCATGAAGGCGGTGGAGAATGGAGAAATAGGTGCTGCCTTGGTCAACAGCTATTACTGGACCGCGCTGAAGAAAGAAAAAGGCGAGCTCAAGTCCAAGCTGCATTACTTCGCCGATGGCGATGCGGGCGGTCTGTCCAGTGTTTCTGGTGCGGCAGTCATCAAGGCCAGCAAGCACCCGAAAGAAGCCCAGGCGTTCCTGGCGTTCATGATCAGTGATGAAGGGCAAAAAGCCATTTTGAGCAAATCCGCCGAGTACCCAGTCAACCCCAATGTACAGGCTGACCCGCTGCTCAAGCCATACGACCAACTCAAGCCACCAGCGATCACCGCGGCGCAAATAGGCCTGGCTGAAGATGCTCTCGACTTGCAACGCGAAGTCGGAATGAACTGATCATGCAACCCCAAGCGGTCACTCCCGACCTGCCGTTACCAACGACAGGCCAAACCACTCGGCGGCGCAAGTCGCCGCCGATCTGGCTGCAACTTCCAGTACTGGCTTTGCTGCTGGTGGCGGCCCTGCCACTGTTCTTCGTTATCGCCCGCGCCGCAGAAACCGGTTTTGCTGAAGCTTTTGCGCTGCTCTGGCGACCGTTCGTGTTCGGCTTGCTGGCCAATACCATGAAGCTGATGGTATTGGTGACCATTGGCTGCGCGGTAATCGGGCTGGGGCTGGCTTGGTTGGTCGAACGCAGTGACCTGCGCTGGCGCCGGCACTGGAACGTGTTGCTGTGCCTGCCGTTCGCCATTCCATCATTTGTCAGTGGCTTTACCTGGGTATCGATGAGCCCCATGTTCGAGGGGTTGGGCGGTACTGTATTGGTGATGGTGCTGTCGAAGTACCCACTGATTTACCTGCCCGTGGTGGCGACTCTGCGCAGTCTCGATCCAGCCCTGGAAGAGTCTGCACGCATGCTCGGGCTCAACCGTCGCCAAGTATTCCGGCAGGTCACGCTACCGCTGCTGCGCCCAGTGCTGATGGCCACCAGCTTGCTGGTTGCGATACACATGCTGGTTGAGTTCGGCGCACCGTCGATCATGCGTTATCAAACCTTCACCACCGCTATCTATCAACAGTTCGAGTTGGAATTTAATGGCAACAACGCGGCCATGCTTTCTGCACTACTGCTAGCGCTGTGCATGATACTTCTGTGGGGCGAGTTTCGCCTGCGCGGTCGTGGTTATGCACGCACCGGTCAAGGTGTCGCCCGCAGCGCGGCGCCGGTGCGCCTGGGCCGTTGGCAGGTGCCAGCGCAGTTGATGCTGCTGGTGTTGGTCATTATCGGTTGTGGCACACCGCTGACCATGTTGGCTTTTTGGATAATCGAGGGCAGTTCGGCCAGCTTTCCGGTCGCCGAGATTGTGCAAACACTCTGGGCGTCGCTGTCCTACTCCTTCGGCGGTGCCTTGCTAAGTTGCCTGCTGGCGTTGCCGGTGTGCCTGGTGGTGGTGCGCTACTACGGGCGCATGGCTACACTCGCGGATCGACTGCCCTACTTGCTCCACGCATTGCCGGGGCTGGTGATCGCTTTATCCTTTGTGTTCTTTGCCCTTGGCTACATGCCGGTGCTGTACCAAACCAGTATCCTGCTGCTGATTGCCTATGCGCTGTTGTTTATGCCGATGGCTCAAGGGCCGATTCGCGTGGCACTGGAAAAAGCCTCGCCACAACTGGAAGAAGCTGCACGCACGCTGGGACATACGCCCATTGCGACCTTTCTCCGAGTGACCCTGCCGATCATCTCGCCAGCCATTGGCGCTGGCTTCGTACTGGTTTTTCTCGATTGCATGAAGGAGCTGACGGCAACCTTGATCCTCGGCCCAACTGGCCTGGAAACCTTGGCGACCAAGGTCTGGTCTCATACCGGCAACCTGGAATACGCCGGTGCAGCCCCTTATGCGGCGCTGATCGTACTGGTGTCTGGTCTGCCGGTTTATCTGCTGACCACAAGGGCTTATCGCCACAAAGCACGTTGAAGCCAAGGGGCTTGGCCACCAGCTAGCCCCCTGGATTTTCCACGCACCACAAGCAGGTCCTTTGCTGAACTCAGCCCCTTCCCGACCCAAGGCTCATTCACGGAGCTCGACAGTTGCATAATTTTATCCTTTTCACCGGCGGCCCCGGCTCAGGAAAAACCGCCGTTATTGAGCAGATGAAAGCCCTTGGCCACAGATGCAAGGACGAAGTTGGTCGGAGGGTGATTCGTCAGCAGCAAGCGCACGGAGGAGATGCTCTGCCGTGGAAAAATAAAACAGCGTTCAGGGATGAAATGGTCCGCGCTGAAATAACCAGCTACAACCAGCAACCAAACCTTGGCGAACCGGTGTTTTTCGACCGAGGCATTATCGATTGCCTCGGCTACTCGCTCCTTGAGCAGCTTGAGCTGCCTGCAGCCTTGTTAAGCCTGGCCACATCGATGGTCTACAGCCGCAATGTGTTTATCTTCCCGCCGTGGAAAGCTATCTACGAAAATGACGCTGAGCGCAAACAAAGCTTTACCCAAGCGGTGCAAACCTACAACGCAATGGTCGATGTTTATCTGCAGTTCGGCTACGAACTGATTGAAGTCCCGTTGCTAACCGTCAGTGAGCGAACAGGCTTCATCCTAGACAAGCTCAGCTCGAATTCGCAGTCATGACTGCAGGCGTTCGCCAAACCTTCAGGAACTAGCGAACCGGGAGCCAGACGATCAATACCGCAATACCAACCACTGCTGCAGCCAACCCAAAACTGACTGATTGCTTCTGAACATTCCCAGCGCGATCGGCAACCTTCCGGATGGCTCATAATCCTTCATACACATCTCCACTTATCGCCAGCGCCCGCCCTTTCAAAAAATAATTCTCCTGCACTGCATCCAATTGTCTTTCTGCCGGGTAGTACTAGTAGCAGCCCACTAAATGCTGCTCCTTTTGCCTTATGGAGAGACTCGCATGAACGCTAAAAAAACTTTCAGCCTTGCCAGTGCTACCCTCGCAGCGGCCTGTATTTTTGCCACTGTACCTGCGGCCTATGCGCAGATGGATTTACCCGACAGCATCAAGGTGCCTGACGGCAACAAAGTTGCAATGGAAACTGTCGGTGTAGGCGAAATCACTTATGAATGCCGCGACAAAGCTGATGCCAAAGGCCAGACCGAATGGGTGTTTGTCGGTCCCAAGGCTGCCCTGAATGATCGCAGTGGCAAACAGGTTGGCGAGTATTTTGGTCCACCAGCGACCTGGCAGGCTAAAGACGGTTCGAAAGTCACCGGCACCCAGTTGGCAGTGGCGCCTGCTGGCGACGGCAACATTCCTTACCAGTTAGTCAAAGCCAATCCGGCTGAAGGCAAAGGGGCGATGAGCGGCGTGAGCTACATCCAGCGTGTCGCAATCAAAGGTGGCGTAGCCCCTGCCAAAGCGTGCACAGCCGAGACAAAAGGCAGCAAGGAGATCGTGAAATATCAAGCAGACTATATTTTCTGGACTGCTAGCTAAGAACTCCGCTAATAGTGATCTGGTCAGGTTACGCATTTTGCAAAGTCGTCTAATCTGATCAGATCAAACCCCAGCCCGTGCGACTGGGGTATTTACTAATTAATGGCGTCTGAAGCTATTGTCCTTGCCTGAACCCACCTTTGATTATGAAGCCTGTTTAGCTCGTTGCGCCCAAGGCGATCAACAGGCTTTACGCATTTTGTACGATCAGGAAAGCGCGCGCCTGCTGGGCGTGGCCAAGCGTATTGTCGGCGATAATGCGCTGGCTGAAGACATCGTGCATGACGCATTTATCAAAATCTGGGC
Source organism: Pseudomonas sp. (assembly GCF_048265905.1). GTDB lineage: Bacteria > Pseudomonadota > Gammaproteobacteria > Pseudomonadales > Pseudomonadaceae > Aquipseudomonas. The sequence goes on from NZ_JBLXAP010000003.1 coordinate 341,342, forward strand.
GCGAGCCAAAAGCTATGACTCATCGAGAGGTTCCGCCCGTGGCTGGATCTTCAGCGTGACGCGCCATCTGGCACTTAATTTCATCCGCGACAATGCCAACCATGCCATCGCCGGTGAACTCAACGATGAATCACTGGCAGATCAGGCATCGCCTGGCATTGCTGACACATTTGAGTATCGCGCACGTTCGGGGCGAATTTATACCTGCCTTGAACAACTGGAACCTGCACGGCGCAATTGCATCCTGCATGCCTATGTTGACGGCTACTCACATGCGCAAATCGCCCAGAAACTAGGCACGCCGCTGGGCACCGTCAAAGCCTGGATCAAACGCAGCCTGCTGGCGTTGCGGGAGTGCATGGGATGAGCAAGGTAACTGGCAGCAACAGCCCAGAAAATATCGACGAACTGGCAAGCGAATATGTGCTCGGCACCTTGTCGACACAGCAGCGCAATGAGGTACGCAAGCGCATGGCTACAGAGCCTGCGTTGCGTGCAGCGGTCGATGACTGGGAAAGACGCTTACTGGATCTGACCGAGCAAGCTGATGCACAAACGCCCTCGCCTTTTCTGTGGCGGCGTGTGCAGCGCAGCATTAACTCAAGCCAGCAGCAGGGTTCATCAACAGCTGCCACATCTTGGTGGAATCTGTTGCCGCTGTGGCGCAGCCTTGCCGCCAGCGGTATCGCCGCAACATTGGTGCTGGCTGCTGTCTTGCTGCTACGCAGTGCACCACTCAATGAAACAGCTTATCTGGTGGTGCTGGTGGCTCCGCAAGATAAAGCCCCAGGCTGGGTTATCCAAACCAGTAACCGACAGGAAATCCAGTTGATACCGCTGGGCGTTGCCGAGGTGCCGCGCGACAAGGCGCTTGAGTTCTGGACCAAAGGCGAGGATTGGCAAGCCCCGGTTTCCTTGGGCTTGGTCAAGCCTGGGCAAAAGCTGTCAATCTCGCTCGACGAGCTACCGCCACTGGCGCCCAACCAGCTGTTTGAGCTGACCCTGGAAAATCCAAACGGCTCAGCCACGGGTAAACCAACAGGCCCGATACAGTTCATTGGCCGTGCAGTGAAGGTGATATAAGCAGCTTTTACGCTGCGCCCCGCGCTCAAATACTCAAGCGTATGGCCAAGGCGCTGAGGGTGATAAGCAAAATTGGCACTGTCAGTACGATGCCGGTCTTGAAGTAGTAACCCCAGCCAATCGTCATGTTCTTGCGCGCCAGAACATGCAACCACAACAGTGTGGCAAGGCTGCCGATTGGGGTGATCTTTGGCCCAAGGTCACAGCCAATGATATTGGCATAGATCATTGCTTGCTCAGTCACCCCGCTGACATCGGCGGCATGGATGGATAAGGCCCCCACCAGCACGGTCGGCAGATTATTCATCAGCGACGACAACAATGCAGTCAGTATTCCCGTCCCCAAAGTTGCGCCCCACACGCCGTAATCAGCAAAAACATTGAGCAATTGCGCGATATGGTCAGTCAGCCCGGCGTTCTTCAGCCCGTAAACGACCAGATACATGCCCAGGGAAAACACCACAATTTGCCACGGCGCTTCCTTGAGCACTTTACGGGTTTAGATCACATGCCCGCGCGCGGCAATCAGATAAAGTACAAAGGCCGCCACAGCGGCGATCGCACTGATCGGCACGCCCAGTGGCTCAAGTACAAACAGGCCAATCAGCAGCAGCACCAGCACCCACCAGCCGGCCGGCAATAAAGGTCGCCCGGTCACGAATCGCCTCAACAGGAGGCTTGATATCTGCGAGGTTGTAGCTCGCCGGTAAATCCTTGCGGAAAAACCACATCAACATGCCCAGCGTGGCCGCGATACTGACCATATTGACCGGCACCATCACCGAGGCATACTCGCTGAAACTGATACCGAAATAATCAGCGGTAACGATATTCACCAGGTTCGATATCACCAACGGCAAGCTGGCGGTATCGGCAATAAAGCCAGCTCCCATTACGAATGCCAGAGTTGCCGCCGCTGAAAACCGCAGCGCCAGGAGCATGGCAATAACAATCGGCGTGAGGATCAGCGCCGCACCATCATTGGCAAATAGCGCAGAAACCACAGCGCCCAACAAAATAATAAAGGCATAGAGCCGGCGACTACTGCCCCCTCCCCACTTGGCCACATGCAGCGCCGCCCACTCGAAAAGCCCCGCTTCATCAAGCAATAAACTGATGATGATTATCGCGATAAACGCTCCGGTGGCGTTCCACACAATCTGCCAAACAGTCGGGATATCACCAAAACCAATCACCCCGAAGATCAATGCCAAGACGGCTCCAAAGCTGGCACTCCAGCCGACACCAAGCCCCTTCGGCTGCCAGATAACCAAGGTGATGGTAATGATGAATATCGACAGCGCGATCAGCATGCAGGTCACTCAATTAAAGAAGGATTTATCAGTCGCACATCGACTGGCTGGGTGGACGACTGTTTATTACAAGCATGCAGTATCTATCGCTCTCAGGCCCTTGCTGATTAGCCTCAACAACCTTTGAATTAAGCCAAACCGAGAGCTCAGGATGAAGACTGTTGCCTAAGCAGAGCAAGCAGCAGTGGCAGCGGGTGCAACTGCTGCGCAGCATTTAGCTTCGGCAACAAGTCATAGGTTATGCGCAGCCCAGGTATTCAAACAGCGCTGTGCCTGTGCATCGGCTACGCAAGAATGCGGCGTTCTTCTTATAGGAAAAAGCGAATATATAGAAAACCAATATTCGGTAAAACCGGTATTTGCACCGGCTTGGCTGACTGCGAGACGCAATCAGCTGCCAATTGAAGATCAAGGCGATCTTTCAGCCGATTTCGCATCAAGGTTGGTTGCTGGCGGACAACGGCAAATGTTCTGATCAAAAAGCGCATGCAGCATTGCCTGCTGCATGCGCAAGCCGATATCCCTACGAACGGTTAGGCGCTGCACCAGTCACCACTTCAGCAGGTGTTGGCTCAGGCGTTTCCGCTGACCAACCACGGACTCGTTCTATGCTTTCGCGGTAAGGCTTGAGCCCTTTGCTAAGCAGAATGATCGAAGTGCTAACCGCCAACAAGGTGACAATCAGCAGCGAATAACGCAGCGCGTTATCGTCGGCGAATACGTAATCAGTCACCAGCGCTACAGCAGTCGGGCCGATCCCCAAACCGAGCAAGGTAATGACAAACAGATAAATTGCCGAGGCCTGTCCACGCATCGAGTTGGGCATGATTTCCTGAATAGCAGCCGGTGCCACGCCAAATGGCATGCTCAGGCAAAACACCGTTGGCGCCATCAAGACCGAAGCCCAAAAGGCACTTTCCATCAACGGGAAACCCAGCACAAAGGGCACAGAACCAATCGCCGCATACAAGCCCACGCGCATATTGGCATCGGTACGGCCACGCTTGGTCATCCAGTCAGCCAAGCGCCCGCCAAAGACGATGCCCAAACAACCAAATACCGCAACGATACTGCCGTAGACGATACCGACGTGACTGGCATCCCAACCATAAGTACGAATGTAGAACGTTGGCACCCACGCCGCGCTGCCATAACCGGCGAAAGCTAAACCTGCGAAACCAAAGTTGTGGCACAGCACCGTGCGCCGATTTTTCCGAATGTAGCTGGCAACTTGTGACAGCGGCACCACAACACCGGCCCCAGCACCACGACGCGCGGGCTCTTTAACTGCCAGCATCAATAAAGTAAAGAGCACACCTGCAGCACCAAGAACGATGAATATCAGCTGCCAAGGGCGAACTTCACCCAGCACCGGCAACACCACATCGCCCTGCGCTGAGGCGAACTTGATAACCAGACCACCCAGCAAAAATGCCAAGCCCGAGCCTAGGTAAACCCCCATCGAGTAAACGCTGATCGCGGTTGCGCGACGCTCCTGCGGGAAACTGTCAGCAATCAACGAATAGGCGGCAGGTGAAAGCGCCGCCTCGCCAACGCCGACACCAATTCTGCACAGTAAAAACTGCCAGTAAAGACGCGCCATCCCACACGCGGCGGTAGCTGCACTCCAAAACAGAACACCAAAGGCAATCAGCCCGCGACGACTTTTGCTGTCCGCCAAGCGGCCAAGCGGAATGCCGCACACCGTGTAGAACAAGGCGAATGACAACCCCATCAACAGGCTCATTTCGGTATCGGAAATCGCCAGGTCGCGACGGATGGGACCAACCAGCAAGTTAAGGATCTGCCGGTCAATAAATGACAACACATAGGCAATCATCAAAATACTGACGGTGGTCCAGGCGCGAATATTGGAGGGGTAGCCATTGTTGTTATTGGGCATGGGCAGTTTCCTCGGCAGCGCAAATGCAGCGCGCGACGGTTTAAAGTACTGCCAGCTTAGGCGGATATGCCGCCTGGTGAGTATCGCCCAGAGGAGTTATTGATGGTATGAATGTCATCCTTTGGAGTGAGCGTCCAGCACAGGTCGCTCACTGCCAAGTGGTGATTACAGGCTTACCGGCGCCCGCTCGCAGAGCACATTAAGGGCCTCAACCCAGCTTGGGTGATCATTCAGGCATGGCACCAGTTGCAGGGTTTCACCACCCGCCTCTTGAAACTGCTCCAAGCCACGATCACCAATCTCTTCAAGCGTTTCGATACAGTCAGCAACAAACGCTGGGCACATCACCAGCAAGTTTTTAACCCCTTGCTTGGCCAGTTCCTCAAGCCGTGCCTCGGTGTAGGGCTCAATCCACTTGGCCCGGCCAAGACGCGACTGAAACGACACAGACCACTGCTCTGGCTGCAAACCCATTTTCTCGGCGAATGCCTGTGCGCTGCGCATACATTGCGCTCGATAACAGGTGGCCAGCACCTCAGGCGACGCCGTTTGGCAGCAGTCTGCGTTCTTCAAGCAGTGCTTCCCACTCGGGTCACGTTTATGCAAGTGCCGCTCTGGCAAACCGTGGAAGCTCAGAAGTAAATGGTCAAAGCCCTTCTCCAGATACGGCTTGGCACTGTCGACCAGAGCCGAAATATATTCTGGCTGATCATAAAAAGGCTGCAAAATCGACAATTGCACCTCTGACTTACACGCCCGCAGAACCCGACGCGCTTCTTCGATCACCGTGGTCGTAGTGCTATCGGCAAACTGTGGGTACAGCGGTGCCAGGGTAATTTTTTTAACGCCTTGGGCAATCAGCTTGTTTAGCTGCGACTCAATCGACGGCTCACCGTAACGCATCGCCAACTCGACCGGCCCATGGCTCCATTTGCTCTGCATTGCCTGTTGCAAGCGCTTGCCGAGCACCACAAGTGGCGAGCCTTCTTCCCACCAGATAGAGGCATAGGCGTGCGCGGACTGCTGCGGACGCTTGATCAGAATCAACGAAACCAACAGGCGCCGGACCGGCCACGGCAAATCAATAACATAGGGGTCCATCAAAAACTGATTAAGGTAACTGCGCACATCGGCAACTTTTGTTGAGGCTGGCGAGCCCAGATTAACCAGAAGTAAAGCGTGATCGGTCATGCAAGTTCCTAGTGATGCCCTGTGCAGCAGGGCTCAGTCAGTCGGGTTCAATAAATCCGTCAATGCGACGTCCAAATGCGTGAAGCGAAACTCAAAACCGAGGTCTGTCAGGCGGTCAGGCAGCGCACGTTGGCCACCCAACAGCAAGGTCGACATTTCTCCCAGACCTGCGCGTAATAAAAAACCGGGGACAGGCAACAACGTAAAGCGGTTTACCGCATGCCCCAACTCATTGGCAAACTCACGGTTGCGTACCGGATGCGGCGAGCACGCATTATAAGGACCACTGGCCTGCGGATGCTGTAAGAGAAAATCAATCAAGGCGATTTGATCGCTCAAATGCACCCACGGCATCCATTGGCGACCGCTGCCAATACGCCCGCCCAGACCTAGCTTGAACGGCAACAGCAAGCGTTTCAACATGCCGCCATGTGTCGCCAGCACCAATCCAGTGCGCACCAGCACCACACGAATGTCTAGCGCCTGCGCTTGCAGTGCTGCGCCCTCCCAATCAGCACAGAGCCGTGCGGCAAAATCATCGCTTTGCTGGGGTGATTGTTCTGTAAGTGCTTGATCACCACCGTCGCCGTACCAACCGACAGCAGAGCCGGAGATCAGCACAGCAGGCTTTTGCTCACGTTGCTTTAACCATGAGACTAATTGTTCGGTCAGGGCAATCCGGCTTTCACGCAACAAGGCTTTGCGTGCAGCGCTCCAAGGCTTATCGGCAATAGGGGCGCCAGCCAGATTAATCACGGCATCAATAGGCTCATCGTTAAGTTCTTCGAGCCTGGCAACGCCTCGAACAGAATCACCGCACAGACCTGCAACCTGCTCAGGACGACGGCTCCAGACACTCAATTGATGGCTTTGTGCAGCCCAGTGATGGCACAAGCCTTGGCCAATCAAACCAGTGCCGCCAGTCAGCAAAATATGCATGGCATCTTCCTCGCATGTTCCTCGCGTGAGGTAATTAAGCGCAGTTTCTGCGGTCTATTTTTGACATAGAGCACGGCATCTTATTAACAATGACTAAGCTGAATAAAACGCCGAAATACGGCCGCGCAAGAGGTGGCGGTGACACTTTAACTATAGATGAGTCACATCTATAGTCGCGTAATCTTATACATAAAAATGGCTTTGTATAGATTTCACCCGCAGCTAAGCCTAACGTTCTAGAACATGAGGCAGACCATGAATTCAAGCATTCCCATCGCGATCATTGGCACAGGAATCGCCGGATTATCCGCCGCTCAAGCCCTGCAAAGCGCCGGGCATAGCGTTCAGCTCTTTGATAAAAGTCGTGGCAGCGGTGGCCGTATGGCCAGCAAGCGCAGCGACGCCGGCGCCCTTGATCTCGGTGCCCAATACTTCACCGCGCGTGACCGGCGTTTTGTTGAGGTTGTACAGCAATGGCAGGCACGCGGCTGGGTCAGCCAGTGGCAGCCCAATCTGTATAACTATCAAGATGGCGCTTTGTGTGCGTCGCCCGATGAGCAGGTACGCTGGGTTGGCTCGCCGCGGATGAGCGCAATTACCCGCGCCATGCTCGGTGCATTACCGGTCCATTTCAGTTGCCGTATAACTGAGGTTTTTCGTGGTGAACAGCACTGGAGCCTGCAAGATGCCGAGGGCCAAAGTCATGGCCCATTCAGCCATGTAATCATCGCTCTGCCTGCACCGCAAGCCAGTACTTTATTGGCTGCAGCACCCAAACTTGCCGGGGCAGCGGCTAGCGTTTCGATGGACCCCACCTGGGCTGTCGCCCTGTCATTCGCAACCCCGCTAGATACCCGCGTAGAAGGCTGCTTTGTACAGGACAGTGCACTGGACTGGTTGGCTCGCAGCACCAGCAAACCTGGGCGTGAAAGCGCACACGACACCTGGATATTGCACGCAACAAGCCAATGGAGTCGTCAACATATCGATCTGCCCAAGGAACAGGTTATCGAACACCTGCATGGGGCTTTCGCCGAGTTAATTGGCTGTGCTGTCCCGGCCCCTGCGTTATCCCTCGCCCACCGCTGGTTATATGCACGCCCTTCGGCCCCGCACCAATTGGGCGCATTGGCCGATGCAGACTTGGGCCTGTACGCCTGTGGTGACTGGTGCTTATCGGGCCGAGTTGAAGGCGCGTGGTTGAGCGGCCAGGAGGCTGCCCGCAAACTGCTCGAACACATGCAATAAACATAAGTTTTAAAAACTGTTCAGCGCATCAATCCGCAAAAACTGCTGCTGCCGCAATGACAGCAGCCCCACCCAATCGTGAAAAGCACATGATGGTCACAGTGCCTGACGATGAAGTTCATATCCTGCAAATAGATCGACAGACGCTATTAAGCAAGCGAAGTCAGCTGATTGCTGCCCTGCTAAGCAGGGCAGGCTCGCAGGCTGTAAGTAAGCTGCGTAATTCCTCGCAACATTTGCCACAAAAAACCTGTACAAAAAATTTGACTTGTACAAGCCCAGTCTTATGATGAACACAAGTTGTACATTTTTAATTCGTGTACAACTATCATCAAGGGCTCACCATGTCAGACGCTGCCGCAAGCAAACCCAGAATCGCTATCAGTGCCTGCCTGCTGGGCGAGCAGGTGCGCTACAACGGCGGCCATAAAGAGTCACAGTTGTGCAGCCGGACCCTGAGTGATTACTTTGACTTTGTCTCAATCTGCCCAGAAGTTGCCATTGGTCTGGGTACCCCACGCGAGCCCATACGCCTGGTCGGAAACCCAGATGCGCCAAGGGCGGTAGGCACGGTTTCCAGAAACAACGATGTAACTGAGCGATTGGCTGCCTATGGCCGGCAGATTGCTGACGAGTTGACCGATATCTGTGGCTACATCCTTATGCAGCAATCGCCATCGTGCGGGATGCAGCGAGTCAAGGTTTATCAAGACAATGGTCGCCCCAGCGAACCCAAGGGCACAGGCATATTCGCCGCTGAATTTATTGCCCGCCATCCAAACTTGCCGATTGAAGAAGCGGGACGTTTAAACGATCCGGTTTTGCGCGAGAACTTTGTTGCCCGCGTGTTTGCCTACGCCGACTGGCAGCAAGTTCTACAGGCAGGCCTGACCCGCAAGCGCCTGATCGAATATCACACCCGCTACAAATATCTGCTGATGGCAACCAATCCGATGCAGTACAAAATCCTTGGCAGCCTGCTGGGAAATCTTAGCCAGCATGAGCTGCAAGCCTTGGCGAGCGACTATTTCAGCCGATTGATGACAGCGCTGAAAAACTGCGCCACCCGTGGCACCCACAGCAATGTACTGCAGCACATCAGCGGTTATCTCAAGCAGTCATTAAGCGCCGAAGAAAAGCAAGAAATGCAATCGCTGATCAGTCAGTACCGCCGAGGCGTCGTGCCGTTAGTGGTGCCGCTGACACTACTCAAGCATCACTTCCGAATGCACCCCGACCACTACATCAATCAACAGGTTTACCTGCAACCGCACCCAGAAAACCTCAGCCTGCGAAATGCCTTATGAACCAAGCCAATCAAGCCCCGGCTGAAAACGAATACCAGCTCGCGCTGGCTGATGGTTTTCGGCCGATCCGCGATGTCGCACGCATCACCGGCGTCAACCCGGTGACATTACGTGCCTGGGAGCGACGCTACGGCTTGATCGTGCCGCAACGCACCGCCAAAGGTCACCGTTTGTACAGCGAACAACACATAGCCCAGATCCAAGCGATTCTGATGTGGATCAACCGAGGCGTCTCGGTTAGTCAAGTCAAAGAGTTGCTGCACAGCGCAGTAACGACGCATGCTGAAGCAGGCAGACAATGGCCGGACTCGCAGTGGTCAGAGAAGCGCCAGCAGTTGCTTGAGGCAGTCAGCAAACTGGCGGAGCGCCGTCTCGACGACGTATTCAACAGCGAACTCGCGCTGTATCCGCCTACCGTGCTGTGCAGCCAATTGCTGCTACCGCTATTGAGCGAACTAGAGCAACGCTGGCGCGGGCAATTTGGCGCACAGCTCGAACAGGTATTTTTCTACTCCTGGCTGCGCAGCAAACTTGGCGCCCGCGTTTACCACAACAATCGGCAACACACTGGTGAGCCGCTGTTGATGGTCAACTGCTCCGACCTGCCGATGGCCCCCGGACTGTGGCTCAGTGCCTGGCTGGCAAGTAGCGCTCAAGCCCCGGTTGAAGTGTTTGACTGGCCTGTGCCGCAGGCTGAATTGAGCATGGCAATTGAACATATCCGGCCGTCTGCGCTGCTGTTGTATTCGACTCAACCACTGAATATCGGCCAATTACCGACCCTACTCGAAGGCTGTGCAAGCACCGTGCTGATCACCGGGCCAACCGTGACCATCCATCACCGCGAACTGCACGCACTGCTTGCGCAGCATAGCAACCTGGCAATCGCCATTGATCCCATTATCGCCATGCAAGCGCTGGCCGACCGACACCTGCTAGAGGATGCATGATGTTGCAGCTGATGTGGTTCCGTACCGACCTCAGGGTGCATGACAACACCGCTTTAGCCGCCGCCATGGCAGGCGGACCTACTGTTGCGGTGTATTTGCTTAGCCCAGCCCAATGGCAAGAGCACGATGACGCACCTTGCAAAATCGATTTCTGGTTGCGCAACCTCACAGAACTGAGTCGCGAACTGGGCAACTTGAATGTGCCCTTGCTGATCCGCAGCGCCGAACGCTGGGACCAAGCGGCAAAAGTAATGAGCAAACTGTGCCAGCAACTCGAGGTAACCAACGTACACCTCAACCAAGAGTATGGGTTCAATGAAAGCCAGCGCGACAGCCAGGTTGCGCACACACTGAACCAACAAGGAATAAATCTACACAGCCACCTGGACCAGCTGCTTTTCCAGCCAGGCAGTGTGCTGACTAAAACTGGCACCTACTTTCAGGTTTTCAGCCAGTTCCGCAAGGTTTGTTATCAGCGTCTGCATGACCGGATCCCGCAGCGTATCGCCATGCCTGCCGCGCAATCACCCTTGGCGATACAGGCGGATAAAGTGCCAACGCAGGTCGACGGCTTCGCGATGCCAACCAAAGAGCTGCAACAGCTTTGGCCTGCCGGTGAAGATGAAGCAATGAGGCGTCTGGCGGAGTTTGCTGATGAGCCAATTGCCGATTACCAAGCGCAGCGTGATATTCCAGCCAAACCCGGCACCAGCCAACTCTCTGCATACCTCGCAGCGGGCGTCATTTCACCTCGCCAATGCCTGCATGCTGCGCTTGGTTTTAATCGCGGCGAGTTCGACAGCGGTAACCCCGGCGCCACGACCTGGATTAACGAGCTGCTCTGGCGTGAGTTCTACAAACACATATTGGTTGGTTATCCGCGAGTCTCGAAACACCGCGCATTCCGGGTTGAAACCGACTCGCTCAAATGGCGCAACGCCCCCGCAGAATTAGCGGCCTGGCAGCAAGGCCGCACGGGCATTCCCATTATCGACGCTGCAATCCGCCAGTTGCTCAGCACCGGATGGATGCACAACCGGCTGCGCATGGTGGTGGCCATGTTCCTGACCAAGAACCTGCTGATTGACTGGCGCGAAGGCGAGCGTTTCTTCATGCGCCATCTGATTGATGGCGACCTCGCGGCGAACAATGGTGGTTGGCAGTGGAGCGCATCAACAGGCACCGACGCTGCGCCCTATTTCCGCATATTCAACCCAGTCAGCCAGTCACAGCGCTTTGATCCCGACGGGCATTTTATTCGCCAATGGCTGCCCGAGTTAGACGGGCTGAGCAGCAAACAAATCCATGATCCATCAGCACTCGGCGGTTTGTTTGGTGTAGCAGATTACCCAAGCCCGATGGTTGATCTGAAAAGCAGCCGTGAACGGGCAATCAACGCGTTCAGAGACCTGCCCAAAACCACTGAAGAGTTCTGCTTATGAGCGACTTCCTGCGCACCTTCGCCGATGACTTTGCTGCGCTGAACAAAGACAACCTTGAACGCGTCAGCGAACTGTACAGCGATGACGCGGTGTTTCAAGACCCTCTGCATGAGATCCGCGGCCGGCAAAACATCCAGCAGTATTTTGCCGAGCTGTATGAAAACGTCAGTGACTTGCGCTTCGACTTTCATGGCTTTGATCAAGTTACAAGCGGCCAGGGTTATCTGCGCTGGACCATGAGCTACCGCCATCCGCGGCTCGCCGGTGGCAACTTGATTCGCGTTGACGGCTGCTCTCATCTGTTGTGGCACAGCAAGGTTTATCAACATCGCGACTACTTCGATGCCGGCAGCTTGCTCTACGAACACCTGCCGCTTTTGGGTCGCGTGATCAGATGGCTTAAAGGACGATTAGTCTAATGAACCAACGTCGCTATTGGGTTACCGGCGCCAGCAGTGGCATTGGCGCAGAACTCGCCGAGTTGCTGCTAGGCATGGGCCACCGCGTGGCGCTGAGCGCTCGCTCTGTGGAGCCGCTACAGGCCATGGCTGAGCGCTACCCGCATCAGGTGCTGGTACTCGCGGGTGATCTTAGTGACCCGCATCAGGTTTTAGAAATCGCCAATCGTATCAATGCCACATGGGGTTGGCTGGATACCGCAATTCTCAATGCAGGCACCTGCGAATATCTCGATGCTGCGAAGTTTGAAGCTGCTCTGATTGAGCGCGTGATCAAAACCAATCTCTTCGCCACCAGCTACTGCATTGAAGCGGCCCTGCCCTTGCTGCGCAAAAGCCAAAGCCCTCACCTGGTTGCGGTTGCCAGTTCGGTCACCTATTTACCGCTGCCCCGCGCTGAAGCCTATGGCGCATCGAAGGCCGCGGTGCGCTACCTGTTTGAGTCACTGCGCCTTGATCTGGCACACGATGGAATCGATGTGACCCTTGTCAGCCCCGGCTTTGTGGACACGCCTCTGACCCAGAGCAATGATTTCCCGATGCCCATGCGCATCACAGCTACAACTGCCGCACAGCATATCGTCAGCCGCCTCGACAAACGCCCTTACGAGATTGCCTTTCCATGGCTGTTCATAGCCTGCCTGCGATTACTCGCCAATTTACCCAAAGCTGTGCAAGTTGCCATCGGCAAGCGTATGGCTCGCGCGCCATCCAGCGGTAAGGATCAATCATGAAAATTGCCATTATCGGCAGTGGTATTTCAGGACTCACCAGTGCCTATTTACTCAACCGTCGCCACCAGATCAGCGTTTTTGAAGCCAATGACTGGGTAGGTGGCCACACTCACACCATTAGCGTTGAGCACGCGGGTGAACGGCACGCAATTGATACCGGTTTTATTGTTTTCAATGATTGGACCTACCCAAACTTTATCCGCCTGCTTGAGCAGTTGGGTGTGCCTTACAAACCCACCCAAATGAGTTTTTCCGTCAGCGACCCGGTCAGCGGTACCGAGTACAACGGCAACACCCTCAACAGCCTGTTTGCTCAGCGCAGCAACTTAGTGTCAGTTAAGTTCTGGGCGATGATCCGCGACATTCTGCGCTTTAACCGCGAGGCCATTGACGATCTTGACAAGCTGCGCATCCATCCCGCTACGACCCTCGGCGAATATTTAAAAACAGGGGGCTACAGCAGCCGCTTTACTGAGCATTACATCGTGCCGATGGGCGCGGCGATATGGTCAATGTCGCCTCAGGACATGCTGGGTTTTCCGCTGCAATTTTTTATCCGCTTTTTCAAGAACCACGGCTTGCTTTCGGTCAGTAACCGCCCGCAGTGGTGTGTAATTGAAGGAGGCTCAAGCCGTTATGTAGAACCTCTGATTGAATCATTCAAACAGCAGATCCGTTTAAGTTGCCCAGTACAGCGGGTAGTGCGTGATGAACAAGGGGTGGATATTCACAGCGCCAGCGGTGTTGAACGTTTCGATAAGGTTATTTTCGCCTGTCACAGTGGCCAAGCACTAAAGCTGCTGGCAGAACCGAGCCTGCAAGAGCAGCAAATCCTCGGCGCCCTGCGCTATGCAGACAACGAAGTAGTGCTGCATACCGATACCCGCCTTCTGCCTCAACGCCCGCTTGCCTGGGCCAGTTGGAACTACCGCTTGGGAGGCCCTGCAGAACAACCAGCGGCGGTGACCTACAACATGAATATCCTGCAGGGCATACAAAGCACCAGCACCTTCTGCGTCAGCCTGAACCAGAGCGCACAAATTGATCCCGACAAAGTTCTTGCCCGATACACCTACGCTCACCCGCAATACAGCCTCGACGGTGTCGCTGCACAAATCCGCAGTGAAGAACTGCAAGGCGCCAACCACAGCTACTTCTGCGGTGCTTACTGGGCCAACGGCTTTCATGAAGACGGTGTGGTCAGCGCTTTGCGCGTAGCCCAACACTTCAGCGAGACGCTCTGATGAACAGCGCGCTCTACAACGGAACAGTGCAACACCGGCGCTTTACGCCCAAAAAGCATGCGTTCAGTTATCGCATGGGCTTTCTCTACCTTGATCTGGATGAGCAAGAGCAGGTTCTAGGCTTGTCACGTTTGGCCGGGCGCGGACGACTCGCGCCTTTTGCCTTTCGTGAAACTGACTTTTTACCGCAGTTCACCCGCGTGGGCATTCGCCTGATTGATGCGGTACGCCTGCGCGTTCATCAGGCTATTGGCAAACAGGCCGATGGTTCTATCTGCCTGCTCGCTCAGCCACGCAGTTGGGGCCTAGCCTTCAACCCGGCCAGCTTTTTTTATTGCCACGACCGTGACGGTGAACTGCTCGCCATCCTCTGCGAGGTCAGCAACACGCCGTGGCGCGAGCGCTATCACTACGTCGTGCCTGCCAATGGCAAGGCACATCAACGGGTGAGCGTAAAAAAAGCATTTCACGTCTCGCCCTTTTTGCCACGCGACATTGAATACCAGATGGCCTTCAGCCCGGCTGGCGAACGGCTGGGTATTCATATGGCGAACTGGCAAGGCCTGGATAAGCTTTTTGACGCCAGCCTGAGTCTGACACGCAGCGAACTAAACCGGCAAAGCCTGCACCGTTACTTACTCAGCTTCCCTTGGATGACCGGCAAAACGAGCGTTGCAATTTATTGGCAAGCACTGCGCTTGATGATCAAACGAACCCCTCTGTTCAACCATGAGCCAGCAACTGACTCATTCAGCGTTGCCCGCCAGATATCGAAGGACTCCACCGATGAAAAGCTCTAGCTTTGGCTCCTCCAAGAGCGCGTTAACCATGGGCAGTGGTTTGAGTGCAGGGTTGCTGCGGCGCGCTGTATTGCGCCAGTTTAAAGGCCTGCGCCATGGATTCCTGACTGTAGTTGAGGGCAGCCAACGCCTTGAGTTTGGCAACCCTCACGCCAATACTCGCGCCGAAATCAAGATCAACGACAGCGCCGTCTGGGGCATGGTCGCCAGCAATGGCTCGATTGGCGCAGGCGAGGCTTATATCCACGGCCATTGGAGCTCACCCGACCTGACTGCGGTGGTGCGTGTGTTCGTCACTAACATTGATACCCTCGATGCCATGGAGACTGGCTTCGCCCGCTTAGGTCGCCCGTTGATCCAAGGGCTGCACTGGCTCAACAGCAATACCCGCAAAGGCTCGCGCAAAAATATTGCGGCGCACTACGATATCGGTAATGAGATGTTCGAGAAATTCCTCGACCCGACCATGATGTATTCAGCCGCACAATTCGCCAGCAGCGAAGACAGCCTGGAGCAGGCGCAGTTGAATAAGATGGAGCGAATCTGCCAAAAACTTAACCTGCAAGCGCAGGATCACTTACTCGAGATTGGCACGGGCTGGGGCAGCATGGCGATATATGCGGCAACCCATTACGGCTGCAAAGTCACCACTACCACGTTATCCAAAGAGCAATTCGATTACGCCAAGCGACGGATTGAGATGCAAGGCTTACAAGATCGCATCACCTTGCTGCTGGAAGACTATCGCGACCTGCAAGGCAGCTATGACAAACTGGTGTCGATTGAAATGATTGAGGCAGTCGGTCACCGCTTTCTCAGCCACTACTTTCAACAGTGCGCCAATCTGCTCAAACCCAACGGGCTGATGCTGCTGCAAGCAATCACCATCCGCGACCAACGCTACAAGCAAGCTAAAGCCAGCGTCGATTTCATTCAACGTTACATTTTTCCCGGTGGTGCGCTGCCCTCAATCACCACGATGCTCGATATCATTACCGAGCAGACCGATATGAACCTGCACCACATGGAAGACTTCGGTCAGCACTACGCACGCACACTGCGTCTTTGGCACGAAAATTTGCATCAGGCGCGGCATGATTTGGAACAGCTCGGCTACGATGAGTACTTCTATCGTATGTGGGAGTTTTACCTGTGCTATTGCGAGGGTGGCTTTATCGAGCGCACCATCGGTACCGCACAATTACTGCTGGCAAAACCTGCTGCGCAACCGGCTCCCTTACTTGGACGCTTTAATGCCTAAACTGATCGTCAACGCCCTACTCTTTCAGCTTGGCTGGTTCACCTGTGTACTCACCGGCGACAGCTTATGGTTACTGCTTGTGGCGGGCATTTTGGCGGTGCATTTTTTCTGGGTCAGTAGCTGGGCGGCAGAAGGCAAGCTGCTGATCAGCGTGTTCTGTGCAGGCAGCGCGCTCGACAGTTTCTTGCTCAATATGGGTGTATTTGAATTTTCCGAGCCGCGCACGTTGATTCCGCTATGGCTAGCACTGCTCTGGATATTGCTCGCCAGCACGCTTAATCACTGCCTGGCCTGGACAGCTAAACCCTGGTGGCGCGCCAGCTTGCTTGGCGCGATTGCAGGACCTTTGTCGTACTACGCGGGAGCGCAGATCGCCGACGTGCGCTTGCCACTCGGCGTTGTACCCACCATGCTTCTTCTCGCCCTGATCTGGGCGGTGGTAATGCCGCTGCTTCATGGGTTTGCCAAGCTTTACCGTGCGCAATATGAACAAGCGTTGCGGTTGCGTCGATCGGCTTAACCCACCAAAATATTCTGGCTGGCGTACACTGCCACGCATGAACGACTCATCTCAGATCCCACTGACACAGTTGCAGCCTCCAGCACCGGATGCTGAGGCCGTAACCTGCTCAAACTGCGCAGCATGTTGTTGTCAGTTGGAAGTCATGTTGATCAGCGACACTGGCGTTCCCGAGCGTTATATCAGCACTGACGATTGGGGTGGTGAAGTGATGTTGCGCTTGGATGATGGCTGGTGCGCCGCACTGGACCGCGACAGCATGCGCTGCAGCATTTACCAGAATCGCCCCCTGATTTGCCGAGAGTTTGAGATGGCCTCAGCGGAATGCATTGAAGAGCGGCGCGGCATGGCCACCATTTACCGCTAAAGTAACAGCGCGGCAATTGCCTGCGCTGTTACTTCAAAACCGTTTAGAAGCTCAGACGGTAATGCAGCGCATAGGACTCAACCCCATCGTTAGGATTCTTGATCCCGGCGTTGGAATAGTGAATAGCCCTGATACCGATCTCCTGCCCAGAGAAGCGTACGCCTGCACCGATGCGGTCTTCGAACTGAAACGAGGTGGATAAATCGTTATCCTCGACTTCAGTGCTGGAAAAGAACGCAACACCGATACCCGCCTCGACATAAGGTCGAAAGTTTTCACCCGCGAACTCGTAAACAAACACAGGAGCCAGCGAGACGCTGTGATTGCTCGATGTTTCGTCACCGTCCCAGTATGTGTATGCGCCGTCCCAATAACCGGTCAGGCGACCGACATCGCTTTGCAACCAGCTTTTATCAAAATCATACTGCACACCGAAACGGTAGGTTTGAGTTGACTCACCGGTTTGCCCAACTGAAAAACTAAAGTCTGCAGCCTGAGCAGAACTGCAAACACCTCCACACCCAACAACTGCTGCTACAGCTAAAGAGATTGCCTTTTTCATAAGCTTCCTTTTTCCTATGTTTATGTGAGTCCTACTCACTAGGCCAGTATATTTTTATGTGAACGCCATAACCTCAGCATTATCCACCCCAAGTCTGGGCAGCACTGCCTGCATTATTTGCGGGTCCGCGCTGCTCCAGAAAAGCTGTTTAACATCAGATTGCCCTGCAAGTAAATTGCGTTCAGTCAATAACCGCTGTAATTGCTTGGCTACTGCCGCGCCAGTATCAATTAAACCGACATCTGCCGGGACAAGTTGGCGCAATAGCGGCTTGATAAACGGATAGTGGGTGCACCCCAGGATTAACGTGTCACAACCCTGCGCCAGCAAAGGCTCGACATAGCGCTCAAGTAAAGCGCGAGTCGCGGGCCCGTCAAGATCTCCTGCTTCTATCTGCTCAACCAAACCCGGGCAAGGCTGGGTGACAACGCGTACGCCGGAGGCAAATTGATCGAGCAAGGCTGCAAACTTTGCACTCTTGAGTGTGCCGGTAGTTGCCAACACACCGACCACACCTGAACGGGTTGTTGCCGCCGCCGGCTTGACCGCTGGTTCCATGCCGACAATAGGCAAATCTGGATAGAGCTCGCGCAAATCAGCCGCCCCCGCAACCGTCGCGGTATTGCAGGCCAGCACCAACGCCTTGGCGCCTTGACCCAACAAGAACTGGGCAATTTCGCGGCAACGCTGGCGAATGAATTCAGGGCTTTTCTCACCGTAAGGCACGTGTGCGCTGTCGGCGACGTAGAGCAGTGATTCATTGGGTAATAGCTGACGAATCTCAGCCAAAACAGATAGACCGCCAACACCTGAATCAAATACCCCGACAGGCGCATTTTTATTGATCGTAAGCTTACTCATGCGCGACCTGTTGATGAGTGTCTGAGCAGACGCTGCAAGCGGGGTCACGCTTAACCCGCAGCTCACGGAAACGTGCACCCAAGGCGTCTATCAGTAACAAACGACCAACCATTGGCTCACCAAAGCCCGCCAGCAACTTCAAGGCCTCAAGCGCTTGCAAGCTGCCGACCAAACCGACTAATGGACCGACCACACCGGCTTCACTACAGGTTAATTCAGCTTCGCTGCCATGGCCATACAGGCAGTGGTAGCAAGGGCTGCTGTCGTTACGCGGGTCAAATACCGACAACTGCCCTTCAAGGCGAATAGCGGCGCCACTCACCAACGGTTTTTTGTTGGCAACGCAGGCGGCGTTAACCGCTTCTCGCGTGGTGAAATTATCCGAGCAATCAAGCACCACATCGACTGCGGCCACAGCGCTGGCCAGTGAATCCTGATCCATGGCTGTGCGCTGTAATTGCAGCTTGATCAGCGGGTTGATCGCCTTGAGTCGTGTGGCAGCTGAGTCAACCTTGGCCTGACCGACACTCAAGCTGTCGTGAGCAATCTGGCGCTGCAAGTTGCTCAGATCAACCGTATCGAAGTCGGCCAGATGCAACTCACCAATGCCAGCCGCCGCCAGATATAGCGCAACCGGCGAACCCAGCCCGCCAACACCGATGATCAGCACCCGACTATTTTTTAAGCGTAATTGACCGGCAACATCTATCTGCTGAACAAGAATCTGTCGGCTATAGCGCAGTAACTCTTCGTCGCTGAGTTCGTCGTAAAAACCGGCGCGTTCACTCATGATCAAAACGTCCAATACTGATGCGTTGATGGCCGCCCAAGTCGCGACGACTTTCAATCTGGTTAAACCCGCGCTCGCTCAACAGCGCGCACACTGCTGCGGCTTGATCGTAGCCATGCTCAAGCAAAAGCCAGCCTTGAGCATTGAGGTGATGCGGCGCTTGCTCAATGATCAAGCGAATATCGTCGAGACCATCATCACCAGCGACCAGTGCGCTGCTCGGTTCGAAACGTACATCACCTTGGCTCAGGTGTTTATCGCCCGTTGCGATATACGGCGGGTTACTGACAATCATCTGATAGCGCTGGTCGCCTATCGCGTCAAACCAATGACTAAGCAAGAACTGTGCATTCCCAAGTTTTAAACGACTGCGATTACGCTCAGCCAATTCAATCGCTTGCGGCACCCGATCAACGCCACTCACCCGCCATACCGGGCGCTCGGATGCCAAGGCAAGAGCGATTGCGCCGGTGCCGGTGCCTAAATCGAGCACGCTGGCGGGCGTTGCAGCGATCAGTTGCAACGCTGTTTCAACCAGTAATTCAGTGTCGGGACGAGGAATCAGGGTATGCGGTGCGACTTCCAGCTCAAGGCTCCAGAAACCTTGCTGGCCAAGTATATAAGCCACCGGCTCACCGGCTTGGCGCCGCTTGATTGCCGCTGCGAACTGTTCGAGCTGCTCATCGCTCAAGGCCTTATCGGCCCACGTATGCAAGTAGCTACGCGACTTACCCAGCACATGCGCCAGTAATAACTCAACATCCAACCGGGCACTTGGAGAGTCCGGCAGCTCTGTGTTGCTGAGTAGCGCTTGGATCGTCGGCATGGGTTTAAAGTCGGCTTAGGCGAAGGTCATATAGAGTAGCGCGCCGAGCCGTTGGTGTTAACGCTCGCAGACTGCGGCTGTGTTGTTACTCACAACCATCGCCTGCGATTCGGGCAACGAGCGCGGGTTGAATCAGTCACCCAGCGCAGCTAACTGATCCGCTTGATACTCGGCTAGCAGCGGCTCAATTACCACCTCAACACCGCCAGCCATGACTTCTGCCAGCGAGTATAAGGTCAGGTTGATGCGATGATCGGTCACCCGCCCCTGCGGGAAGTTGTAAGTGCGAATGCGCTCAGAGCGGTCGCCCGAGCCCACCAGCAATTTACGCGTATCGGAAATCTCTTTGTGTGCAGCGGCGTCTTGCTGATCCTTCAACTTGGCAGCCAGCCATGACATCGCTTTAGCCCGGTTCTTGTGCTGCGAACGTTCTTCCTGACACTCAACCACGGTTCCCGTTGGGATGTGGGTAATACGAATTGCGGAGTCGGTGGTGTTTACGTGCTGGCCACCAGCGCCAGATGAGCGATAGGTATCAACGCGCAAATCGGCCGGATTGATGTTGATTTCAGCTTGTTCATCAGGTTCAGGTAACACTGCAACGGTACAGGCGGAGGTATGCACACGGCCTTGGGACTCAGTCTCTGGCACGCGTTGCACACGGTGCGCGCCAGACTCGAACTTGAGCTTGCTGTATACGTTGTCACCTTCGATACGTGCGATAACCTCTTTGTAACCGCCGTGCTCGCCTTCGTTGGCGGAGAGAATCTCAACCCGCCAGCCACGACGTTCGGCATAACGCGAATACATGCGGAACAGGTCGCCGGAGAAAATCGCTGCTTCATCGCCGCCCGTACCCGCGCGCACTTCCAGGAACACGTTGCGGTCATCGTTGGGGTCTTTAGGCAGCAACATGCGCTGTAAGTCGCCCTCGAGCTTAACCAACTGCTCTTTGGCTTCGGCGACTTCTTCCTCAGCCATTTCACGCATATCCGGATCGCTATCTTTCAACAGTGCCTGAGCGCTTTCGAGGTCAGCCAGAACCTTACGAAACTCGCTAAAGGTTTTGTTTACCGGCTCGATCTCGGCATATTCCTTGGAATAGGCGCGAAATTGCGCTTGATTGCTGATCACTTCAGCATCGCCAAGCAATGCTGTCAGTTCCTCAAAGCGGTCCTGCATCAAATCAAGTTTATTGAGCAGCGAAGGTTTCATTGCGTGCCTTTGTTGGATGACGCGCCCTCATCGAGGGCAAAGAGTTCTTGTGCCACAGCCAGGGCATCAATGCGCCCGTCAGCCGACAGTTTTTTCATCTGCACGCTAGGCGCATGCAGCAGTTTATTGGTCAAACCACGCGCCAGTTGCGCAAGCACATCCTCAGCGGCGGCACCATTGCTCAACATCCGCTGAGCCTTGGCTAACTCATCATCGCGCAAGCGCTCAGCCTGCTGGCGATACGCTTTAAGCACATCGACAGCGGCCAGTTCACGCAGGCGCTGCATAAAGTCATCAGCACCGCTCGAAACCAACTCTTCCGCCGCTTGGGCCGCCCCCTGACGACTCTTGAGGTTCTCGGCGATGACCTCATGCAGATCATCAACTGTATACAGATAAACATCATCAAGCTCGCCAACTTCCGGCTCAATATCCCGCGGTACGGCGATATCAACCATAAAAATCGGTTTGTGCTTACGCTGCTTGAGCGCGCTTTCTACAGCGCCTTTACCCAGAATCGGTAACTGGCTTGCAGTCGAGCTGATGACGATGTCGCTCTTGGCAAGCTCCTGGGGAATGTCCGAGAGCAAAACCGCATGCGCGCCAAATTGTTCCGCCAGGGTGCTCGCACGTTCCAAAGTACGGTTGGCAACGACAATCCGCTTAACCCCTTGGTCATGCAGATGCCGGGCAACCAGGCTGATCGTCTCACCCGCACCGATCAACAACGCCTGGCTTCGATTGAGGTCACTGAAGATCTGCTTGGCCAGACTGACCGCGGCAAATGCCACGGAAACCGGGTTTTCACCAATAGTGGTATCGGTGCGGACCTGCTTGGCGGTGCTGAAAGTTGCTTGAAACAGGCGCCCCAGCAACGGGCCCATCGTGCCAGCCTCGCGGGCGACCGCAAATGCGGATTTCATTTGTCCGAGAATCTGCGGTTCGCCCAAAACCATGGAATCGAGGCCAGAGGCCACGCGCATCATGTGACGAACTGCCGCATCATTTTCATGAATATAAGCACAGGCACGCAGGTCTTCGAAGCTTAGATTGTGGTATTTGGCCAACCACTGCAGGACCGCCTCCGATGTGAGGGTGTCTTGCTCGATGTAAAGTTCACTGCGATTACAGGTCGAAAGAATGGCGGCTTCGCGGCTAGCCGTATCCCGGCAGAGTAACTGCAATGCCTCAACCAACTGCTCTGGAGTGAAAGCCACGCGTTCGCGGACGTCCACCGAAGCAGTTTTATGGTTAATACCGAGGGCAATAAAGGCCATGCATGATCGCTGACAGATGAAATAAGCCGGCAATTGTCCTACTTCGACCGATTGAGAACAACCACCGCTCGTTATTGTCACAACATCTCAAGCACAATTTATCCAGCTCAGCAGGCTTGGACAAAGGGTGCCTGAGGCAAGAAAGCCACAAATTTAAATGTTTTGAGTAAAATATTTGCGCTGCACTGTTGTTCATTGCTCAGCTTTAACTCAGCATCATGCAATAGTGAGGGCAGGTTGAATTGCCCGAAGGAACATCTGAAAAAGGTAGCGAGCGACGATAGTACAAGGCAAAAAATGCGAAAAAGCGGAGTCTACGCATTGTAAATGAGCATTTTTAGCAGTTTTTAACGCCGTAATATCTAGCGCAGTAGTTTTTCAGATGTTCCCTCACTAATATCGTCCCATGGGCTTGCCCAATGGCCTATGTCATGTTGCTCCGACCGCAGGTTAGCCGTCTCGTCTCTATGAATAGATCTTTAGCGCTACTGACAGCCATGGCTTTTTTGGGTGGCTGCCAAACCTTCAATACCTCAACTGATGGTTCGCCACCGGTTGAGGACGCGACCGCAACTGAGCAAGCGGCGAAGCCCGAGGTTTATGGCTCGTTCCGCAAAGATACTTTGCTGGCATTGCTGACGGCTGAAATGGCAGGGCAGCGCAATCGCTTCGATATTGCGCTGGGCAATTACGTGCAGCAGGCTAACGCGACACAAGATGCTGGCGTTGCTGAACGCGGCTTTCGTATCGCCGAATACCTGGGCGCAGATCAATCCGCCCTCGACACCGCGTTGATCTGGGCGAAAAACGCCCCCGACTCAATCGAGGCGCAACGCGCGGCAGCCGTGCAACTGGCGCGCGCCGGACGTTATGACGAATCCATGTCTTACATGGAGAAAGTCCTGCAACGCCAAGGCGACACGCACTTCGACTTTCTAGCCCTGTCCGCCGCTGAAACAGACCCGGATTCGCGCGCAGGCTTGCTACAGAGCTTTGATCGGTTACTGACCAAGTACCCCGAGAATGGCCAGCTGATTTTTGGCAAAGCCCTGCTGATGCAGGAAGACGGTCGCCCTCAAGAAGCCCTTGAACTCCTCGAAAGTCATCCGGCCAAAACCGATGATGTGGCGCCACTGCTGCTCCACGCCCGCCTGCTAACCAGCTTGCAGCGTGGCGATGAAGCATTGCCTCTGCTTGAAGACGGCATCAGCAAGCACCCTGACGACAAACGCTTGCGCTTGACCTATGCGCGCTCCTTGGTTGAGCAAGGCCGCATGGAAGACGCCAAAGGCGAGTTTTCATCGCTGGTGCAGCAGTTTCCGGAGGACGACGACCTGCGCTTCTCGCTGGCCTTGGTTTGCCTTGAGGCTGAAGCATGGAGAGAAGCGATTGTGTATCTCGATGAGCTCGTCGAGCGCGGCAGCCATGTGGACGCCGCACACTACAACCTCGCTCGCGCCTATGAAGAGCTTGATGACACGGACAGCGCGCTGATTGAGTACAACCTCGTTGGCCCCGGCAATGATTACCTGTCCGCCCAAGCGCGTCAGACCGAGATCCTTTTTGCGAGTGGCCGTACCAGCGAAGGCTCAGCCAAGCTCCGCGCAGCACGAGGCGCCGAACCTGATTACGCGATCCAGCTGTACCTGATCGAAGCGGAAGCGCTGGCTAACAATAAACAGGAAGACATGGCCTGGCAGTTGATTCAGCAAGGGCTTGAGCAGTTCCCGGACGACCTTAACCTGCTTTATACCCGCGCAATGCTCGCCGAAGATCGTGACGACCTGGGCCAGCTGGAAACCGACCTGCGCTTTATTCTGGAGCGTGACCCAGAAAACACCATGGCACTGAATGCCTTGGGTTACACCCTGGCCGACCGCACCACCCGCTATCAGGAAGCCGATGAATTAATCGACAAAGCTTACCGCTTGAGCCCGAATGACCCGGCCATTCTCGACAGTAAAGGCTGGATCAACTATCGCCTTGGCAAGCTTGATGAAGCTGAACGTTTCCTACGTGAAGCGCTTGCAGACTACCCCGACCATGAAGTCGCGGCCCACTTGGGCGAAGTGCTTTGGGCCCAGGGCAATCAAAGCGAAGCCCGAGACGTGTGGGCAACCGCCCTGGAAAAACAACCCGACAGTGAAATCTTGCGCAGCACCATAAAGCGCCTGACAGGAGCAGAGAAACCCTAATGCGTTTGCGCCACTTTATTGCATGCAGCATGTTCGCCCTGCTGACCGGCTGCGCCGGCTTGGTCTCCCACGAATCAGTAGAAGGCCAAGGAAATCAAGCCGCCTGGCAAGCTCATAAAGAGCAGCTAACGGCTTTAGATGCTTGGCAAATCAGCGGCAAGATCGGTATCCGTGCGCCAAAAGACTCAGGGAGCGCGACGCTGTTTTGGCTGCAACGCCAAGACTACTTCGATATTCGCCTCTCCGGACCTCTGGGTGGAGGTGCCGCGCGCCTGACCGGTCGCCCAGGCGAAGTGTTGCTCGAGGTTGCCAACAAAGGCCGCTATAAAGCCGAATCGCCCGAAGCCCTGCTGCAGGAACAGCTGCGCATGAATTTGCCCGTCTCGCACTTGCTGTGGTGGGTCCGCGGCCTACCAGCCCCAGACACCAAGAGCAATGTAACGCTCGACACCGACAGCCGCCTGTCGCACCTGAGCCAAGACGGCTGGCAAGTCGAGTATCTCAGTTATGTTGAGCAAAACGGTTACTGGCTACCAGAACGTATCAAGCTGCACGGCCAAGACTTGCAAGTCACCATCGTGGTCAAGGACTGGCAACCTCGCCAGTTGGGACAATAATGACCGCGCGACACCACGCCACTGCCGCTTGCGACAGCAGCGGCGCACGGCTGACCTTGCCCGCCCCCGCCAAACTCAACTTAATGCTGCACATCCTTGGCCGCCGCGCCGATGGTTATCATGAGTTGCAAACCCTGTTTCAGTTTCTCGATTTTGGCGACGAGCTGAGTTTTGCCTCGCGCGATGATGGTGAGATTCGCTTGCACACGGAAATTAACGGCGTGCCTCATGACAGCAACTTGATAGTGCGCGCCGCACGTATGTTGCAGAAACACAGCGATACTTCGTATGGCGCGGATATCTGGCTTTCAAAAAACTTGCCGATGGGCGGCGGTATTGGTGGCGGCAGCTCTGATGCAGCCACCACCCTGCTCGGCCTTAACCACTTGTGGCAGCTCAATTGCGATCTCGATGAACTAGCAAACATAGGCTTGACGCTGGGTGCAGACGTTCCGGTATTCGTTCGTGGGCATGCCGCATTTGCCGAAGGCATAGGTGAAAAACTAACGCCAATAGAGCTTCCGGAACCCTGGTTTCTCGTGGCAATACCGCAAGTACTTGTACCTACAGTAGAAATTTTCTCTGACGCCGAGTTGACACGCGATACGCCGCCCATTAAAGTTCGCAGCCTTCTTGAGGGGGGCGGTCGAAATGATTGCCAGCCAGTTGTAGAAAAGCGTTATCCAGAAGTACGTAACGCTTTGATCTTGTTGAACAAATTTGTTCCCGCAAGATTAACTGGCACTGGAGCTTGTGTATTTGGGAGCTTCCCAAATGAGGTCGATGCTGGTAAAGTCGCCCGCCAACTTCCAGCCACTTTGCCAAGTTTTGTTGCACAAGGGCGTAACATCTCGATGTTGCACCGAGCGCTGCAGGAATTGGACAGGAAGTAGATGCAAAGTAGTTAGCTACACCAGATAGGGGCGTCGCCAAGCGGTAAGGCAGCAGGTTTTGATCCTGCCATGCGTTGGTTCGAATCCAGCCGCCCCTGCCATTAATGTCTGATTAGGCTTTAATGTCTGGATTAAACTACAAGCGTCAGCAATGAAACACGATACAGGGGCGTCGCCAAGCGGTAAGGCAGCAGGTTTTGATCCTGCCATGCGTTGGTTCGAATCCAGCCGCCCCTGCCATTTTCTATACTCATCCAGGTATACCCTCAGCCGGTAGGTACTGCGCGTGTCCAAGATGATGGTCTTTACGGGGAATGCTAACCCCGATCTGGCGCGGCGTATTGTACGCCAGCTGCACATCCCCCTCGGCGATGCCTCTGTCGGTAAATTCTCCGACGGCGAAATCAGCATTGAAATCAACGAAAACGTTCGTGGTAAAGACGTCTTCCTGATTCAGCCGACGTGCGCGCCAACAAACGATAACCTGATGGAACTGGTAGTGATGGCTGACGCCTTCCGCCGCTCATCAGCGACCCGAATCACTGCTGTTATCCCCTACTTTGGCTATGCACGCCAGGATCGCCGTCCGCGTTCCGCCCGCGTTGCAATCAGCGCTAAAGTCGTGGCCGACATGCTCACCGTTGTAGGCATTGACCGTGTTCTCACTGTCGACCTGCACGCTGACCAGATTCAAGGTTTCTTCGATATTCCAGTAGATAACATCTACGGCTCCCCGGTTCTGGTGGATGACATTGAAGATCAACGCTTCGAAAATCTGATGATCGTTTCCCCTGACATTGGCGGTGTAGTGCGTGCGCGTGCTGTAGCCAAGTCTCTGGGTGTTGATCTGGCGATTATCGATAAGCGCCGCGAAAAAGCTAACCACTCCGAGGTGATGCACATCATCGGTGACGTGGAAGGCCGCACGTGCATTCTGGTTGACGACATGGTCGATACCGCTGGCACTCTGTGCCACGGTGCCAAGGCACTGAAAGAACACGGCGCTGCCAAGGTTTTCGCTTACGCCACCCACGCTGTACTGTCGGGTCGCGCCATCGAGAATCTTGAAAATTCGGTATTGGACGAATTGGTGGTGACTAACACCATCCCATTGTCCGCTGCCGCACAATCGTGCTCGCGTATTCGCCAGCTCGATATTGGCCCAATTGTCGCCGAAGCGGTTCGCCGCATCAGCAACGAAGAATCGATCAGCGCAATGTTCCGTTAATTCGGAATCTTGTGCCCTGAGCGAAATGCGCCCCGCCTTAATGCGGGGCTTTTTTACCTAACCACCCTGTCGCTGGTCGCAAGCGTAACGGGTGGAAAGGTTATTTTGGAGAAATGAAATGAGTGATTTTAACATCGACGCACAAGCGCGTTCAGACCTGGGGAAAGGTGCGAGCCGCCGCCTGCGTCGTAACGCCAGCCTGGTTCCAGCCGTAGTTTACGGTGGCGAAAAGGCTCCACAATCCATCAGCCTGGTTGCTAAAGATTTCGCCAAGCTGCTGGAAAACGAAGCTTCGTTCAGCCACATCCTGTCGCTGTCTGTTGACGGCGCCAAAGAAAACGTACTGATCAAAGCTCTGCAGCGTCACCCGTCGAAAGGTTTCGTTCTGCACGCTGACTTCATCCGTGTTGTTGCTGGCCAGAAACTGACTACTCAGGTTCCCCTGCACTTCATCAACGAAGACAAAGCAGTTGCAGTCAAGAAGCAAGGCGGCGAGATCTCTCACACCGCTACTGAAGTTGAAATCAGCGTTCTGCCGCGCAACCTGCCTGAGTTCATCGAAGTCGACATGGCTAAGATCGAAGTTGGCCAGACTCTGCACTTGTCTGACCTGGTTCTGCCAAAAGGCGTTGAACTGGTTGCTCTGGCTCACGATAACGACCTGGCCGTGGCAAACGCCCACATGCCACGCGTTACAAAAGCTGAAGACCTTGAAGTTGACGCACCGGAAGCTCCAGAAGCTCCAGCTGCTGACGCTCCAGAAGCTGAGTAACACCTGCGACGCAGATCAACAGCTCAAGTGCATTTGCGCTTGAGCTGTTTTCGATAAAGGGCTCCAGTATGACTGCCGTACAACTGATCGTTGGCCTTGGTAACCCAGGTCCTGAATACGACCAGACTCGGCATAATGCCGGGGCCCTTTTCGTTGAACGACTGGCAGACAGTCAACGCATCAACCTTAGCGTTGATCGCAAGTATTTTGGCCTGACTGGCAAATTCAGCCATCAAGGTCGCGACGTTCGTTTATTGATCCCCACCACTTTCATGAATCGCAGCGGCCAGTCCGTTGCAGCGCTGGCGAACTTTTTTCGCATCCCTGCCGAAGCGATTCTGGTGGCTCACGACGAACTGGACATGCCCCCCGGCGTCGCCAAACTCAAACAGGGTGGCGGGCACGGCGGACATAACGGCTTACGCGATATCATCGCGCAGCTGGGCAACCAAAATAATTTTTACCGTTTACGGCTTGGCATTGGCCATCCTGGGCACAGCAGCATGGTGTCCAATTATGTTCTGGGACGTGCCCCGCGCAGCGAACAAGAACTGCTCGACACCAGCATCGACTTCTCACTCGGCGTACTCCCAGAGATGCTCGCCGGAGAGTGGAACAAAGCGATGCAAAAGCTGCACAGCCAAAAAGCCTAACTTAACTTTCGACAACATCTGCGCGAGGAAAACACCATGGGATTCAATTGCGGCATCGTCGGCCTGCCGAACGTCGGCAAGTCAACCTTGTTCAACGCCCTGACCAAATCCGGTATCGCTGCGGAGAACTTCCCTTTCTGCACCATCGAGCCGAACACGGGCATCGTGCCAATGCCGGACCCGCGCCTGGATGCTTTGGCTGAGATCGTCAAGCCCGAGCGCGTGATTCCAACCACCATGGAATTCGTCGACATTGCAGGCTTGGTCGCAGGTGCCTCCAAAGGTGAAGGCTTGGGCAACAAGTTTCTGGCCAACATCCGTGAAACCCATGCCATCGCCCACGTCGTTCGCTGCTTTGAAGACGAAAACGTCATTCACGTATCAAACAGCGTTGACCCAAAGCGCGACATCGAGATTATCGACCTTGAGCTGATCTTCGCCGACCTCGACAGCTGCGAGAAGCAACTGCAGAAAACCACCCGCAACGCAAAGGGCGGCGACAAAGACGCAGTCGCGCAAAAAGCCTTGCTGGAAAAACTCATCCCTCACTTCACCGAAGGCAAGCCAGCCCGCACGCTGCTCAAAGACCTGGGTGATGACGAGAAGCAACTGGTTCGCGGCTTCCACCTGCTGACCAGCAAGCCAGCAATGTACATTGCCAACGTTGCTGAAGATGGCTTCGAGAACAACCCACTGCTCGACATCGTCCGCGGCATTGCAGACGCCGAAGGCGCTATCGTGGTTCCTGTTTGCAACAAGATCGAAGCTGAAATTGCCGAACTCGACGACGGCGAAGAAAAGGACATGTTCCTTGAATCACTGGGTTTTGACGAGCCAGGCCTTAACCGCGTAATTCGCGCCGGCTACGAACTGCTGAACCTGCAGACCTACTTCACCGCAGGCGTAAAAGAAGTACGTGCTTGGACCGTTCGCGTCGGCGCTACCGCTCCGCAGTCCGCAGCAGCCATCCACACCGACTTCGAAAAAGGCTTTATCCGCGCTGAAGTGATCGCCTACAACGACTTCATCCAATACAAAGGTGAAGCAGGCGCCAAAGAAGCCGGAAAATGGCGCTTGGAAGGCAAGGAATACATCGTCAAAGACGGTGACGTCATGCACTTCCGCTTTAACGTTTAACACCGCAGGCATTTACCAAGCCCCCGTGACTCACCTTGTGAGCCGGGGGCTTTTTATTGCCAACCGTCCGGACTAAACCGGCCCTGCGCCAACAAGCGGCTCACGCTGATTAATCCTCGCGTAGCTGGCCGGGCTAAACCGCAAGGTCAACAACAGCATCAGGACCAAGCCGACCAACATCACCAGCCACGTGCTGTAGAAAGACCCGCTCAGTTCCCGTAGCCAGCCTCCCAGTGACGGCGCAATAGCGTTGATCAAAAAGCCAAAGCCCTGCACAAAAGCCACCAATTGGCCAGCCGCTCTCGGCTCATGCAAGTGGTCGAGGCTCAGTAACAAGCACAACACAAAGCAAGCGCCTAAACCAAAACCGATCAACCCCACCCAGATCGCCGATGCCGCCAATGGCGCCCAGAGTAGCCCCGCATAGCCAACCACTTGCGCTCCCAAACTAATACCGAGCAGAGGCCGCCGATCCTTAAGGCGATGGGCCAGCACCGGCATCGACAACGCCGCCAGCACCTGAAAGATCGTCATCCACGCCAACAACGCGCCACTGGCCTGCTGGCTCCAGCCAAGCTGCTGATAATACGCAGGCAGCCACGCCACCATGGTCATGAAGCCCCAGTTACAAAAGCCAAAATAAATCGCCAACAGCCAGGCACGACGGTTGCTGATGAATGTCTTGAATGAAAGTTTTTGCGCCGAGGGGTGAGGCCTGTGCGACGGCATTTTGAACCACAGCAATGCGGCGAGCAGCGCAGGAATCAGCCAAATCCACAACCCCGCCTGCCAGTGCCCGAATGCATGGGCCATATGCGGACTAAGCAAGGCAGCCAGACCGCCGCCACTCATCAAGGACGCCGAATAAACCCCCATCGCCAAAGCCACACAACCAACAAACTGCCGCTTGATCATGCCCGGCACCAGCACCTGGATCAGCGCGACGCCAACACCACCCAACAACGCCGTAGCCAACAGCACGTTGCCGTCAGCGATAAACCCTCGCGCCAGGCATGCCAGAAAAATACACAGCAATCCAAGAGCAATGCCCCTGCCCTCGCCCAGTCGCGCCTCAATCCATGAGCCACACAGCGCCACCAATCCAATGCAAACAACCGGCAATGTGGTCAACAGCGCGGCCCCCTGGAAGCTCAATGACGTACTCAGCCGAATATCGTCCAGCAAGGGACTGATCGAGGTCAGTATTGGCCGCAGGTTAAGGCCCAATGCAACCAGCACCAGCCAACCCCAAAACCTGATCCCCATTCAAATCACTCCAGCAGTACAGATAAACCGTTGAACACACTGCACAGACGCATACTCCACAATAAACCTCGCACCTTGAGCCAAATAACCAGACAGCCATCAACCATGGATCGTTGATAGGCAACAGAGAAACAAAGCCGAAGCTCAAAGGAGGACAATTCAAGACCCGAGCATTGTGCCACGCCCGCCCGGAAAAGTTGACGCATTAGACAGGTAACAAAAAACCAGCTCGACGCAGCGGCAAGCTAAACCCGCCAAGTGCACGCATTGCGCGTAAGCACTTGATCAAACGCAATAATTTTATCAAAACATGCTTGACACCAACGCCGGAGACTAGAATAATGCGCGCCACTCGGCTACGTAGCTCAGCTGGTTAGAGCATAGCATTCATAATGCTGGGGTCCGGGGTTCAAGTCCCTGCGTAGCCACCAAACAAAACAAGGGTTTACCGAAAGGTAAGCCCTTTTTTGTGCGCGCGAGTGACTACAAAGTGACTACAGCGCGCCTACCCTTAATGAACATCTTCTTCGGATTGACCTAGCTCAGCTTGAAGCTTCAACAATTGCAGCTTTGCTATTTCCAGCTGAACCTTCTGTGTTTCATCAATGACCTTTTGAAGCCCGGTTTGCCAAAGGTAAAAGCCGTAGAAGGCTATACACACAGCCATCCCTATCAGTATCCCCAAGGATTTATTAAAGAAATCCTTATTAGCCTTAGCAACCTCTAAGAGCTTACCTAGAGCTTCAATTTTCACCTGGACAGAGGGCGTAGGCTCCTTTTGCTCCTTTAAAGTCTCAACCTCAACAAGCGTTGAGAAAACCGTCTCATTAGTGGATTGGCTGACGTATATAACCGCACCACAAGAAAAAATGATAAGCAGCAAGCCAAAAAGCGCGTAAAACTTATAAATATTGTCTGTAGGCAATGGAATTCTGCTTTGCATAGCTGGCCTTAAAGTTGATCTTGGTATGAACCAGTATGAAGCGAATAAGCCATAGATAACAATTAGCCACTTGGATCAAGCTGAGAAGCCAGTTTGGGCTAACGGAGAGAGCCTATGCGCTGATTCAAGATGATCCGGCGAAAGATGTGCATAACGCATGGTCATGCGTGATCGATGAATACCCCTGGATTCGCTGGAGGCTGAGAATATCCCCTCCTCCCATCATGTAATGGCTGGCGAAAGTGTGGCGCAGAATGTGGGTTAGTTGACCTGAAGTCTGGAAGCCGCACCGCTCATAGGCACTGCGAAAAGCAGCCCTGCAGGACATAAACAAACGACCGTTACCCGGCATGGCCACCTTGAGTGCTTCGGCTTCAACCTCTTTAGGTATTGGCACAGAGCGCTACTGGCGGTTTTTGGTGCGGTGAAAATGCGCCTTTCCCCCAAAGATCGCCGCACGCGTCAGGCTTTTGGCTTCATCCCATCGAGCGCCAGTTGCCAAGCAGATCAGAGCGTCAGGAATGAAAGCTCGGTTTGATCTGGCGAAGCGGTCACCCGCGCAGAAGATCGACTTGCCACGCTCAAGTTCACGGCGAATGCGATGCAGATTGATCACGCGACGGCGACCGATCTTGACCGTAGGGATGGCTTGAGACTCAACCCAGCCGCGCACTACATCGGCGCTGATGTCTTCAATACCGAGCATTTCAGCAAACACAAGCTGAGAGCAGAAAGGTGCATCACGAAAATCGGTGACGCGTTCGGCGTTTCCCTCTACGCTAAACCCCACTATTCCAGACTGTTCCATGTTTTGATCCTATAATCCGAGCAAAGAAAACGTGCTTGCAGATAAATGTACTTAATACACATGTACATATTACACCTAAAGCATAAAATGTACATAGCACATTTATGGCTATTTTCAATGAGCGAAGGCATTACCGATAGAGGCATCCAATTACTAGAGATGGCCAGTATCAAAACGCTTGTAGAGACCGGGAGTACGGAGTACGTGCGCTGGCAGAACATCAAGCGAGGAAAAGCGAGGATAGGAGCTAACGAGATAGAAATTCTCGGGCGTGCTTATCCTCAATACCGCTGGTGGCTAATCACAGGAGAAGTTCAACCAGGTAATGGACAGACAAGCCCTGAATATGACGAGGCCAATAGAAACTTGACCAGTCCAAGCGCGGGATAGCGATTACTCAGAAAATAGCTAAGCGCTGGTACGCCCGCAACAGAGAGCTGAAAGATGATTAATATAGTTATTGATACAAGTGTCTATCGAACAGACCCCAAGAGAAACAAAGCAGCTTTCCGGACACTAAATAAACTTATCAGTAACAAACTTATTAAAGTTCACATCCCAACAATAATAGAGAAAGAGTTTTCAACTCAGCAAGCCTCACAAATGGAAAGCTTAATATCTGAAGGAAACAAATTCATATCTTCGCTAAAAAAGAAAACGCCCGAACAGATCCACACTGCCATTAGTGACATTGAAAGAAACCTGATAAATATATACAAAACAACAAAAATTGAACAAGAAAATGGATTAAAAAACTGGGCAAAGAAAATAGAAGCGACGATTTACCCGATAGATCCAGAGCATGGAAATCTTGTTCTAGAGTCATACTTCAATGGCTCTGCTCCCTTCTCGCAACCTAAAGAACGCAAAGACTTCCCTGATGCGTTTATTTACGAATCTATAAAAGACATTGTTAAAACCCAAGAGTCACTGCACTTTATTTCTGAAGACAATAATCTTCGCTCTTGCTGTGCAATGATTCCCAAAGTACAT
Source organism: Pseudomonas sp. (assembly GCF_048265905.1). Taxonomy (GTDB): domain Bacteria; phylum Pseudomonadota; class Gammaproteobacteria; order Pseudomonadales; family Pseudomonadaceae; genus Aquipseudomonas. The sequence goes on from NZ_JBLXAP010000003.1 coordinate 375,138, forward strand.
ACACATAGCAATCTTGAAGACTTTCTTAAATCTGACACCTGCATAAAAGCGACCCAACAGCTAGAAAACATTGCAAACTTTAAGTTATTCACCAACCATATCAACTCATACCACGACCAGTTAGAAAAGCAGCTTGCTGGCATGCTTGAAGCTTTTCTACCATACGAGCGCTTTCGAGACTCTCATTTCAAAAGCGATGACAATATAGGCCGAATTGAAACACTAGGGGAACTACAAGGAATAACATTTGACAACAACAATATTGAACGACTAGCGCCCGACACTATTTTATTACCATTCTCTTGTGAACTAGAAGCACTGGTGTATTACTCAATTCATGTGAGCGACTACAGCTCAATGACAGATAACGAGTCAGACGGGATACGAATAATAGAAAATGAAAACAGCTCTGACCATTACCTTGAAGCAAGCGAAGAAGTAAATATTTTAGTAAGCGGAATGTTTTCAATCTCCATGAAATTTGATCCTGGAGACACTATAGATGATCCAGACACTTATTTTTCCGAGCTATTAGATTTTGCGTTATTCACAATCGAAGAAATTAGCGCCATAGAAGTAGTAAATTAAAAATACGCCCCCAATAATAACACCACACCAATAAATAGGTAGTGCCGCAAAATCATGTACAAGAAGGCGAATAGTGACTACCAAGGCAATTTCAGTAAAAAAAATTAGAATATTAAATAAGCTTTCTAAGACAGGCACGTAAAACGGATTCACGGGTGGGAAGCTTACGTGTAGCGTCTGCCTGAGTTACTTGGAAGCCTTCCAAGCGGAGACTGGCAACATAGTTAGACCGGCGAACCCTAGCGTAGTAAGCCTTTTTACCTTGAAGAGACGCAGGAGGCATAGATGAGCCCTTTCGCTGTGTACTGTTTGATTATAACGAGAACCTGCAGAGCTACCTGCCACAAAACACATACCACAGCAGCTTGCTAAGCGATAACTACATCACATTTTTTTTGCAAGTCCGCGGCAGAAAGCCTATGTCGAACGCTACAACCGCACGGTGCGTTACGACTGGGTCGGGCATACTTGTTCGAATCAATTACTGAAGTGCAGGAGCATGCAACTCGCAGGGTCTGGACATACAATCACGAGCGGCCAAATATGGCACTGGGAGCCCCCCCCCCAAAAAAAAATAACAGAAGTTGATCCTCGCGGCGTAACCTCTACTTCTAGCGAGCACTATAAATGGGGGAATTACCATGCCATACAGATCACGACCAACCAAAATAGCAACATGGCCTGGGCCTGCACAATTGAAACGCGAGAAATCACAAAATCTTGCCGTACTCTAACAAAACCTTTTCAAGCTCACTGACACAAATAAAAGAGTTTGTTTGAGTACCATTAACAGCGCCTCTCGCAGCAACTCCAACTACTTGCTCTGCGTTATTAAGAACGGGACCACCACTATTACCGGAGTACAAAACTTTATCAACCACAAAATACCTAACAGTGCTAGCGATATAAGTATTTGTAATCAGAGCCCATACTCTACTAACATGCGGAGAGCTGGATTTATAACTAGGAAACCCCCAAATAGAAACTTCATTATCAACTGTGGCCAGCAACACATTCTCCAAACGCAAAAATGGAAGCGCTATAGCGTCGGATTCTAGCTTTAGTAAAGCAATGTCTCTATGCCAGTCGAAATGAACAACTTTAGCAATATATTTTTCTGTCCTTTTATTTGCGCGAAAAACTTCAACACTGGACAAGTGGTCGTCCTGAGATGTCCCTACAACATGAGCACAAGTGACAAGCAGCTGGCTTTCAAGCATGAAAGCAGTTCCTTGACTATCCGTATCATAGTCCTCAACGACCCAACATTTTAAAGCCACTGCATTACTTAAGCCAGTCTTCACACTTGAAAAACTCGGAAGCAAGGGGACCTTATACTTACTAGATAAAGCATTGAATCGCCTAGCAATGCGCTGATATACAGGTGACTCAACACCTTGCACTTGCTTGATGAACAGAAGTCTACCCTGCACATGGGGTTCAATATTGAAATCTTCGTCTTTGCGTAATTCTCGACCTTTAGCAGCAGCCTGCTCTAAACCATAAGTTTCCATTGAATGGATTAAAGCACAAGTTTTTCTGACAAAACGACGATCAATATTAATTTTTTTGTTGACCGTTAAACCTGTAACTACCTGCCTCTCATACTGCCCTTGAAGTCTTACCTTCGAGTTATTAATAGAAAAACCATTTCCTGTGACTATATCTGAAAAGGCTTTACCAATTTTCGCACCATAGTGGCTAAAACCCTCTATAGAGCCTCTCGGAACAACAATATCATGAGGAAGAAACTCAACAGGGCAATAAAATGAAAAAGTAATATCATCTGCATAGCGAGTATATTTTGCACGGTGTTTTCTAGCGAGAGAACTTAGCTCTCGGTCAAGACGTGAACAGATCATATTAGAAATCAAAGGGGAAGTGGGTGCTCCCTGAGGGAGAACGCCATCAACAGTACATAGATGTGCGATAACACTAGCAACACTTTCAGAAATTCCGTAAGGTTCGCTAATAAGAAGCCCACGAACACGAGGAAAAGTAATAGAGTGGAAAAAATCTTTTAAATCAACATTAAAAACGAATTTTTTTCTAGCATGCTCATAAGCATTATCAGAGATAGAAAACCCTTCAACAAAACCTTTAACAGGACTTCTAGGTCTGTATAATTGAGCAAGAGTCAAAGAGAGCTTTTTTTGGAGTGACTTCAATTGAGGGCTAGGCGCCCTAATTAATCTTTTCTCCTTACTCTTTTTGGAAATATTAAAACTTGTATAATGACCCGAAATATTTCGCTGATAATAAAAATACCTTATTTTCTTATAGCTTGTACCAAGAAACTCAGCTAGAAGCTCAGGTGTTAATATAGACTCACGAAAATTTTTATTTTTGAAGTTGCCCCCACCCATATTTCACCTTAAATCTACTAGAGCTAACCATTCAAGTTAACTAATGTAACCATGATAGCAATTGAGCCTACCCTTTCTGGTTCTGGTCGCATTTGAACAACCCTGATTAATTCGGGTGGGAGCAATGTGACAATACACAAAATCAATAAAATGGTATAGATCTAGTGACTACAAACAGCAAACTGTATGAAACAGACTGGCTTAAGCGAGCTAGATGTGAGGTGATCACCTGATTTTATGGGTAACTATGGACACATGAGCAAGCAATCAAGCGATTCATAATGCTGGGGTCCGGGGTTCAAGTCCCTGCGTAGCCACCAAACAAAACAAGGGTTTACCGAAAGGTAAGCCCTTTTTTGTGTGCGCGAGTGCGCTATTCCCTAGCGCCCTTGCATGTGTTCGTCTCATCGTCCGTACGCTGCGGCACTTAGCTGTACGGTGTCGACGCGTACAAATACTGAATCACCAATTGCCGTGAGTACATCGCCTGCGTAGACCTCACAGATGACTCGGCTCTTGCGCCCTACTTCGCCTTCAACTTTAGCGCTTAGGGTGAGCGGCACGCCCATTGGGGTTGGTTTGATAAACTTTATACCGAGGTTGCCGGTGACGCAGTCAATGCGCGGCAGGCTGCCGACTTCTCGACCTTCGGCGCGAAAATGATAGGCCATGGCAGTCCAGTTCGAATGGCAATCAACCAGCATCGCAATTAACCCGCCGTAAACCAGTTCTGGCCAACCGGTGTATTTATCATCTGGCAAGTACTCAGCCATGATGTTCACGCCATCCTCATGCCAGTAGCTTTTGACATGCAACCCATGCGGGTTGCTACTGCCGCATCCATAACAGATACCTTCTGGCGCGGCGGCGTCTTGGAGGGAAACCCTGTGCATGCTTGAACACCTCTTGATTACTTTTTGCTGTGCGCTTCAGTTTGCACAACGATAGCGACCGCAACCATGCCGTAAAATCACGTATAGGCGCAATAATTTCAGCATACGGCTCGCTCGAAGAGCCGCATAATCAGCAACCAATCTAGCAGTGTTTACTGGCCGCAAGCCTGCAATACCCTGCGCCCGAATGTATGGAGCGATGCTGTGAGCAACAACTTTGAAAATCTGCGCGCTGAGCGTGATATTGAATACTATCGCGCGAAGCCCAGCGCTAACTACGCGGGTTTGTGGAAGCAGATCGCGCTGGGGATTGTGGTCGGCTATACAGTGCTGAGCCTGCTTGGTTTCGTTGCCACGATGCTGTGGCTGAAACTCGCTGCGAGCGGCCTTCAATTACAGGTCCCGAGCTAGTCAATAACCCTAGCTTGAACCTTGGGCGCATTGTTGGCTTTCATCTGAGTTGCCAGCAACAGGCCACTGAAGATCAAGCCACCACCGATCCAGTGATATACCTGCAAGCTTTCGCCCAGCAGCAGCCAAGCCAAGATAGCGGTGAACACCGGCATTAAGTAACTGGTCAGCGCTGCTTTTGCGGCGCCAACCACACGAATGCCGTGGTTCCATGCGAGATAGGCGACCAAGGATGCAAACAGTGCCGTATAGATAATCGCGCCAATAGTGGTAGCACTTATATTGACTTGGGCACCCTGAGCCAGCTCGAACAGGTAAAACGGCAGAATCATCGGCACACCGAGCACCATCAGAGCTCCAAGCAGCGCCAGCGGAGGTATGGGCTGCAAGTACTTGGACCAACGCCGAAGCAGCAAGGAGTAAAAGGCCCAATCCGTCACAGCCAGCAGCATGATCAAGTCACCAGGGTTGAACGACATTGAAGTCAGCGTCGCCCAGCTGCCCTGAGTAATCAAAATCAACAAACCGATCGCCGCGATAAACATGCCCAGCCAAGCACGTCGCACTGGCCACTCACCAAGCAGTAGCCCCCCGCCAATAAAGGTCACCAGCGGCAAGCATGTACTCACTAGCGTGATGTTGATCGCGACGGTCGTTTGCGCTGCGCTGTAGAGCAGTGAGTTATAGGCGCTGATGCCGCAAGCAGAGAGCACCAATAAACGCCAACCAGCATGTTTCAAATCGGCGATATGTCGGTGCAACGGCACAATCACAAACGGCAAGAGCAGCGCACAGGCGAGGCTCCAGCGCCAAAATGCTAAGGCAAAGGGCGAGATGTCATTGTGAACCGCTCGGGCAACTAACGCATTCCCTGACCAGCACAATATGGCTAGCAATAGGCCTAGCGTGGCCCATGTACGAGAGTTTTTCATATCGGTTATTTGGGGCTGACGGGAAGTAACCGGTATTGCGCTGGCAGTTGATTAATACCGTCGACGGTCACGTTCAGGTCCTTCCAGCGACCGTCTTTGATGCCGTAAATACAGCCGTGTACAGACAGCGACTCGCCACGATGCCAGGCGTTCTGCACGATAGTTGTGTGGCTGACATTGGCGACTTGCTGCATGACATTGAGCTCACACAGGCGATCGACCCGGTCTTCCTCATTGGCTAGCTTTTCGAGATCTTTGCTGTGTTCGTAGTAGAGATCACGGATAGTCCGTAACCAGCCATCAATCAGTCCGTATTGGCGGTTTTGCATAGCGGTGCGCACACCTCCGCAGCCGTAATGACCTGTGACCAGAATATGCTTAACCTTTAGCACCTCGACCGCGTACTGGATCACCGACAGGCAATTCATGTCAGTGTGCAGCACCACGTTGGCAACGTTGCGATGTACAAACAAGTCGCCGGGTAGCATGCCAACAATCTCGTTGGCCGGTACGCGCGCATCTGAGCATCCAATCCACAAATATTCGGGCGTCTGTTGCCGTGCCAGCTTGGCAAAGAACTCTGGATCGCGCTGAGTGATTGCCTGAGCCCACCGTTCGTTATTATCGAAGAGGTGTTGTAAATCACTCATTCCGTTTACTCCAAAAATACTGAGGTGCGCTTCAAGCGCCGCAATGAAGGTTTGACAAGCCGGTTCGCGTAACAGTCACAGTTACGCACCGTCGCCACCAATACTGAAGCCAGCACCCAGAAAGATTGAATAGCAGTAACGTGCTCAATCTATCAGCGTACAAGCCATGACCAGTGCATCTTCTCGACCGCCCACCGCAGGGTAGTAATCACGGCGGCGGCCGATTTCATTGAAGCCGTAGCGTTCATAGAGTCTATAGGCCGCCTGATTACTAGAGCGAACCTCCAGAAAACACTCGCCCGCCTTTAGCTCCATCGCACGTTGCATTAGGAACTCAAGTAAGCGCAGACCATATCCACAACCCTGACTTTCAGGCTTAACCGTGATATTGAGCAGATGTGCTTCATCGATGATCACATTGATGACACCGTGCCCCACCTGTTGCGAACCTGCAAACATCACCCAAGTGTCGTAAGACTTAAGACTGTCAGTGAAGGTACCGCGTGTCCATGGATGGCTGTAAGCGGCGTACTCAATTTTTAGTACAGCCTCAATATCCGCCTCTGTCATAGGGCGGAAAGATAGTACGTCACTCATTCCTACGGACTCATCCAACGTTGACTTACGCGGCGCATCGCCTGCCATAGCGCAGCTTTACGTATAGGCTCATCCATTAACAACTCCAAGCCAGGTACCGCCCACGCACTGCCAATGCCATCAATTTGCAACTCTCGGTTGTAGTCGCTTGCATCGGCTTCACCGGCAAAGCGAATTGCAGGCAAACCCACTAACCATAAGCATGTGCAAGGCTCCTGCTCTTCTAAGCGAGCCGAAACAAAACTTTGCACGAACTCAAGGGCTGCAGCCGGACCTTGGTCCATGTTGCCACGTGACAATAATGGCCAACGCACGGGCTGGCCAATTATGTGTGGGCTATCCGGCAAACCAGCGGCGCAAAGCAAATCTTTGAGAAGCAAATAGGCTGGATCGCGCCCTTGCAAAGGCTCACCGGTGGGTAGCTCAACCAGGATTGCACAATGACCTGCGCGCAGCAGCTGTAAAGCAAAACGCGGAGGTGGTTCTACCTTGGGTTTTACCGAAGCCTTTAGCGTCTGCTGCTCATCACTCACCACTGGACGAACATTGCGCTCGTGTGGCTTAGACCGTGGTACTTCAACTCGAGGCCGCGCGACTGCAGATGCATCAACGGCTGGTTGTGTCTCAGGGGCAGTAGTTACCTGTGGTTGAGCCTCTACAATCGGCTCTTCAAATGGCTCTAAAAGCTCTGGCCGTGAAGGCGCAGCAAAGGGTAATGCCACGCGAGGCAGCCAATTGGCGACCTGCATTGCACTCAAATAAGCCCTGCGGCGTAATTCTGGAATCAAAGGACAACTACCTGTGGATGTGCTTATTGGCCTACCTGCGTTGAGCCCAAAGCACTTATGCAAGGCTTAACAGGTGCCCCAAGAATACCAGTAACACAGCCAAGACCAATAACAATACGCCCACTCTTTGCCAGAAGAGCCAGCATATTTCCTTGATCGCCTCTATTTATGCAGGTGGGAGCAAGAACAATTTCTAATAAGAATGGGGCTTAGTGATTTTCCAGATTGGCACCGACCAGCCAGCACAATCCAGGGTGCTTGTGATGCACGAGGATAAGCACACACTCAATTGATCGGTGTAGCTGTAAGGTTTGCGCGGATATCCGCATTTTGTAGTTTTACGCCATAGAAGGAGGTAACACTGCCACCGGTGGGGTGAACATTTTGAAACCGCTCAATATTGATCTCCTTGAAATGTGCGCGTGCGTTCACTGCGAAACCAAGTGGGTCAGGGGTAATCGGTGTGCAGCCGGTGCTGTTTTTTATACAGACACTGGAAGGCGCAACATCTAGGCCTAGGTCGACATTAAAGCCATAGGTATTTTGATCGGGATTCGCAGGATCACCATCTGAAGTGTAGAAATTATCAATAACCCACTGACTACCACTGCCATTGACTTTATTAACCCGGCCGTTTTCGAGAATAAATTGATTACGCTTATCATTGTTTGAGACCGCATTCTCTGGACTACCAGTGTTGTCCCGAACAAAAACACTCTTCAATTTAGCGCTAAGCCCTTCATTGCCGCGATCATCCCAGCGCCCGCCACTTGCAGAACAAGCGCCGGAACTCGTCCCCGAACCACCGACACACAAAGCGCCTGCACCACCGGAGCTCAACGCCAGTAATGAGCCCTGCTCATAACGCTTAAGCACAATTCTGCCTACGCTTCTTCCAGTGTCTTTATCACCCAGACGCAAATCAGAGACATCAAGCTTTGACCAATAAGTGCCTTTTCTGAACTCAACTCCCTGATTGCCGACATCCACAGAACCATCACGATAATGCATCTCATACTCGGCGCCACTCAGCCATAACCCCTGACTATTCTCATCAACTGTTATCGCAGCATTCGCTTCGGTGGCGTAGAAGTCGGCGTTAAAACCAAAGCCATCATCAACAAAGCCGCCAGGCTTAAGTGTCAACTGACCATTAAGGGTGAAATCGTAAGCTGGAAAAATCGCGAGCAATACCAGTAACTCGCTACCGCCTTGGAGTGGCGCATCAGGCTGCCCAACACGTATCCCATCGAGACTATAACGACCAACGACATCGTTAAGGCCGAATCTAATGCCATCGAAATACCCGTCATAACTCCCGCTAGAAGAGTCAAGATCATTGAGCCCAGAGTAACAACCTGCAGTGAGGCCGGTTGCACAGCTTTTGGTTATATCAACTTCCACTTGACCTGTACCGTAGCTGCGCAAGCCGCTAAACCACAAACTATTGCCGTTATCGGTCAGTGATAAAGCGCCATCAGCCAAACTCCAACTAACATCTGCTGTTACCCCTTCGCTGCCTGAATTGGTATCTCCTCCCGGTCGTAACTTCAGATAATTTTCATACACGCCTTGATTTTGAAAACTGAGGTCAAAGCCGACGCTACCGACTCTTTGACTAGCAGGGTCACCAATAATCAACCCTTCCAGCGCTGCGGCGAGGTTGATATCTTGAAACGCTAATTTTACATAGCTGCCCTGGGCATCTTGCTCAAGGTCGAGGGTCAAACCTGATTGGCTAGTAACCACGCCTGAGTAGTTTTCAGCACGTAATACGCCAGAGTCAGTGTATTGAAAAAGACTGTTGGCAATAGTGATGTCAGGTATCAGGCGTAATCCCTCTCCGCTCTGGCCACCACCCGCGATACTGATGCTGCCACCAAGCCGTAGATCCATATTTAGCTGGCCAAAGCTGCGCCCTGACTGCGGGTCACGACGATCAGGGGCGCTTGGCGTAGCTGGAATACCAGCGACAGCATCAGAATGAGCAAGGTCAAGGCCAATACCCGCAACCGAAGCAACAAAGCGTGAGTCGCCAAGATCAAGCTTTACCTGCTCGCCATTACCGCCGCTAACAATATCTATATAGGCATTATTCAGAAAGGTATCGAACGAAACCCCTTTAACGATCAGATCAAGTCCATTATCACGGTAGTAAAATGTAGTATCGGTTAGTGAAAGTTTGCTGTCATCAATCGAGAATCCACTAACACCACTTGCACCTCCGCCCCTTAACTTCAGGCTGGCGCCCAATGTTGAGAACATCCGTAGACTGCCAAAGTTGTTCGGGTTGCGTGCGATTTCAACCTTGCCAACGGACAACTCATTAGCACGCCCTTTATGCTCAACCTGAAGTCGACCATCCAAGATATCTATCGTTGTATTTGATGCAGTGTTGGGTGATTGCGGCCGGCCACTGACATTTTTAAGGTTCAGCATTTGCCCGTCTTGAGCATAATCAATACTGCTTGTGGACCAACCCGGACCGCTGGTCTGTATGCTAATACCGTCCTGCCCCGTAACCGCTGATAAGTCGTTATCATCAAGCGCTTGCATGGCCTGCAGAGTCGAACTAAAAAGACCAATAAGACAAAGTGAATAACGATACATGACTTAAGCCCTCAGTTACTCGGAAAAACTAGAACATTGCCTTGAACACGGGTGATACCATCAATCGTGACAGAGAAGATATTAGTTTGCTGGTAACTGGGGTCGCCGCCTTGCGCTGTACTTAGAGCGTTATTTCTCCAACTGCCTTGATTAGCAACACCAAATGTGTAATTTGCATTTTTAAAAATGATTTCGTTCGGCAAACCAAATTCCAATACATCTTGATTAAATATTGCACCATCACCATCAAAGCCACTGTTGATGGTACGAGTACGAAAGGTCAAACCTTCAAAGCTAAAAATGCCTTTTATATTATCCAACACATACCACCCACCCGCTTTTTCAGCTCGAACAGCCACTCGCAAACCGCAGTCAGCTGCAACTGTTGCATTCGCGGCCGCACAGCTACGCTGATTTGCAGTCCAGGTGCTAGGATTATTGCTAGTTGGTGTGTCCCATAGAACACCGCCATCTTTGTTAATACTTAATTCACCCGATAAGTACACACCACCTTGGCCACTTAATTCGCTCAAAGCAGAATCATCAAGTGCCTGCATTTCTGCGTATAAAGGTGACGAAAATATGAGAGAAGCCACACAAATTATTTTATAAATCACGGCTAGTCGCCTTTAGGTAATTGATGCTCATACCTTTGATGACGTTCTGACCATAGTTATATCCGCCAGACAAAGTATTTCTATTACCAGAACTTAAGTTACCGATAACGACATTGGTTTTTGGAGCATTGGTATAGAAATCAGTGGCGATGTCATTACGTTCGGCAACTGAGCGAGCAGAGCCATCTGCGTTACGGCGAACAGGGTTCGGCAGTTCAAGCACAAACTGACCATCACTGGTCACATCAAACAATAGCGGCTGGCTCTTACCGTAACCTAAAGCAATATTTGCGTAAGTATTACTCAAGCTTAAAGTTCGATCAGCTTGTTCTTGCTCACTGGCGCAGTTCGCTGAGCCAGGGATACAAGACATTAAATCGATGCGTTTTGCGAAAAGGTTAATCCGTGCTTCGCCGACTAGCTGATCCCGTGTTTCATCGCCCCAAAGCCGTAGATAGCTACCATCCATAATCAACTCGACTATGTCGATATTGAGTATGTCGGTACGTCCTGCTGCGACTTGAAAGTCAAAGCGAATACCTGCATCAAGGCGCTCACTAAGACGGCTTGAACAGTTGGTACCGGCTGATGCAAAGCCAGCAATACAAGGTTGCCCCATAACACCGGTCAAGCGCTCGGGAAACTTCAATTCTAGAATAGCGACTTCATTAGGTGTCGTTTGCACCCAAACACCATCATCTCTAAGAGTTAATAGGTCTTCCCCGTTACCGAATTGAAACTTGAACGGATTGTTAAGACGTCCAAGGTTGACCGGTTGTAGGTTGCTCCCTTTGTTACTTCCGGTTGAGGCAAAGTAGAACTCATGGACCGATATTGGGATATTCTCACCCGCAGCATTGGTAATATCGTTAATAAATATGCTCGACTCAGAAGCATCTAGCAGGATGCCTTCCAAGGAGAAAGCGATACCTTGTCCATTGACACCTGCAAGTTGCTGATCGTCCATTTCTTGCAGGTCAGCTTGCACCGGAAGCACGAACAAAGCCCCCAGCAATACGCTAAATAAACGGCTCATGCTCAGCACCCCGCCGTCGCGGAGCCCAAGCAGGTATCCTGTCGTGCGATACCGTTAAAGGCCTGTTCAAAATTAAGTTTAATTGGCGCCACTACGTTGCCGTTTTCATCGCGATAGTTAGGAATATTTAGAAATGCGCCAGCAAGAACATTACGAAATGCATTACTGTCCCTGTCACGCCAGGCAACATCTTGGGTTTGCAAGGACAAAAAGAATCCTCGAGCGGCACCCTCTATCGCAGCGGTATTTGGGTTGTCAGCTAAATTCAAATTGCCAACAGGCAGGGATTTAAAGTTGCTTAATGGGAAGCATGTGGGCAGTGAGAGAACCTCACAGCCTCTTGAGGAAAATAAACTAAGCAACGCATCAGTGAAACCAGTCAAGTTGCAATCACTGCAACTCAACCTTTGACCGTTCTCAAGCCCTGAGTACGTGGCGCGAATTGAGTCGGGGTCTCCGCCCTGAGTAACCAAGCCAGCATCAGCTTGAAGCGCTGTACTTCTGGTAACACCGGCAAGAGTCAGGAGTATATCTTCAAACGTATTAGCAGCATCAAAGATCGGCGAGGCTGAACCTTCGATTTTGATTGGGATATTGCCAGTCAAACGCTCGATATCACCGGAAAGATACCCCTTCGCTTCACCAAAACCGACCCTGACACCAACGACTTTATTGCCATCGTACGCCAGCTCTAAGTAGGGGTCAGTGATTTGGAATGGGTTAACTGTGTCGTCTGCGTTTACCGTACCCAAAGCAAAATTGTCGATCAGAATATCTGCTGTACCTGCGGCCTCACCCGCACGATCATATTTGCCTAATTCGAGCTTTTTGATGTTTAACTGAGTTTCAACATTCAGACCAAGGTTCAAGCGGGTGTAGTCAATACCTGCATTTTGATCAGTTGTGAGGTTGATAAACGCTTGGCCAGATACACCTGAAAGCTCTTTATCCGCCATCTCGATCATTTGCGCGCTGACACCGGCACTGGCTAACCCAGCACAGAGCAATGCCAATGCATTTTTTCTAAATCGGGAAACCGAATACATACCGCCTCCAGGGTTCTTATCTGACGAAAGCTAGTAACCTTCTTTCTGGTTACCACTATAAGAACCACTGACACAGAACAACCCCAACCCATAGTCGAGGCCTAAAAGAGCAGAGAGGTCATTAGCCGGCCTGAGTTAATGGCAACTGTTACGCATCGCTACATCCGCAGCACGCTGTCCATATTGCTGGAACAGCGCCAGTACATGGGCCGTAATCGCCCGTGCCAGAGCATTCACGCTGAGTTGCGAGCAGTGCGTAAGGCAATTGAGCTTGACCCTGTGCAGATGGAGCGAGGGCATACGAGCCTCGTACTCGCGCAAATCGCCTTTAACCAGCACCGGAAGGAATGCTTCGCCTAAGGTTTTGTAATGCCGGATGAGCAATCTCAACCCCTCATAAAAGGGCAACTCTTTGGACGCCACCAGACGATTTTCATTTGGGATTTTCAAATACAGCCCAGAATGGCCCATGGTTTCACCCGGGATAATGTAAACCCCTGTTGGCTCCACTGCGTGAGCCGGAATATCCTGAAAAGTATCATGCCATGCCTGCTCGTCTGGCAGGATGGTAATGCTTCCGTGGTCGCTCTGAGGGACCACGAAGCTGTAGTTGCTGTATAGCTTTTCAATGTACGGGGAGTAAACGCACAAACGATTCTCAAAGCGTTGCAAGAACGCAATGGCTTCACGTCGATTAGAGATTGCATGCAGGTCCCAATCGAGATCGCCCCGCTCTTCTAGTCCGGCCCAGCAATCATCAATTAATACAGCGGTATTGGCAGACATATCAGGCACCACAAACAAACGTGTACTGTTTCATCTGCATCGCAAAATCAATGCCATAAGAATCCGACGCCTAAATGCGAAGCAGCTCACACGTCTAGGCCTTGCAAGCTCTTTAGGCAGTCGCATACTGCCGTAATCTGTCACATCGATGACGTCACAAGACACCTGCGAAATGCTGCATACCCGCGAAATAACCTCTGATCGGTTGTAACTGAAGCGTTTTGCCAGCGATGCAGTACAATTGCCGTTTTTCTCAATTGGGTGATTGGCCCCTCAATGATTGATCCCAAGCGCGTATTGCGTGCCCTAGCCGAACACTGGACGTTACTTGAGCCGCTTTGCGAGCACTTCGACTCCGGGACCTTAAGCCTGATTGAGTTGCGCAGTCAGCTTGCAGCGCAACTGCCGGATAGCACTCCAGTCGATATAACCGCGTTGCTCGACCAGTGGATTCGTCTCGATATATTGGTGCCGGTCGCCAAAAGTCCGAATCGCTTTGAGCTCAACGCACAGATTCATGACTTTCTTGCCTACCTGCGCCGCGAACACCGCTTGGGGTTGTGTCTGGAAATCGAAGCGTACTTGCGTCACCTCGAGCGCTTGGCAGGCTATATAAAGGACGCATTCGAAGTTCGCGATGCGCATGATCTAGCGCGCCAGCTGCGCTTGCTCGACATGCGCGTACGTGACGTACTGAAAAAGCTCTTGAATGACGAACAGGCGCTAGTCGCTGTTGCGGACCGAGCCAAGACCAGCGACCGGCAAATCCCGCTGCGCCAGCGTTACGCTGAAGTACTGGCAACCTGGGACGAATACGTCGAGCCGATGATCCAGTTGGTCGCTGCCGACGGCGCTTTTGAGCAAGGCGTCAATCGTGTCGAGCACGTTTTGCTGCGCCTATTGAGTGAGCAGCAGCGCCTTGGCCAATTGGTTGACGACGACCTGTTGCTGCGAACCCATGCGCGTATTCTCGAAATGCAAACCACTGCGCAACTGACCCTGCGCCGCGCACGTGAGCTATTACTGCCACTGCGTGAAGAAGCGCGTAGGCATAACGCCGTCACACGTGGGGCCGCATTGGCGCTTTCGGCCATTCGCCGCAAAGGGCTTGATGCAGTACCGCAGGCATCAATGCCGATGTTCAGCCGTCCGCAAAGTACTTTCTTGGGAAGTGCTTCGCAGGTTGAGGCATACGTTTATGCCCTCGCCCGCTTTGAGCCAAAACCTGCGCAGTTCCCCAAAGCCAGTAGCAGCCGCAAGGGACAAGCCCCTCGCGCACCGCGTACTGCCCGAGAAATGCTTGAGCGTTGCGAACAAGCCTTACCCTTGCCAGATCTAATGACCTGGCTGCTTGAGCAGGAACCTAACGGCGCAACCGATGAATTGCTGTACTGGTTCTCACGTTTATCACGTGACTCGCGTTTCCAGCGCGACCGCCTCGAGCGCCGCGAATACCTCACCGCCGAGCATCAGGTCAGCCTGAGCTCATTCGCCCTGATTAAAAGCAATGCGGCGTCCAGCAAAGCCGAGAAGAGCAGCGTATGAATATCGATCTTTCCGAACTGAGCCACTTAGCCCCTGTATTCCGTGAGTTGTTCAAGGGTTACCACGTTAGCCGTCGCGACCCGGAGCTCTATACGCAGCTGTCCAACCAGCAGGATCAGTACAGGGCGCTGTTCAAAGCTCTGGGCTTTGAACTGACCTGTGATCCACGCGGTTTCTACTATTTCGTACCCGAGCAAATTGGTGCTCAGGTCAACAAAACCGCCCAGCGTCTTGCTTTGTTCACCTTTATTTTGGTTGAACACCTGGCCGACCAGGGCCGAGATCCGATAGCAGTACTCGACGGTGGCAGCTTGGGCCGTGATGAGTTGCCTGCTGTGCTGGAAAAATACCGCGACTTGTTCGTACAGGCGGAAGTGACCACTCAAGATGAGCTTGAAGAAAAAGTTATGCGCCGTCTTTGTCAATTGGGTTTTGCCAGCGAAGACAACGGCATCTACCGTTTCCTCGCGCCGATGCACCGTTTTCTGGACGTTTGCCTGTCGGTCCAACAAGACCGCGACCTAGCGGCCAGTTTGCACAGCAATCTACCGTTGCCAACTCCAGTCCTGATTGATGATCAAGAGGAAGAGATTATTCGCCTCGACGAATCAGCAGCAAGTGATGACGAACTATCCGAAGAGCAGGCAATGTCTGCAGCCATTGCCGCAGAACGCGCTAACCAGGAGGTTGATGCATGAGCCAGGAACGCTACGGCATTCGCCGCTTTGCCTTGTTAAACACCGCTGGCTACAGCCTTGGTATTTTCCCTCTGGAAAACCCACTGTCTGTTTATGGCGCCAATAACCTGGGCAAGAGTGCATCGATTAACGCGCTGCAATTCCCGATCCTCGCACGTATGTCGGACATGAGCTTCGGTAAGTACAGCCTTGAGCAGTCGCGCAAGTTCTACTTCGCCACCGACACAAGCTATATCCTGGTTGAAGTTTCACTTCCGCATGGCCCCCATGTCATTGGCGTTGCCGGGCGCGGGCCGGGCGGCGGTTTTGGCCATCAATTCTTTGCATATGCAGGCGAACTGGATCTTGAGCATTACCAGAAAAACGGTACCTGCTTACGTCAGCGTGAACTGTTTAACGTCCTCGAACGCGAAGGCATCAAAGCCTATGAACTCAAGCCTGATGAGCTACGTCGCTTACTGGTTGGCGGACACACCTCGATCCCATTGGATCTGACAATTATTCCGCTACGCTCGACGAGTGAGCAGAGCCTGAAAACCTTCCGTGCTTTGTTCATCAATTTACTGCACATGCGCGAGATCACCGCTGCCAAACTTAAGCAGCTATTTCTTGATGCTTTCGAACACAGCCTGCGCTCAGGCAGTGTTGACTATATTGCTGCCACCGAAGAAGCCTTCCGCGATGTACGCCGCATGGAGCAGGATTACCAAGCATTGGTAACTGCCGGATCACTGATTGAAGCGCTGTCCGCCGGTGTCGCGCAACGTGAATTACTGCGCGGTAAACTGCATCGCCTGTCGCCGCTACTCGATAGCCTGCTCGGTACTTGGCAGGACTACGCGGCGGCACGGCGCGAGGAATTAGTCATTCAAGCCGAACACTATCGCAATGAGCAAGATGGCTTACAGAATGAGCAGCGCGGCGGTACTCAGGAACTGATGCGCCTTGAACGTGAAATCAGTGAAATCCAACGCTGGCTTGGCGAGTTGGACGCACTGACTCACCGCTTTGCTCTGGTCGATAACGTTCAGGTTCTTGAGCAACAACTGCTTGCAGCCAAGGATGCACACGACGAACTCGCCGGAGCACTGGCGCAATCTCGACAGTTCTCCAGTGAAGATATTGATGAGCGTTTGCGTGATCTTGATAAACGTTTGAAATCAGTCAAACAACAGCTTGAGCACGCCGACAACAACAGCTACTCGCGTTTGCGCGAAGAGTTTTCGCAGCAAGATGTAGATCGACTGATGCGCCTGTTCAACGGCCAACTATTCAGCCTGCCACTGGGTGAGAAAGGTATTAACGTTGAAGACGGTGATGCTTGGGTTAAATCACTTGAAGCAATTCTGGATGGTTTCAAAGGTGAACAGTTTGAAGTGCCCGGACTGTCTATTAACCTTACCAACATCGAGCCTCCAGCCCTGCAAGCACTGGCTGACAGAGCCGCTTTACGTGACCAGAAAGACCGTCTGGACCGTGAATATAAGCAGTTGAAAACTCAACAGGCAGTCGCCGCTGACCGCGCCGCAAGCAAGTCGCAGGCTGAGCAGTTGTACAAAGATGTACTCGACGCGCAGAAAGCACTGGAAGATTTTCGACGTAGCGAGACACTGGTTGCAGAAAAACCAGGCAAACTAGAACAGCTAGCCGTACATGAGGCCGCCCAAGACGAATTGAAGCGTTCAAGTGATGCCTTCACTGAACGCGTACAACAACTCTCGGCCAAACTGCAGTTGGTGGGTCGTCAGTTGGCTGATCTTGAGGCCAAAGAACGCACCCTCGAAGATGCATTACGCCGACGCCAATTGTTGCCGTCTGATTTACCTTTCGGCACACCTTTCACTGACCCGGTTGATGACTCACTGGATAACCTGCTGCCACTGCTCAATGATTATCAAGATGCCTGGCAAGGTTTACAGCGTATTGATGGCCAAGTTGATGCCCTTTACGCACAAGTGCGCTTGAAGGGTGTAGCTAAGTTCGACAGCGAGGACGATGTCGAGCGCCGCTTGCACTTGCTGATCAACGCTTATGCCCACCGTCAAGACGAAGCGCTAACGCTGGCCAAGGCGCGCCGCGCAGCTGTTACGGACATCGCACGTACCTTGCGCAATATCCGCAGCGACTACGACAACCTGGAGCATCAGCTCGCGCTGTTTAACCGCGAGATCAACAAACGTCAGGTCTCAAACCTCGAAAGCTTCCGTATTGTTCTGGCGCCGAACAAAGAAGCCCTTAAGCATATTGACCAGATTATCCACAGTGCGGGCCAATACGAAGAAGGTGAAACACTGTCGGTATTTGATTTGTCACAGTCAGCCGATCAGGATATCAAAAACGAAGAAGCTAAAGAGTACTTAGCCCGCCTAGTTGCTGCCAATCACAACCAGTTGGGTTTGAAAGAGCTGTTTGAGCTGTCGTTTGAGATCACCAAGGTTCATGGCCAGCCGGTGATTCATACTGACATTGACGGCGCCGCATCCAACGGCACGACTATGACTATCAAAGCGCTGACCAATATGTACCTGTTGCTGCACTTGATGGATCGCGATCAAGCGGGTCGTGTGCGCCTACCTTATTATCTGGATGAAGCGGCAGACATTGACGAGCGCAACCAACAAGCCTTGATCGAAACCAGTCTTCAGCTTGGTTTTGTGCCAATTCTGGCA
The DNA here is from genome assembly GCF_048265905.1 of Pseudomonas sp. GTDB lineage: Bacteria > Pseudomonadota > Gammaproteobacteria > Pseudomonadales > Pseudomonadaceae > Aquipseudomonas. The sequence goes on from NZ_JBLXAP010000003.1 coordinate 393,370, forward strand.
TCCGTTAAGCCACAGGTTTCTGCTCACGTCGCGATCGACCTTGAAGGCGGCAGTGGCCCGAACGGTATTTATATTGACGAGGCCGACTGGAAGTACATCAAACCGCGCGAAAATGCGGTGAAAGTGACAGAGCCGGCCCAGACTGAAGAAGCAGTAAGTTAAGTCCCAAACGATATATAACTCGCTCCAGGACATTGAGCATGAATAAACAACAAGGGCCGCATATGCGGCCCTTGTTGTATGTGGCTATTACTGCTTAGGCAGTGGGATTTTCGGTGCCCAATGCAGCCATTCATCTTTTGGCTCATCAAACAGCGCAAAGGTTTGCCCGGTAATAGCTTGCTTACCCATGTCAGGATTATCGGGTGTAGCAAACGACACGCCGCCCGCCAATACTGTCTCAAGCGACTGGGTTCTTAGCTTCACACCTTTAAACAAACCTGCATCTACGCCTATACCTGACGTATTCCAGAACCGACTTCCGGTGTGAACCAGAGCTTTATAACGAGGCTCTATCAGAATGTGGATCAGCACACGATCAGCCGTGGCCCCCAACTCATAACTGACGACTTTGCCAACCACGACTTCGCGATAGGTAACCGGTACACCTGTCTTCAAGGAGCCACGACGTGACGCACTCAATACCAGACGCAAGCCCGCTTCGCTTTCGGCTAAGTTTGGTGGTTCGGTCAGGGCAATAAATTGAGTTCGCTTGGTCTCCTGAGTATTGCCAGGCAAAACCTCAACATACTGGCCGCGAACTAGAGTATCGAGGTTGCCCACTTGAGTTAGACCAAGTTCTGGTTTAACCACCCAGAACTTGCTACCTGACCGCGCAATCCTTGCATCGCCTTGAGTAATGCGCGCATTGAGTTGTACTGCTTGCAGGTCTTTGGTCAGCTCAAGACTTTCGATGGTACCGACATCCATACCTTTATAGCGAATCGCGGCGCCGGGTTTGAGACCATCAGCGCGATCAACCCGAATAGTGATGGTTGTACCCGCTTTTAGCGCATCCGCACGATCCTTGTATAGGCTGAACACTTGGATACGCTTGCTCGAACGGGCGCCATTGAGGTCAGCGGTTTCAAAGGCAATACCACCGGCAATCAGGGTTTGCAGAGACTCGCTCTTAACCTCAATCCCCGACAAGCCGCCTTTGAGCGTTACGCCGCTAGCATTCCAGAAGTAGCTAGTACGATTAACCAAATGGGTGTACTCAGGCGTAATGTGAACCCCCAGCAGCACCTCTTTGTTGTTACGGGCCAGTTGATAACTCTGCACCGTACCCACTTTGAGCTGGTGATATAAAATAGGACTGCCGATCTCAACTGAACCAAGATTCTTACTGCGCAGAACCATATGTAAACCTGGCGCGCCCAAATCAAGTGGTGGAGCCTTGCTGAGTGCCTCAAACTCACGAGTAGGTGATCCGCCTTTTTTGCCCGGTCGAACCGCAATGTAGTTGCCTTTAACCAGCGCCTCAATACCGGTGATACCTGCCAAGGAGATCGATGGCTTAACCACCCAAAACTCAGTGCCATCAACCAGATAGCGCTCAGTCAATGGGTCAAGGGCTAACTCAGCCGTAGCTCCTTGTAGATTATCATTCACCTTGAGTTTCTTTAAGGTGCCCACCTGAATCCCCTTGTACATAACCGGGGTGCGCTTCTCTTCGAGTCCATCGAAATCAGGTAGCTTAACGACGACCTTGATCCCTGCTTGAGCAGCATCAAAACTGTCATACAAGCGAAACGGCAGAGACGGATCAGTCGCTGGGCTGTCTTTACGGTCTTCAGCCGTACCAAAGGCAATACCGCCAGCAACGATGCTGGCAAGAGACTCTGTACGCAGCTTAAAACCGGAAAGCCCTGCATCAATAGTGATGCCGCTAGCATTCCAGAACCGCGTATGTTTGCGCACCAGATTGGCGTATTCAGGCTGAATGAAAATGTTGATGCGTATAGTCTGCTGATCATCATCCAGCACATAATCCTTTACCCGGCCTACTTTTAGTTGGCGGTAAAAGATTGGGCTGTCTTTATCTATCGAGCCCAAACGATCAGCCTTCAAAGTAAGATGCAACCCAGGGGTATCACTGGATAACGGAGGGGGTTCATCCAGTGCTTTGAACTTCAGCGTGGGTTCGCCCTTACCCGGACTCACGGCAATGTAGTTACCAGAAACCAGGGTTTCAAGCCCAGTAACACCAGCCAAAGACACGCTGGGTTTTACCAACCAGAAGCGTGTCTCTGCGAGTAAGTGCCCTTTGGCTTCTTTACTCATTTCGATAGTTGCAACAACATCATCTGCTTTGCCTTCGCTATCGAGGCTCACAGTCTTAACCTTGCCTACCGCAATACCTTTATAGATGACTTCTGTCTTGCCGGCTTCGATGCCGCCACCACTTGGAAATCTTACCTCAATCATGATTCCGGCTTGGTCGTAAGCCTTCCAGGCCAGCCAACCACCAATCAACAACGCGATGATGGGTAATACCCAAATAGCCGACCAGTTCGAGGCAGGCCGTTTTTTAGCCAGAGGCAGATCATTCATCGTTGTCATCCGTATCAGTGTTGTCCCAAATCAAACGGGGATCGAAGGTTAGTGCTGCGAGCATGGTCAAGATAACCACACTGGCAAATGCAACCGCTCCCCAGCCTGGCTCGATGGTGGCTAAGGAGCCAAATTTGACCACCGTGACCAAGATAGCAATTACAAAAATATCCAGCATTGACCAACGGCCAATCCACTCAATAAATCTGTACATAATCATTCGTTGGCGTGGGGACATTGGCTGACGCCGTTGTACCGAGTAAAGCAATAAACCAATGCCCACCAACTTAAACGTAGGCACCAAAATACTGGCAATGAACACCACCGCAGCTATTGGCAGCATGCCGTAATTAACCAGCTCAATAACACCTGACATGATGGTGTCTGACTGCCCTTTACCTAAAGAGCTGACCCGCATAATTGGCAGCATATTTGCTGGAATATATAAGATCGCCGAGGTGATCAGCAGCGCCCAGGTCTGCAGTAGACTATTAGGTCGACGCGCGTGAACTCTGCCGCCGCAGCGCGGACAGAACTGCTTCTCTACACTCGTGTCAATTGGCGTTAGCTTGTGGCATTCATCACATACCAGCAACCCGGCATCAATGGCCCTCACTGGCGTGCTCCTCACCTGCTAGTCCTTGCCAGATCTGATGTGGCGACATAGTCACTTCTAGCCACACTTGCAACAGCAAGAGCGCTACAAAGCATAACAAGCCAATACCAAAGGTAAGGTCTGCGACATCAACAAGTTTAACAACCGCGACCAGTATTCCCATGAGGTAAACCTCAAGCATGCCCCATTCGCGCATATGGTGATACATGCGATAAAACAACAAACCGTAGCTACGTCCAATATCGAAACGGATGCTTAGCAAAACAAAGAACTGAATCAGTAACTTGAATAGTGGAATCACCATACTGCTCAAGAACACGACAAGCGCAACAGGCTGCATCCCGCTGTCATACAAGCCTAGTACGCCAGACCAGACCGTGTCCTGAGTTTGCTGACCAAGCAGGTTGAGCTCAATAATAGGCAGAAAGTTCGCAGGGATATACAGCAGCAAAGCGGCTAAAACCAATGCCATGCTGCGACGTATAACTTGATGCCTATGGCTATATAGCTCATAGCCACAGCGCGGGCACTCGATTCGCTCACCATCTTCTACTGGTTGACTTTTCATGAGCAGATCACACTCATGGCACGCAATCAGTTGATCAATGGAATGCCCTGTCAGCGATGCGGTTTCAATCGGCTCCGGCATATATACCCCTTTACAAAGTGTGCCTAGTGTAAACGAGGAGTCTTAACTCGGGCGGTAAACAATTGCATGACTAACGCATATTTTTGCAAAAGGTGTAACGCTCAAGAGAACTATATGACAGGCCCGGTAGAAGTCTACCAACCTGCTCTGCGCTCAGCTTGCACGCTCTGCTCGCCCAGCAGGGTGGATACTGCTTTATCCATCTACCGTTTGCCGCTGCTAACCCTGGCCCAGTTGTTGAGCATTGGCGGGCAAGCTGTGCGTTGGGCACCTTACACGACTTTTCTTTTGCACAAAGAGAAACCCCAGATCACTTACATGATCTGGGGTTTCGGTATAGGCGCTTGACGATGACCTACTCTCACATGGGGAAACCCCACACTACCATCGGCGATGCATCGTTTCACTACTGAGTTCGGGATGGGATCAGGTGGTTCCAA
>NZ_JBLXAP010000004.1:0-296963 GCF_048265905.1 Pseudomonas sp.
CTTCGTCGTACACCTTCAGTCATGGGACTCTCCTGAAAAAGAACCTAGAAGGTGTAAACCTTATTCAGGACGGGTCAATAGCAATAAAAAAGCCCGGCTCTGGATGCAGATGCCGGGCTTTTTTTGCAGCTCTAACTGCCGGGGTTATCGCGTCTGTGGAGCAGGTTGTTGCTGGGTGATGCAGTGGATATTGCCGCCGCCGAGCAGGATTTCACGGCCGGGCACCATGACTACGCGGTGCTCTGGGAACACCCGGCCAAGAATGACTTTGGCCTCTTCATCTAGCGGATCATCAAAGCTGGGTGCAATGATGCCGCCGTTGACGATCAGGAAGTTCACGTATGAGCCTGCAAGGCGTGACTCGGGGTGACGATCTTGTGAGCCATCAGCCCAATCCACGCCAGCGCATTCTTCATCGGTTGCGTACATTGGCCCCGGAATTGGCATCTTGTGCACAACCAGTTTGCGGCCTTTGGCGTCCAGGGTGTTTTCCAACACCTGCATGGCTTTCTGGCAGCGAGGGTAATTGGGGTTTTTCTGATCATCGGTCCAGGCCAGCATGACTTCGCCGGGGCGCACATAGCAGCAAAAGTTGTCGACGTGGCCGTCGGTTTCATCGTTGTACAAGCCGTCCGGCAACCAGATGACCTTATCAATTGCCAGGTGTTGGCCGAGCAAGGCTTCAGTCTGTTCACGAGTCATGTGTGGGTTACGGTTAGGGTTGAGCAGGCACTCCTCTGTGGTGATCAGCGTGCCTTCGCCATCAACGTGAATCGAGCCGCCTTCAAGGACAAAACCTTCGGTGCGATAACGCGCGTAGCTTTCTATCTGCAGGATCTTGCTGGCGACCTGGTCGTCACGGTTCCATGGCGAGTACAAACCGCCGTCAAAGCCGCCCCACGCGTTGAACTGCCAGTCAACGCCGCGTACTTCGCCACTGTCGTTGATGACAAATGTCGGGCCGGTGTCGCGTACCCAGGCATCATCGGTGCTCATCTCAACAACGCGTATATTGCTGTGATCAAGTCGCGCGCAGGCATTCTCATATTGCTGTGCAGATACACAAACAGTCACCGGCTCAAACTCGGCAATCGCTTTGGCCACCGCAGTGAACGCGTGCTGTGCAGGTTTGCCGCCCAGGCGCCAGTTGTCCGGACGCTGCGGCCAGACCATCCAGGTTTTGCTGTGGGCTTCCCACTCGGCTGGCATGCGAAAACCATCTGCGCGAGGGGTACTGTTTAAGGTCGTCATCACAAACACCTGCATATAAACGTTAGAAACAGCCTCTGCTGACTCCTCGGAAGGCGCACAGCAGAGGGCACTGTGAATAATTTAAGACTCGAGTACACCATCGAGGGTTTTTAGTGGCCCGTACAAATTAGGGCGACGGTCACGGAATGAGCCCCAGGCGCTGCGCGTGTGTTCAAGTTTGTCGAGATCGAAGCTGTGTACCAGCACGCCTTCTTCGGTTTCGTTCAGTTCTTCAACTTTAGCGCCAAATTGATCGGCAATAAACGATGAACCGTAGAATGTAATCTCGGAGCCGTCTTGTTCTTCACGACCTATGCGGTTGCTGGCGACCAGCGGCATCAGGTTGGCACCAGCATGGCCTTGTTGCACGCGTTGCCAATGATCGCGGGAGCTGATGCTGGGGTCATGTGGCTCGCTGCCAATTGCTGTCGGGTAAAACAGAATTTCGGCACCAAGCAGAGCCATGCTGCGTGCGCATTCGGGGAACCATTGATCCCAGCAGATGCCCACACCGATCTTGGCGTAGCGAGTGTTCCACACTTTGAAGCCGGTATCGCCGGGGTTGAAGTAGTATTTCTCGTGATAGCCAGGGCCGTCTGGAATGTGGCTCTTGCGGTAGACACCCAGGTTGCTGCCGTCGGCATCGATAATCGCGATGCTGTTAAAGCGCGCTCGCCCAGCCAGTTCATAAAAACTGATAGGCAACACCACTTGCAGCTCTTTGGCTACCCGCTGGAAGTGTGCAATGGCGGCGTTGGCTTCAACGCTGGTCGCCAGTTGCAGGTAATCGGGATTTGGCTTCTGGCAGAAGTACGGGGTTTCAAACAGTTCCTGAATCAGGATGATCTGTGCGCCTTTGGCGGCGGCTTCACGCACCAGTTTCTCGGCAGTGGCGAGATTGGCTGCGCGATCCCACGAGCAAGCCATTTGCGTAGCGGCGACAGTAACGGTACGTGACATTGGACACCTCGTAAAAACGTTCGGCGCCCAGCTTCAGCCTTCGCATCGAGGTGGCTTGAAGCAGGGCGAGTTGGCCTTGAGTGAGTGCATTTATAGTCGATAAAAATCTGCTTTAAAAGAAAAATATTAATCTTGAGCGTGTTTTTATGTATTTTTAATCGATAAATATCGATATTTATATTGTAGGAATAGCAATGCAATGGACAGCCGTTTGGCTGTCACAAGGTTCTTTGGGCTGATTACAGGGCGGTGGGGCGTTTGGGCAGGCAGCTGGGCAGATACAGGCCCAGATATGCATCGAATACGCGCATGCCTTCTTCGGCAAGTCGTGGGCTGATGTGGCCATGCAATTGCACTGAGCGTGCATAGACACGGTCACCAAGCTCCATGGCCAGCGCGAACACATCAATATCATCGGGCAGGGCTGGCAGGGCAAAATGCTGTTCGAACAAGGCTTGCATCTGTTGGCCCAGCTCGATGTCATGTTGGCGGTCGGCGCGGGTAATCTCGCTTAAGCCATGCTGCGCGAGAATGAGTTGGCGAGCTGCAGCATCATTCGCGTAAATCGCCAGCATGCGTTGTTCGACTATGGCTGAAAGGTCACGCCAGCTGCGTAGCTGCTGATGATCAACAGGTTCCTGCAAACAGGCGCGAAAAGCGGCATGAATATCCGCCGTGAGTGCTTCAAGTAAAGCCGGAACGCTGGTGAAGAAGTGATAAACCGAGGACGGTGGGATTTGCGCACGCTCGGCAACGCTGTAGATCGATAGGCTGGCAGCGCCTTGTTCGGCAAGCAGTTCACGGGCAACCGCAAGAATCGCGGCGATGCGGGCTTGGCTGCTGGCGCGAGGTTTACGGACAGTTGTAGGGCGCGGCATGGTTTGCTCGGGTCAAAAACTTATTGGATGTTAACCCGCCGAGTCAGTAAGTGCAGTGCGACTCCCCAACTCGACGCTATTTATGCTTGCGCAGATTACAGAATAATCGGTTGGTCGGGCAGCTCATTCGGGTTGCTCACTTGCAGGTTCGCAAGGTATGGCCTCAGCAAGTCATGCACTTGATTGATCGCTTCGAGACTGCCTTGGCGCCACAAACCTTGGGCGTAGTGTTTGCACATCCGCGAGCAGATTGCATCCCACTGAGCTTGTTCCACATGGTGCGAGATACCGCGATCTGCGACGATTTCAACCCGATGCTCGGCCAGCAGCAGGTAAATCAAAATGCCGCTGTTGTGCTCGGTATCCCACACGCCTTGCTCGGCGAAAACCTGCTCGGCACGTGAGCGCGACGTTACCCCGGCCAATACATCAACAATGGACAGGCGTGCTTCAATAGCAAAGCGCACCTCGCCAATATGCTGTGCTTCACCTGTGCCAATGGCTTGGCTGATCTCGTCCAGCAAGGGTGCAGGAAAGCTGCGGCGTAGTTGAAACCAGCCTGAAAACAGATTGGTGAATATTCGTTTTATCACTGTCATCACCAACTACCCGACGAACCGCCGCCTCCGAAACTACCACCGCCGCCGCTAAAGCCGCCGCCCCCGCCGCCAAAACCACCACCGCCAAAGCCGCCGCTGCTGCTACCGCTGCGTCCAGAGCCGCTGCCAATGTTTATTACGCCAAGTGGTATGGCGAGAAAGACAGCGCCCATCACAGCGCCAACCAGCATTGCCAGCAATGAGCCTTGAGTGAAGAGAGCAAACAATGACATCAGTACAGCGCCCACGCACATGCGGGGGATCAAGCCGCGCCGGCCAATGATGGCCCCCACGATCATGCGCAGAAAGATTGCTGGAACTAAAAGAGTAAACAGGGAAATGGCAATTATGGCGCCAAGCCCACTGCCTTCGCTGCGTTGGGTTGGTGGTGGCAGGTCCTCGCCATCAATCAGCTTGGTCAGTGCATCAATACCTGCACTAATACCGCCGAAGAAGTCACCTTGCTTGAAGCGTGACTCAATGTACTCACGCTGGATGCGCGCCGCAGCCGCATCGGGCACCGCACCTTCAAGGCCGTATCCGACTTCGATGCGATCGCGTCGGTCATCCTTGGCAACCAGTAGCAACAAGCCGTCATCGGTGCCCTTGCGGCCAATTTTGTTGGCTTCGGCCACGGCCAAGGAGTAGCTCTCGATATCTTGTGGCGCGGTGGTCGATACGATCAGCACGACCAGTTGCGCGCCCTTGCGTTTCTCTAGCGCCACCAATTGCTGGTCGAGTTGATCGATCTGCTCAACGGTTAAGGTACCGGTCTGGTCGGTGACATGGCGTTTGAGCATTGGCACTTCGGCGGCATGGACCAAAACCGGGGCAATAAGTATCAGCGCCAGGAAGAGGCGCTGAATCCAGTGGCTAAATAACTGCATGTTATTGCGTGGCAGGTGCTGTGCTGTTGCCGAAGTCTACCGTTGGCGTCGTAGAGATTTCTTTCTCGTTTTCGACACTGAAATTCGGCTTAACCTCATAACTCAAAACCATCGCCGTTAAGTTGTTCGGGAAGGTGCGAATCAAGGTGTTGTATTGCTGAACCGCCTGGACGTAGCGGTTGCGCGCAACGGTGACGCGATTCTCTGTGCCTTCGAGCTGGGCCTGAAGATTCTGGAACAGGCCGTCGGCCTTTAACTCGGGGTAACGCTCACTGACCACCATCAAGCGTGACAGTGCGCTGGATAATTCGCCTTGAGCGGCTTGGAACTGCTGCAGCTTTTGTGGGTCGTTGAGCGAGTCAGTATTGATCTGCATGCTGCCAACCTTGGCGCGCGCATTGGTTACTTCGACGAATACTTTTTCCTCGTGCTGTGCGTAACCCTTCACGGTATTGACGAGATTAGGGACCAGGTCTGCACGGCGCTGGTATTGGTTGATAACTTCAGACCATGCAGCTTTGACGGCTTCGTCCTGACGTTGCATGTCGTTGTAGCCGCAACCCGTGAGCAGGGTCGTCAACAGCACGGTTAATAGTATGTGTGCAGCTTTCATCGGCGCTCCAGTTCATTCCATTGCGGAGAATTTATAGCCGTCAACAATAAGTGAGTCGGTGCGGTTGCGTCAATTTATTGCCATTACGCAGGCTCATTTCATGCTGATCTGCCGGGTAGCGTCTTAACATTAGTCGTTACCCGACAGGCTTCAAGTGAATGGAGTCGATTACTGCGCAGTAAACTCTTGCCAAACTTCGTCGCGCACTGCTTTTTGCTCCTCAGAAAGGGTTTTGAGTGTGTACAGGCGGCGCTTGATGTCGATATTAGGATACAGATCAGGCATCGCCTGCAATGAAGCATCCAGGAACTGTTTGGAGTCGCTGTTGGCGTTCGGATAAAGCGTTTCAGTGGTGATTTCGGCGGCTACTTCAGGCTGCATCAGGTAGTTGATGAAACGGTGCGCCAAGTCGGCGCGGCGGGCTGTACTTGGAATAACCAGGTTGTCGATAAACAGCACCGAGCCTTCTGACGGCACGATAAAGTCGATCGGCTGGCCTGCCTGCTTGGCTGCCAGTGCATCACCGACCCAAGCCATGGCCATGCATAGCTTGCCGTTATTGAGGTCGTCGATGTAGCGCTCGCTGTCGACATAGCGCAGGTTGGGGCGAATGCTTTTCAGTATCTCGCCTGCACGGCGAATGCGGCTGGGGGCGCTGCGCGAGAATTCGCGGCCTTGATAATTCAGTACCAAGGAGAGTGCTTCATCCGATGCATCCAGAACGCTGACGCCGCAACTGCTCAGACGGGCACTGTTCTGTGGGTCAAACAGGGCGCTCCAGCTGTCTGGGAGCGGGCCGCCGTAGGCTGCCTCTGCTTGGGGGGTATTTATTGCCAAGCCAACCGAACCCCACAGATAGGGAACCGCGTAGCGATTTTCAGGGTCGACCGCTGCCAGCTTGCTCAGCAGCTGTTTGTCGAGGTGCGTGCGATTGGGCAGCAGGCTCATGTCCAAGGGCAAGATGGCCTTGGTTTTGATCAATTCGGGAATGGTGTCGTTGGACGGCACGGCAACATCAATCGACTCGCCGCTGGCCATGATCTTGCTCAGCTCTTCCGCTGTGCTGAATGTGTGATATTCGACCTTGATACCAGTCTCTGCCTCGAAATCCTTGAGTACTTGCGGGGCAATATAGTCGTTCCAGTTGTAGACGCGAATCATCTCTTCAGCGTTGGCCGCGAGCGGGGCCAGTGCGAGTAAAAGTAGAGCGTACAAACGAGGCATAAGTCTGTTCCTGTAAACATAATCAACCGTACCAATAGCAACGGCTGGAAAGTGGGTACTTGGCAGGTCAAACGAAACTACTACGCAATTTATCGCTATGTTGAGACGCTACTCACAGCCTTCAACGGAACATGTTTTATCAGGCATGGGCATTGTGTGTTGAATATGCGGTTAATGCCGAGCGCACCTTCTTGTTATTTACGCCCTTGGCCCGAAACGCTTCTGTGTGCCGCACAAAAAGACGCCGGCTCAATGGCCGGCGTCGGGTGTTACCTGAGCTTATACAGTGTGTAAATACCAGTTGTATTCCAGATCTGAAATCGAATGTTCGAATTCAGCCAGCTCACTTTCCTTACAAGCGACGAAGATGTCGATGTATTCAGGGCTGATGTATTTGGCCATGATTTCACTGTCGTCCAACTCACGCAGGGCATCACGCAGGTTGTTCGGCAGGCTCTGCTCTAACTGCTCGTAGGAGTTGCCTTCAATCGGCTCGCCCGGATCAATCTTGTTAGTCAGACCATGGTGAATACCGGCCAGAATCGAGGCCATCATCAGGTACGGGTTGGCGTCAGCACCGGCAACACGTTGCTCGATACGTACAGAGTCTGGGCTGCCGGTTGGTACGCGGACCGCGACCGTGCGGTTATCCAGCCCCCAGCTCGGCGCGTTTGGCACATAAAACTGTGCACCAAAACGGCGGTACGAGTTGACGTTAGGGCAAAGGAAAGCCATTGACGCTGGCATGGTTTCCAAGATGCCGCCAATCGAGTGGCGCAACGCATCGTTTTCCAACGGATCTTCCGAGGTAAAGATGTTTTCGCCAGTCTTCTTGTCGAGCAAGGAAATATGCACGTGTAGACCATTGCCTGCCTGACCCGGATACGGCTTGGCCATGAAGGTCGAGTCCATTTCGTGGTCGTAGGCAATGTTCTTGATCAGGCGCTTAAGCAGCAACGCATAGTCGCAGGCCTTGATCGCGTCTTTGGTGTGGTGAAGGTTGACTTCGAACTGCGCCGGAGCACTTTCCTTGACGATAGCGTCTGCGGGCAAGTCTTGCTCTTTTGCAGCTTCGAGCATGTCTTGCAGGCAATCAACGTATTCGTCGAGGTCGTCGATCAGGTAAACCTGAGTCGAGTGCGGGCGTTTACCTGAAATAGGCGAGCGTGGCGGCTGCGGACGGCCGTTCACGTTCTCCTGGTCAATCAGGTAAAACTCCAATTCGAAAGCGGCGCAAATGGTCAGGCCTAGTTCGTCGAACTTCTGTACTACCTGTCGCAACACTTCTCGTGGATCGGCAAAGAATGGCTTGCCATCGAGTTCGTGCATGGTCATCAACAGTTGCGCGGTTGGGCGCTTCTGCCATGGCTCATTGCACAGCGTGTCGGGGATCGGGAAACAGATACGGTCCGCATCGCCAATATCCAGACCCAGACCGGTACTTTCTACCGTTGAGCCATTGATATCGAGTGCGAATAAAGAGGCGGGAAGGTTAATACCTTTCTCGTACACTTTATGAAGACTGGCGCGTTCGATGCGTTTGCCACGCACCACGCCATTCATATCTGCAATAAGAAGGTCGACGAACTGGACCTCAGGATGTTCCTTAAGGAACGCGTTCGCTTCATTAAGCTGAACGGCACGCGGGGGTACCGACATGATGCAACACCTTTCTTGTTAAAAATATCAATCATGCGAATGCACAGGTGTGAGTCAATCTTAAACACCAAGCGCTGTCAAGAGAGGCGTATTTTGCCCCAAAAAGGGGCTTGGTGGCCAATTTCAGGGCGTTTCGGGGCATTTCAGTGTTTGTGAAAGCCTCTGCCTGTGCGGTGCTCAGTGGCGTGTGTTTAATTTTTTACATGGCTATTGTGAAAAAAAATGAACAAGGCTAAGCTCGGCTCAAACCCACTAACAGCAATAAAACGGGTGTCCCATGTCACGCCTGCCGATAATCGGCGTTACCTCTGATACAAAACAGATTGGCCCTCATCCTTACCACGTTACCGGCGACAAATATGTTCGCGCAGTGGTTTTGGGTGCCGGTGGTCTGCCAGTGATTATTCCATCAATTGGCGAACTGCTGGATCAGCCTGCTCTGCTCGATAATCTGCACGGTTTACTGTTTACCGGCTCACCGTCAAATGTTGAACCTCATCATTATGGTGGCCCGGCCAGCGAGCCAGGCACTCTGCACGACCCTGCGCGTGACAGCACTACCTTGCCTCTATTGAAGGCCGCTATCGCGGCGGGTCTTCCGGTACTTGGTGTGTGTCGCGGTTTTCAGGAAATGAACGTAGTCTTCGGCGGTACGCTGCACCAGAAAGTGCACGAAGTTGAAGGCTTTATGGATCATCGCGAGCCTCAAGATGAACCGCTCGAGGTGCAATATGCACCTAGCCACGCGCTGCATGTGCAGCCCGGTGGCATTCTCGCTGGCATCGGCTTGCCAGCAGAATTTGAAGTCAATTCTATTCATGGCCAGGGCGTCCAGCGTCTGGCGCCGGGCCTTCGAGTTGAAGCGCTGGCGCCTGACGGGTTAGTCGAAGCTTTTTCTGTCGAAGGTGCTAAAAGCTTTGCTTTGGGGGTGCAATGGCACCCCGAATGGCAGGTACGATCTAATCCGAATTATCTCGCCATCTTCCAGGCCTTTGGTGAGGCTTGCAGGAAGAGGGCGGGGCAACGCTGAGGTCGACTTAATTAATAGTCGGCTCAACCAACCCTGAGGTCTCTATGAGTACCAAAATAGACCAGCTATCCAGCTGGCTGAAAGAACGCAAAATCACCGAAGTTGAGTGTCTGGTCAGCGATCTTACCGGCATTGCCCGGGGCAAGATTTCGCCAACCAGCAAGTTCATCGCGGAAAAAGGCATGCGTCTCCCAGAGAGTGTATTGCTGCAAACCGTGACGGGCGACTATGTCGAAGACGACATCTATTACGACTTGCTCGATCCGGCAGACATCGACATGGTCTGTCGTCCTGACGAAACCGCCGTATTCCTTGTGCCTTGGGCGATCGAGCCGACCGCGCAGGTGATTCACGACACCTACGACAAGCAAGGCAACCCGATTGAGTTGTCGCCGCGCAACATTCTCAAGAAAGTACTCAAGCTCTATTCCGATAAAGGCTGGCAGCCGATCATGGCGCCGGAAATGGAGTTTTACCTGACCAAGCGCAACGCTGACCCGGACTTCCCGCTGGAAGCCCCGCTCGGTCGTTCGGGCCGTCCGGAAACCGGGCGTCAGTCGTTCTCGATTGATGCGGCGAACGAATTCGACCCGCTGTTTGAAGATATGTATGACTGGTGTGAAATCCAAGGGCTGGATCTGGATACCTTGATTCACGAAGAAGGTCCGGCGCAGATGGAAATTAACTTCCGTCATGGCGAGCCACTGCACTTGGCGGATCAGGTGTTGGTGTTTAAACGCACCATGCGTGAAGCGGCGCTCAAGCACGATGTAACGGCTACCTTTATGGCTAAGCCGATTACTGATCAGCCAGGCAGCGCGATGCATGTGCACCAAAGCATCATCGACAAGGCGACTGGCAAGAACCTCTTCTCTAATGAAGACGGCACGATGAGTGAGTTGTTTCTGCACCACATTGGCGGTTTGCAGAAGTTGATTCCTGAACTGTTGCCGCTGTTTGCGCCGAACGTTAACTCGTTCCGCCGCTTCCTGCCGGATACCTCGGCGCCAGTAAACGTGGAGTGGGGCGAAGAGAACCGCACCGTTGGCCTGCGTGTGCCTGATGCTGATCCACAAAACCGTCGTGTGGAAAACCGTTTGGCTGGTGCTGACGCCAACCCGTATCTTGCGCTGGCAGCTAGTTTGTTATGCGGTTATATCGGTATGGTTGAAGGCATCGAGCCAAGTGCGCCAGTTGAGGGCCGTGGCTACGAGCGCCGTAACTTGCGCTTGCCACTGACTTTGGAAGCGGCATTGGAGCGTATGGAAAGCTGCAAGGTGGCCGAGGAGTATCTGGGCCGCAAGTTCATCAGCGGCTACGTCGCGGTAAAACGTGCCGAGCATGAGAACTACAAGCGGGTGATCAGCTCATGGGAGCGTGAATTCCTGCTGCTGTCTGTGTAATTGGACGCGTGCCGGGCATCAGTTGTCCGGCACGCGCTACATGCATTTTTTGAGGTGGATATGACTAACCAAGCGACTAACCCGAAAACCCGTGAATGGCAGGCAATGAGCCGCGAGCATCATCTCGCGCCGTTCAGCGACTTCAAGCAGCTGGCGGAAGTAGGGCCGCGCATTATCACCAATGCAGACGGCGTTTATCTGTGGGACAGCGAGGGAAATAAAATCCTCGATGCCATGGCGGGTCTGTGGTGTGTGGCAGTGGGCTATGGTCGTAAGGAGTTGGCCGAAGCTGCCTATAAACAGATGCAGGAATTGCCTTACTACAACATGTTCTTCATGACGGCGACGCCGCCAGCACTTGAGCTGGCCAAGGCGATTGCAGAGTTGGCCCCGGAAGGCATGAACCATGTGTTCTTTACCGGTTCAGGCTCCGAAGGCAATGACACCATGCTGCGTATGGTCCGCCATTACTGGGCGATCAAGGGCAAGCCAAACAAGAAAGTCATCATCAGCCGCCTCAACGGTTACCACGGTTCAACCGTGGCCGGGGCGAGTTTGGGTGGTATGACTTATATGCACGAACAAGGTGATTTGCCAATTCCAGGCATCGTCCATATTGCCCAGCCATACTGGTTCGCCGACGGCGGTGACATGACGCCCGATGAGTTCGGTATCTGGGCCGCTGAAGAGCTGGAAAAGAAAATTCTCGAAGTCGGTGCTGACAATGTCGGTGCCTTTATTGCTGAGCCAATTCAGGGCGCTGGCGGTGTGATCATTCCGCCGGATACATACTGGCCGAAAGTTCGTGAGATTCTCGCCAAGTACGAGATTCTGTTTGTTGCTGACGAAGTAATCTGTGGCTTCGGTCGCACCGGCGAGTGGTTCGGCAGCGACTATTTCGGCAACGCTCCGGACATGATGACTATCGCCAAGGGCCTGACCTCCGGGTACATCCCAATGGGTGGTCTGATTGTGCGCGATGAGATTGTTGAAGTGCTCAATCAAGGTGGTGATTTCAACCATGGCTTCACCTACTCTGGGCACCCGGTTGCGGCAGCCGTTGGTTTGGAGAACCTGCGTATTCTGCGCGAAGAGAAAATTGTTGAGCGGGTTAAAGAAGAAACGGCACCGTATTTGCAGAAACGTTTACGAGAGCTGGCTGACCATCCACTGGTAGGTGAAGTTCGCGGTGTTGGCATGCTCGGCGCTATTGAACTGGTGAAGAACAAAGCGACTCGTGAGCGTTATCCGAGTGATAAAGGTGTAGGCATGATTTGTCGTACACACTGTTTCAGCAATGGTTTGATCATGCGTGCCGTGGGCGACACCATGATTATTTCGCCACCGCTGGTTATCAGTAAGGCAGAGATCGATGAACTGGTTACCAAAGCGCGTCAATGTCTCGACCTGACGGCTGCGGAGGTACTGGGTTAAAGCATCCGAGTAATTAAACGCGCAACGGTAACAGTTGAGTGTTTAAAAAAGTCGATGAAATTGCCAGACTGCGCTAGTGCGTTGGCCAGGCTCGCCGGAAGGTGGTGCAAACAGGCTGCGCCATCTTCTGGAATAACTTATAAAACAACAGGAGCTTTACGCATGAAATTTTTCGGCAAAACCCTTCTCGCGTTGTCCTTGGCTGGTGCTGTAGTGGGAGCAGCACAGGCTGAGAATAAGGTTTTACACGTTTACAACTGGTCCGATTATATCGCTGAAGACACACTGGAAAATTTCCAGAAAGAAACCGGCATCAAAGTGGTTTATGACGTTTTTGACAGCAACGAAACGCTGGAAGCCAAGCTGCTTGCCGGTACTTCGGGTTATGACGTTGTTGTGCCGTCTAACCAGTTCCTGGCCAAGCAGATCAAGGCGGGTGTTTTCCAGAAGCTGGACAAGTCAAAACTGCCAAATTGGAAAAACCTCAACCCTGACTTGATGAAGTCACTTGAAGCAGCTGATCCAGGTAATCAGTACGCATTCCCGTACTTGTGGGGTACCACGGGCATTGGCTACAACCCAGAAAAAGTCAAAGCTGCACTGGGTGTCGATAAGATCGATTCGTGGGACATCATGTTCAAACCAGAGAACATGAATAAGCTGAAGTCTTGTGGCGTGGCCATGCTTGACGCGCCTGAGGAAGTTTATGCGGCTGCGCTGCATTACCTCGGTCTGAACCCAATCGCACAAAGTGTCGAAGACGTTAAAAAAGCGGAAGAACTGCTGCTCAAAGTTCGTCCAGACATCACGTATTTCCACTCGTCCAAGTACATCTCGGATCTGGCTAACGGCAACATCTGCGTGGCGCTGGGTTGGTCCGGTGACGTATTCCAGGCCGAGGCGCGTGCTGAAGAGGCCAAGAATGGCGTTCCAGTTAGTTATGTCATTCCTAAAGAAGGTGCAGCCGCATTCTTCGACATGATGGCTATTCCAGCTGACGCGAAGAATGCTGAAGAGGCTTATACCTTCCTCAACTATATCCTCGAGCCTGAAGTTATTGCGCCGATTTCTGATTATGTGGCCTATCCGAACGGCAACGCTGCTGCGACGCATCTGGTTTCGGAAGAAATCCGCAACAACCCAGGCATCTACCCAACCGAGGAAGCTTCGAAGAAGTTGTATACCTTCTCTGAGCTGTCTCCGAAGGTGCAGCGTGCCATGACCCGTAGCTGGACCAAGGTCAAGTCGGGCCGTTAAGCGTCGTTGATTTAAGACTGTAGCTCTGCATCAGGCGGAAAGCCTCCGTCTGATGCAGAAGTTGTAACCCGCTGGTGGTATCAAAAAATGGATACAGTTTTCCTAGCCTTAAGGAGCTTCTGAAAAAGGTAGCGAGCGACGGGAGTACAAGGCGAAAAGGTGCGAAAAAGCGACCGGGGTCGCGCTCGACTTTAGATGTCCTAAATGAGTATTTTGAGCAGCTTTTCAACACAGTAACCCCTAGCGCAGTAGTTTTTCAGAGGTTCCTTAGCTGTGCCCGGTCAACTGGAAAAGGAAGCTTGCATGTATTGTTCAATTCTTCTGTTCGCCACCAAGCGCGTTCAGTTTGAGGTCTCGCGATTCATGATTGGATCGCCAGAGAGCGCGGTGAAAACCGTGTTGTTCAGCCTGACAAGCAAAAGACCACTGAACAGAAGCGATCTTATCCGATACAGTGCCGGCCATTTTTTGGCCGCTCAATAAAATAAGAGGACATACGTGTGCGATTCTCAATAAGCAAAACTCTAACAGCCAGCTTACTAGCACTCGGCGTAGCGGCAGCAGCCCAAGCCGCTGAGTCGACCGTACACATCTATAACTGGAGTGATTATATCGGCGAGAACACCTTGGCTGATTTCCAGAAAGCCACTGGTATCAAGCCGGTGTACGACGTATTCGATTCCAACGAAACCCTTGAAGGCAAGCTGTTGTCTGGCAATACCGGCTATGACATCGTGGTGCCGTCCAACAATTTCCTGGGTAAACAAATTCGTGCTGGCGCCTTCCAGAAACTGGACCGTAGCCAACTCTCTAACTGGAAAAATCTAGACCCGCGCTTGATGAAGCAGCTAGAGGTCAATGATCCGGGCAATATGTATGCCGTGCCTTATCTGTGGGGCACCAACGGCATCGGCTATAACGTCGATAAAGTCAAAGAAGTACTTGGTGTCGACCATATTGATTCATGGGCGGTGCTGTTCGAGCCTGAGAACATGAAGAAGCTGACTGCTTGTGGCGTGTCCTTCCTTGACTCGGCGGATGAAATGATCCCGGCAGTTCTCAACTACATGGGCCTTGATCCAAACAGCAAGAACCCAGACGACTACAAGAAGGCTGAAGAGAAGCTTCTGGCAGTTCGTCCATACGTGACTTATTTCCACTCATCAAAATTTATCAGTGACCTGGCTAACGGCAATATCTGTGTGGCCGCGGGTTTCTCTGGCGACGTGCTGCAAGCTGCAGACCGTGCAGAAGAAGCAGGCAAAGGCATTGATATCGCTTACGCGATTCCCAAAGAAGGTGGCAACCTGTGGTTCGACATGATGGCAGTGCCAGCAGACTCGAAAAATGCCAAACAAGCGCACGCGTTCATGAATTACTTGCTGCAACCCGAAGTGATTGCCGGTGTAAGTGATTACGTGGGCTACGCCAACCCTAACCTTAAGTCCGCCAAGTTCATGGACGAGGAAGTCAGCACCAACCCATCGGTATACCCACCACAAGAGGTGCTGGATCGGTTGTATATCCAGCAGGAAATGCCTCGCAAGATCCAGCGTCTGATGACACGCAGCTGGACCAAGATTAAGTCTGGACAATAATTTAAAGCGGCCCGCTGCTAAGACAGCGGGCGCTATTTCGCGGGAGTTTTGGTAATGGCAGTTGCTTCTAGCACCTATAAAAAGGTCCTTGAGGGCAATCAGCAACCGAAAGAGGTGCTGGTTAAAATCGAACGTGTGACCAAGAAATTTGATGAAACGGTTGCCGTTGAAGATGTCTCTCTGACTATCAATAAAGGCGAGATTTTTGCCTTGCTAGGCGGTTCTGGCTCGGGCAAATCAACGCTACTACGCATGTTGGCAGGTTTTGAACGACCGACCGAGGGACGCATCTTCCTCGACGGTGAAGACATCACCGATATGCCGCCATACGAACGACCAATCAACATGATGTTTCAGTCTTACGCATTGTTCCCGCATATGACTGTGGCTGAAAACATCGCGTTCGGTCTTAAGCAAGACAAAATGCCAAAATCTGACATCGAGACACGTGTTGCCGAGATGCTCAAGCTGGTACACATGACCGAATATGCCAAGCGCAAGCCGCATCAGTTGTCGGGTGGCCAACGTCAGCGTGTGGCACTGGCACGTTCTCTGGCGAAAAGCCCGAAGCTGCTGTTGCTCGATGAGCCAATGGGCGCACTGGATAAAAAACTGCGTTCTGAGATGCAGCTGGAACTGGTTGAGATCATTGAGCGCGTAGGTGTGACCTGCGTAATGGTGACCCACGACCAGGAAGAGGCCATGACCATGGCCCAGCGCATTGCCATTATGCATCTGGGTTGGATTGCGCAGATCGGGAGCCCGATTGATATCTATGAAACACCGACCAGTCGCCTGGTTTGCGAGTTCATTGGTAACGTCAACCTGTTTGAAGGTCAGGTGGTTGAAGATGCTGAGGCGCACGCGCTGATCGACAGCCCAGACCTTGAACGCAATATTTTTGTCGGCCACGGTGTCAGTACCTCGGTACAAGACAAGAGCATCACCTACGCTATTCGCCCTGAAAAACTGCTGGTCACCACCGAACAGCCAGCATTCGAATACAACTGGTCGCGCGGTACTGTGCATGACATCGCCTACCTTGGCGGTCACTCGGTATTCCACGTGCAGTTGCCAAGTGGCAAGATCGTACAGTCCTTCGTTGCTAACGCTGAGCGACGTGGTGCACGACCTACTTGGGATGACCAAGTCTTCGTCTGGTGGGAGGACGATAGCGGGGTGGCATTGCGCTCATGAACATATCCCGAAGCATCAGTCGCCGGATGCCCAAAGGCCGGCATGTCGTAATTGGCATTCCGTTCATTTGGCTATTTCTGTTCTTCCTGCTGCCTTTCATCATCGTGATGAAAATCAGCTTTGCCGAAGCAGACGTCGCGATTCCGCCATACACCGAGATATACACCTGGGCTGAAGGTCAGCTGTCGATCATTCTCAATCTGGGTAACTACATCTTCCTCACCGAAGATGAACTCTATGTGGCAGCCTATCTGGGCTCGCTGAAGATGGCCTTTATCAGCACGTTGATCTGCCTGTTCATTGGCTATCCAATGGCTTACGCGATTGCCCGTGCCAACAAGGAAATGCAGACGGTTTACCTGCTGTTGGTGATGATGCCGACCTGGACTGCGATCCTGATCCGGGTTTACGCCTGGATGGGCATCCTCAGCAACAATGGTTTGCTCAATGGTTTCCTGATGTCGATTGGGGTTATCAGTGAGCCGTTACAGATTCTCAATACCAATTTTGCGGTGTACATCGGTATTGTTTATTCGTACTTGCCATTTATGATTCTGCCGTTGTTTGCCAACTTGGTTAAACATGACCATAGCCTGCTGGAAGCTGCCTCTGACCTCGGTTCAAGCACCTTTAACAGTTTCTGGAGAATCACTGTTCCGCTGTCTAAAAACGGCATCATTGCGGGCTGCATGTTGGTATTCATCCCAGCGGTAGGCGAGTTCGTTATTCCTGAGCTGTTGGGTGGCCCGGAAACCCTGATGATCGGTAAAGTGCTCTGGCAAGAGTTCTTCAACAACCGTGATTGGCCGGTTGCTTCGGCACTGGCGGTGGTGATGCTGGCGCTGTTGATCGTGCCAATTATCCTGTTCAACCGTAACCAAGCCAAAGAAATGGAGGGCAGGGCATGAATAAGCGCTTTAGTTTCTCCAGCATCATGCTCTGGGTCGGTTTCCTGTTTATCTACCTGCCGATGCTTATCTTGGTCATCTACTCGTTCAACGGTTCCCGTCTGGTGACCGTTTGGGGCGGCTGGTCGGTTAAGTGGTATGTCGGTTTGCTCGATAACACGCAGTTGATCAGTGCGGTCATGCGCTCGCTGGAAATCGCCTTCTACACTGCAATTGCTGCGGTAGTGCTGGGCACGATGGCTGCGTTTGTTCTGACCCGAGTGACACGCTTTAAAGGCCGCACCATGTTCGGTGGCTTGGTCACCGCGCCACTGGTAATGCCTGAGGTCATCACCGGTCTGTCGTTGTTGCTGTTGTTTGTGGCGATGGCGCAGATTTTAGGCTGGCCATCGGAGCGCGGCATCGTAACCATCTGGATCGCGCACACCACCTTCTGTACCGCCTATGTGGCAGTGGTGGTGTCGTCTCGTTTGCGTGAGCTGGACTTGTCGATCGAGGAAGCGGCGATGGACCTTGGCGCGCGCCCATTGAAGGTGTTCTTCTTGATCACCATTCCAATGATTGCGCCATCGTTAGCAGCCGGTGCAATGATGTCCTTTGCACTCTCGCTGGATGACCTGGTATTGGCGAGCTTCGTTTCTGGGCCGGGTTCAACGACCTTGCCGATGGAAGTGTTCTCGGCAGTACGTCTTGGGGTTAAGCCTGAGATCAACGCAATCGCCAGTTTGATCTTGCTCTCGGTATCGCTGGTGACCTTCCTGGTCTGGGCGCTGACTCGTCGTGCTGAAAACGCACGGAAGAAAGCTGTTCAACAAGCGATTGACGAAGGAACAAAATCGACTTGGAAGCAAGCTCCAACGAGTGCCAAAAGTTGATTGATAAACGGTGAATAAAAACGGGCCAATTAGGCCCGTTTTTTTATGCTTTAAATTTAAAGCTTTAACCGTTGTTGTCGATTAATAGTTATGCGCTGTGTAAGTGACATGGCTGATTAATACTATTGTACTGCTGACGAATCTTAAGCAAAGCTGCATAGTTAAATGGTCAGTAGTGGCCAAATAATGGCTGGCAGCTAAACTCCACTGGTCGCGCGGGTTTTATAGGTTTTAGCGGAAAGCTTGTACAGATTTGCGCGTATTAACGCTTGTGTCGATATAGCGATTTATGGATTAACCACTAAGTATTAATACATAAGCAGTGCATATGTATTTATGCCGTAAAGGGTGTGCAGTTCCTAATTGGATACAGGGCCGGTGAGGGTCATTTCATGTTTAATTCATTGCGTAAAACAGATCGCTTAGAACAAGAGCGCGCAACGATTGCATTGGCGGCGGTAAATGAGAAGTTAGTGGCCATCAGTCGTTCCATGGTGATGATAGAGTTTCGCCCTGACGGCATCATTCTCGATGCTAATCAGAACTTCTGTGTAGCCATGGGTTATAGCGTTGAGGAAATCCGCGGTAAGCATCACCGAATCTTTTGCGAGGAGTCTTATTACCGCAGCGAGGCATACGCCAAACTCTGGGCCGATCTGGCGCGGGGTGAAGCGATAAGCGATACCTTTATGCGGTTGGATAAGTCGGGGCGCGAGCTTTGGCTAGAAGCCAGCTACATGCCTGTTAAAGACGCAAATAATAACGTTGTGAGTGTGATCAAGATTGCTTCTGATGTGACCTCGCAGATATACCGCGAGCGCGAAGGCAAGAGCCTGATGGACGCGCTGAGTCGTTCAATGGCAGTTATTGAGTTCTCGCCGGATGGGCACATCCTAAATGCCAATGAAAACTTTCTGAGAACGACCCATTACTCACTTGATCAAGTGAAAGGCCAACACCATCGTATTTTTTGTGACCGCAGTGAAAGCGAGTCGATTGAATACAAGAATTTTTGGGCCTCGCTGAACCGTGGTGAATTCCATTCCGGGCGTTTTCAGCGCGTTGACAGCCGTGGCCAGCGGATCTTCCTTGAAGCCTCTTACAATCCGATCTTTGACGCCAAAGGCCGCTTGTACAAAGTGGTGAAATTTGCCAGCGACATCACTGAGCAAATGGTTGGCCAGCAAAGCGCGGCAGAGGCTGCCCATGCCACCTCGGTGCAAACTGATACCTGTGCGCAGAAAGGCTCCTCGGTCATTCAGCAAACGGTCAAGGTGATTGAAGATATCTCCAAGGACTTGAATGACGCGGCCAAAAGTATCGATGCAGTGAACAAGCAGTCTGAGTTGATCGGCAATATTGTGCAGACCATTCGCGGTATTGCTGACCAGACCAACCTGCTCGCGCTCAATGCCGCTATCGAGGCCGCTCGGGCTGGCGAGCATGGCCGTGGTTTTGCAGTTGTCGCCGATGAAGTCAGAAGCCTCGCTGCGCGAACTAGTAAGGCAACTCTTGAGATTGTCGAGGTGGTGCGCCAGAACCATGAACTATCGCTGAGTGCGGTGGAAAGCATGCGTTCGAGCCTAGGCCGGACCGGCCAAGGTGTTGAGCTGGCCAATGAGGCTGGCGAGGCAATTCTCGAAATCCAGCAAGGTTCACGGCATGTTGTGGATGCCATCAGTCAATTCAGCACCACGTTGCGGCTGCAGTAAGAAAGCAATCAAAGGCCGTGGCATCTATCGCCAGTATCGCAGCGAGAGATGCCGAGGTCTTGGTCTGATTAGTGCGCTTCTTCCAGTTCGTCGTGCAGCAAACCGAGGATCTGGCGTTTCATGCCGATGAATTGCTGATCCATAACCATATCGAGGTCTCGCGGGCGCTCTATTGGCACATCCAGCGTTTGCTTGATGCGACCTGGTCGTGCGCCCATCACATAAACGCGGTCACCCAGCAGAACGGCTTCGTCGATGTCATGGGTGACAAACACCACGGTCTTCTTGCTGTGTTCCCAAATGCGTAACAACAGTTTTTGCATTTGCATGCGGGTCTGGCTGTCGAGCGCGCCGAATGGCTCATCCATCAACAGAATTTGCGGGTCATTGGCCAGTGCGCGAGCAATGGCTACGCGCTGCATCATGCCGCCAGATAGCTGCTTGGGGTAGTTATCCGCAAAAGGTGTCAGACCAACCTCGTTGAGATAGAAATCCACCACCTCTTTACGCTCAGCACCAGGCATGCGTTTGCGCTTAAGCCCAAACTCAATATTCTGGCGCACGGTCAACCACGGGAATAGCGTATAGCTTTGGAACACCATGCCGCGGTCTGCACCGGGACCGTCAACACGTTGACCGCCTACGTATATTTCGCCATCGCTGGGCTCAGCAAGACCGGCAGTTAAATAAAGCAGACTGGATTTACCGCACCCGGAAGGGCCAACGATCACTGCGAACTGTTGGTCTGGAACTTCCAGTGAGACGTTATCCAGCGCAGTGAAAACGCCGCCCGATGGTGTGTCGTAACGCAGACTGACGTTGTTCACACGCAGTCGCGCTGGCAGTTCGTCAGGCTCTGTTGCAGATACCTGAATGTTGCGTCGCACCGCAGCTACTGCGCCCATGAGGCCACCTTTAAGCGTAAGAGTCGGAACAGTTGATCGGTCATCAAACCAAGCAGGCCGATGATCGCGATCGCCAGAAAAATCACGTCTACTTGAAAGCCGCGCATGGCTTTCAGGCTCATGTAGCCCAAGCCGCTAGAGGCCGCCACCAGCTCTGCAACCACCAGATACGTCCACGCCCAGCCCATGGTTACGCGCAAGGTGTCGAGTATTCCCGGTAGCGAGGCTGGCCCAAGCACATGCATTACTACGTCGCGACGACTGGAGCCAAGGGTGTAGCTGGCATTGATCAAGTCTTTGGATATGCCTTTTGACACGTCGGCAATCATCACCAACTGTTGAAAGAACACCCCAAAGATGATCACCGTGACACGCTGTTCGAGACCAATCCCAATCCACAAAATAAACAGCGGTACAAACGAGGTTACGGGCAAATAGCGGATGAAATTAACCAGCGGTTCAAGCAGTGCCTGAACGATACGAAAGCTGCCCATTAATAACCCCAATGGTACGGCGACCAATGAGGAAACAACGAAACCTATCACTACAACTTCAACACTGGCCAGCACGTGCTTGCTCAATGTGCCATCGGCGCTGAGGCGCATCGCGGCGTCGAGAACAGCGCCGGGTGTTGGTAAGAACATGGTTGGAACAACGCCGCCATAAGACAGAAGCGTCCATAAACCAAAGACCAGTACCCAGCAGACGATGCTGGCGGTCAGGGTGAGGGTTGCGGGAAGCTCAACTTTGGGAGTCAGGCACCGCTGCAGAGTAGATTTCTGAGTAGCCATACAGGCGTCTCCGGGGCATACGCAAGTGTCAGAAGGCCCGCCGCTGTCGCAACAACCGGCGGGCGGCGAGGCTATGGCTTGACGAAACGGGCATCGACCAGGTCGCTGTAGCTGACGTTGTACGGCTTGCCCTGAAGCTCGCTCCAGGTCTCATTGGCCATGTTGATGATGTCGGCAATGTCGCCCTTGGTCTCAGCTGTGCCGAGTAGCTTTTCACTCATGGCCTGGTCATAGAAACGCACGCCTTTAGCGGCTTCAGCGAGTTCTTTAGGGTCGGAGAGATAGCCTCCAACGCCCTTCGCCATAATTTTGTAGGCTTCAGCCGGGTGCTCTTTGGTGTACTCAACTGCCTTGTACAAACCGCTGACCAGCGCTTTGACGTCTTCAGGTTGCTTGTCGATGACATCGCAACTCAGTGCAACCACATCGACAATCACGCCTGGCGTCTGGCTGCTGTCGATCAAAACCTTGCCTTCACCTTTGGCGCGAACCAACGATAGATGCGGCTCCCAAGTCACGGCTGCGGGAATACGCCCGGCTATAAACGCGGTTGCGGCGTCGTCCGCGGTCATGTTCTGGATGTCCAGATCAGCCATTTTCATACCTTTTTGCTTGAGCAAATACGACAGCCAGAACTGTGAAACCGAGCCTTCGTTTACCGCGACTGACTTGCCCTTCAAGTCACTCAAGCTGGACACGTCGTTGCCGACGAGTACGCCATCACCGCCTGAGCTTTCGTCGAGAGCCGCAACCGCCTTGAAACAGAAATCCTTGGATCGATACTTGAGCACCTCATCGAGAGTCGAGGCTGAGCCAGATAACTGGCCAGATGCCTGCGCCGCCATATACATGGCGGCTTCCTCAATGGTGGTCAGCTCAACATCCAGGCCTTGATCCTTGAAGTAGCCAAGGTCGCGGGCCAAGTACAGGGTGCCGTAGCCGACCCAGGTGGTGTGCCCAATCGACAAGGTGCCGGCTTGAGCGGTTGTAGCTCCGGCTGCCAATGCAGCGCAGAGCAAAGTTGGGGTCAAACAATTGCGCAAGGACTTGTTCATGGAGCACTCCCACAGCCTGTCGGCTTGTTGTTGGTTTAGTGGCAGGGCTGGTCAGTGACCAATAAGCGTCCGTTGCGCCGACCGTTGTGGTCGGCACTGGAGTATTTCTTGACCCTCTTCGGGGTTTTTTACCTGTTAAAGCAAACCCAATTGCTGCGCGGTTCGATCCACTGCGCGGCGGGTTTTTTCGACCAGTTCATCCAGGGTTGCGTGATCGGCAACCAGTGCTGGCGCCATGATCATGCGACCAAGGGTCGAGCGAATAATGACGCCCTCTTCAAAGCCGAATGTGCGGCATTGCCAGGTGATATCGCTTTCGTTGGCGAAGCGTTTGCGTGTGGCTTTGTCTTCGCAAAACTGCAGCGCCGCGACCAAGCCAGTTCCTTGAATTTCACCAATCAATGGGTGGTCGGCAAACACCTCACGTAGGGCCTTTTGCAGATAAGGGCCTGTGTCGTTTTTGACTTGGCTGACAATCTGCTCATCGCGAAGCGCCTTGAGGTTGGCGATGGCTACGGCTGCGGCAACCGGGTGGCCTGAATAGGTCAGGCCGTGGGCGAAGACGCCGCCTTGCTCGACCAATACTTCAGCCATGCGCTTGCTCAGCACCAAGCCGCCCATTGGGATATAACCTGAGGTCAGGCCTTTGGCGATGCTCAGTGTGTCAGGCTCAAAACCGAAGTATTGGTGGGCGAACCACTCGCCCGTGCGGCCAAAGCCACCAATGACTTCATCGGCGCACAGGAGCACGTCGTACTTACGGCAAATTCGTTGGATTTCTGGCCAGTAAGATTCAGGCGGGAAGATCATGCCGCCAGCGCCTTGGAAGGGTTCTGCAACAAATGCAGCGACGTTTTCAGCGCCGAGCTCGAGAATCTTGGTTTCCAGTTCTCGGGCAGCTTTTAAGCCAAACTCGGCTGGACTCAGGTCGCCACCTTCGGCGTACCAATAAGGCTCACCAATGTGGGCGAAGTCAGGAAGCATTCCACCCATTTCATGCATAAAGCCCATGCCGCCCAATGCAGTGCTGGCCAGGGTCGAGCCGTGATAGCCGTTCCATCGGCCGATCATGATTTTCTTCTGCGGTTTGCCGAGGATCTGCCAGTAACGACGCACGGTGCGGATCAATACCTCGTTGGCCTCGGAGCCGGAGTTGGTGTAAATCGCATGGCTGTAATGAGCGGGCAACAGGCTGAACAACAGCTCGGAAAGCTCGATCACCGCCGGGTGCGTGGTGTGGAAAAACATATTGTAGTAAGGCAGTTGTTCAAGCTGCTGGGTCGCCGCTGCAGTCAAGTCTTTGCGGCCATAGCCCAGGTTGGTGCACCACAATCCAGACATGCCGTCGAGGTAGCGTTTGTCATCGTTGTCCCACAGGTTGAGGCCCTGGCCTCTGACCATGACGCGCGCACCTTCTGCGTTCAGCGCCTTCTGGTCGAGGAATGCATGAATGTGGTGAGCCGCATCCAGAGCCTGATAATCCTCGGTCGTGCGTTTGGGGGTGAACGGGGCAGTCATTGCAAAACTCCTCTTAGGAAACCTCTGAAAAACTACTGCGCTATCTTTTTCAGCGGCTTTTTAGCGCAGCTGAAACCAAGTTGTTTTTAGTTGGGTAAATTTATCGAATGCATGCAGCGACAGGTCGCGGCCGAAACCGGATTGCTTGCCGCCACCGAAGGGTACGGTGACATCCAGTGCGTCCACGGTATTGACTGAAACGGTGCCAGCCTTGAGCTTTTTCGCAACGCGGTGCGCGCGGTTGAGATCATCACTCCACACCGATGCAGCGAGGCCATAAACACTGTCGTTGGCAAGTTTGATGGCTTGTTCCTCAGTGTCGAATGCGATCACCGCCAACACCGGGCCAAACACCTCTTCGCGGGCGATCTGCATCGTGCTGCTGACGTTGCACAAAATGGTTGGTTCAATGAAGTTTGTTGAACCGTTTAACTCAAGTTGCTTGGCGCCACAGACGACCTGCGCGCCTTGATCACGCGCTTGCGCGATGTAATCGAGAATTCGTTGGGTCTGGCGTGAGTCAACAATGGCGCCGGCAGTGCTGGCCGGGTTGAGCGGATCACCCGGCAGCCAGGCGCGGGCTTTATCGATAAGTAGTTCAACAAACTGATCATGAATCGAGCGCTCAACCAATAATCGTGAATTGGCTGAACAGACTTCGCCCTGATTGAAGAAGATGCCAAAGGCAGCTTTCTCAGCGGCCAGTTCAAGGTTCTGACAATCAGCAAATATCAGGTTGGCGCTCTTGCCGCCGCACTCCAGCCATACCTGCTTGAGGTTGGATTGCGCGGCGTACTGCATAAAGTATTTGCCCACTTCGGTGGAGCCGGTGAAGACCAAACTGTCGACATCTGCGTGTAACCCCAGCGCTTTGCCTGCGGTTTCACCCAAGCCCGGCACCACGTTGAGTACACCGGCGGGAAGGCCCGCCTCAAGCGCCAGTTCTGCTAAGCGCAGGGCCGAGAAGGGCGATTGCTCGGCGGGCTTGAGCACCACGCTGTTACCGGATGCCAATGCAGGTGCAAGTTTCCATGCGGCCATATCCAGTGGGAAGTTCCAGGGCACAACAGCGCCGATGACACCGAGCGGTTCGCGGGTGATGGTTGCCAGCGTGTTGGCCGCAGTCGGAGCGACTTGGTCATAGAGTTTGTCGATGCTCTCGGCATACCAAGCGAACACGTTAGCCGCGCCCGGCACATCGATATTCCAAGCATCCATCACCGGCTTGCCCATATTCAGGGAATCAAGCAACGCCAGCTCTTCACGATTTTTCAGGATCAACGCCGCAAGCTTTTGCAGCACGGCTTTACGTTCCACTGGGGCCATGCGCGCCCAAGGACCATTGTCGAATGCTTCACGTGCAGCGCTAACGGCCAGATTAATCTCTGCTTCACCGCAGGCACTCACTTCGGCGAGTACTTGTTGGGTGGCCGGGTTGATGGCCGCGAAGGTTTCGCCGCAAGCTGGGGTAACCGGTTGGCCTGCAATCAGCGCGGTGGTGATAAAGCGTTGCTGCTGCGCACGTTGTTGCCAGTCACTGAGTTCAAACACCGAATTAACCCTCGATCACTGCCCAAACTGAATAGGCGTTGTTGATTGCAGTGAGTCGATGGTGGCTGATGCGCGCGCTAAGGAAAATTATTAAATATGTCTTCGGGGTATATGAAAAAGCTGGTTAAGCCAGCACCAATTATGAGCGCCATGCATAGCGATTGTGCAGTAAGGTTAAACGAAGGCGGTTTTATCCTTGCGGTTGCGCATCCGCGCAGTGTGCAGATGGTTTGGAACGGCCAACATAACCAATAACAGCAGTGAGTTATTTGAGTTTCAGCGAGGCAGGGCGTGTAATTTGCTTACAACTGCCGATGCATTAAACCGAGTAATCAAACACTGCAATGCCCCATCCTGGTTCGTCGGGATGGCCAGACGAGGTTTATCGTGGCGGCTTATACCCTGCGTCAATTGAAGTATTTTGTAACCACCGTCGAATGCGGCAGCGTGGCCGAAGCATCGCGCAAGCTGTACATCGCCCAACCGTCGATTTCGACTGCGGTCAAAGGCTTGGAAGAAAGCTTTGGTGTTCAGCTATTCATTCGCCATCACGCTCAAGGCGTATCGCTGACGCCCAGCGGCGCGCGCTTTTACCGTAAGGCACAAGAGCTGCTGCGCATGTCCCACGAGTTTGAGCAGAATGCGCTGGCGGATAACGACGTGGTCTGCGGACAGATTGACATCGGCTGCTTTGAAACAGTTGCGCCCTTGTATTTGCCAGGATTGATTGCGGGCTTTCGCACCCTGTATCCGGGTGTGGATATCCGCATCTTTGATGGTGAACAGCAAGAGTTGGTGCAGGGTTTAACCGGCGGCCGATTTGACTTGGCGATTCTGTATGAGCACGACCTCGATGGCACCATTGAGGTCGAACCGCTGATGCCGCCACAGCCGCCTTATGCACTGCTCCCGGAAAATCATCGCTTTGCGCAGCAGGCCCAGGTTTCCCTGCGTGACTTGGTGTTGGAGCCGATGATCTTGCTCGATGTACAGCCGAGCCGTACCTATTTTGTCAGCCTGTTTGAAGAGCTTGGCCTGACGCCGAACATTGGTTTCAGCTCACCCTCGATCGAGATGGTGCGTGGCATGGTTGGCCAGGGTTTTGGGTTTTCGGTGCTGGTCACCCGGCCACGCTCGGAATGCACCTACGACGGTCAGAAAGTGGTGATGGTCGATATCAGTGAAACGGTCACCGGTTCAGGCTTAGTCGCCGCCTGGCTCAAGCGTGCGCAGCTAACCAAACCGGCGCAGTTGTTTGTTGACTATTGCAAACAGCATCTAGCTCCGCCGAGCGAGACAAATGGCGGATAAAAAAGCGCTATCCGCCCTACGGGAATTGCCGTTGTAGGGTGGTCAACGCGCAGCTTGCCCACCGTGGTTCAAGCGTCAAAACCTTAGGATATGAGCCAGCTGGTGAGATGCTCGCAGCCGTTATTGGCGGATAAAAAAGCGCTATCCGCCCGGTTTTGTTAGCCATTGCGCTAAACGACTGAACATGGCGTCGCACTGGTCGAGCTGTGCAATGCTGATGAATTCATCGGGCTTGTGCGCTTGCTCGATACTGCCGGGACCGCAGACCACGGTGGCAATTCCGGCTTTATCAAATAAGCCGCCTTCGGTGCCAAATGCAACGGTGCTGAAGTCATCGCATTGGCTGAGCAGGGCAATCAATCGTGCGGCAGGACTTTTCGCGTCGGTTGCCAAACCCGGATACGCGGAGAGTTGACTGAATTCAATTGCTGTCTGTTTATCGACTGCGTGCATCTTGGGCAGCAACTCATCCTTGGCGAACTGCTGCATTTGGTCGGCGACTATTTGCGGATTATCCGATGGCAGCGCACGAACTTCGAAATCAAACTGGCATTCAGCGGGGACAATGTTCAACGCCCGCCCGCCGCTGATTACACCGGTTTGCACGGTTGAAAAGGGTGGATCGAAACGTGGGTCGTGTAATTGCGGTGCGCGTAGGTGCTGGCCGATTTCACCGAGTTTGCCAATCAGCTGTGCTGCGTATTCGATGGCATTAACGCCTTGCGGTGCGTACGCCGAGTGGCAAGCCGCACCCTGAATATTGCAGCGCATGGCCAACTTGCCTTTATGCCCAAGCACCGGCTTCATCAAGGTGGGTTCGCCGATGATACACACGCTCGGTTTATGCGGGCGTTGCTGCAAGTCTGCGAGCAATGAACGCACGCCCAAGCAGCCAACCTCTTCGTCGTAGGAAAACGCAAAATGCACGGGCTGCTTGAGTGGTGCGGCCAGAAACTGCGGCACTGCGGCCAGTACGCAGGCGATAAACCCCTTCATGTCGGCACTGCCGCGGCCAAATAAACAACCGTCACGCTCGGTCATGGAGAAGGGGGGCAGGGTCCATGCCTGGCCATCGACCGGCACCACGTCGGTATGCCCTGAAAGCACCACGCCGCCAGCGATATCCGGGCCAATAGTGGCGAACAGATTAGCCTTGCTGCCTTCGGTGTTGAAGAGCAACTGACACGGGATATCAAAGCTTTTGAGGTAGGTGCTGATAAATTCAATCAGCGCCAGATTTGACTCGCGGCTTACGGTATTGAACTCAATCAGTTTGCTCAGTAATTGACGGCTGTTTTGCATGACTAATCTCTTCGGTAAATAGCGCTATTCGTCGCCAGGCACGCCATAGTTCGGGGCTTTGGTCGGGTCGAGTGCGCGGATTACATAGTCCTGCATCTGTGGGCGATAGGCTTGCCACAGTTTATCCAGATTGGTGACTGGGTCCTGCTCTGACCAGTCTACTCGCAGATCAACAATTGGCCAGAGCAGGTCGCTCACCACCGACAGCGCAGCCGAATGCACCGGTCCGGCTTCGCCACCGGTTTTTATCGCAGCATGCATGGCGCTTAACAACCGGTCTGCCAAGGCTTCGCCAGCGCTGTCTTCGAAGGCGCGAACCATGGCCTCGATCACCGCCTGGTTACTCAAAAGATTGCCTGCCGCCACGCAACCTTCACCCGCCAGAGCATGGTTAATTCCCAGCGCCTGGCTGCCAGTGAAGTGTGCGGTTTCACCGTCCATGTCGATCACGGTGACTTGCCGGTATTGGCTGTAGCCGTGGCGAGAAAGCGCCTTGTCGAGTGCGCTGGCGGCAGACTCGCCACCTTCCAGTAAGTCGAGAATCTCCGGGCCAAGTGCAGGCAAGGTGATATTTTGAGTTGAAACCGCGCCAACTGAGCTTCTCAACCACGGACAACGTGCACCCACCGCGATACTTGATGAACTGATGGCGATTCCCAGTTGGCCGGTTTCTGGACAACGGCCGACAATTGAAAAGGTCATGCTTGCTCCTCGGGGATTACGGCAATTACGTCAATTTCCATCAGCCACTGCGGCTGGCCAAGCGCCGAAACCACCAGACCGGTTGAAATCGGAAATACACCTTTGAGCCATTTGCCGACTTCCTGATACACCGCCTCACGAAAGCGCGGGTCGGTCAGGTAAGTGGTGGTCTTGACGATGTGGCTCATGTCGCTGCCAGCCTCTTCAAGCAATTGCTTGACGTTCTTCATGGCTTGCTCAGCCTGTGCACGCGGATCACCCAAACCCACCAGATTGCCGTCAAAGTCGGTGCCAACCTGGCCACGTACATACACGGTGTTGCCCGCCCGCACAGCTTGGCAAAGGTCGTTATCCAAAGACTGGTTGGGGTAGGTGTCTTTGGTGTTGAACATACGGATGCGAGTGTGTGTCGGCATCAGCTGACTCCCATGATTCGAAGGGGTTTTGAGACGTCGCTAACTTCAGCCTGACGCTGCGCGGCATCGCGGTAGTCGCGGTATTTATGCTGCGTGACGATGTGATCGGCAATGTGTTTGGCGTCGTGCCACACGCCCCAGATAAAGGTCGAGCCACGACGTGACAACCAAGGTAAACCGAGAAAGTAGATGCCCGGTTCGCTGGAGACTCCGCGTTGATGCTGCGGCTTGCCTTGGGCATCGAAGGCGTCAACCTTGAGCCAGCTGAAGTCAACTGCATAACCGGTCGCCCAGATGATTGAAGTGATGCCCGCCGCCGCTAAGTCCAGTTCAAGAATCGGCTGGGTGACGCATGCGGGGTCCGGGTATTTTTTACGCGCCTCGGGTTCTTCTGGCAGGTCGAGCTGATTGCGTTCGATATAGGCGTCGGCGGCGTCGAGCAGCGCCAGATAGTTCTCATCGCCACGTGCCAGGTTCTCGGCAAGGTCCGGCTGAAAGGTTACAACGCCATCGTTGAAGGCTTTGGTCAGGCCAACAAGGGTCATGCCTTGGTGGGCAAGATTGCGAAAATCAATTGTCTGTCCGCCTCGCGCACCACTCACCGCAATGGTGACGTGCTCTTTGCCAGGCTGCGCCGCTTCTGCATCCCACTGGCCAAGTACACCCAGCCACCAACAAAAATCGCGATTGCGATAGCTGCGTGGCGGGCGGTCATGGGCGCCAACCGATAGGTAAACCTGTTTGCCTGCACGCATCAGCTCGTCGGCGATTTGCACCCCGGATGAGCCCGCACCAACCACCAGAACAGCACCTTCCGGCAGCTGTTGAGGGTTGCGATATTCTGCCGAGTGCAATTGATGGATGTTGCTATCTTTAGGCGCAATCGGGGGGATTACCGGACGCTGGAAAGGGCCCGTCGCGGCAACCACACGATTGGCTTCGATGATGCCTTCAGAGGTTTCGATGGTGAAGCCGGGACGGTCGCTATTGCGCACAACTTGCTTGACTTCCACGCCCGTGCGAATCGGCGCGTTGAAGGTCTTGGCGTACTCGACGAAGTAATCCGCTACCTGTTCTTTTGGTGCAAAAGCATCGGGATCGAGATCGAATTCCAGCCCCGGAAATCGGTCATGCCAAGCTGGACCATTGGCAACCAGTGAGTCCCAGCGCCCGGTTCGCCAAGCCTCGGCGATGCGGTTGCGTTCCAGAACAAGGTGTTCTACCCCAAGTTTGCTCAGGTGTTCGCTCATGGCCACACCTGCTTGGCCAGCGCCAACGACAAGTGTATCGATTTGAATGTGTTCAACTGTCATATCTGAGCCCATGTGGAAGGCGGGACTGATTCAGGTCGAGACGCGGCCATTACTGACGGCGCCGAACTGTCTACACCTGCATTCTGTCGACCGGGGCTGATTAGCGAAATTATGTTTTTTGTCGTTGTTGCCTATCTAAAAGCTGCTTTGCCTTGCAGCTATAAGCCTCTAGGCCAATGCTTGCCGGGATCGGAGGTTTGATTGAGCGCAGGGCTTTGGCGCAGGAAGCAGTTAATAACCGTGCGCAAGACAGCACAGTCACCGCGAAGGTAGAGGTCAAAACATCGCCAATGGCTTCAGGTTTGTGGCATTGGTAGCGTGGAGATACTCAGTCTGGGAGACTGGCACTGCTCGGGAGTGAGTGCATTTGAAATCTGTGCATGGGTTTCCAGGCGAACACAAGACTGATCAAGCAGGTGCTAGAGCGTGAGGCTTGCGGTTGGACGTGGCGTTACATCACTCCTGACTGGCCCTGAACGGGAAAACGAGGAGGTCTTTGAACACACTTTCTCTGCGATCGCTGCATAACGCTGAACCAAAACTACCAAAAGGAAACTGGTATGGGTTTTAAACGCAATTCGCTGTTGTTGGCACTAATAGGAGGTTTACTGGTGAACCAGAATGTCTCCGCCGCGACGGGCGCTACACCGCTGGATGCAAAAGCCAGTGAGCCACAAGTGCTGGGCTTGATGCAGGGCACACCACCGGCGGCAGATAAAGTCGTGAATTTTTCCAACTTTCTGCAATTTCCTTTTACTCGCTGGTCGTTCTCCCACATCCGTGAAGTGGTGCCTACGGTGCAGGTATCCCGCGGCGGTGGTGCGGTAAGCGTACTGCCGCGCGCCGAACGAGACGATATCGATGGCCTGAGTTTCAAACCCATTGGTAGCGACAAACCCATGACCTGGAAGCAGTCGCTGGCCGCCAACTACACCGATGGCATTGTGGTGCTGCACCGCGGAAAGCTTGTGTACGAACGTTACTTTGGTGCGCTTAAACCTGAGGGGCAGCATATTGCCTTTTCCGTGACCAAATCCTTTATTGGCACTCTGGCTGCGATACTGGTTGCTGATGGGACGCTGGACGAAAACGCGCTGGTGTCACGCTATGTACCGGAGCTCAAAGACAGCGCATTTGGCAATGCTACCGTGCGGCAAGTAATGGACATGACCACCAGCATCGATTACTCCGAAGACTATGCCGACCCCAAAGCTGGTGTTTGGGAGTACGGCCGCGCCGGCCATCTGATACCGCGTCCTGCCGGCTATACCGGCGCCACCTCCCTCTACGGCTTCTTGCAGAAACTTAAAGCCAAAGGCGAGCACGGCCAGGAGTTCGCCTACAAAACCGTTAACTCCGATGCACTGGCTTGGGTGGTGCAGCGGGTAACGGGTAAGCCCTTTGCCGAGCTCTTGCAAGAGCGAATTTGGAGCAAGCTGGGCGCAGAGCAGAACGCCTACATCATGGTTGATGAGGTCGGCACTGGCTTTGCCGGTGGTGGTTTCAATGCCAGCCTACGGGATATGGCCCGGTTCGGCGAGGCCATGCGCCTCAATGGCCGCTTCAACGGTCAACAGATCATCCCCGAAACGGTGGTTGCCGATATCCGCAAGGGTGGGGATCAGAAGCAGTTTGCCAAGGCAGGCTACAAAACCTTGCCAGGCTGGAGTTACCGCAATATGTGGTGGGTAGCCAACAACGATCATCAGGCATTTACAGCGCGGGGTATCTACGGCCAAACCATCTATGTCGATCCCAAGGCCGAGATGGTGATTGCCCGCTTTGCTTCCTACCCGGTGGCGATGAACGCACAGATTGATCCGACTTCACTGCCTGCTTACTCTGCTTTGGCCGACTTCCTGATGAGCAAAGACAAATAGGGCATTCAACTCTTGATTGACCAGTGCTCTTGCAGTCACTGGTCAATCATCTCCCGCCGCCGGTTAGCTGAAAGGCTCTGGAAGTGCCCGGCGCGAAGACGAATCAAGCATTCCTTTCGGGAATGTATATTATGAAATTAATGAATTTTTATTATTTCATGATATGGCGTAGCTTGATTCAAGGACATGGAGAATTGCCTTGAAATCATCCCCTCTAAATTCGGCTGAAAAATTCGATACTTCACGCGCCAATGAGTACGCACGGCAGAGCCGTATTGCACTTGCAGGGTATGACGCCTGCCAAGATTTGGCTGCGTGCATGCTGGCGGCAAGTTTGGGCAATGCGCGTTCTGCGAAAATACTGGTCGTTGGTGCTGGCGGTACGGCGCAGGAGATTATTGCGATGGCAACGTTGGAGCCGGGTTGGCGCTTCACGGCCGTTGATCCATCCGAGCCGATGCTGGAGGCTGCGGCGCAGCAGTTGAAAGCCAATAATTTGCTCGAAAGAACAAGCCTGCATCTTGGGCATGCTGAAGACCTCACAGCGGACGAATCATACGATGCAGCCACCCTGATCGGTGTGCTCCATCATCTTGATGGGGATGCTGCGAAGCAACAAATCCTGCAATCCATTCGGGCTCACCTGAAACCGGGCGCGCCGCTGATCGTCGCAGGCAATCAATATGCTTATGCCAGCCAACCATTACTGCTTGCCGCTTGGGGGCAGCGGTGGCGACAGCATGGCGCCAGCGCGGATGAAGTGAAGGCCAAACTTGGGAAGATACTGCAAGGTGCCGATCCTCCACACTCCGAGGCAGCGGTTCAAAAACTCCTGCATGACGCCGGGTTTGGTGATGCAACGCGTTTTTTCAGTAGCCTTTTCTGGGGTGCATGGTTGACCTGCAAAGTGGTTTGAACAGGGGTGCGAACGACTGCTTTTGTACAGTTTCAGTTGCTCGTAACCGGCAGCTATCGGCCAGAACTGACCTTCAAGGTGTCTAGAAAATCAGTGGTAATTCAGCATTTACAAAATGCTAAGCTTCCTTTGCTTTCGTATTGTTGTTGAATAACCGTATCTGGCTGACTTCAGCCCTTAACATCAGGCTGAAATCTGCTAGAGCTGAGCGCTCTACGCACCACTTACAAGGCTACGCGTTCCTAGGTTGGGCGGTCCATGCATGTGATGCCGGTGGGCGTTACAATGGCGCCAGCGCCGATTTCCCTGATCGGGCACGCCCGGAGCTAGCTTTTCGATGTTCACCCTTGTCCACCTGGAAACATCGCCGCCAGAGTCCCTGAATTCGCAGGTGCTACAAATGGTGGTGGACTACTTCAGCGATATCAGCCCAGTGTCGTTGACGCCAAGCAATCCGCTCTATCAGTTGTACCAGTATGTGATTGGCTACGAGGTGCATATGTATCTGCAAGCCATGAGCAGCGCTGCGCATAGCGCCCCGAGATTGATCCTGGCTCTGGATAATGAAGACCCCTCGCTGGTGTTGGGTTTTGCCCTGTATTTGCGGAGCCAGGATGATGCCGAGGCCTGCACGCTGGCCTACATGGCAGTTCAGGCCAGCCACCGTCGACGTGGTATTGCCAAGGCCATGTTGCAGCAATTGCTTGAGCATCGTCCCCATGCAGAGTTGGCCTGCGTGGCAAGCAAGGTGCCAACCTTCGAGGCCATGGGGTTTCAGGTCTTGGCAGCGCAGGGGCCACACGTGGTGCTTAGCACTCGAAATTATCGTTCGGGTGGAATGGTGGCGGTGCAGGATCTGGCCCCAATTTTTCAGTCCAAGGAAGTGCGCCAGATTCACACCTATTTGCTGCAACAGCACGGCAAGAAAGCCATGAGCGATGCCGAAAGCAAGCGCGACCGCCTGCTCGACCAACTTGCCTATCAGGCTCAAGCATTGGTCAAAGAGCGTTTTCCTACGATTCACTGATGATTGTTCTGGCATCGAGCTGTCGGAAGCCATTTAAAGTACACAGGGTTGCCACCTGTTTCTGGCTTTTTGTATAGGATCATGAGCTGGATTGTGTAGGAGTCTTCTTGTTTTCTTGTGACCATGCAGTCAAGTTAGTTTAATGTTTCTGTTGTATGTATTCTTTTCAAGCGCAAACTCAAAGAGTGGTTAGGTATAAACCTAGTAGTAGATATTGAGTTGTATTTCATGATGAATAATTTTAATTAAAGGTCATGGCGTTTAATTTACTCAACTGACTCTCTGCCGAAGGAATAATATGAAGAACTCTACCAAGTTATTTATGGCTTCTTGCTGTGCTCTGATTGCTAGTAACGCTCTTGCTGCGGACGGCACTATCGATATTCATGGTAATGTTGTCAGTTCATCCTGTTCTATCTCCATTACTACTGGAGTATCTAATGGATCGAATGCTACTCTCACTCTGCCTGATGTGTCTGTCTCTGCGCTGAATTCTGCGGGGGCTACTGCCGGTTCTAGTCGTATGGCCTTCGCTCTGACTAGTTGTCCGCCGAATGCTGCTATACGAGTTAATTTTGAGTCAAATAACGTTGATCCGAGCAATGGCTATCTGACCAACAACGCAACTGATCCCGCTGGCAACGTTGAGGTGCAGGTTCTTGATAGAGAAAGCAATATTATTGATCTGCGTAATAATTCGGGAAACAATGATTATGCTGAAAATATCTCTGATGACGCCGGTAATTTAAATTTACTCTACTTCGCGCGATATGTTGCTGCTGGCGATGCTGCGACTCCTGGTACAGTGGACACTCAATTGGTTTATACCTTGGAATATAGATAAGCAATATTATTAGAGAAATACTTCAGTGCAATACAATATAAGATAAGCTACAGTGTTGATGTTTTTAATTGGCGGCTTTCTTACTTATTCTGTTGAAAAAGTCGGACGCGGTTTTCTCCGCAGAAAAGTAAGCGCATGAGATTGAAATCTTGAATTGCCGCAAAGGCATTCGGACACAGATTTCACGCAGTAACGCGCAAAACAGGCCCCTATACCGATCAGGTTCCTGGCAGTTTTTAAAAACCGACTTTTTCAACAGAATCTTACTGAAAGCCGCCATTCGTATAACATCCTGGTCGGCCTCCATTACTTCCCTCTCGACTCACCGATCCTGACGCGACCTCTCAACCCTAGCGAATTGTGAGGTGTCTTAACTCCCAAAAAGCCGCCTCAATTTTTATTCGCCTTCTTGAGCCAAGGACATCCAACATGAAGATTATAACCATTGGCGGTGGTGAGATTTCTGAGTTGGAAACGCTGGATTTGGACTCGTTTATTTGCAGCCAAACAGGGAAACGTAACCCAAAGGCGCTGTTTATTCCTACGGCAAGTGGCGATGCCGATGGCTACTGCAAAACCTTTCAGCATGTCTATGGCGATCGTCTTGGATGCGATGTTGATTTCCTTCTGGCAACAGGCTCGGGCTTTTCACATCAACAAGCCGTACAGAAGATTCTCGATTGCGATTTGATTTATGTCGGCGGCGGTAACACTCAAAAGATGCTCTCAATATGGCGAGACTTTCGGATTGCTGACGCCTTACGCCAAGCAGGGGAGAATGGCACCGTTCTTTCAGGTTTAAGTGCTGGAGCCATTTGCTGGTACGAGGCCGGACTGAGCGATTCGGATCGATTCACTGCTGAGCCGGGCTCGCGCTGGAGTCTGAAACGGGTCGACGCGCTGGGTTTTCTACCCGCTGTATTTTGTCCGCATCTGGATAAAGAGCAGCGCCATGCCCCATTGCTAGAGTTAGTGCGCACCTCAGGTGAAAGGGCGATTGCTTGCGACAATGGTGCGGCAATCTATTGGCAAGACGGCGTCGCTCAAGTCCTTACCAGTCTTCCGAACGCCTTTGCCTATATCTACACTGAGCAATCCGGTGAGGTCAGCGTCGAGCGGTTTGGCTCTGGGCAGCAACTACCCCTGTAAATCATTCAAGGCTTCAATTAAACGCCAGTGCATTTGCCAATCACGTCCTCTGTCTCTCATATTGAGCGCTTCCGACACTCGCAGTCAGATGCTAGGAAAAAGCGATGCGCAAAATACCTCCATTGAACTCCGTGCGTGCATTTGAAGCGGTAGCGCGTCATCAGAGTTTTTCTGCTGCTGCCAACGAGCTTTCTGTGACGGTTGCGGCGGTCAGTCATCAAGTCCGCCAGCTTGAAGACGGCTTGGGCCAAAAGCTCTTGGAACGAGGCCGGCAGGCAAGACGATTTATCCGTTGTTACGCGACGGCTTTGATCAGATTGCCCAAGCCTTTGCCTTACTGGTAGCGCCAAAAGCCGGTGACGCCATTCAGGTGTCCACCACACGTGCATTTGCGGAACGCTGGCTTATGCCGCGTCTGGCGAAGTTCAACGCGCTTTATCCCAACCTTGTGGTGTCTATTCATGCCTCGGAAAAGATCGTGGATGTGCGTGCCGGGACAGCAGACTTGGCTATTCGCTATGGGCCGGTCGATGCTGATGTGCGGGGCCCGGTGTTGTTTGCGGATAAGTACATCGCTGTAGCGCACAAAAGCATCTGTCCTGCCGACCGCAAGGCCCGGATTGACGACTTTCACAACCGTTCGCTGTTGGCGTTCAAATGGAAGAATCAAGCGCTGGATGTGCCGTTGTGGTCGTCTTGGCTTGCCCACGTTGAACACGACGCTTCGCGAGAGTTGCGCACTTCTTGGTACAGCGAGGAAACGCTGGCACTACATGCTGTCGAGCAGGGATTGGGTCCGTTGCTATGCAGCAACGTATTGGTTGACGATGAGTTGCGCTCTGGGCAGATGCGTAGAGTGCAAGGGCCGAGCTTGCCGGGCTTCACTTACCACCTGATCGAAGGCACAGGCTCTGCCCCACACAGCAGTCTTTCATTGTTCAGAGATTGGCTGCTGAGTGAGGCAGCGTCATTCAGGGAAAGCGCCCTGAATGAGGCGCAAGAGCCGAGTGGCGACACGGGCACTTAAGCTGGCGAAAGCTGTGGCTTTTTCTCACCAGCCAGTTGCTTGACCAGACTCGGGACAGTGGCGAAAGCATCTGCGATTGAGGCCTCATGTCGAGCGTCGCCAAACTCTTGATAGTCGATGGAAATGCTATGGGTTTGATTCACGCCCAAGTAGTGCGCGCAGGTCTGGATATGAGTGTCCAGGTGGTTCATGGATTCGCGAATGCCGCCGGGGCCAAATCCGAATTCACCACGGGAAGACAGAATGACCAGCTTCTTGCCATCCATAATGGGCTCCAAAGGATAATCGCCCCGGCCCAAGTCAAAGCTGAATGTCTTGCCGATACGAATCACATTATCGAACCATGATTTGAGTTGGGCGGGCATGCCGTAGTTGTACATCGGAGTGCCGATAACGATGACATCGGCGCGGTTCAGTTCCTCAATCAATTCATCCGAGAGGCGCAGCGCCTCGCGCTTTTCGGCAGTCATATGTTCTTCGGGCGTAAACACCGCTGCAATCCACGCTTCTGTTATGAACGGCGGTGGGTTGCGTCCGATGTCACGAACAATAACCGTTGTGTTGCCATCCTGTTCAACCCACGCATCGACAAAAGCCTGCGAGAGTTTACGGCTTAGGGAACGTTCAGATCGTACGCTGGCATCAATGTGCAAAAGAGTCGTCATGGGTTAGGTCCTGTTTAGTCTGAGATTGAATTACCTCAAGGCGTAAACAAGTTGGCCATAACTTACGGCGTTCTGCCTATTGAGTTTTATTAGGGCTGAGTTAAATAAAACTCAACAGTTAAGTTTTATGTGTTCCGCTGGATTGAAACCATTGTTGTTTCAAGTTTGTAGTGGTTTGACTGAAGTTTATAGTTTGTCAGGTTGAGTAAAACTTAACGGCCTGGACTTTATAAAGTGTTGTTTGGTTTTTATAAGTTATAGAGCGCTGGCTCTTGAGTGCCTTAGTGACGTTGAACTCTCTAAAAATAGAGGCAAGCGAGGTGTTTCTGGGAAATTGACCCGGCATGGCGCAGGTTGGTAGGTGGGTGACGTTTGCAGCCAACCGGGGTTTTGCAGGGGTTATAGGATTTTTCATAGCGAGGACGCCAAATTTGACAGCTCTGTCTTAGCCGCTTTGCAGAGGACACAAGCCATGACCCTGAACGCTTTGTCATTCAATGCTGTTGCGCCTGAGGCAGCAGCTGCCGACTTTATTGCTGCGATGGGCAAGTGCGTCAGCGGCGTCACGGTCGTGACCACGGACGGACCCGGCGGGCGCTTTGGTTTGACGGTGAGCGCCATGAGCTCGGTTTCAGCAGAGCCTCCACTACTCTTGGTGTGCATCAATCGCAATAACCTGGCTTACTCAGCAATTGATCGTAACGGCTGCTTTGCGGTTAACGTACTGACTGGCGCGCAGCAACAAATCGCCCAGGTGTTTGCCGGTCAATTGCCTGTTACTAACGGTGATCGTTTTGCCTGTGCAAGCTGGATTGAGCAACACACCGGTGCCCCGGTTTTGGATCACGCCTTAGCCAGTTTTGATTGCTACCTTGAGCAGCAGATCAACCTCGGCAGTCATGCTGTATTTGTCGGGCGCGTGGCGCAGGCACAATCTGCCGAAGGCAGTGCTTTGGCTTACTCGCAGCGTATTTTTGGCATCTTGCATGCAAATGCCAAGTGAGAGCTGATTAATCCTGAACAATAAATAGCCCCGCTGTGGCGGGGCTTGG
The DNA here is from genome assembly GCF_048265905.1 of Pseudomonas sp. GTDB lineage: Bacteria > Pseudomonadota > Gammaproteobacteria > Pseudomonadales > Pseudomonadaceae > Aquipseudomonas. The sequence goes on from NZ_JBLXAP010000004.1 coordinate 38,910, forward strand.
TAGTGAACTTGGCCGTTGCTCATCGATGCAACGGCGTTCAATCGCGGGTTACGGCTTTAGTTCTGGGTAACGTACTTAAGCAGTTCAACCACTTGTTCCGGGGTTTGCGCCCAAGCCATTGCGGCGGCGTCGACTTCTTTCAGTGGGTGAATGATGTCGTCAGCGTGCAGGGTTATATAGGGTTTGCCCAATGCAGCGCAGAAGCCTGCATCAAACGCAGCATTCCATTGTTTGTATTTGTCGCCGAAGCGGATGATCGCCACGTCGCACTGCTCAAGCAATGTCTTGGTGCGGATCGCATTGACCTTGGATGATTTGTGGTCGCGCCAGAAGCTTTCAGCTTCAGCGCCAAGTACGTCACCCGCGGCGTCGCTGCTTTCATGGTCGGTATTGGCCGAGGTGAATTTGATGTCGAGCTGTGCTTGGGCGGCGCCATTGATGATGCGCTCACGCCAGTCGGTATGAATCTCGCCGGATAAGTAAATTGTCCAAGTCATCAGAACCTCAATGCTTTGTTAAAGACAACCACTATACCAAGCATGGCGCGCCGATGACGGCACGCCAGTTGGATCAGCGTGCAGGTTTTAAGGTCAGGGTGCTGCGGGTATGCGCTGCGACATCGCTGCCGCTAAGGTGCATGGGCAGGTAAACGCCTTGCATATAGCGCTCTGCTTGGTCGCTGTAGTGCTTGTCGAACGGGATACCGCTCTGGCCGACCGGATTGATACCCAGTGCTGTGCTGGCATCGGCCAAGTCGACCAGGCGCCGGGTTGACGGGCCGTAAACCACCGACCATGGCGCAGGACCGACGCGGTGCGACAGGTTGTTCGGCGTTTCATGGCCGCCTGGCGCTGCAAATGGGCCGACATTGAAGATGCGATCCAGCGGCTTTTGCTGGCCAAGCGGATGGTTGTGGGTCAGGGTGTGTGCAGTGCCCCATTTCCAGTTTGCCGGATCGTCGCCCAGAGTTTGCTTGAGGTGGGCAATGCTCGCTTGCCAAGCCACTTTGACCGTTTGCGCACGGTCTTCGACGGCCTCGGTGCTGCGATTATCCCACCACGGTGAGTTAGCGTCAGCAGTCAGGCGGGGCAGCGCCACATCCAGTACGCGGGTGGTGAGCAAGTTGTCGAAAAATGCACCTTGCAACTCATCGCTCATCGCTTGCTTGGTTAATTCATATACAAGCTGGTTAAACAGGGTCGGCGCGGTTGCATCGACTGTGTGGTCGCCGTTCCAGGTTACCAATTGTTCAAGCAGCGCTTGCTCTTGATCATCGGTTGCGGCTTTGCGCAGATCGTCAATGATTGGTGCCAGCAAGCGTGGTGCGTAGCCGGTACCGGGGTCAAGTTGCAGTGCCTGGCTATTTTCCAAATCCCACTTCACTGAGTTGTCAGCCAAGCGTTGATCCAAGCGCTGGCCGCGATCCGGCAAGTTGTAGTAACCGGGGATTTCTATACCGGTAGGTGAAACGGTCTGAAAGTTAGCTGAGATGATATAGCCACGCTGTGGGTTTTCTTCCTGCGGGTTATCACTGAATGGGTAATAGCCGAGCTTGTCTGCTTCTTCCGTGGAACCGTCGAGAATAAAACTCGGGTTTACGCCAGCAGGGCGACGCGGCAGCTTGGCCGCCGCCCACCAGCCGATATCCCCTTTGGCGTTGGCCCAGATCACGTTAAGGCCTGGCGATTCGATTTTCTCTGATGCTGTGCGTGCTTTCTCAAGCGTGTCGGCGCGATTGAGTTGGTAAAAACCTTCGAGAATTGGGTTGTCGGTTTCCAGAAACGCCCACCACATGGCGATAGGTGTTTTGCCTGCTGACTCGCCCAATGCGTCGTTGATAATGGGGCCATGCGGGGAGCGACGCAAAGTTAGAGTGACCGGCTCGGCATCCTTGACGGCAATGGTTTCGGTGCGGCTTTGTAGGTCTGTCCATTGGCCGTTGTACCAAACCTGATTAGGGTTTTGGGGGTTAACTTTTTCGGCGATCAGGTCGAGGTCGTCGTTCTGGAACATGGTGATGCTCCAGGCGAAATCCTTGTTATGGCCCAAGGATGCAACTGGGTTAAGCGCCTGATGGTGGCCGTATAAGTCAAAACCGGGGGCGCTCAACTGCGCTTCGTACCATACCGCGGGTACTGAGAAGCGAATATGCGGGTCGCCCGCCAGCAAGGGTTTACCGCTGGCCGTGCGGCTGCCCGATACCGCCCATGCGTTGCTGCCTTCAAATTGCGGCAAACCCGCTTCGGCGAGCGCTTCATTGCTTAGGCGGGCGATGCTGTTGAGGTCTTTCCAATCATTACTGGCCAGCGGTTGTTGCATAACGCCTTGCGGGTGCCAATCGAGATCAAACACCTTGAGGTAGTCGGCACCCAGTTGGTCGCGCACATAGCTCAACACAGGCTCTGTGCGAAACGCGGCAGCGAAGCTGTAAGCCATGTAACCGGCAACGCTGATGGTGTCGGCCACGGTGAATGGGCGCTTGTTAATGCCCAGCACATCAAACGCCACCGGCGCGGGGTTGTTGTCCTGATACTGGTTGACGCCGTCGAGATACGCTTGCAGCGCTTTGTACGAGGCGCTGCTCTGATCCATCTTTTGCACGTATTCATCGGCGTGTTTGCGGATTTCCAGGGTGCGGAACAGGCGGTCGGTTTCAACCAGTTTGCTGCCTAACACCTCTGCCAGCTCTCCGCGCGCCAGGCGGCGCATCAACTCCATCTGGAACAACCGGTCTTGGGCATGAACAAAGCCCAATGCGCGGTACATGTCGGTTTCGTTTTCAGCCTTGATATGCGGCACGCCACGCTCGTCGTAACGCACGCTGACGGGGGCTTTGAGGTGTTGCAGGGCAACGTCCCCCTCGCGCTGGGGTTGTTTGCTGGTGTAATACCAACCGCCGCCGGCAGCGGCTAGAGCAACAATCACGGCCAGTACAGAGAGCGAGCGCTTCATTCAATCATCCTTATTATTGTCTTGCGGTTTAAACCGCCCTTTATGTCCCTATTGTGCGGACTAGGCAGGTCCACGGCATTGACCAAATACATAATTGCTGAAATTATTTGGTCAATTAATCGTTGTTTATCCACAAGGCGCATATGACTGTTGAACAGCCGCTGCCAGCCGCGATCAGCCTGACTCACTCGGCGACTATGCGCCGTCTGTTATATGAGGGTTTGAGCAGCCTGGGCTTTGACCCGACCGATACTTATCGACGCGCCTATGCCGGTGCGCGTCTATCGCCGCCATTGCTCGATAGCCGCCATGAACATGACCACGCACCGCGCTTTTGGCAGGCGCTGGAGCAGTTAACTGGCGATGTGGATATCGGCCTGCATTTGGGCGAGGTGATGAAACCGCGACCGATGGACGTGGTGGGTTACTTGCTCTTGGCCAGTCGAGATTTGCGTCAGGCGTTGGAGAGCTTTGTGCGTTTTCAGCACATTCTCTCCGGTGGATTTGCTGCGCGGCTTGAAGAGCAGCGCGACAGTGTTCGGCTGATCATCGATCTCAATTATCGAGGTGTCGGCTCGCTGCGTCAGCAAATTGAGTGTTTGGCGCTTCTTTGGCAGAAGCAGTTGAGCAGCGTGACCGATGATGAATTCAGCTTAAACGGGGTTGAGTTTCGTCATCCGCAGCCGCGCCGTATCACTGAACATCGGCGTCTGTTTGGCATTACTCCGCGCTTTGGCCAGCGCCACGACGCGTTGATATTCCCTCAGGCAATGCTTGCGCGGCCTTCGCGTAGCGCTAATGCGCGACTGTTCGAGTTGCTGAGCAAGCAGGCGACGATAGAACTGGCAGAGTTGAGCGAGAACCTGTTACTCGAGCGAGTGCGCAACTGGTTGGAGGCTAATCTGGGGCAGCAGTTGTGTGGTCTGCAGGCATGCGCTTCGGCGTTGAATCTGAAACCGACGGCGTTGCAGCGGGATTTGGCGGCGCAGGGCAGTAGTTTTCGTCAGCTCCATGATGAAGTGCGCAGGTTGCGTGCGCTGACGCTGCTTGCGCAGGGCATGGCCACGCGTGATGTTGCGCGTGCGTGCGGCTTTGCGGAGTTATCACCTTTCTACCGGGCGTTCAGGCGCTGGCAGGGTGGGACGCCAAAACAGAAAGAGCGGCGTTGAACGATTGGCTATTTATCGCTCGCGGTCCAGTCGCAGAAACAGCCAACCGCCATGTTGTTGCTGGCGCTGACTGAGCGACCATCAACCAGAGCATTAAGAATTGGCTCAATAAAGCTATTGCTGGAATTGCAGGTGAGTCCCGAGCTGTAAGGGCCAAAGTAGGCGAGTTTGCCTGTTCGGTCCCAAATCGCTACCGCCGGGCTTGCGGGGAGCTTTTCGTTGCCCGGCAGTTGCGGCAAGGGTTTTAATGCGCTGAGTGTTTCCGGCAAATTACCGTTGGTTCCGGGTTTTTGCACCGCGTAAAATTCAACCCCTTGCGGCGCGAAGTGTTCGACCAACTCGGCCAAATGCTGTTGATTGCCGACATTGCACGGGCATGCAGGGTCCCAGAAATGCACCAGTCGAATCGGCCCGGGCCCGGCGATCTCTGCGGGCAAGCGAATATCTGTGCCAGTGAAGACCGCAGTACGTTCGCTGAATGCCCGCAGGTAACGTGCCTCAAACCACAAGAACGCCGACAATAGCGCGATGATCACTGCAACGGCGGCGATACTGGCAATGATAATTTTACGGCGAGGTGCTGGCATGAGGGCTGTGCTTTCTAATGGCTGTATAGCTTGCCACGATGCGCCCGGCAGCAAAATATCCGCAGCGTAACCAGTGACGTGAAATAATCGCGCCATACGCCTACTTATCATGGAAAGCCCAATGCCAGAGCGTTTCAACCCTGACAGCGTGGTCGCCGGTCTGCGACCCATAGCCGCAGCCGCCATGAGCCTGCCGCAGGAGCAAACGTATCGATCGTTCTATGGGCTCGACAAGCTAGCGGCGCAGCAGGTGCGGCTCGGTTTCTTTGATGCTGCCGGTTATCGCATTGCGGTTCAGGTCTGGTGGCCACAAGCACCGAAGGCAACGTTGGTGTTGCTGCATGGTTATTACGATCACACGGCGCTGTATCGCCACGTAATTGAGTGGGCGCTGAATGAAGGTTTCGCGGTACTGGCGTTTGATCTGCCGGGGCATGGCTTGTCGAGCGGGGCGCGTGCCAGCATTGGCGCCTTTGCTGAGTACCAAGTCGTGCTCAAGGCTGCTTTGGCGCAGGCTGCGCAACTGGATTTGCCGCAGCCCTGGCATCTGTTCGGCCAGAGTACCGGCGGCGCAATCGTTATCGACTACTTGCTGACGGGCAATCCTGGTGCCGAAATCGGCCAGACAATTCTGTTTTCACCCTTGGTGCGGCCTCGGGCTTGGGGTTGGTCGAAGTTGAGTTATCGCGCGCTCAAGCCGTTTGTGCGCAAAATTTCACGACGTTTCACCGAAAATTCGCACGATGCAGATTTTATCGACTTTCTGCATCACCACGACCCGCTGCAACCGCAGTGTTTACCCACCGCCTGGGTTGGCGCGCTAACCCGTTGGGTGCCGTATATCGAGGCGACAGGGCGCAGCCCGCGAAGCCCGTTGATTGTCCAAGGTGAGGGCGATATGACGGTGGATTGGCAACACAACCTTGCGATGTTGGATGCTAAGTTCAGTGCGCCGAAAGTTTTGCTATTGCCCGAAGCGCGTCACCACATGGCCAATGAGGCTCAGTCCTACCGAGACCAGTACTTTGCGTTTCTGACCAAGCAATTGCACAAATAGCAGAACCGCAAGACGCCAGTGACACGGCTTGCGGTTAGTCGAGAGAAGGCGGCGTCTTAAATACCTTGCGGGGCAGGAGCGAGATCAGCTGTATTTTGACCGACAGCTAAACCTGCCCGCATCGCTGCCAGTGCCGCTTGATAATAGGTTTTACCCGCATCTGACTGAGCGAAGCTGACGAACTCTTCCAGCTCAGCATCGCTCAGATCGTGATAGACAAACAGCAAAGTGTTATCCAGCTCTGCGCCGATCTGACTCATCAAGTTCTGCCGTTGCGAGCTGAGCAGGGCCTGCGCTGCACCGCCGCCGAGCAAACCCGGAATCATCTGACTGAGGCTGTCTGCTGCCACGCCAGCCAGTGCCAGGCTAACTTCAGCGCCAGCTTCCTTGGCTGGCAAGGCTTGCGCCAGATGGCCAATCAGCAAACGACGGGTGTCCGAAGCTTCTACTTGTGGCAGACCGTTGGCGTAACGGGCGAGTTGATCCTTACGGGTAGCGAGAGTTTCTGCTGCCACTATTTTCTTGCCCAGCGCCGAATTAAAGAAAGTGACGGCTGGTGCTGGATCGGTCAAGTTGTCTTGCAGAGCTTGTTGCGCACGCTGATCCATAGCTTGTGGCGCAAAGCGCTTATTGCTGTTGTCGACTAATGCCTGATAAACAGCAGGCGGCAGCGTGCTGCGATAGCGCGCTTGAGCAGCGCTCAGGGCATCGTTGAAATGGGCGCGTTGTTCAGGCCAACCGGCAACCTGATAAAGCTCGATTGAAGAAACTGCCAGGCTTGGCAGGCTGATAAGCGTTAAAAGTGCAACACATAGGGCGCGCATAAAGACTCCTGTCTGGCGTGCGGCTATTTTCATTGGCCTGTCGATGCTTGTCGAGATGCAGAAGCGGCGCTGATAGAATAACTGCATGTCTGAATATCCCTCCCCAGAGCAGCTTTCGAGTATTGTCGACGACCTGGCTGAGCAAGGCTGGTCACTCCAGCCTGCATTTCTTACACAGGCTCTGACCCTCGAATTGGCCCAAGAGTGCCGCAAACGTGCCGCACAAGGTGCATTGCTGCCTGCGAGTATAGGCCGTGGCCAAGAACAAATGGTGCAGGAAGGCATTCGCGGCGACCGTATTCAGTGGTTAGAGCCGGGGCAGTCGCAAGCGTGTGACCAGTACTTGGCCAAACTCGAGTCGCTGCGCCAAGCGATCAATCAAGGCCTGTATCTGGGCCTTGAGGATTATGAGAGCCATTTTGCCCTGTACCCGCCGGGCGCATTCTACAAAAAACATGTGGACCGCTTTCGTGACGACGACCGGCGTGCTGTTTCAGTGGTGCTGTATCTTAATCAGCAGTGGCAAGCCGGGCAGGGCGGTGAGTTGCGCTTGCATCTGCCTGATGGACAGGTCTGTGATGTGCAGCCGCAAGCTGGGGTGCTGGTGATATTTCTCTCCGCCGATATGCCCCATGAAGTCTTACCCGCTCAGCGTGAACGTTTGTCGTTGACCGGTTGGTTTCGGCGCCGTGGCGACTCGCCGCTTTAGGGGCAGCACCTTGCGACACATCAATGCTGGAGTTCAGCCATGCACAAAATTTTAGTCAGCCGCTGCTTATTAGGCCATCGCGTGCGCTATGACGGCGGGGCACATGGGCCTTATGACGTGCTAACGCGCTGGCAGGCTGAAGGCCGTGTTGTTGCCCTGTGCCCGGAAGTTGCCGGTGGTTTGCCGACGCCGCGCCCGGCTGCAGAAATTCCGGGTGGCCAAGGTGCACAGGTGTTGGATGGCCTGTTGCCGGTGATCAGCATCGAAAATGAGGATTTCACTGCTCAATTTGTATCAGGAGCCGAGCAGGCACTGGCTTTGGTCAGGCAGCACGACATTGCCATTGCGTTGCTCAAGGCGCGCAGTCCGTCATGTGGAAATATTGAGAATTATGATGGCAGCTTCAGCGGTACCAAGGTCGCTGGCGAAGGGGTAACTGCCGCCCTGCTGCGCCGTGCGGGCGTTGCAGTGTTTAACGAGGAGCAATTAGGCGCGGCAATCCAGATGCTTGCTGAGCTTGAACTAAACTAGAGCTGCTGTTGGTAGGGAACAAACCTGTCTAAAGCAGCGTCAATCCCATGAATCAATCCACAAGGTGTTCATGATGAATAAGTTACTGCCTGCCTTCGCCCTGAGTTTATCTATGCTCGGCGCCAGTTTTGCCGCCATCGCTGAAGTGCCCCGTACAGCCGCTCCGGAAAATGCCTCGGTGTATATCATCGAGCCAAAGGATGGTGCCACAGTCGATAAAACCTTTACCGTACGCTTTGGCTTGAAAGGCATGGGCGTTGCCCCGGCAGGTGTGGATGCGCCAGATACGGGTCATCACCATTTGCTGATAGACCTCGACCAATTGCCTGCGATGAATGGCCCACTGCCGGCGACCGAAAATGTGGTCCATTTCGGCAAAGGCCAGACCGAAACCGAGCTGACTCTCGCACCGGGCAAACATACATTGCAATTGCTCTTGGGCGATAAGAACCACGTGCCATTTGACCCGCCGGTCTTGTCGAAAAAGATCACCGTCACAGTGAAGTAAGTCGCCTGGCTTGCAATTCGCGCAGTAAGCAATAAAAAAGGGAGGCTTTAAGCCTCCCTTTTTAGTGCCGCGCAGTTGAGTTCTGGTTTAGAACAGAACGCGGCTGCGGATCGTACCGTTTACGTGCTGCAGTTTTTCCAATGCGAGATCGGAATAATCTGCGTCGACGTCGATGACCACGTAACCAACCTTCTCATTGGTCTGCAGGAACTGACCGGAGATGTTGATGCCGTTTTCGGCGAATACGCGGTTGATCTCGCTCATCACACCCGGAATGTTTTCGTGGATGTGCAGCAAACGGTGCTTGCCAGGATGTGACGGCAGCGCCACTTCCGGGAAGTTGACCGACGAGACCGAGGTGCCGTTGTCGCTGTACTTGACCAGCTTCTCAGCCACTTCCAGGCCAATGTTGGCTTGCGCTTCGGCGGTTGAACCACCGATGTGCGGCGTCAGGATCACGCGATCAAGACCACGTAGCGGGCTCTCGAACTCTTCAGTGTTCGAGCGTGGCTCAACCGGGAATACGTCGATGGCGGCGCCAATCAGGCGTTCTTCCTTGATCGCAGTTGCCAGGTGATCAAGCTCAACTACAGTGCCGCGTGCCGCGTTGATCAGAATGCCGCCTTGCTTGATTGCGCGGATTTCCGCTTCGCCGATCATCCACTGAGTAGATGGCAGTTCAGGAACGTGCAGGGAAATGATGTCGCACATGCCCAGCAGGTCATGCAGCTTGCCAATTTGGGTTGCATTACCCAGCGGCAGCTTGGTCACTACGTCGTAGAAGAACACTTGCATGCCCAGTGCTTCTGCAAGCACCGAAAGCTGTGTGCCAATCGAACCGTAGCCGACGATGCCCAGTTTCTTGCCACGGATCTCAAATGAGTTGGCTGCGCTTTTGATCCAGCCGCCACGGTGGCAAGAGGCGTTCTTCTCTGGAATGCCGCGCAGCAGCAAAATCGCTTGCGCCAACACCAGTTCGGCAACCGAGCGGGTGTTCGAGAACGGTGCGTTGAACACGGCGATACCGCGCTCGCGGGCGGCATCGAGATCAACCTGGTTGGTACCAATGCAGAAACAGCCGACTGCAACCAGCTTGTTGGCGCAATCAAATACATCTGCGGTCAATTGGGTGCGTGAGCGGATGCCGATAAAATGGGCCTCGGCGATCTTTTCCTTCAGTTCGGCTTCAGGCAGCGAGCCGGTGAGGTACTCGATATTGCTGTAGCCGGCAGCCTTCAGAGTGTCCACGGCATTTTGGTGGACGCCTTCGAGAAGAAGGAACTTGATCTTGCTCTTGTCGAGAGAGGTCTTGCTCATCGGAGTACCTGTTGTCCCACAATAGAGTGTCAGGAGAATTCTCAGCAGTGACTGCTGATACGCCCGTGGGTTAGTGCTGGGCACTGATTAACGGGGTGCGTATGCTAGCATACGTGCCCCGCGAAACACCTATCCTGGCAGATGAAGCGTGCTCAGGGTGACCATGAATCGTTTGAGAGTTCTGTAGATGACCAATCCTGCCCTGATTGACGAGTTGAAGTCCTTAGTCGAAGTCGGAAAAGTGCTGACCGATGCCGATTCCCTTGATGCCTACGGCAAGGACTGGACCAAGCATTTTGCCCCGGCACCGCTGGCTATTGTCTTCCCCAAGAGCGTTGAGCAGGTGCAAGCCATCGTCCGTTGGGCGAACCAGAACAAGGTTGCGTTGGTGCCATCTGGCGGCCGCACGGGTTTATCTGCTGCTGCCGTCGCAGCCAATGGCGAAGTTGTGGTTTCGTTTGACTACATGAATCAAATTCTCGGGTTCAACGAATTCGACCGCACCGTGGTCTGCCAGCCTGGTGTCGTTACCGAGCAACTGCAGAACTTTGCTGAAGAGCAAGGCTTGTATTATCCCGTAGACTTCGCCTCTGCCGGATCGAGCCAAATTGGCGGCAATATCGGCACCAATGCCGGCGGTATCAAGGTTATTCGCTACGGTATGACCCGCAACTGGGTCGCAGGGCTCAAGGTTGTGACTGGCACCGGCGAATTGCTCGAGCTGAACAAAGACCTGATCAAAAACGCCACGGGTTACGACCTGCGCCAGCTGTTTATCGGTGCCGAAGGTACGCTGGGCTTTGTTGTCGAAGCGACCATGCGCCTTGATCGCGCTCCGCAGAATCTCACTGCAATGGTGCTGGGCGCCGCTGATTTCGATTCGATCATGCCGGTGCTGCACGCCTTCCAGAACAAACTCGATCTGACCGCATTTGAGTTCTTTTCGGATAAAGCCTTGGCCAAAGTCATGGCCCGCGGCGATGTGCCGCCAGCGTTTGAAACCGATTGTCCGTTCTATGCATTGCTCGAATTTGAAGCCAGCACCGAAGAAGTTGCCAATGCCGCACTTGAGACTTTCGAGCATTGCGTTGAGCAAGGCTGGGTGCTCGATGGGGTGATGAGCCAGAGTGAACAGCAACTGCAAAACCTGTGGAAGCTGCGCGAATACATCTCCGAGACTATTTCCCACTGGACGCCATACAAAAACGATATTTCGGTGACTGTCTCGAAAGTCCCAGCGTTTTTGCATGATATCGATGAGATCGTCGGTGAGCATTACCCTGACTTTGAGATTGTCTGGTTTGGCCACATCGGTGACGGCAACCTGCACTTGAACATCCTCAAGCCGGAGGGTTTGACTAAAGACGAATTTTTCGCCAAGTGCGCAACTGTTAATAAGTGGGTGTTCGAGATCGTGCAGAAGTACAACGGCTCGATTTCTGCTGAGCATGGCGTCGGCATGACCAAGCGCGACTACTTGGGATACAGCCGTTCCGAGGCTGAAATTGCTTACATGAAAGCCATCAAGGCGGTGTTTGACCCGAATGGCATCATGAATCCCGGTAAGATTTTCGCCTAAGTGATTGTTTAGCCAACATTGAACAGCGTTCACTATTGCCAGGTGCTGTTGTTTGGTCAGCATTGCTTGCACGCAACAGACTCGCTGGACTGTATTACCTTTTGAGGAGTGTTCATGAGCTATCAGCATCAGTATATCGACGGCACCACTATTCATTTTCCAATGGGTAAAGTGGTGTGTATTGGCCGTAACTACGCCGAGCACGCCAAAGAGTTGAATAACCCCGTTCCTACCGAGCCGTTGCTGTTTATCAAGCCGGGCAGTTGCGTGGTGCCGCTCAACAGTGGCTTCAATATTCCGGATGACCGTGGTTCGGTGCACTACGAAGCAGAGATCGCAGTGTTAATTGGCAAGCCGCTGTCACGCTCGCCGAGCAGCGAAGAAGTACGTGATGCTATTTCAGGCTTCGCTCCGGCTTTGGACCTGACCCTGCGTGATGTGCAGGCCAAACTCAAGGAAAAGGGCTACCCGTGGGAAATCGCCAAGTCATTTGACGGCGCCTGCGTGTTAGCACCTTTTGTCAGCGGCGATGCGATTGCTGATTTGACCGACATTGGGATTCGCATGAGCATCAATGGAGAAGTCCGCCAGGACGGCAACAGCAGCGACATGCTCAATCCGATCGTGCCAATGATTCAGAACATGGCCGGGCACTTTAATCTGCAACCTGGCGATGTCATCCTCACTGGAACTCCTGTCGGCGTAGGCCCTCTGAACAAGGGCGATGACCTGCAGCTTGAACTGGTTGGCCTCAGCAGTTTTAACAGCCAAGTCCTCTAATGCTTGGTCTTAATCACCTTTCTTAATATGTGCAGGGATGCGCGTTGAGCGGTATTTGAACTTTAGGATACGCCTAGCTTGAGCGGTATCGTTTTTATTGAGTAATTGCGGTGCCCCAAAGCTCAACGATGTTCAGCACTGTCTGTCGCAGCCTGCTGTTTTTAATGCTTGTGGTGTTTGTCGGTGTGGGGCTCTATCAACGCTGGGATGAACGAGCGTTGTTCTTTATGAAGGAGCTGCAATCCAGCACCGAGGTGCAAGCGTCGAGCATTTGGTTACCCAGCTATCGCGTAACCCTATCCGACAAAGTGATTGATGGGCTTGAAGAGGGCGAGGTTTCCGGCCTGACTTACCGGCCCAGTAGCAACACCTTATTTACCATATTGGGTAAGCATACCGAGTTGGTTGAGTTGTCGCTGACAGGCGATGTACTGCGGCGTATCCCGGTGACAGGGCTTGAAAATCCGGAAGGTGTCGAAGTGCTTTCTGGCGACTTGATGGCAATTGTCGATGAGCGTCAGCGAACGCTAACGATTTTCTCTTTAACTGCAAGCACCACCCAAATTGATGCCAGGCAGCAAATCCAAGTTGACCTGGGGTTCTCTGATGCCGGTAACAAAGGCTTCGAAGGGTTAGGCTGGGACAGTCGCCAGCAACGCTTGTTGCTCGCTAAAGAGCGAGATCCCCGTGGACTTTTCACTTTGCCACTGTCGAGTAAAAGTGGTCCTGCGCAGGGCATGCAAGAACTGAACATTGATGATGTGTTTGTCCGCGATATTTCTTCAGTGAGTTTTGATCCGCGTACCGGGCACTTGTTGATGCTGTCTGACGAGTCGCGCGTGTTGGTTGAGCTGGACGCCAACTTCAAGCCGCGTAGTTTTATTAGTTTTGCTACCGGGCTCAACGGCCTGGGTTGGGGCATGAAGCAACCCGAGGGTGTGGCTATTGGTGCTGATGGCGACATTTATGTAATCAGCGAGCCCAATCTCTTTTATGTGTTGAGCAAGTCTGATGCTGGCGATGATTGATTTAAGTTTGGCTTAAGCCAAAATTCAGCAAGGCTTCAGCTACGCTGGTTAATCTGACCCTGTCATTCACTGATTAGAGATTCAGATTATGAAACGCACTACTCTCGCACTGCTGCTTGCACCCCTGTTTTCCACTGCCGTTATGGCTCAAAGCTACAACGGTCCTAGCGCCAACGTTCAGGTGACCACAGTCGCTGAAGCGCTCAAGGCTGCTGACGATACTCAGGTTGTGCTGCAAGGCCAGATTGTTGAACGTCTGCGCGGCGAACACTACACATTCAAGGACTCGACCGGCACCGTCGAAGTTGAAATCGATGATGAAGACTGGCCGAGCCAGAGCGTCGACGATAAAGCCACCGTCAAGCTGACCGGTGAAGTTGATCAGGGCCGTAGCGGCGTTGAAGTTGAAGTTGACCGCGTCGAACTGGTCAAGTAAAGCTTGCTAGCTTGTTGTGATTGGCATTCCGGGTGCATTTGATTGAGTGCACCCGGAGTCAGCCTTAAAGGTAGATGCGCTGCTGCAAGTTGAGCTTGGGCGGCGTTTTTTATGCGCAATTTCTGAGAAGTACAAAAATGCGTTCCTTGTTCACGGTTAAATCTGTGTTACTGGCCTTGTTGGCACTGTTGGTGATATCGCTGGGGCTCGCTGCACAGCAGTTTCGCTTGTTTGAACGGGTTTGGTTTAACGCGACATCTGCCAGCAGCAGTCAAACGGATGCGATCTGGCTGTCAGATTACCGAGTCAGTCTTGAAGCCAAGAAAATTGAAGGCCTTGATGATGATATTTCCGCGCTGACTTTCGATCCCGATAGGCGCACCTTGTTTACTGTCACCAATACGCAACCACAGTTGATAGAGCTATCGCTTGATGGCCAGGTTTTGCGGCGTATTGATTTAGTCGGTTTTGGAGATCCCGAAGCGGTCGAATATATTCGCCCCAATGTGTTCGTGGTTACCGATGAGCGGCTCCAACGGCTGCTGCGGGTAGAAATTGATGACAATACTGAGCAGGTCAACGCGAATCAGACCAAGCAGCTCTCGCTAAGTGTAGGTGGGGGCGGTAATAAAGGGTTTGAAGGCTTGGCTTATGACTCGGTGGGCAAGCGTTTGTTTGTCGCCAAAGAGCGTGACCCCGTGCGGATTCTTGAAATTACCGGTTTTGCCGAAGCCAATGCCGAAGAGCAGTATTCAGTGCATGTGGTGGATAACGTCAAGCGCGACAAGGGTTTGTTTGTTCGCGATCTGTCCAGCTTGCAGTTTGACGAGAAAACGGGCCATTTGCTGGCGCTCTCTGATGAGTCGAGTCTTGTCATCGAGCTTGATGTCGAGGGCAAGCCGATTAGCACTTTGTCCTTGCTGCGCCGCCAGCATGGCTTGAAGGCGTCGGTGCCACAGGCCGAAGGTGTCGCCATGGATGACAAAGGCGTGCTGTATTTGATCAGTGAACCGAATTTGTTCTATGTCTTCGAGAAAAAAGCAGACTAGGACTGTTCCACCAGTTTCAGAAGTCGTAAAAAAGCCGGTGCTCAAACAGAGCTACCGGCTTTTTATTGTTGGACATTGCTTACAGCGTTTTAGCTCTCGTCGTTGAGCACAGCCACGGGCGCGTTCTTCTGCACCGATTCAATGCCGGCTTTGCAGCTCGCGGCAGTGCTGTACATCTGGCTTTGGCCGACGACTTGGCCGTTGGTCGATTTGAGCACGAAGTAATGCTTGTCGTTGCTGGACGTTTTGGTCTCGAAAGCACCTTCGCGCGCCGAGTTCTTTCTGACTGACTCAATGCCATTGAGTGCTGAATCCTTGGCTTTGTACATCTCACTGGTGAGGATGATCTCACCGTTACCTGCTGACAGATTGAAGTGAAACTGACCGTCTTTGGCTTTTTTCAGATTAAATTTGCTGGCCATTGCGACCTCCTTGGTCGGGATAGGGACAATCCGAGTCTAGCTGGTCTTTGCCAACCGACCAGCTAAGGAACCTCTGAAAAACTACTGCGCTAGGTATTACTGCGTTAAAAAACTGCTCAAAATGCTCATTTACAACACGTAAAGTCGAGCGCGACCCCGGTCGCTTTTTCGCATTTTTTGACTCGCTGGCGCTCGCCCTTCGGGCCAGACTTTGGCTGTTACTCCCGTTGGTCGTTGCACCTTGTACCCGTCGCTCGCTACCTTTTTCAGAGGTTCCGGAAGACCTCTTATCGAGTCAGACTCTTAACCCCTTCGCTGGTTCCCAGCAGCAATAAGTCGGCACCGCGCGCGGCGAACAAGCCATTGGTGACAACGCCGACGATTGCGTTAATTTGCGCTTCCAGTTCGCTTGGGTTGACGATCTGCATGTTAAATACATCAAGAATCACGTTGCCGTTATCCGTAACCACGCCTTCGCGATACACCGGGTCACCGCCGAGCTTGACCAGCTCACGAGCGACATGGCTGCGCGCCATCGGGATCACTTCAACGGGCAGTGGAAATGCGCCAAGCACCGGAACCAGCTTGCTGGCGTCAGCGATACAGATGAAGGTTTTGGCCACGGCCGCGACGATCTTTTCACGAGTCAGTGCTGCGCCGCCACCTTTGATCAAGTTCAAGCGCTCATCGCTTTCATCGGCGCCATCGACGTAGAACTCCAGGTCGCTGACAGTATTTAGCTCGTACACCGGGATGCCGTGACCTTTAAGGCGTGCAGCGGTGGCTTCGGAGCTGGCAACTGCACCGTCGAATTCCATTTTGTGCTTGGCCAGTGCATCAATAAAGCAATTGGCGGTAGAGCCCGTGCCCACGCCAACAACGCTCTTGGCGTCCAGCTTGGGGAGGATATAGTCGACAGCAGCCTGCGCTACAGCTTGCTTGAGTTGGTCCTGAGTCATCACGGTTCTAAGCCTGAGTTGAAGATTGAATAGGCGCTGATTATAGCGGTATGTGCGGCAAAACCTCGCGCTGATTGCACACACGTTGCGTCGCAGCCCCCGTCCATGGCCTCAGATTCCGTGTGGTCTAGCACCGCCGCCGTGGGGTAGACTCGGGAGCTCAATTGGAACCCGCCTGCGATAGAGACCATGCTCGAACAATACGTTAAGAAAATCCTGACCTCGCGCGTCTATGACGTAGCGGTGGAAACGCCGTTGCAAGCCGCTCCTCAACTTTCAGAGCGCCTGGGCAACAAGATTTTGCTTAAGCGTGAAGATCTGCAGCCGGTTTACTCGTTCAAGATTCGCGGCGCTTACAACAAACTGGTTCAACTCAGTGATGTTGAGCGTGAGCGCGGCGTAGTCACCGCATCGGCGGGCAATCACGCCCAAGGTCTGGCCATGGCGGCCAAGCACCTTGGGGTGAAAGCCACCATTGTGATGCCCCGAACCACGCCGGAAATCAAGGTTCATGGCGTGCGTTCGCGTGGCGGAATCGTTGTGTTGCATGGCGATAGCTTTCCTGAAGCCTTGGCCCATTCGCTAAAGCTGGTCGAGGAAAAGGGTTTCACTTACGTTCATCCCTACGATGATCCGGACACCATCGCAGGCCAAGGCACCGTGGCAATGGAAATCCTGCGTCAGTACCAAGGCAAGATTGATGCGGTGTTTGTCCCGGTGGGTGGCGGCGGCTTGATCGCGGGTATCGCGGCCTACGTTAAATACCTGTGTCCGGAAACCAAGGTTATTGGCGTGGAGCCGGATGACTCCAACTGCTTGCAAGCCGCCATGGCGGCAGGCGAGCGAGTGGTGTTGGGGCAGGTTGGCCTGTTCGCCGATGGTGTCGCCGTTGCCCAGATCGGCAAGCACACCTTTGATATCTGCAAGGATTATGTCGACGAAGTGATTACCGTCAGCACCGATGAAATCTGCGCGGCGATCAAGGACATCTACGATGACACGCGCTCCATCACCGAGCCTGCGGGAGCGCTAAGTGTTGCCGGCATCAAAAAATACGTTGACCGTGAAGGCAGTCGAGGTCAGGTTCTGGTCGGTATCGACTCGGGCGCTAACATCAATTTTGACCGGTTGCGTCACGTTGCTGAGCGCTCCGAGCTTGGCGAGAAGCGTGAGGCGATCATTGCCGTGACCATTCCGGAGCAGCCGGGCAGCTTCAAGGCGTTCTGTGAGGCGCTCGGTAAGCGTCAGATCACTGAATTCAACTACCGTTATCATGCTGCCAAAGAAGCCCACATCTTCGTTGGCGTGCAGACTCATCCCGAAACCGACCCGCGCGCCGCCTTGGTTGAAGGCTTGCAAAGCAAAGGCTTCCCGGTTATTGATTTGACCGACAACGAACTTGCCAAGCTGCATATACGCCACATGGTGGGCGGGCGAGCGGAGCAGGTCAGTGATGAGCTGATACTGCGCTTTGAGTTTCCTGAGCGTCCGGGCGCCTTGTTCAACTTCTTGAATAGGCTCGGCGGTCGCTGGAATATCTCGATGTTCCATTATCGCAACCACGGCGCGGCAGATGGTCGTGTTGTGGCGGGTTTGCAAGTTCCCCAGCACGAGCGCCACTTGGTTCCGGAAGCACTCGATGTGATCGGTTATCCCTACTGGGATGAGAGCGAGAATCCGGCGTACAGACTTTTCCTTGGATAGGCCATAAACACGATGGAACATTATCAATTGGTAAAAATTGCCCACAGCGCCGTAGCTGTGCTTCTGCTGCTAGGTCTGCTGGCTCATGTGTTTATGCTCTGGAAGGCGCAGCGCAGCGCTGATGCAGCGGTACTGCAACGCAAACTCAAACGTACGCGTTTTATCAGCATGCCGGTGTTGGCCCTGCTGGCGCTGACGCTGCCGTTTAGTGGTTACTGGATGGTCGACATGACGGGGCTGCCGCTCAGCCAGATGTGGTTGTTGGCAAGCAGTGTGCTGTTTGCGGTGTTGGTGATTCTGGGGTTGTTGCTTTCCGGTCGCCTGCGTGTCTGGCTGGCTTTGGGTGAAGCGCCAGCATCGGCGGGGTTGAAGCGTTTCTGTATGGCTTACGCGGTGCTGATCTTTATCGTGCTGATCGCGATCATGGGGCTGATGGGCGCTAAGCCGGTTTAAGCGCTGCACCATAAAAAAGGGTTACGGCGCGCGCCTGTAACCCTTTTTTGTGTCTGTTAATTGCCGCTGAAACTGACTTAACGCAGTGAAATCACCGGCCAGCCACGTTTTTCAGCTTCAGCTTGTAGGCGTGGGTCTGGGTCAACGGCGAAGGCGTGGCTAACCTGCTCCAGCAGCGGCAAGTCGTTCATCGAGTCGCTGTAGAAGTAGCTGTCTTCCAAGTTGTAGCCGGTTTCTTCGAGCCAGCGATTAAGCCGGGTGACTTTGCCTTCCTTGAAACAGGGCACGTCTGTGGTGCGTCCGGTGTAGCGTCCATCGGCCATTTCGCACTCGGTCGCCAGCAGCGTCTCAACACCCAGGCGCTTGGCAATTGGCGCGGTCACAAAACGATTGGTGGCCGTGATGATTACCAGTTTGTCGCCCGCCTTGCGGTGCTGCTCCAGCAGGGCTTCAGCCTTGGCCAGAATGATGGGTTCTATGCAGTCGCGCATAAAATCGTCGTGCCATTGCTGCAACTGGCTCATTTCAGTGCGACCGAGAATATCCAGGGTGAAATTCAGGTAGTCGGTGATATTCAGGGTGCCCGCCAGATAGTCCTGATAGAACTCGTCATTGCGGTTCTTGTAGGCGATGCCATCGAGAATGCCACGCTCACACAAATAGTCGCCCCATGCGTGGTCGCTGTCGCCGCCAAGCAGGGTGTTGTCGAGATCAAATAAAGCCAAGCGCACACGTCACCTTCACCGGTTTTGCTTAAGGATCAGCAGAATAGCTGCTTTTGTCAGTCATTCCTATTACACCATTTAGGGCCTGCTCCCGCTTCATCGCGAACCGCGTTGCAGCATAAAATCTCGCCAGGCTAGGCGAAGAACGCCGGTAATGGTTGTTTCCTTGCCAAGTTCTTCAACACCGCATGGCGATATTTTACGCGCAACCCATAGGGCCGGGCCTGTTTTAGTGCGATACGGCGTTTCTCGACACTCATTTGGAACAACCAAACTTCACGTCTCGTGCCTTGTCTCGCGCTAAAGCAGGCTCCGGCGCGGCCGTGAATGAAACGAGAGCAGGTCCTAGCGCGTTGCCGCTGTTGCAGGCTTTGTGGAACAATGCCAATTCATGCGTTAACGAGGTTGTGCGCTGTGATCGATTCCGATGGTTTCCGCCCGAACGTCGGCATTATTTTGACTAATGATGCCGGGCAAGTGCTATGGGCGCGCCGGATTAACCAGGACGCTTGGCAATTCCCACAAGGTGGGATCAACGATAATGAGTCGCCAGAAGACGCGCTTTATCGCGAGTTGAATGAAGAAGTCGGGCTCGAACAGCGCGATGTTAAAATTCTCGCCTGTACTCGGGGCTGGTTGAGGTATCGTTTGCCACAGCGGTTGGTGCGCACGCACAGTCAACCGCTGTGTATTGGTCAGAAACAGAAGTGGTTTTTGCTGCGCTTAACCGCTGATGAACAGCGCGTACGCATGGACCTCACCAATAAACCTGAGTTTGATGGCTGGAAGTGGGTCAGTTATTGGTATCCTCTCGGTCAGGTCGTCACATTTAAACGCGAGGTGTATCGTCGCGCCCTTAAAGAACTCGCTCCGCGTTTGTTGACGCGGGACTGACATAGACTAGAGTCGAGCCATGCTCAATACGCTGCGCAAGATCGTCCAGGAAGTGAATGCCGCCAAAGATCTCAAGGCGGCGTTGGGCATTATTGTGCAGCGTGTAAAGGAAGCCATGGGCAGCCACGTCTGCTCGGTTTACCTGCTCGACCCCGAAACCAACCGTTTCGTATTGATGGCCACTGACGGCCTTCTCAAGCGTTCGATCGGCAAGGTCAGCATGGCGCCCAATGAGGGACTGGTTGGCTTGGTTGGCACGCGTGAAGAGCCGCTCAACCTCGAAAACGCTGCCGCACACCCGCGCTATCGTTACTTTGCTGAAACCGGCGAAGAACGCTACGCCTCATTTCTAGGTTCACCGATCATTCACCATCGCCGGGTGATGGGTGTCTTGGTTATTCAGCAAAAAGAACGGCGCCAGTTCGACGAAGGTGAAGAGGCATTCCTGGTCACCATGAGTGCCCAGCTCGCCGGCGTTATAGCCCACGCCGAGGCAACTGGCTCAATTCGCGGGCTGGGTAAGCAAGGCAAAGGTATTCAGGAGGCCAAGTTTATCGGCGTGCCCGGTTCACCGGGTGCGGCGGTAGGTACCGCGTTGGTGGTGCTGCCTCCAGCTGATCTTGAAGTCGTACCCGATAAAACCATCGAAAACATCGACGCTGAACTGGCCTTGTTCAATACGGCTCTTGAGGGCGTTCGCGCGGACATGCGCGCCCTTTCGGCGAAGATGGCCACACAGTTGCGTCCGGAAGAGTGCGCACTGTTTGACGTCTACCTGATGATGCTCGAAGACGCCTCGCTGGGTAACGAGGTGGTCAAGGTCATCCAGACGGGGCAGTGGGCGCAGGGTGCGTTACGGCAGGTGGTGACTGATCACGTCAATCGCTTCGAATTGATGGACGATGCCTATCTGCGTGAGCGGGCTTCGGACATCAAGGACCTGGGCCGACGCTTGCTGGCGTATTTGCAAAAGGCCCGCCAGCAAAACCTGACATATCCGGATAACACCATTCTGGTCAGTGAAGAGCTGTCGCCGTCGATGCTTGGCGAAGTGCCTGAAGGTAAGTTGGTTGGTCTGGTTTCGGTACTTGGCTCAGGCAACTCCCACGTGGCTATCTTTGCTCGCGCCATGGGCATCCCGACCGTCATGGGCGCGGTGGATTTACCCTACTCGAAGATCGACGGCATCCAGCTGATCGTTGATGGCTACCACGGTGAAGTGTTCACCAACCCCAGCGAAATGTTGCGCAAGCAATACGCTGATGTGGTTGAGGAAGAACGCCAGCTCAGTCAGGGCCTTGATGCATTACGTGCGTTACCCTGCGAGACACTCGATGGCTATCGCATGCCGTTGTGGGTCAACACCGGCTTGCTGGCAGATGTAACTCGCGCGCAAGAACGCGGCGCCGAAGGGGTTGGCCTGTATCGCACTGAAGTGCCGTTTATGATGAAGGAGCGCTTCCCCAGCGAGAAAGAACAGCTGGCGATTTACCGTGAGCAGCTCGAAGCCTTCCACCCGCTGCCAGTGACCATGCGCAGCCTGGATATCGGCGGTGACAAGTGCCTGTCGTACTTCCCGATCAAAGAAGACAACCCATTCCTTGGCTGGCGCGGCATTCGCGTCACCCTTGATCACCCGGAAATCTTCCTGGTACAAACCCGTGCGATGCTCAAGGCCAGCGAGGGCCTGAACAACCTGCGGATATTGTTGCCGATGATCTCCGGGGTACAGGAACTCGAAGAGGCCCTGCATCTGATTCATCGGGCTTGGGGCGAGGTGCGCGACGAGGGCACCGATGTGCCATTGCCTCCGATCGGCATGATGATCGAGATTCCCGCAGCGGTTTATCAAACCCGTGATCTGGCGCGGCAGGTGGATTTCCTTTCGGTCGGCTCTAACGACCTGACCCAATATCTGCTGGCTGTGGATCGCAACAATCCACGGGTTGCTGACCTGTACGACTTCTTCCATCCGGCTGTATTGCAAGCACTGCGCAAAGTCGTCGATGACTCGCATGCCGAAGGCAAGCCGGTGAGTATTTGCGGGGAAATGGCCGGTGATCCTGCTGCGGCCGTGCTGTTGATGGCAATGGGTTTTGATAGTTTGTCGATGAACGCCACTAACTTGCCGAAAGTTAAGTGGTTGCTGCGTCAGATCACCATGACCAAGGCCCGCGAGTTGTTGGCGCAAGTGATGACCATCGATAACCCGCAAGTTATCGACAGTACCCTGCACTTGGCGCTGCGCAATCTTGGCTTAGGTCGCATGATTAACCCTGCTTCGGATATTCAAGCCTAAGCTGTGGCCCAAGCCTCAGACCGAGGTTTGGGCACCTACCTAAAGCCATTCGCCAATTAGCCTTGCAGGTTTATTTCACCTAGCTGCGCACCGTTTGGACCAAAACTGCGTTCAAGCAATTGCCAATGACCATCTGCCTTCACAATCAATGCAGTACTGGCACGGGTGCCGTAGGTTTGGCTGGCAATAAATGCGCTACCGAGCAGGCGTTCTGTGGCAATGCCGACGCCGGTGTCAGGCAAGATGCTGTCATCAGGCACGCGGTTATCGCTGAGCAACTCAAGCAAAGCCTGCGGTTGTGGCGATTCAATAAGCTGGGCAAGCGCATGTTTGGCGTAATCGACTTTCGGCCAAGTGCTGTCGAGGTCGGCGTTGGATAAACCGTATACGCCAGCACTGAGCGTTCGTGCTTCACCACTGATCGAGTTGAAATAGCACAGTTGCTGACCATCGCCGACCAGCAAGTTAAACCCTGAATAATCAGCCGCATTGGCTGTAAGTGTTTCGATATAGTCGAGTGCGCTGAGTCGACCGCGGAGAAAGTTCGCTGGCAGTTCGCCGCGCGAACGTAAGCCTGCAGGCGGTCGTGGGTCACGAATATTGGTCAGCGCAGCGAAGCGGCCGCTACCGGTAATGCCCAGCCAAGTGCCGCCAGCTTCTAAGTCGCGCCCAGCAAATACTCCGGGTGCATCTTGCCACTCGCATAGCGCGGCGCTGGGGCGCGCATAGAATTCATCGCGATTGGCTGCAACGACCAGGGGATAGGCGTGCTCCGGGCGCCAGGCAAAGGTTATCAGGCACATGATTGCTTCCTTGGTTGATGATGCTGCCACTTTACGCAATGCCGAGCATGGCATCCATCGCTCTAAAGTAGAGGCAAATTGCTGCATCCGTTACCATGCGCCTTTATTTCGGGGGTGGTGATGGAGCTGCTGCTGTATCTGATGCTTGGCGCTGCTGCTGGAGTTATGGCTGGCCTGTTTGGTGTCGGCGGCGGATTGATCATCGTGCCGGTGCTGGTCGCCAGCTTTGCCGCACATGGTTTTGCGCCAGAAATATTGACTCATCTTGCGGTGGGCACCTCACTGGCGACAATCATCTTCACCTCGATCAACTCGGTACGTGAGCATCATCTTAAAGGCGCGGTGCGCTGGCCGCTGTTTGTCTGGATGGCTGTGGGTATATTGCTTGGCGCAGCGTTAGGCGCGCTAACGGCGAGTAAGATCCAAGGCCCGCTGCTGCAGAAGATTATTGGGGTGTTTGCGATTAGCGTTGCGCTGCAGATGACCCTCGGTTTGAAACCCAAAGCCAGCCGTGCTGTCCCAGGCAAGCCCGGATTAACCGTGGCAGGTGTGGTGATTGGCTGGGCATCGGCGATTTTTGGGATTGGCGGTGGCTCGCTGAGCGTGCCGTTTTTGATGTGGCGCAGCGTGCCGATGCAACAGGCTGTAGCAACTTCATCGGCTTGCGGCCTGCCCATTGCGTTGGCCGGTGCCATAAGCTTTATGTGGATCGGCTGGAACGAACCGCAATTGCCGCAATGGAGTGCAGGGTTTGTCTACCTGCCTGCATTGGCCGGAATCGCCGTGAGTAGTATGTTTTTTGCACGAGTGGGCGCGCGCCTGGCGCATCGTTTATCGCCACTGGTACTCAAGCGTTTATTTGCCCTGCTGCTATTTTGCGTGGGCTTGAATTTCCTGATTTAACGCGTTCTTAGGAGTTTTTTGATGCTGGCTTACCCCCAGATCGACCCGGTTGCGATTTCCCTCGGCCCGCTGCAAATCCATTGGTATGGCCTGATGTATCTGATAGGCATCGGCGGCGCATGGCTGCTTGCCTCGCGCCGTCTGCACAGCTTTGCGCCGACCTGGACCAAAGAAAAGCTTTCGGACCTGGTGTTCTGGTGCGCCATGGGGGTAATCATCGGTGGCCGCCTAGGCTATGTGTTGTTTTACGATCTGTCAGCTTATATTGCCAACCCGCTGTTGATCCTTGAGGTATGGAAGGGCGGCATGTCATTCCATGGTGGCTTTATCGGCGTGATGTTGGCTTCGTGGTGGTTCGGCAAGCGCAACAACAAGACGTTCTTTGAGCTGATGGACTTTATTGCTCCGCTGGTGCCGATTGGCCTGGGCGCAGGGCGTATCGGTAACTTCATCAACGCCGAACTCTGGGGCAAGGCGAGCGACGTGCCATGGGCAATGGTGTTTCCGACCGATCCGCAGCAGCTTGCACGGCACCCGTCGCAGCTGTATCAGTTCGCGCTTGAGGGCGTGGCACTGTTCGCCATCTTGTGGTTCTACTCGCGCAAACCGCGCCCGACCATGGCGGTGTCTGGGATGTTTGCCATGTGCTACGGCATATTCCGCTTCGTGGTTGAGTTCGTGCGCGTGCCGGACGCGCAGTTGGGGTATATCGCCTGGGGTTGGTTGACCATGGGCCAAATTCTGTCGCTGCCGATGATTCTTCTCGGTATGGGGCTGATCGCATACGCTTACCGTCGGCAAAGCGCCCAAGGAGCAGTGCAATGAAACAGTATCTGGACATGATGCGCCTGGTTCGTGAGACCGGGACATTCAAAAGTGACCGCACAGGTACGGGCACCTACAGCCTGTTTGCCCATCAGATGCGCTTCGACCTGGCCGAAGGCTTTCCGCTGGTGACCACCAAGAAGTGTCATCTCAAGTCGATCATTCACGAATTGTTGTGGTTCTTGCAGGGCGATACCAACATCCGTTACCTCAAGGAGAACGGCGTTCGTATCTGGGATGAGTGGGCCGATGAGAACGGTGACCTCGGTCCGGTTTATGGTTATCAGTGGCGCAATTGGCCGTCACCCAATGGTGAGTCGGTTGACCAGATCAGCAAGCTGATCGAGATGATCAAGACCAACCCGGATTCGCGCCGCTTGATCGTTTCAGCCTGGAACCCTGCACTGGTCGAGCAAATGGCGTTGCCGCCTTGCCATGCCCTGTTCCAGTTCTACGTCGCCGACGGCAAGCTCAGCTGCCAGTTGTATCAGCGCTCGGCTGATATTTTCCTCGGTGTACCTTTCAACATCGCAAGCTACGCGTTGTTGACCTTGATGGTGGCGCAAGTCTGCGGCTTGCAGCCAGGCGAGTTCATCTGGACTGGCGGCGACTGCCACTTGTACGCCAACCATATCGAGCAGGCTGATTTGCAACTCAGCCGTGAGCCACTGCCATTGCCGCAAATGAAGCTCAACCCAGAGGTCACTGATTTGTTCGCCTTCAAGTTTGAAGACTTCGAGCTGGTCGGTTACGAGGCGCACCCGCATATCAAAGCGCCTGTTGCGGTATAAGCGCTGATGCAAAGCGCCGAGCTGAAAGCCTTCTACATGGTTGCCCGCCTGGGCAGCATTACCCAGGCGGCGAAAAAGCTCGGCCTCAGCCAGCCAACCATCACCACTCAAGTTCGCAACCTTGAAAGCCAGTACAACGTCGAGTTGTTTTACCGCGGCGGTCGGCGTTTAACCTTGACGCAGGCAGGTGTCGAGCTGTTGCCGATGGTCAAGAAGTTGATGCAGGAAGAAGCGGATATTGAGTTCTTTCTGCGCAACTGTGGTCAGGTGCAGGGTGTTTTGCGAATTGCCGCAACAGCGCCGTATTACATGCTCGACCTGATCAAACATTTTCATCAGCAATACCCGCAGATCGAAGTCAGTCTGGAAATTGGTAACTCTCAGCAGGTCATTGAGGCACTGGAAGATTACCGGGTTGATCTTGCGGCATCCTCGCAACTCAATTCCGATGCACGCCTGACCCATCTGACCCTGGGCCAGGATCCGCTGGTTCTGGCGGTCCACCGTGAGCACCCGTTGGCGACCAAGCAAAAAGTAAGTGTGGCGGCATTGGCCAGCCACTGTTTACTGATGCGCGAACAGGGTTCGACCACCCGTCTGTTGACCGAGAAGATGCTCAAGGATGCTGGCATCACGATCGCCAAGCTGCTTGAAATTGGTGATCGTGAATCGATACGTGAGGCGGTGATACGTAATATCGGCATCAGCGTGATTGCCCGTCAGGAAGTGCCTGATCACCCCGACCTGCAAGTGGTCGAACTGGAACAGGCACCGATGATCAGCGAGTACCTGTATTGCCTCAAAGAACGCCGCCAGGCGCGTCTTCCGGCTGCGTTTCTGGCATTAGCGCGGACCCGCTAATCATGCCCGCGTAAAGGCAACTCTTCTCAGTATTTGGAGTTGCCCACTCCCAAATATCCTAATGACACTATTGGCAGGTTTTGCCTAACTGCAATCAAGCCTTCGTATAGGCTGTTTAGCATCAGCCTCATTCGAGCAATTTGCTCAGTGAGGTGGCACATGACTCAACAAAATATGCAGGTTCGCGGTATCCACAAAGGCTTCGGCGCTTTTCAGGCGCTTGATGGTGTTTCTCTGGATGTCGAGGCGGGTGAACTGGTGTGCTTGCTCGGGCCATCGGGTTGCGGCAAAACCACATTATTGCGCTGTATTGCCGGGCTGGAGAAGCAGGATCGCGGCAGCATCGTCATCGGTTCGCGTGATGTTTCCCACCTGCCGCCACAAGCCCGCGACTACGGCATCCTGTTTCAGTCTTACGCGCTCTTCCCCAACCTCAACGTGGCGCAGAATATTGCCTACGGCTTGAACGGCGACAGCCGTGAAGTTGTGCGTGCACGGGTCAACGAGATGCTTGAGCTTGTTGGCTTGCTTGGCAGCGAGAAAAAATATCCGGGGCAGCTTTCTGGTGGGCAGCAACAGCGTGTGGCTTTGGCGCGCGCGCTGGCGCCCAAGCCTTCGTTGTTACTGCTTGATGAGCCGATGTCAGCGCTTGATGCGCGGGTGCGTGAGCATCTCTGTGGCGAACTGCGTCAGTTGCAGAAAGACCTCGGCGTCACCACCTTGATGGTCACTCACAATCAAGATGAAGCGATGTTGATGGCTGATCGTATCGCGGTGATGAACCACGGTCACGTCGAGCAGTACGCCACGCCGCAAGAGATCTACAACCAGCCTGCGACACCTTTTGTTGCGGAGTTCGTAGGGCAAGGCAATTGGTTGCCCTTTGCCTGCGGTCAAGATGGCAGTGCCCGGGTAGGAACCCTGCAAGTACGTTTGCCGCAGGCTCAGGCATTGCAACAAGGGCGGTTGTTTTGTCGCCCTGAAGCGGTGGTGATCAACCCGCAAGAGGGTGTCGAAAACCAGTTTCATGCACAGATGCGCGATGTCACCTTTCTGGGCAACCGCTGCCGGATGAATTTTGAACTGACTGAATTGCCGGGGCTGACCTTGCAGGCCGAGTTGTCTCCAGAGGTCATGCCGCGACTGTCGAGCCCAGATATTCGGATCGCGTTGCCTTCAAGCAGTCTGCAGGTGTTTGCTTAACATGACTGCGCAACAGCACATCAATCTGCAGGCACCTGCACAGAGCAAGCATGTGTCCGACAAAACCTATGCAGGCTGGGCTGACCGCTTGTTTGTTGAGGGCGGTAAAGGCTTGTTGCTGATACTGCTGATAGTTGCCGTGTTGTTGCCATTGCTGGCAATGCTCTGGCGCGGCTTCGGTGGAGACGGTGGCGGCCTTGGCGCTGCATACGAGCTGTTTTCCAGCACCAACTTTCGTTGGTTGGTGGGCAATAGCTTGAAAGTGTCGACCACAGTCGCGCTGATTGTGGTGCCGCTGGCGTATTTGTTTGCCTATGCGCTGCAACGCACGCTGATAGCGGGCAAAGGCGTGTGGCGGGCGATTTCTCTGCTGCCACTGATGGCGCCATCGATGTTGCCGGGCATTGCCTTGATCTACCTGTTTGGCAATCAGGGTATCTTGCGTGGGCTTTTCGCCGACAATATCTACGGTTTCTGGGGGATAGTGCTTGGCGAGGTGATTTATACCTTTCCCCATGCATTGATGATCCTGATCTCTGCGCTTGCCCTTGCCGATGCCCGGCTGTTTGATGCTGCATCGAGTATGGGCGCCTCATCGTGGCGGGTGTTTCGCAGTATCACTTGGCCGGGTAGCCGCCAGGGCGTATTTGCCGCGTTTTGTCTGGTGTTCACCCTGACTATTACCGACTTTGGCGTGCCAGTTGTGGTCGGTGGTGATTATCAGGTGCTGGCGCTGGAAGCCTACAAAGCGGTGGTTGGCCAGCAACAGTTCGGCCGTGGCGCATTGATCGGCATGGTCTTGTTGATCCCGGCCCTGCTTAGCTTCGGTGTCGATATGTGGCTGCGCCGCCGTTCGCGAGACGCCATGAGTGGGCGTGCGCAGGTGTATCACCCGCATCCCTCACGTCTGCGCGACGGTATTTTCCTGGGCATCGTCATCTTGTTATGTGCCGCGTTATTGCTGGTGTTTGGCATGGCGATTTTCTCATCACTGGTCAAATTCTGGCCTTACAACCTGTCGCTGGTGCTGGATCACTACAGTTTCTCTGACTTACCCGGTGGCTGGTCGGCGTACCGCAATAGCTTGATCCTCGCCACTTGCAGCGCGGTATTTGGCAGCCTGCTGATCTTCACCGGCGCCTATTTGATGGAGAAAACCCGGCAGAACGCACTGACGCAAATTCTGCGCATGCTCAGCTTTATTCCCATGGCGGTGCCGGGGCTGGTGCTGGGCTTGGGCTATGTATTTTTCTTCAACTTGCCCAGTAACCCGCTGAGTGGTTTGTACGGCACCCTGACTTTACTGGTGGTGTGCACCGTTGCGCATTTCTTGACCACTGCGCAGATGACCGCCAGTACGGCGCTGCGTCAGCTGGACGGTGAGTTTGAAGCCGCTGCGCTGTCGCTGAAAATGCCGCTGGCCAAGCATTATCTGCGCGTAACCCTGCCTATTTGCCTGCCGGCCTTGCTCGACATTATTCGTTATTTGTTTGTCTCGGCGATGACCACGGTTTCTGCGGCGATCTTCCTTTACAGCCCTGACAGCATGCTCGCTGCCGTCGCCGTGTTGAATATGGATGACGCCGGCAACGTTGGCGGCGCGGCTGCGATGTCGACCCTTATTTTAGTGACCTCGGCTGCTGTATCGGTGCTTTTGGCGGGCGCTTCACGCGGCTTGCTAAAACGCTCGCAAGCCTGGCGCCAAGCTGCGCCTGGCCATTAATTACTCTGGAGAACGACATGCAATACCACTCCCCAAAACGTTTACAAGCCGTGGTTCTCGACTGGGCTGGCACCGTTGTCGATTTTGGCTCCTTTGCACCGACCAAGATTTTTGTTGAGGCATTTGCCAGCTTCGATTTGCAGATCAGCCTGCAAGAGGCGCGTGGGCCAATGGGCATGGGCAAGTGGGATCACATCCGCACTCTGTGTGATCAGCCGCAAATTGCCGAGCGTTATCAGCAACGCTTCGGGCGTCTGCCCAGTGATGAAGACGTGACCGCAATCTACCAGCGCTTTATGCCGCTGCAAGTTGCCAAGGTTGGTGAGCATTCAGCGCTGATTCCCGGTGCGCTGGAGACCATAGCGGCGCTGCGCGCACAGCAGTTGAAAATCGGCACCTGCTCCGGTTATCCCAAGGAGGTGATGGACAAGGTTGTCGAGTTGGCAGCTGTCGCGGGTTATCAACCGGACCATGTAGTTGCCAGCGATGAAGTGCCAAAAGGCCGGCCAAGCCCTGCGCAAGCGCTGGCCAACGTCATTGCGCTGGGCATTGATGATGTTGCTGCCTGCGTCAAAGTGGATGACACCGAGCCGGGCATTCTGGAGGGCAGAGCGGCTGGGGTGTGGACTGTTGCCCTGCGTTTCTCCGGCAATTTCCTCGGCCTCGACTGGGAGCAGTTCAACGCCTTGTCCGCTGAAAAACTTGAAGCTGAACGGCTACGGATCGACGAGTTATTTGCAGCCAGCCGCCCGCATTACCTGATTGACACCATCAGCCAGTTACCCGCCGTGATCGAGCAGATCAACGAGCGTCTGGCGCGTGGCGAAACCCCGCAATCGCTATAAAACCTGACTCTGCCAACCGATAACAATCCTTGATAATGGAGCTTCACATGTTTAAACGCACTGCTCTAGCTACCGCTTTAATTGCCGGTTTTAGTCTGCACGCCAATGCTGCAACCGAGTTGACCGTTTACACCGCACTCGAGGTGGAGCAACTCAAGGCTTACAAAGAAGCGTTTGAGAAGAAAAATCCGGATATCGAAATCAGATGGGTGCGTGATTCGACAGGCATCATTACCGCCAAACTGCTGGCAGAAAAAGCACGGCCACAGGCTGATGCTGTGTGGGGCTTGGCCGCGTCCAGCCTGGCCGTGCTCGATAAGCAACAGATGCTTGAAGCCTATGCGCCAGAGCAACTGAATAAAATCAGTGCTAATTACCGCGATGCAGCCAATCCACCGGCGTGGGTTGGGATGGATGTGTGGGCGGCAACTGTTTGCTTCAACACTGTCGAGGCAGAGAAGCAGAATTTGCCGAAACCAGTTAGTTGGGAAGACCTGACGAAGCCAGTCTATAAAGACAAAATCGTCATGCCTAACCCGGCATCATCCGGCACCGGTTATTTGGATGTCAGCTCGTGGCTGCAAACCTTCGGTGAGCCGCAAGGTTGGGCCTATATGGATCGCCTGCATCAGAACATCGGTCAGTACACCCACTCGGGCTCCAAGCCTTGCAAGTTGGCTGCGGCTGGCGAGTTCCCAATTGGTATCTCGTTTGAATACCCAGCAGTTCAGTTGCAACGCAAAGGCGCACCGCTGGACATCATCTTGCCCAAAGAAGGCCTGGGTTGGGATATCGAGGCGACCGGCATCATCAAAGGCACCGCTCATCTGGAAGCTGCGAAAAAGCTGGCTGATTTCTCTGCCAGCAGCGATGCCATGCAGCTGTATAAGAGCAACTTTGCAGTATTGGCCCAGCCTGGCATCGCTGAGCGCTTTCAGGAACTGCCGGCTGATTACGAACAGCGTCTGATCAAGAACGACTTTGCCTGGGCTGCTGAAAACCGCGACAAGATCCTCGCCGAATGGCGCAAGCGTTATGACGGCAAATCAGAGCCTGTCGCTCAGTGATGCAGTCGGCAGCGGCGCTCTGGCGGTGTTGCGCGGGAGTGCCGTGCTCTGCGCTCGCGCGTCTACCCAGATTGCCGCTGCCTGCCGCTCGATTTGTGGTGCGATTGATTGGGTAAAAGCTCTGCAGGGTGCGTGCGGCCGCAAGGCGTGCTCTTCCAGTTAGGGTGAATTAAACACTGAGTTTGAGGATTTTTAATGAGTCAGCAGGATTGTGATTTGCTGGTTGTGGGCGCCGGTATTCTGGGTTTGGCGCATGCTTATGCTGCGGCTAAACGCGGCCTTAAGGTCAAGGTATTCGAGCGCAGCCACACCGCTTTAGGTGCTTCAGTGCGTAACTTTGGACAAGCACTGGTTACCGGGCAGGCGCCGGGACCAATGCTCGATCTGGCACGCTTGAGCCGGGGGTTATGGGCCGGTCTTGCGGCAGACGCAGGTCTGTCGATCAAGCAGCAAGGCTCGCTATTGTTTGCTCGCACCGAAGCAGAGGAAGCGTTGCTTGAGGCATTTTGTAAGGGCCGGGCACGCGAGCATGGATACAAGGTTGATTTGCTACGTGGCGCGGCGTTAAGCGATTTGTATGAGGGCCGTTTTGCACATCATCGCTCGGCATTGCATGGCTTGGATGATCAACAGATCTATTCGCGTGAAGCCATTCCGCAATTGGCTAAGCACTTGCAGCAGCGTTACGCCGTAGAGTTTCACTTCTCGACCTTGGTGCAGGATATTCAGCCCGGTGTGGTCAAAACCACCCGCGGCGTCTTCCGTAGCCCGCGAGTTGTGGTCTGTTCAGGTCACGATTACCAAACCTTGCTGGCCGAGCAAATCAGCGCATTGCAACCGCAAGTGTGCGGGTTGCAGATGCTGCGCGCGCGCTTGCAGCAACCTCTGCAGTTGCAGCATGCATTGCTTACCGGTTTGAGCTGTGTGCATTACGGTGCATTTTCCGACTTGCCGGAGGCTGATGCTATCCGCGAGGAAATTCGTCAGCAGCAACCGGAACTGCAAGCCAACGGCATTCATTTGCTGATCAGCCCCACTCCTTACGGTGAACTGATTATCGGTGACTCGCATGTTTATGGCAGTGATATCGAACCATTCAATAGCGAAGCGACTGATCAAATACTGATCAATCTGGCGGAGCAAACCTTGGGCGCGCCGATTGAGGTGGTTGAGCGCTGGCAAGGGGTTTATGGCAGTCGTGGTCCGGGGCCATTTAGTGTGCTCTGCGCTGATCAAAGCGTGACTGCGGTGCTGATGCATACCGGTCTTGGCATGAGTGTTGGACTAGGTTTGGGTGAACGCACTGTTGCTGCAATGCTCGGTGAAAGTGCTTGGCCAAGCACTCAGGCTGCATAAATGTAATAGCTCTGGAGCTAGCGTTCCAGAGCGGTTGAACGCTTTATTATGCGGGCCTGCAAGGCCATCATAGCCGCTTCTAATCCGGAATCACGGCCAAAACTTGTTACCCTATACCTTTGCTGGTGAACAGGGAGTTTGGCTATGCATAGGATTATTGCAGTGTTTTTTTTGTGTCTGTTTGGTTTCTCAGCCGTTGCAGATGAGTCCGGTAAACCAGTTCTGCGCGTAGGTTTGAGTGAGGTTCCTCCCTTCGTTATCCAAGAAAAAAATGGCGACTGGCGTGGGATCAGCGTAGATCTCTGGCAGGACATCGCCAAGCAATTGGGTTACCAGTTCGAGTTCGAGCCCATGCAGTTTGGCGAGTTACTCCCGAGCCTTGAGGCCGGGAATCTCGATGTGGTGATTGGCGCGCTGACCATGACTGCCGAGCGCGAAAGCAAATTCGACTTCACTCACCCTATTTATCAAACCGGCTTGGCTATTGCCGTGCCTCGTGGCGCGGATAACAGTGGCTGGTCGGCGTTAAAGGGGTTGCTGTCTTGGCAATTTGCCAGCTTGGTGTTGGGTTTGGCAGGCTTGTTGTTGCTGGTCGGCGCGCTACTTTGGGCGTTTGAGCGCCAACGCAACAAAGATCAGTTTGGTGGTAATCCTGCACAAGGGTTGGGCAACAGCTTTTGGTGGGCGGCGGTGACCATGACGACGGTCGGTTATGGCGACAAATCACCGGTGACACTTGGCGGGCGCTTGATCGCAATCATCTGGATGTTCAGCGCCTTGATCATGGTGTCGACCTTTACGGCTGCGGTCACCACGGCGTTGACGGTGGGCAACTTGCAGAGCGGCATCGAAGGCGCTGAAGACTTGAACCGTGCACATGTAGCGACTGTTGGCGGTACTGTCGGAGAGAAATACCTGACCAGCCAACGCATCCGCAACACGGTTTACCCGGATGTATTAAGTGCGATGCGCTCGGTGCAAGAGGGTACGACTGACGCAGTTGTGTATGACCTGCCGATCTTGCAGTACCGCAATACAGAGTTGGCTCGCGGTGGTTTGGAGGTATTGCCGGGCACCTTTGACAATCAGTCATATGCGTTTGCGGTAGCCAGTGGCAGCACGTTGCGTGAGCCGATTAGCCAAGAAATCCTACGCATCACCAATGGCGAGGAGTGGCAGCGACTCAAGGATGTGTACCTGAGTAAGTAGTTGTCAGGGCTCCCTGCCTTCAACATCATGAGCGACCCTGAGCGATTGGTCAGGGTCGCATCAATCAGCTTCAACCCTTGCTGACTTGTTGATCAAGCAGCTCTTTGGTTAGAGCTTCCACTCTTTCGCGGCGCTCGCTGCTGCTGCGCCAATTGCGATTATCAATGCTTGACCATTGTGGATAGGCGCGGGCGTTGCGCAAGGCTTCGGGCAGTTTGCCCTGGCGCCAGGTGCTGTCTTGAGGGGCGGCGAGCTTGATTGCATTCATCGCTGCATGGCCGCGCTCATCCAAGGCTCCCAGCAGCAGTTGCTGGCGCAGGGCCAGAAGGCGCAGCACGGCGTCATCGACCGTTAACTCACGTTCACCTTTGAACTTGCCTTTAAGGCGCTGGCCATAACCACGCAAGGTCTGTGCGCCGCCGCCAATCAATGCTCCAAGCGCTGCAGCTGCGCCAAGAGTAATACCGCCAACCAATAAGTCGATCCCGGCTCCGGTTGCTGCGCCTGCAGCCATGCCGCCACCGACCTTGATCCCGAGTTGCTTGAGGGTTTGCGGGTTGAACAGGTCATCGCCCCAGCGACCGTCAAGCAGAGGTAAGTCTTCTGCCTTGGCGTCATCTTTGCGGAAGGCATAGAGCTTGAGCAGGTCTTCAACGCAGCGTTGTTCGCGCTTGCAAATGTTCTTGCGCAGCGAATTGATCGCTTCTTTCTCAAGCGCAGGCTCAGCTGCAACGCTGCGTCGATAGGACGCGCAATCAATCAGCAAATCAGCAATTAACTGCAGCCCCGCCTTTACCCGGGCTTCGCGTTGGGCCTGATGATCGTCGATCAGGCGTTGCAATTGCGGCGCGGCTTTTTCCAGTAGCAGGCCCAGGCTTTCATAAAGGCGCCGTTCACCATCAACGGGCGGCGCCACGCTGTCGAAGCGCACCAGTGCGTGCAAGCCAATACGGGCCAGTGCTTCTCGCCACTCGGGTTCGCGATGAGCATTACCGGCAACAAAATTCAAGACCGGCAGCAGAGGGCGCCCGCACATGCTCAGCACTTCGAGTTCGTCGCGGTATTTGGCCAGCACCGGTTCGCGTGCATCAATCACATACAAACCGGCGTCGGAGGCTTGAAGCTGACGGAGCACCTTGGCTTCTTGCTCGAAACGCTGATGGGCTTCGCTAC
Source organism: Pseudomonas sp. (assembly GCF_048265905.1). Lineage (GTDB taxonomy): Bacteria > Pseudomonadota > Gammaproteobacteria > Pseudomonadales > Pseudomonadaceae > Aquipseudomonas. The sequence goes on from NZ_JBLXAP010000004.1 coordinate 73,651, forward strand.
TTTGCAGAAAACGCTCCAGGCGCGCTGGGCCATCGAGCCGTTCGCCCGGATGATCTAGACGCTCCAGATAGTCGAGCAGGGCAATTGCATCTTCCAGTCCCGGTGTGTCGTACAGCTCCAGCAGTGCTTCACCCTCGACCGACAGGCGTGCGCCCTCAACATGGCGGGTGGTGCTGTGGCGGTGTGATACCTCGCCAAAGCCGACGTCGCGGGTCAGGGTGCGCAGTAGTGAAGTCTTGCCAACATTGGTGTGGCCGACTACGGCCAGACGCAGCGCTTTGGGCTTAGTCATGACCGCTCTCCAGCCAGTTTAGCGGCGCCGAATCACTGTGTTGCAGTTGCAAGGTGTTGAGTGCTGTGTGCCAGTCGCTTAAACGATCGCTGTCGAGCGGCTCGCCTGTTGGTGGCTGTAATAGCCAGATGCGTGTAGCGCCTGCGCAACGGCTGAGTTCGCCAAGCAAACCCAAGGCGCCGCGGTCGGGCGAGCGGCGCGGGTCGCAGGCAATCACCAAGCGGGCCGGGGGGAAACGTGTCAATTGTTCGAGCAAGCGCTGGCGTTGTTCGCGGCTGTCGATAACTCCGGCATCACGCACGCTTTCAGGCAAATGGGTCGGTGGCCATTGGCGTTGTGCATCCAGTTCGATGGCCATCAACACCGCTTCTTCGCTCGGGTTAGCGTTGTAACCTGTGGCTGGCTGATGCAATGCATCCGGCGCGCTGTCATTTATCCCAAGGCGTTCACTGCTCGGTTGCAGCCGTTCGCGCAGCAGGCTGTAGCCGGGAAGGCTGGTGTCGAGTTTCAGGGCAGCGCGACCTTTGCGCCAGAGCAGCCAGCAGGCAAGCGTCAGCAGCAGGCGCGGAATGATGCCGTAAATCAGCAACACGCCGACCAGCCAGCCGGCCCAACTCTGTCGTGCGGCTTCGCTGAGCATGGCGCTGTCGCCGCTGATGCGGATCAGCTCGGCATCCGGCAGGCTGAAGCCAAACAGCGCGGGCAAGGCGCCGATACTTTGCGTCAGCACGGTAAAGGTTTCACCGCTGAGAATTGTGCTTTCCCAGACAAAGCCATAGCGCCGTGTGGCTAGCAGCAGCAACATGCTCAACAGGGTGCTGAGCAGTGCAACCAGCCAGAGTCCATTGCTCATGATGCCCAGCACCCAGCGGCTGAGTCGCTGACGTTGCAGCAAAATGAGCAAGGCCGGTGCCAGTTGCGCCACCTGCGCATCGCGCGCCAGTTTCTCACTGAGCCACAACCACAAACGGCCCAGTGCTCCGGCGCTATTTCCGGCAAACAGAAGCCCAAGCAGCCAGCCCAATAACATCAGCAGGTTCAGCCCAAGCATGCTGCCGAGCGCCCAGAACACGTTGACCGGGCGCAGGCCGTCACCGAGGGCTGCAACACTCAAGCCTATGCCGCTGAACACGGCCAATATCAGCATGGCCAAAACCGCTAGGCGCGAGCCTTGGTACCAATGGCTCAAGGCTTGTCGCTGACCGTCACGTTCGGCCAGCAATAAAGCACGATGCTGCAGACGCTCGGCAAAGTCGCCGCCGCTGATTTGCACACGGCGGTTGGCTTCGCTGTCTTCGAGCGGTCCGGTGTGCTCCTCGCGCAAGCGGATGGTCTCGGTGAGCCAGAGCTTTTGCAGTTTGCTCAGCGTATTGGAAGCTGCAGTCACGCGGTATCTCGTCTCAGGATTGAATGCTGAGCATAACCGCTGGACGCTGTTTCAACTACGTCATCAGATTATTTGCGCAAGCTTCTGACCTTAACTGCAACGTCTGGCTGGTCACTGAACAGGCCGTCGATCCCTGCATCGAGGAAGATATTCATTTCCTGCTCGATATCGCCACGGGCTTGCGGGTCATCGCCTTTGCGCAGGTTCACTGGCAGAAAACTGTTTTCTGCCCGAAAGGTATAAGGGTGAACTTTCAGGTTGGCAGCGTGGGCGTCGGCGACAAAACGTGTGGTGTTGGCCGGGTCGAGAGCGCCATTGTTGTCCAGAGGGATAATCGCGCTTTTGTGTGGGCCGACGCCAACGGCGTATTCGGCAATCTGCTTGAAGCCTTGCGGCGTTGCCATTTGTTCGTAGGTCAGGGTGCCGCCACTGCTGGCTTGGTCAAACGGCTGGCCTTCGCCGTAAAGCTGGATCAGGCGAATATCGCTGTCACGACTGAGCTGTTTAAGGTTACTGACTTCGAACGACTGGAGATAAACCGGTGCCTTGGCGCTGTCTAAACCGTTTGCCTTGAGGATTTTCAGCAGCGGTTTCTCCATGCTTAGGCCTTGTTGCTGAAAGTGGCTGGGGTGCTTGGTTTCGATATACAGGCCGATCTGCCGCTGTTGGCTACGTTGCAGGTCTTTGCTCAGGTCGATGATTTCCTGCAGCGTCGGGATCTGCATGCTGCCATTGAGGCGTGCGTTCCCGGGGCGGACGTTGGGGATTAGCTCAATGGCGCGCAGGGTTTTAAGTTCTGCCAAGGTAAAGTCTTCGCTAAACCAGCCATTCAGCGTGACGCCATCCACCGTTTTACTGCGTTTGCGCTCGGCAAACTCCGGGTGATCCGCCACGTTTGTGGTCAAGCCCAGTTCATTGTCATGCCGCGCTACCAACTGTCCATCCTTGGTCATTACCAGGTCGGGCTCGATATAGTCAGCGCCCAGAGTGACCGCCAATGCATAAGCGCCGAGCGTGTGTTCGGGCACATAGCCGCTGGCGCCACGGTGGCCGATGACCAGTGGATAAGGCTGCGCCTTGGCCGCGTGCGCAGGCGACTCAGGCGCTGCGACCGCCATAAAGGGCAAGCAAAGCAGGCAGGCTAAAGCGCCCAGGCGAGAGCGGTGGTCAGCAAATAGAGTGTTGAGAGCAGGCATGCGCGTCGTCCTTGTGCGAGGTGTTCGCTAAAAGGATAGTCTGCTACAGGCTGGGTGACGCTTTGGTTACAGCAGTCTGGACTGGGTTTAAGTCATGGTGGACAAGCTGCGCGTTGTCGCACCCTACACCTAAGCTTTGCTATGCTCGCCCGCATGAAAAATACTCTTCCTCTCTGTCTGATTGCGGCGCTCGCGGACAACCGCGTGATTGGCCTCGATAACCAAATGCCTTGGCACTTGCCAGCGGATCTCAAGCACTTCAAGGCGCTGACGCTGGGCAAGCCGATCATCATGGGGCGTAAAACCTGGGATTCGCTCGGCCGACCTTTGCCGGGGCGCCTGAACTTGGTAGTTAGCCGCCAAAGCGGTTTGCAACTGCAAGGCGCTGAGGTTTTTGCTTCGCTGGAGGAGGCTGTGGCCCGTGCCGATGCCTGGGCGCGTGAGCAGGGCGTGGATGAGCTGATGCTGATTGGCGGCGCGCAGCTGTATGCGCAAGGCCTTGAGCAGGCGCAGCGCATGTACCTGACGCGGATTAATCTGAGCCCGGACGGTGATGCCTGGTTTCCTGAGTTTGATGCCGCCGTCTGGCAACTGGTCTCAAGCGAGGCGCATCCCGCCACAGAGACAACCCCACCTCACGTATTTGAAGGCTGGCAGCGCCTTTAAACGCATTAGCAGGGTGGATGGCGCTTTTCCATCCACCATTGAAGGCTGTGCTGTTTCTAGCTGCGATCAGCCAGCACGCCGATCAGAAAGAACACCAGCAACAACACTGGCGCCAAGGTGTAGTTGTTGAATTGGCCGAGGCCAGCGCTCAGGTAAGGCGTCAGGAAAACGATAGCCAAGCCATACACCACGGCGCACACGACCACGAAAATGATGGTGCGAAAGACAAAGTTCAGGCCGCCAATGCTGCGCTGGACCCAAGCATTGATCGCCGGGCCGAAGAGTACGAACAAGGTCGCCATGATCGCCAGCGAGATATCGTACAGGTGGCTGCGACTCCAGCGTGACAGTGTGGCGGTTAGGTCAAGTAGCAGGTCCATGCGGTGTCCTTAGAGCAAAAGGCTCATCAACTGCCTATCAAGGCAAAAACTGTTGCAGTAAATCGTTCAGAAACAGCTGACCCTCTGCTGTCGCAGTGAGGCGATCAGGATTGTCTTGCAGCAGGCCGCGTTGCTGCGCCTGTTTACGAGCCTCGCTCAGCAGGCTGAGCGGCAAGCCGGTGCGTTGGCTGAACAGCTCGCTGGCAGCACCCTCGGTGAGGCGCAGTACATTCATTAAAAACTCGAACGGTAACTCATCCTGACCGAGAACACGCTCGCCCGCACTAAAGCGCTTGTTAGGATCGAGGTAGTCTTTGGGCAGACGGGTTTTCCAGGTGCGCCGGATAATGCCATCAGGGCTGCTGAGCTTGCCGTGAGCGCCCGCACCAATCCCGATGAAATCGCCGAAACTCCAGTAATTCAGGTTATGCCGCGCCACTTTGCCTGGTTGGGCGTACGCGGAGACTTCATATTGGGCATAGCCATGTTCGGCAAGCAGCGCCTGGCCCGCCTCCTGAATATCCCAGAGCGTATCGTCTTCGGGCAGTGTCGGCGGTTGGTTCCAGAACACCGTATTGGGTTCAAGCGTCAATTGATACCAAGACAGATGTGTCGGTCGTTGCGCAATTGCAGTGCGCAGATCAGCCAGCGCATCGTCAATGGATTGATCGGGCAAACCGTGCATAAGGTCGAGGTTGAAATTGTCAAAGCCAGCTGCGCGGGCCATGTCGGCGGCACGCACGGCTTCATCGCCATCGTGGATCCGGCCGAGCGCTTGCAGTTTGGCCGACTGGAAACTTTGCACGCCGATTGATAATCGGTTGATTCCCAGCTTGCGGTAGGCCGAGAACTTGGCCTGTTCAAAAGTGCCGGGGTTGGCTTCGAGGGTGATCTCAATGTCGGCGGCAAACTTGATGCGCTGCTCAACGCCAGCAAGCAGACGCCCGAGGGCCTTGGCTGAAAACAGGCTCGGTGTGCCGCCACCAAAAAAGATCGATGTCAGTTCACGCCCGTACACAGCGGGTAAGTCGGCATCGAGGTCAGCGAGCAAAGCGTCAACGTATTCTTCTTCTGGCAAGGTTGGCGCCGCGGCGTGCGAGTTGAAGTCGCAATACGGGCACTTTTTAACGCACCAGGGAATGTGGATATACAGCGCCAGCGGCGGCAATACGAAGCCTTCAACCACATGGTGAACGCGGTCAGTGGCGATGGTTACGCCTGCGCTCGAGGTTGTTGTCATAGGCCCAGCCGTTGTTTGAACAACGCCATGGCGCGCGCCCGGTGGCTGAGTTGGTTCTTCTCGGTTGGAGTTAACTCAGCGCTGGAACAGTCGCGTTCAGGCACCCAGAACAAGGGGTCGTAACCAAAACCATGTGCGCCTTGCGCTGCGGGCAGGATACGCCCGTGCCACAGCCCTTCACAGATGATCGGCAGTGGGTCATCGGCGTGGCGAACCAAGGCCAGACAGCAAACAAACTGGGCGCCGCGTTGTTCGGGGGCGACATCTTTAAGGGCGTCCAGCAGCTTGGCGTTGTTGGCGGCATCACCTTGGCCGTCTGCATAGCGCGCCGAGTAGATGCCGGGGGCGCCGCCAAGATAATCCACAGCCAGGCCAGAGTCATCGGCGAGGGCTGGCAAGCCGGATACCCGCGCGGCATTGCGTGCCTTGAGAATTGCGTTCTCGACGAACGACAAGCCAGTCTCTTCGGGTTCGACACTGCTGAATTCGCCAACTGAGCGCACGCGAATTGAGTCGCCAAGCATGGCTTGGAGTTCTTTGAGTTTGCCAGCGTTATGGCTGGCCAGTACCAGTTCAGTAAGTTGAATCATTCGTCTGGGAAAAATTCCTGGTTGAATTCGAAGCTATGCGCCTTGCCGTCGCCAGCGGTGACATTAATGGTGAAGCGCAATACTTCACGTTGTTCAAAAGGGAACTGCGCAAGGTAGTAAATGGCGCCTGGTTCGCTGACTTGTTTAAAGTTAAGCGGATAGTCCTTACCCAGCAGGTCCTTTACCGAACCGCTGACCTGAGCGTTGCTGGCTTTGCCGCCTTTAAGCACGGCAATGTTGACCACGCCCTGGGTTTTGCTCCGCACCAAACCATTGGCTGCGGCAATGTCGGGTTGCAAAAAGCCCGAGTTAAAGGCGTTGTAGTGAATGTCCAGGTCACCGTAGGTTTTCTTGCGCTCAGCGAAGGCTGGCAAGCTCAGACACAGAGCCATAAGTAATACGACGAGGCGGCGCATAAGGTGTCTCCTTTAAAAAGTCAGCTGGCTTGGTCGTTGCTGTTCATGGCGCTATGACCACTGACACGATAGATGCCTATCTCACCTAATAGGTTAGGCAAGATTTTGCTGGCCCAACCATGCCGGTGGTCGCGGTCAACGGCGAGGCGTTGAAGAATGGTTGCTTGCTGGTCCAGGCACAGGCGCTCGAAGTCTTCAAATGTGCAGAAGTGAATATTCGGCGTGTTGTACCAGGTGTAGGGCAAAAAGTCGGAAACCGGCATGCGGCCTTTGCTGGCCAGATACCAGCGGCAGCGCCAGTGGCCAAAGTTTGGAAAGGTGATGACGCAGGTTTTGCCGACGCGGAGCATTTCTTTAAGGATTCGATCCGGGAAATGCACGGCCTGCAGCGCTTGCGTCATTACTACGACGTCGAAGCTGGCATCGGCAAAGTTACCCAGACCTTTGTCGAGATCTTGCTCGATGACATTGACGCCCTTATTGACGCACTCGGCAATGTTGTCGGGGTCGATTTCCAGGCCGTAACCAAAGACCTGTTTATTGTCGCGCAGCCAGGCGAGTAATTCGCCGTTGCCGCAGCCAAGGTCAAGCACGCGGCTGCCTGCGGGAATCCAGTCTTGGATAATGTCCAGATCGGCTCTCATGCCTGCCTCACAGAGTAATTCGATTCATATAGCTGCTAAATGCCTGCAGATAACGTGGGATCGGGATCAAGAACGCATCATGGCCTTGTGGCGCATCGACCTCCAGATAGCAAACGTTTTTGCGAGCCGAGGTCAGTGCATCAACGATCTCGCGTGAGCGCTGCGGCGAGAAGCGCCAGTCAGTGGTGAATGAGATTACGCAGAAATCTGCTTTTGCCGCGGCCAGGGTCTTCGCCAGGTCGCCGTCATTCGCTGCAGCTGGATCAAAGTAGTCGAGCGCTTTGGTCATCAGCAGGTAGGTGTTGGCGTCAAAGCGTCCGGAAAACTCTTCGCCTTGATAGCGTAGGTAGCTTTCGACCTGAAACTCGACGCTGTGGAAGTCGTAATTGAGCTTTTCACTCTTCAGGCCGCGCCCGAATTTTTCGCCCATGGCGTCATCAGACAAATACGTGATGTGTCCAACCATGCGCGCGAGCATCAGGCCTCGCTTAGGGATGACGCCCTGCTCCTGGAAGTGACCGCCATGAAACTCTGGGTCAGTCAGAATTGCCTGGCGCGCGACTTCATTGAAGGCGATGTTCTGTGCCGACAATTTCGGTGCCGAGGCAATGGCAACGCAATGCCGCACTCGCTGTGGATAACTGATTGTCCACTGCATTGCCTGCATACCGCCTAAGCTACCGCCAACGACCGCTGCCCACTGCTCGATACCGAGTGCATCTGCCAGCCGGGCTTGGCTGTGCACCCAGCATTCGACGGTCATCACCGGGAAATCGGCGCCAAATGGCTTGCCCGTCTCGGGGTTGATGCTTGACGGCCCGGTAGAACCGTTACAGCCACCAAGGTTATTCAGGCTGACTACAAAAAAACGGTTGGTATCAATGGCTTTGCCGGGGCCGATACAGCTGTCCCACCAACCGGGTTTGCGGTCTTCAGCGCTGTGATAACCCGCGGCATGGTGATGGCCGGAAAGTGCATGACAAATCAATACGGCGTTACTGCGCGCAGCGTTCAGCTCGCCGTAGGTTTCATATATCAGGTCATAGTTGGCAAGGGTTCGCCCGGAAGCCAGTGATAACGGCTCGGCAAAATGCAGTACTTGGGGTGTCACCAAGCCAACAGAATCTTGTGGAAAGGCAGTCGACATCGACCCTGCTCGCAAAGTTGAGAGTTGAAAAAGAAAGTCATGCAGTCTAAAGAGCGCCGCCCCATGCGGCAAGCGATGGGGCGGTGCGATGAGCTTTTGAGTAAAGCCCGGATACAAAGTGGAGGCGCGGTTTGAGGCCGCACCGATCAGTTGGCGGCGGAGGTTATTCGGTTGCGCTCATGCTGCGAGCAGCAACTGGCAGGTTTACAACCTTGTTATGACGCTGGATTGGCGCCGGGCGCCGCAAGTTACGCAACATATCCGCCGCTTCACTCAACTGTGCACTCAGGTCTTCGCGATAGCGTGCCAATTGCTGGGTGCGCTGGCGGGTTTGTTGGGTTTCTTGAGCCAGTGCCTTGAGCCGCAACATGTGCGTTTCAAGTAGTTGCTTGTGCTCTAGTGTGTGCTGCATCAGCGGCATCAAGGCATCGCTGGTCCATTGATCGGCATCTTGGCGCAGGCGTTGGTGCATGCCGACAACTTCTTGCGCAAGCGTGGCAAAAAAGCGTTTAGCCAGGCTTTTTTGCTCAGTCAGCAGGGATTTCAATTGCAAACGGAACTGGTCGGCCTTGATTTGCAGTTGCTTGAGTTCGCGCGCATAACGTTCAACATTGAACTGCGGTGCATCAACGCCATTCAGCGGGTTTTCTTCGTTATGCCTGCGGTAAACCGCCGCGACCATGGTATTGGCGGTTTCCGCTTCATAGCCAAGGTTGTGCAGATCATTTTTGATCGAGCTAAAGAAATGCACGATTGCCTGATTAATGCCAACGGTTGTCCAGCAACTGGTGAGCTCTTTGCGGGCGAGCGCCATGTGTATTTCGAGCTGCTCGGGGCGCACAGCAGCGCGGAGCATATCGCCTTGACGTTTGAGTAGTCGCTGGTTGGTTTTCAGCCCCAGCAAGCGCTTGTGATGCTGGCTGTGATCCTCTTTGGTCTTGGACGTCAGCTCAAAAAGCATCTGGCCGTTATCTTGCTGATGCGTATTAAGCAGCGCCTGCTGCTGATTAACTTGCTCCAGGCGCACGTTCAGGACGTGCTGACTGTTTTGCACCAAGCCGAGCACCTGATTGACCACATGATCTTCGATCAAGCGTTCCTTTTGGCTGACGATGCGCTCGCAGAGCAGAGTTTCCAAATTGTGCATTTGGCTGCGTGCCAGCAGATCCGGGTCTTTGCGCACTTTCGCCAAAAGCGCCTGCTTTGCTGAAAGTGGCAGCACGTCGTCTGGTTTGATTCCCAGTTGTTTGGCGGTGATGGTTTGAATCTGACGGATGCTGTTCTGCACGAACGCCTCGCCAGCCAAGTCATCCCAGAGCACGTCGATCTTATTCAGTACGGCAAATAAACTGGCGTGGCTTTCTTCTTCTAGCGGATGAATATGCTGTTGCCAAGCGGCCATATCGCTTGCGGTCACGCCGGTGTCGGCAGACAGCAAGAACAAAATCGCCTGCGCGCTCGGCAGCATTGATAATGTCAGTTCAGGTTCGCAACCCAGCGCATTAAGGCCGGGGGTGTCGAGAATGCGCAAGCCTTGGCGCAGCAGTGGATGGTCGAAATTGACCAAGGCATGACGCCAGGCTGGAACCATGACAAGGCCTGGTCTGCCGCTGTTTTCCAGCGTGTCTGGGTGGAAGCCCAACTGGATAGCGTCTTCAACCTTCATCGGCTTGGTTTTCGACACTTGAGTGAAGGCTTCGATCATGTTGGCTGGATCACTGGTATCCAGCGGAATATTTATCCAGTGCTGAGGTGCGCGCTTGAACTGGGCAACACTGGCCTCGGAGGTGCGGGTTTCAATCGGCAGCAGACGAATATATGAGCGTTCTGAGCGTGGGTCGAAGAACAGCTCGGTCGGGCACATGGTTGTGCGCCCGGCATGCGATGGCAGCATGCGCTGGCCATAAGAAGAGAAGAATAAGCTGTTGATCAGTTCGGTTTTGCCGCGCGAGAACTCACCCACGAACGCCAGCGTGATGTGATCTGTGCGCAAAACCCGAAGTGCCCGCTCAAGCTTGGCCGTAACGGTGTCCGAGTTTAATCGATTGACCTCAAGCCAGCTTCGATAACGCATGATTTCACGCATTAACTCACGCTTCCACGTGACATAGGCGTCAATCTGCTGGGTGAGACGTTCCATGCTCATTCAAACCTATCCTTTCACGAGTTCACGCATCGTGTGCGTCTTGCACCGGTATTGAGGTTCCGCTAATAAACCATAATGGCTCTATTTGGGCGGTAACTGGGACGTCTCTGAACCGTTATGTGAGATCCGTCTCGTTTGCGTTAGATCATTGCGCTGATGGCATTATGCCCAGCTTATTGGGCTCGTCAATTGACCTTGTTGCCAAACGGTAGCCTCAGTGGACCAAATGGCTTAAATGCAGCGTTCAAGTTCGCTGGGAGAGGGAGATACAGGGAGGTTTTGCTGGCGTGTAACGTTTTGTGACGGGTTTGAATATGTTGCCTGGCAAAGCTGTAGGCAGGGGTTTTTCAACAGTTTGAACATAGCTTTGTCGCGGCTAGGTGAGAATTAAATCCTCGCCTAGCCACGGCTAAAGTTATTAGATCGCCAGACTGAGGCCCGAGAGCATGCCGGTCATGACCGCCAGGTTGCGGATCACCAGCATGTCGATCAGGTTAAGTACCAAAAATGCCAGGATCGGTGACAGGTCGAGACCACCAAGGTTTGGCAGGATGCGCCGGAAAGGCATCAGCAGGGGTTCACAAATCTGGTTCACCAGTTCAACCGCAGGGTTATGGCTACCCTGCGCAACCCAAGACAGGATCACGCTGATGATCAAGGCAAAGAAGAACACCTTGAGGAACAAGGCGGTGACGCCAATGATCGACCAGACCAATACCAGCAGCGGAGCGCCAAAGCCGTAGCCCATGAGCATCAGGGTTAGCTCCATCAGCACAAACTGGACGATCAGTGCGAGGATTAGCGAGGAGGTGTCGAGCCCGAAAATGCTTGGTATGAATTTGCGCATTGGTTTCAGCAGTGGCTGAGTCGCGCGCACGATAAACTGGCTAAGCGGGTTATAGAAGTCAGCGCGGACCAATTGCAGGATGAATCGCAGCAGCACAATCAACAAGTAGAGACTGCCGATAGTTTGCAGGATGTAGACGCCTGCAGTGTTCAAACCAATCATTATTTGCTCCTTATTTGCCTAGCTGTTCGGCCAGCTCAGCCGAGCGGCGAGCAGCGGCGTTTAATGCGTCATCAACCAGAACCTCAAAACGGCCAGCCTGGAAGGTTTTGATTGCAGCTTCAGTGGTGCCCGCCGGTGAAGTCACCCGACGCCGCAGTTCGCCCGCGTCGACATCGCTGGCGACGGCCATGTGGGCGGCGCCCAAGGCTGTTTGCAGAGTCAGTTTGGCCGCGGTTTCGCGTGGCAGGCCAAGTTTCTCGCCTGCTGCGGTCATGGCCTCGATCAATAGAAAGAAATACGCGGGACCGCTGCCTGATACTGCGGTGACAGCATCGATTTGTTGTTCCTGGTCAAGCCAAACGGTGACGCCGACTGCACTGAGCAATAGCTCTGCCTGATCTTTTTGCTCGGTGCTAACCAGGGCGTTGGCGTACAAACCACTGACGCCTTGGCGTAGCAAGGCAGGTGTATTGGGCATGCAGCGCACGATTGGTCGCTCACCCAGCCAGTTTTCGAGGCTGGTGCAGTTGATACCGGCAGCAATGGAGATGACCAGTTGACCCGGTTTGAGGTGCTGGGCGAGATCGAGGCAGACCTCTTTCATCACCTGCGGTTTGATCGACAGTACGATCACATCAGCACCTTCAATCGCCTCGGCGTTACTGGCGAATGTACTGATGCCGTGTTCCGCAGAGATTTTCGCGCGTTGTTCTTCGCCGCGGTCACTGGCACGAATGGCGCTGGCGTCCACGCCTTGCGCGCGCATGCCGCCGATGAGGCTGGCAGCCATGTTGCCTGCGCCGATAAAGGCGATGCGAGGAGAAGTCATAGCGAAGGTTCCTGTGTTGATTCAGAGGAATAGTTGCGGGCACCGAACAATGCCGTGCCAATTCGAACCCAAGTCGCGCCTTGGGCAATAGCCGCCTCAAGGTCGTGACTCATGCCCATGGATAATGTATCGAGGTTGAGGTTCAAGCCTTGCTGCAACTCGCGCAGTGAGGCAAACGCAGCGTTTTGTTCAGCCGGGTCATCGCTGGGCTCTGGAATTGCCATCAAGCCCCTTAACCGTAAGTTTGGTAATTGATTCACTGCCGCCGCCAGTGCTGGCAATTCTTCAGGCGTGCAACCTGCTTTGCTCGCTTCCTGGCTGACATTGACCTGTATGCAGATATTCAATGCCGGCAAATGTGCAGGGCGCTGAGCAGATAAGCGTTCAGCAACCTTGAGGCGATCAACAGCGTGCACCCAAGCAAAGTTTTCAGCGATGGCGCGGGTCTTATTTGACTGAATGGGGCCGATGAAATGCCAAATCAATGGCAAATCGGATAATTCGTGCTGTTTATCCAGTGCTTCTTGTAGATAATTTTCACCAAAGTCATGCAGCCCTGCGGCATAAGCCTGGCGAATTGCTGAGGCGGGTTTGGTTTTGCTTACGGCAAGCAAACCAATTGTCTCGGGTTGACGTGCACAGGCATGCGCCGCCTCACGGATCCGAGTTCCGACCTTTGCTATATTCTCTGATATCGTGGACATTGCTTACGCTCTGTGGCCCGTTCGCTCTGCGTGTGGGGCATTCTAACGTCAATGGCCGCTGGTTGAGAAAAACTAACGTGACAGGGCGCGTCATTCTGCCTGCAAAGACGCGTGCTAGTTAAGCCGTTTGATTTGATTTAAACACTGCATAACCGGATGCGGTGGTTCTTTAAGCAGCCTGTTGGGGAGTTACATGGATATCACAGAACTGCTGGCGTTCAGTGCCAAGCAAGGCGCTTCAGACTTGCACCTTTCTTCGGGGCTGCCACCGATGATTCGTGTTGATGGTGACGTGCGTCGCATCAACCTGCCAGCACTGGACCATAAACAGGTGCATGCGCTGATCTACGACATCATGAATGACAAGCAGCGTAAGGACTTCGAAGAGTTCCTGGAAACTGACTTCTCGTTTGAAGTGCCGGGTGTCGCGCGTTTCCGGGTTAACGCCTTTAACCAGAATCGCGGTGCTGGCGCTGTATTCCGGACAATTCCTTCCAAGGTTCTGACCATGGAAGACCTCGGCATGGGCGAGGTGTTTCGCAAGATCACCGACGTGCCGCGCGGCCTGGTCTTGGTGACCGGCCCAACGGGTTCGGGTAAGTCGACAACCTTGGCGGCGATGCTCGATTACCTCAATGCCACTAAATATCACCATATTCTGACCATTGAAGACCCGATCGAATTCGTGCATGAGTCGAAGAAGTGTCTGGTCAACCAGCGTGAAGTTCACCGCGACACATTGGGCTTCTCTGAAGCACTGCGCTCGGCGTTGCGGGAAGACCCGGACATCATTCTGGTGGGTGAGATGCGTGACCTTGAAACCATCCGCCTGGCACTGACCGCCGCAGAAACCGGCCACTTGGTATTTGGTACGTTGCACACCACCTCGGCGGCAAAAACCATCGACCGGGTAGTTGACGTGTTCCCGGCTGAAGAAAAATCCATGGTTCGCTCGATGTTGTCGGAATCATTGCAGGCGGTTATTTCCCAGACCCTGTTGAAGAAAATCGGCGGTGGTCGGGTGGCGGCTCACGAAATCATGATCGGCACCCCGGCGATTCGTAACCTGATCCGTGAAGACAAGGTGGCGCAGATGTATTCGTCGATCCAGACCGGTGGTTCGCTGGGCATGCAGACCCTTGATGCCTGCCTGAAAGGTTTGGTGGCAAAAGGCTTGGTCAGCCGCGAAAGCGCGCGTGAGAAATCCAAGAACCCTGAAAATTTCTAAAAAAGCGCGACTGGCTATACTCCAAACCTCTGGCGCCGTTTGTGCCCCGGAGCATAGACGCCAATGGCACACGCGCATTGGCGTCACTTACAGCGTAACGCGTGACTGCGACGGTGAGAGAGAACAATGGACTTTGAAAAACTGCTGCGCCTGATGGTCGAGAAAGGTGGTTCTGACCTTTTCATTACAGCGGGCGTGCCACCGTCGATGAAGGTCAACGGCAAGATCATGCCGATCACCAAAACTGCCATGTCGCCTGAGCAAACGCGTGAAACCGTGCATTCGGTGATGAACGAGCAGCAGCGTCGCGACTTTACTGAGAATCACGAATGTAACTTTGCGATCAGCGCGCGTGGCGTTGGCCGTTTCCGGGTCAGTGCGTTTTATCAGCGCAACCTGGCAGGCATGGTACTGCGCCGGATCGAAACCAATATCCCAACGCTTGATGACTTGCAGCTACCGGAAATTCTAAAAAAACTGGCACTGACCAAGCGCGGTCTGGTGCTGTTCGTCGGGGCGACAGGTACGGGTAAATCGACCTCTCTGGCGGCGATGATCGGCTATCGCAACAAGAACAGCAGCGGTCACATCATTTCCATTGAAGACCCGATCGAATACATCCACCAACACCAGAACTGCATCGTCACTCAGCGTGAAGTGGGTATCGACACCGAGTCATTTGAAGTCGCACTGAAGAACACCCTGCGTCAGGCGCCCGATGTAATTCTGATTGGTGAGGTGCGTACCCGTGAAACCATGGATCACGCCGTAGCCTTTGCTGAAACCGGTCACCTGTGTCTGGCCACATTGCACGCCAACAACGCCAACCAGGCGTTGGACCGGATCATCAACTTCTTCCCGGCTGACCGACAGAATCAGGTGTGGATGGATTTGTCGCTCAACCTCAAGGCAATCGTCGCCCAGCAGTTGATCCCAACCCCGGACGGCAAAGGCCGTCGCGCGGTAATTGAAGTCTTGATCAACACGCCACTGGCCGCTGACTTGATTCGCAAAGGCGATGTGCACGAGCTCAAAGCGTTGATGAAACGTTCAACCGAGCAGGGCATGCAAACCTTTGATCAGGCGCTCTACAACCTCTACAGCCAGGGCGAAATCACCTACGAAGATGCATTGCTCTATGCCGACTCGGCGAACGATTTGCGCCTGATGATCAAGCTCGGCTCAGAAACCGATGGCGATCACCTGACCAGCATGTCTCAAGGCTTGTCATTGGAAGTCAGCAACGACGATAACCCGGGCCGCAGCTTTCGCTAGCCAACGCGTCGTTAACAAACATTGGCGCAGCACGGCGATATTCCATGTGCTGCGCGATTGTTTGCGTAACCGGCAATCTCGGGTAAATTGTTGTCTCGGACTAGGCCTGCAAGCAGGAGGCGCATATGCAGCAACAAGACACCCACAGTAAAACAATCGGCTATCTGTTATGGATTTTCGGTTTTCTCGGTGCTCATCGTTTTTACTACGGTAAACCCGTGACTGGCACCATCTGGTTTTTCACCTTGGGCCTGTTCTTTATCGGTTGGATTATCGACCTGTTCCTGATCCCCTCCATGGATAAAGAGGCCGATTTGCGCTTCACCGCAGGCGAAACCGATTACAACGTTGCCTGGATTCTGTTGACCTTCCTCGGTATTTTCGGTGTACACCGTATGTACCAAGGCAAGTGGATCACCGGGATTATTTACCTGTTCACTGGCGGTTTGTTCTTTGTCGGTGTGCTGTATGATTTTTGGACACTCAACACCCAAGTGTCACTGAAGAACGCCTCACGGGCGTAGCCTTCGCTTTGCACGAAAACCTGCATATTTGCGGGTTTTTTCGTGTGTGATAGCCAAAAAAACCTGAATGCTTGCGGCTAAAGGCGCCGCGTGACGCCGCCAGAGTTCATCGGGTCGTTAACGCGCAAAATTCACAGTATTTTTTTGTTACGGTGTCTGTCTCCAACTAAAAAAGAGAGAACCGTTATGAAGCTCGCGCCAAAATTGCTGGCCGCCGTACTCTGTTTGGGTCTGGCGGGTCAGGCTTTCTCCACCGAGCTCACGCACTGGCCGGCACCGGCAGCCAAGCAACTCAATGCAATGATCGAGGCGAATGCCAATAAAGGTAACTTCGCTGTCTTTGACATGGACAACACCAGCTATCGTAACGATCTGGAAGAGTCGCTGCTGCCGTTCATGGAGAACAAAGGGCTGATCACCCGTGAAAAGCTCGATCCTTCCCTCAAGCTGATGCCGTTCAAGGACACCGCTGACCACAAGGAAAGCCTGTTCAGTTACTACTATCGCCTCTGCGAAGTGGACGACATGGTGTGCTACCCATGGGTTGCGCAGGTGTTCTCCGGCTTCACTCTCAAGGAACTCAAAGGCTATGTTGATGAGTTGATGGCCTCGGGCAAGCCGGTGCCAAGTACCTATTATGACGGTGATGAGGTCAAGACCATCGAAGTTCAGCCGCCTAAGGTATTCGCCGGTCAGACCGAGCTGTACAACAAGCTGATGGAAAACGGCATTGAGGTATACGTGGTGAGTGCCGCGTCTGAGGAGTTGGTGCGCATGGTCGCCTCTGATCCGAAGTACGGCTACAACGTCAAACCGCAAAACGTCATCGGCGTAACGATGCTGCTCAAGAATCGCCAGACCAACGAACTGACCACCGCGCGTAAGCAGGTGAGTGCGGGTCAATACGATGAGAAGACCAACCTCGGTCTTGAATTGACTCCGTATCTATGGACACCTGCAACCTGGATGGCAGGCAAGCAGGGCGCCATCCTGACCTACATCGACCAGTGGAAAAAACCGGTTCTGGTGGCCGGCGACACCCCGGACAGCGACGGCTATATGCTATTCCACGGCGTCGACGTCAACAAAGGCGGGATTCATCTGTGGGTCAACCGCAAAGACAAATACATGACTCAGCTCAACGGCATGATAAAAACCAACGCCGAGGCGCAAGCCAAGGAAGGTTTGCCGGTGACGGCTGATAAGAACTGGGTCATCGTCAAGCCCGATGATATCCAGTAAACGAGCAAGGGCCAGGCGTTAACCTGCCTGGCCCTGTATTCAAGTTGAATGCTTTATCTCGGATAAATCATCCACTGCCAGCGCGCCAGTATCCGAGGTTTCCAGCACGGCGTAGGCGCTGCTGCAAAACAGTGAGTTCAGGCGCTTCATGTCGGCAATCAGCTCCAGGTGCAGCGAGCTGGTTTCGATGCTTTGCACAATTTTACGCTGCAATCGGCTGACGTGAGCGTGGGCCAACCGGCGTTCCTGGGCGCGGAAGCGGCGCTTCTCTTTAAGCAATTGGCGGGCGCTTTCCTTGTCGGAACTGAGAAACACCGACAAACCCAAACGCAGGTTGGCAATTAGCTGGCTGTGCAACCCAGCCAGTTCTTCCAGACCGGTTTCGGAAAATGATCGGCGTTGCGAAGTCTTTTGCTGCTGAACCTTGCGTAGCATGCGTTCGATCAGATCGCTGGCAAGTTTGAGATTTATCGCCAATTCGATGGTTTCCGCCCAGCGACGACTGTCTTGATCGCTCAAGTCTTCGCGTGGCATCTGCGCCAGATACAGCTTGATGGCGCTGTAGAGCGTTTCAACATCATCTGTCAGGCGGCGTATTTCCAGAGTCACTGCGCTCTGCTTGCTGTGCAACACATCGCGCATGGTTTCGAGCATATTGTCGATCAAGTCGCCGATGCGCAGGGTTTCGCGCGCCGCATTGGCCAGCGCCAGACTCGGTGTGGCCAGCGCAGTTGGATCAAGATGCCGCGCCTTGGCGGCGCCATTGATTTCCGGCTTTTCAGGTAGCAACCAGGCGCAGAGCTTGCCCATTGGCCCAACGCTGGGCAGCAGGATCAGGCAGCGTGTAGTGTTGTACAGCAAGTGGAAACCAATCACTATTTCCTGACGGCTAAAGTCGAGGCTGTCGATCCACTCCACCAGCGGGTTGAGCACGGGGATAATCAACAGCAGGCCGATCAGTTTGTATAACAGGCTGCCAAGCGCAACTTGACGGCCTGCCGCGTTTTGCATGCTGGTGCTGAGAAAAGCGAGTACGCCGCTGCCGATATTGGCGCCAATCACCAAGCCGATAGCCACCGGCAGACTGATCAAGCCTGCGCCTGCCAGCGTTGCGGTGAGCAATACGGCGGCAAGGCTGGAATAGGAGATCATCGCGAATAAGGCGCCAACCAGCGCATCGAGCAGGATGTCACCGGTCAGTGAGGCGAAAATCACTTTTACGCCTTGCGCCTGAGTGATCGGTGTGGCGGCTTCGACAATCAGTTGCAGGGCCAGAATGATCAGTCCAAGACCAATACCGACCCGGCCCATCTGTCCCAGCCGGGTTTGTTTACGTGACAGGAAAAAGATTACCCCGACGAAGATCAGCAGCGGCGATAGCCATGACAAATCAAAGGTCAGCACCCGAGCCATCAGTGCTGTACCGACGTCGGCGCCGAGCATGGTCGCCAGTGCTGGCGTCAGTGTCATCAGGCCTTGGCCAACAAATGAGGTGACCAGCATGGCGGTGGCGTTACTGCTCTGGACCAGCGCTGTTACGCCAACCCCTGCGAGAAACGCCAGCCAACGCTTGGACATGCTCTGGCTGATAACGCGGCGCAGATTTGAGCCGTATACCCGCAAAATGCCGGTTCGGACAATGTGTGTGCCCCAAATCAACAGGGCTACGGCAGATAACAAATTAAGCAGAGTGAGCATTCAGGCCCCCTGTGCTGTTGACGCCCCAGAGGGGCAAGCACGCTGATAGGTGTCGCATGCATTCTTGTACTTAAGCTGTAGTTGGCTAAAGGCCTTGACGCCAGCATTGCACAGCTAAACAGCAGATTGAAACAAAACTGTCATAAAGTATTTGTCATCAACGGCAAAAGTGCCAGCAGTGATAGCGCTGTCTGATTCAGTCTTTGGCCACGGCTGCGGCGTAAATAACAAAAAGCCCGGAATGTCCGGGCTTTGAGCTAATTAGGGCTAAACCACTAAGGTCAGGTTGGAATGATCGGTAGCTCGCGCTTGTGCGCTGTTTTCAGGTAAGCCGCTTCGATGATCTCGGCGGCAGCATCCGAGACTTGATTGCCAAGCAGGTAGTTGTCGATATCGTTGTAGGTGCAGCCGTAGGCAGCTTCATCGAGTTTACCGGGGGCAAGTTCTTCCAAATCCGCTGTCGGCGCCTTATGCACCAAAGATTCTGGCGCACCGAGTTGCTTAGCGAGCAGGCGAACCTGGCTTTTAGTCAGGCCGGACAGCGGCGCCAAGTCGCAAGCGCCGTCACCAAACTTGGTAAAGAAGCCCATGACTGCTTCTGCAGCATGGTCGGTGCCAACCACTAAACCGCCGACAAAATTGGCGATGGCGTATTGCGCGACCATGCGGGTGCGGGCTTTGACGTTGCCTTTGGCAAAGTCGGTCAGGCTCGGGCTTGGCTCTATGCCTTCAAGCTTGATGTTATTCATCAGGCCGTCGACAGCGTCGGCGATGTTGACCGCGGTCGACATGTCGGGCTGGATGAAACCCAGCGCGGCCTGAGCGTCATGCTCGTCGGCCTGCGTCTTATATGGCAGGCGCACAGCGACGAATTTAACGGAGTGGCCTTCGTCGCGCATTTGGCTGACAGCCAGTTGGCACAGGCGACCTGCAGTTGAGGAGTCGACCCCGCCGCTGATTCCTAGCACCAGAGCTTTAGCACCGGATGTGAGCAATACGCTTTTGATGAACTCTATGCGTCGAGTGATTTCGGCTTTGGCGCTGCTGTCATCGATGATGCCTCGGTCAATGGCCAAGGCTGCCTGAATCTCTGATCGCAAAACTGGGTTCATTACACATTCACCTTTTGGGTTATTTCAGTGCTGGCTAAAGCACCTGTTGCGCAACATTAGTTGGCTCAAGTCAGTACTGGAGTTTTAAGCAATTATCGGGCTACTTTAGCATCGCTCGCTCCGGAGTTTGTGGAGCCGCCTTGAGCAAATAGCATTTCCTGCCGGGTTTTATGCGAGCGCATTGTATTCAATCGTTGGCAGCTTAAGTCGTCATGCCGCAAATGTTATTCGCCACGGGCCGTTTTACCGAATGATGGGCGTTTTTGGTGCAATATCTAGTTTGCCGCGCAGGAAAAATAGCAAGCCGCTCGTTGGTGAGGCGCCCGATGTTTGTCATCGGGCGCTTTAGCTTGGCGTTGAGTGCTCAAACAACCTTTTGGCTGAGCCTGAACAAGCCAACCTGTGGCGCTTCGCTGATCCAATGCTGAGCAACAGTCCAGCCTGCTTCTGCAGCCATTGCCGTAAATGACTCGACACTGAATTTGTGTGAGTTCTCGGTGTGCAGGCTCTCGCCCTCAGCGAAGGTAAAGCGCTGGCCGGCAATAGTCACCGTTTGCGCAACCAAGCTAAGCAGGTGCATTTCCATGCGCCGCTTGACCGGGTTCCACAGCGCCTGATGGGCGAAGTTGGTGAGATCAAAGTCAGCACCTAGCTCGCGGTTAATGCGCACTAACAGGTTTTTATTGAAGCTGGCGGTAACCCCCGCCGCATCGTCGTATGCCGTTTCAAGGATGTCGACGGGTTTGACCATGTCGACGCCGACGATAAATTGCGCGTCATTGCCCAATATGGTTTTAGCCGACTTGAGAAACGTCACCGCTTGCTGGTGATTGAAGTTGCCGATGGTCGAACCGGGAAAAAAGCCAATGCGCGGGCGCTGGTTGATAGCGGCGGGCAGGGCCAAGGTGCGGGTGAAGTCGCCAATCTGTGGAACTACATTCAGGGCCGGATAGCGTTCGGTCAAGCGCTGCGCTGCTTGTTGCAGGGCATCGGGGCATATATCAATGGGCACATAGGCGCCTAGTTGTGGCGCAGCATCAAGCAGCAAACACGTTTTATCACTGGCGCCGCTGCCGAACTCGATCAAGGCGCTGCCGGGGGCGAAGGTTGCGGCTATTTCACTGGCAACGTCGCTTAGCAAGCGGGTTTCGGCGCGAGTTGGATAGTATTCAGCGGTTTTGCAGATGTCCTCGAACAGCGCAGAGCCTGCCGCATCATAGAAGTATTTTGGCGGTATGCTTTTGTGATCGGCTGCCAAGCCATTGAGCACGTCACGTCGGAATGAGCTGTGATCGTCAGTTATGGTTTTGTGACTGTCGCGAGCCAACCGCAGGCCGCTCAACACCCAGCGCTTTTCAGGGTGGAAAAAATTACGATAGCTCAGGCGTGTATGACCCGGGCTGGTGAAATTGGCACCGCCACGCAAGACCATTTGATTGATCATGAATTTGCCGTTGTACTCGCCAACAGCGCCAGGAGCAGGACGAAAGCCCGGGTAAGGGCTGTACGGGCTTTGCGTCCATTGCCAGGCCACATCATCGACCTGTTGCAGGTGGCCCGACTGGGCCGCAGCTTCCCATTCCGCCTCGGTCGGCAGGCGAGCTCCAGCCCAGCAGGCAAAGGCGGCTGCTTCGTAATAGCTGATATGGGTGACTGGCGCATCAGGATCCACTGCTTGCAAGCCGCCCAAACTCATCAGGCTCCAGCCTTGTTGGCTCGGCTGCCAGTAAAACGGTGACTGCCAGTCCTGACTGCGCACGATGTCCCAGCCTTCAGCGAGCCACAACTCCGGGCGTGAATAGCCGCCGTCATCCATGAACTCAAGCCATTGCGCATTGGTTACCAAGCGGTCGCTGATCTCGAATGGCTGCAAGTATGTGGTGTGCCGTGGGCCTTCGTTGTCGAAAGCAAAACCTTCACCTTGGTGGCCAATCTCAACCAGGCCACCGGAATGAGCCTTGAACTGGCCTTTGCGTCCGCCGGAAGCTTTAGGCCAGCGGCGGTCGTAAGTCGGTTTCAGTGATGAAGTGCTGAACAGATGAAGAATATCCATCAGCAACAATTCTTGATGTTGTTCCTCATGGGCGAGTCCCAGCTCTATCAATTTATAGTGGGCTGGGCTTGGCGGGGTTTGCAGCAGCTCAGCCATGTGCCGGTCGACATGCTTGCGGTAGGCGAGCACTTGCTCAGCACCGGGGCGCGTCATCAGGCCACGCTCTGGTCGCGGGTGGCGCGGGCCAACGGCTTCGTAATAGGAGTTAAACAGGTAGCTGAAGTTGGGGTCGAACGCGCTGTAGTTGGCGAGCTGTGGCGCGAGCAGAAAAGTTTCAAAAAACCAGCTTGTATGTGCGATGTGCCACTTTGCCGGGCTGGCATCGGGCATTGATTGAACCACCATGTCTTCATGGCTGAGCGGTGCAATCAAGGATTCTGTGCGGCCTCTGACGTCGAGGTAGCGGTCAAGCAATTCATTATGGGCGGGTTTGGGTTTTAGGGCTCTTAATGTGCTGCTCATCAACTCTTGTCTCCGCTGTTTAGGCTGGTCATTGTTGAGGCGGGCTGGTGACTGTTGTTACAGGCTGTGGTGGAAATGGTTAACAATTTAGGTTTGAGTAAATCAGAGTCCGTTATTTGAATAAGGTTTCAGCTTAGACGGCTATAGGTTGTGTGCCTGTTTAGTCGGTCGATAAAGGCAAAACCCGCCAAGCGGCGGGTTTTGCAGAGGTTTATGCTTGATAGCAGATATGCCCGTCGACCAAGGTGTAGCGCACCACGCTTGGCAGGCAGTGGCCGATAAACGGGCTGTTACTGCCTTTCGAGAACCAAGTCTCACCCGCCAGGGTTGAGGCTTGTGGATCAAACAGCAAGATGTCAGCGGCTTGACCCGCAGCCAGTGTGCCTGCTGGCAGGCGCATCGCATTGGCAGGACCAATGGTCAAACGCTGGAGCAGTGTTGGCAGGTCGAGCAAGCCGTCCTGAACCAGGGTCATCGCCAGCGGCAGCAGTAGTTGAACACTGCTGATACCCGGTTCTGTCGCACCAAATGGAGCCAGTTTGGCGTCGGCTTCGTGCGGCTGATGATGGCTGGAAATCGCTTGAATCGTACCGTTTTTGACTGCCTGACGAAGGCCGTCGCGATCTTTTTGCGTACGCAGCGGTGGCTGCACGTGATAAAGGCTGGAGAAGCCTCGCAACGACTCGTCGGTGAGAATCAATTGGTAGAGGGCCACGTCAGCGGTGACCTTGAGGCCGCGTGCTTGCGCATCTGCAATCAACTCCGCGCCGCGTGCGCTGGTCAGTTGGCTAAAGTGGGCGCGCACGCCAGTTTGTTCTACCAGCAACAGATTGCGGGCGAGGGCGACGGTTTCAGCGCTCTCTGGAATACCCGGTAATCCGAGGAAGCTAGCTGTAGCACCTTCGTGGGCCAAGCCGCCTTCGGCCAGATCGTGATCTTGTGAGTGAAAGATCACCGTCAGGTCGAATGTGGCGGCGTATTCCATAGCTCGGCGCAGGGTGCGGCTGTTGCGGAAACAGTCCAGGCCATTGCTGAAGGCCACGCAGCCCGCATCGCGCAATGCAACCAGTTCAGCTAGCTGCTCGCCTTGCAAACCCTTGCTCAGCGCGCCGATGGGGAAGACTTTGGTGTGTCCGGCTTCGCGGGCGCGGTCGAGTATCATCTCGGCGACTGCCGGTGTGTCGAGTACCGGTTTGGTAAACGGCGGGCAGCACAGGCTGGTCACGCCGCCAGCCGCTGCGGCGAGGGTTTCAGTGGCAATGCTGCCTTTACGGCTGTAGCCAGGCTCGCGCAGGGCAACGTTAAGGTCGATCAAGCCTGGTGCGGCGACCAAGCCCTTGGCATCGAGAGTGTTTTCAGCAACGAAGTCAGCGGGTGCCTGACCAATGGCGACGAGCAAACCGCCCTCGATAAACAGGTCGGTTTCGCGGTCAAGGCCGCTGCTCGGGTCGATTACGCGGGCGCCGAGGATACGGGTACGCATCAGTTCTGCTCCTCGGATTCTTGGTTAAGTTGGCGTTGAGTGTTTTGCCCGCTCATGGCCATCGACAGCACTGCCATGCGAATGGCGATGCCGTAGGTCACCTGATTGAGGATTACTGATTGCGGGCCATCGGCCACAGCTGACTCGATTTCCACACCACGGTTGATCGGTCCGGGGTGCATAACCAGCGCGTCGGGTTTGGCCAGCTTCAGGCGCTGTTCGGTCAGGCCGAACAAACGGTAGAACTCACCTTCGCTGGGCAATAAGCCGCCCTGCATCCGTTCACGCTGCAGGCGCAGCATGATCACCACATCAACATCTTTAAGACCGGCGTCCATGTCGCTGTAAGTGGTTACGCCAAATTGCTCGATACCAACTGGCAGCAAGGTTTTCGGAGCGATTACGCGGATATCCGGGCAGCCTAGCGTCTTCAGGGCGATCATGTTTGAGCGCGCAACGCGCGAATGCAGGATATCGCCGACGATGGCGACCGAGAGATTCTCGAAGCTGCCTTTATGTCGACGAATAGTCAGCATGTCGAGCATGCCTTGCGTCGGGTGCGAATGGCGGCCGTCGCCACCGTTGATGATCGCCACGTCCGGGCACACGTGCTCGGCGATAAAGTGTGCCGCGCCGGAATCGCCGTGGCGCACCACGAACATATCCGCAGCCATGGCTTCAAGGTTGCGTAAGGTGTCGAACAACGACTCGCCCTTGCTGGTCGAGGAGGTCGAGACGTTCAGGGTAATCACATCCGCCGAGAGGCGCTGAGCGGCCAGCTCGAATGTGGTGCGGGTGCGTGTCGAGTTCTCGAAGAACACGTTGCACACAGTCTTGCCGCGCAACAGCGGGACTTTTTTCACCGCCCTGGCGCCGACTTCGAGGAATGAGTCGGCGGTGTCGAGAATCTCGGTCAGCAGTTCGCGCGGCAAATCATCGAGCGAAAGGAAATGGCGCAACTGACCTTGGTCATTGAGTTGCAGAGGTCGCTTGGCTTCTGTCGGCGTCATCGCGGTAGGGGTCTCAGTTTGTGAGCGTTTGCAGCTCAAGAGTGAGCGGGGTCGGGCCAGATAATTTTACCCGCTGCGTGGCAGGCAATGACAAGGTTGCGCCGACGACATCTGGGCGAATCGGTAAGTCGCGAGCATCAAGGTCGAGCAGGCTAACCAAGCTGATGCTGGCTGGACGGCCATAATCGAACAACTCGTTCATGGCTGCACGGATAGTCCGCCCGCTCATCAGTACATCGTCGATCAACACAATGTGCTGACCTTCGATCTCAAACGGTAGCTCAGAAGGCTGAACTTGTGGATGCAAACCGTTCTGGGTGAAGTCGTCGCGGTAAAACGAAACATCAAGAATGCCCAGCGGCTCTTTATTGCCCAAGGTTTCAAGCAGCGCCTGTGCAACCCATACCCCGCCGGTACGGATACCAATGAAACGCGGCGTGCTGATCTGCCGTTTATTCAGGTGGCTGATTAGCGCACTGGCCATTTCAGGTAGCAATTCAGCGGGATTGGGTAGGTTCATCACAAGCTCCTTGGGCACTGAGCTGGGCTCAGCCTGAAATATTTTCTTCTAGCCATCCTTCGAGCAGTAAAGCGGCGGCCAGTGCATCCACTGGGCGTTCGCGATAACCGCTATTTTGGCCTTGCTGTAAGCGCTCGCCTTTGGCCGCATAGGTCGTCAGGCGTTCGTCATGGGTGTGAACGGGCAGATTAAAGCGGCCGTTGAGGCGACGCGCGAACTTCTCTGCTCGCTCGCTCATCTCGCTCGGGCTGCCGTCCATGTTCAGCGGCAAGCCGACGACAATTGCATCGGGCTGCCATTCGCGAATCAGGGCTTCAACCTTCTGCCAGTCGGGCACGCCGTTCTGGGCTTTAAGTACGCACAATTCGCGGGCCTGGCCGGTAATCACCTGGCCAACAGCGACGCCAATCTGCTTGGTGCCGTAATCGAAGCCGAGCAATAAACGCAGCGGGGTAGGGTTACTCAACAGTTGCCTCCATCAAGCATGTCCCGCTTGTGAAGTCAGTAAGCTCAAGTTGATACCCAGCTGCGAGGCGGCGGCATTGAGGCGTTGGTCGTAGGGCAAGTCGAACAGAATATCGTGGGTCGCAGGGCAGGTGAGCCAGGCGTTCTCGGCGATCTCAGCTTCTAACTGGCCTGCATCCCAGCCTGCATAACCGAGGGTGATCAGGTATTTATCCGGCCCGGTGCCAGCGGCAATCGCAAATAGCACATCTTGCGAGGTGGTCAGGCCCAGTTCGCCAAGCTCAAGTGTGGCTTGGTAATGGTCGCCAGCAGGATGCAGGACAAAGCCGCGATCAGTCTGCACGGGGCCGCCGCTGAAGATCGGCAGGCTTTCGCAGGTCACTGGCGGCTCGCTTTCTTCGCTGAGCTGTTCCAGTACGTCGGCAAGGTTCAGGCCGCTTGGGCGGTTGATCACCAAGCCCATTGCGCCTTGATCGTTGTGCTCGACGATATAGGTCACGGTTTGCGCAAAATGCTCATCGTCCATGTGTGGCATGGCGATCAGCAACTGGTGTTTGAGGTAACTCGGGCTGGCATCTTTCATGGGCGCTAGCTTAAAGCCTGCGGCCTGAGCCGGGAAGCCAAAACACGGTTTTCCTCACCGCTGTTGCTATAAAACATCACGCCATGAGGTAAAAAGGCGGGTGACTCAGTTGCTGGACAAGCGGTCGCCACGCTCAAATCGCCAAGTGCGGATGATCTCCAGGCGGTCGGCATCAGCCAAGTCGCCGCTGAACGGTGCGTATGGCGCGGCGAGGCGGACGATTCGTAGCGCTGCTTTGTCGAGCAGTGGCTGGCCGGATGATTCCAGCACCATGACTTCGTGCAGCGTGCCGTCGCGGTTGATCGATACCAGCATGCGTAAGCTGCCGTAGATCTGCTTGCGGCGAGCGTCGTCCGGGTAGTTGAGGTTGCCGATACGCTCAACCTTTTTGCGCCAGGCATCTTTGTACCATGCGCCTTTGTCCTGCATGGTTGAAGCCGCGTTGAGGCGGACAATCTTTGGCCGTTTGGCGTATTGCTGAACTTCTTGTGCCAGTTCAGCTTCAAGGCTGGCGATTTCACTGCTCAGTTGTTCGCGGTCAAACGTCGGTGCCTCACGAGTTGGCTCGACCTGCTTGACCTTTTCTTGCTTGGCCTGAACTTTCTGCGGTTGTGGTTTAGTGGTGGCAACTACTTTCTTCGGTGCTTGCTTGGGCACTGGCGGTGGTTGCGGCGCAGCAGGGGGTGTGACCTTTTTCACTTGGGTATCTTGGAAGGGCGCCTGCTCGGTGGTCTTCGGCGCTGCTTTGTGTTCCAGCGTACCGCTGCCTTGCTGATTGTTTTGCGCAAGGAAGTCTGCCTCTTTAGGCTTTTCTTCACTCTTGAAGGTCGACAGGGTGATTTCCAGGGTTTTGCTAACAGTCACGGGGTCGGCCAGAGTGAAACTCAAGCCAAGAATCAACGCGATATGCAGCACGGCCGCAAGAAACAGCGTGAAGCCCAGTCGGTCTGCTGGTTTTACGCCCGCAGAGGGTGTGTTTGGTGTCTTGGCTGTTGGTTTCATTACTATCTGGATCAGCTCGGAATGCCGCGCAGTCTGCCGACTGGAGGCCATAGCCTGCAAGTTCCAAGTTCAAAGCTGCTACCTGCTTCAAACTTGTGGCCGCCTTGGCGGCGCTGGAATCAGCTTCTTGGCTGTATATTGCGCCAGGCCCTGAATCTGTACCTTGATTCAGGGCCTGGGCTCAAATGCCGGGATTATCTGGCGCTGAGCTTTTCAGCAATTACATCCATCAGCCGTTCAGCGATCTTGGTGTCATAGGCTGCATCAATCTCGCGGATGCAGGTTGGGCTGGTTACGTTGATTTCGGTCAAATGATCACCGATCACATCCAAACCAACGAACAGCAAGCCTTTCTCACGTAAGGTTGGGCCGATGCCTTGGGCAATTTCAAGGTCCCGCGCGCTCAGTGGTCGCGCTTCTCCGCGCCCGCCTGCAGCAAGGTTGCCACGGGTTTCGCCTGCCGCAGGAATACGGGCCAGGCAATAGGGTACAGGTTCGCCGTCGATCATCAGAATCCGCTTGTCGCCATCGACAATTGCGGGCAGATAACCTTGCGCCATGATTTGCTGGGTGCCGTGGGCGGTCAGGGTTTCAAGGATCACCGAAAGATTCGGATCGCCTTGGCGGTGGCGAAAAATCATGGTGCCGCCCATGCCGTCCAGAGGCTTGAGGATGACGTCGCCTTGCTCTTTGGCAAAGTCGCGCAAGATATCGGCACGGCGGCTGACGATGGTTTCCGGCGTGTACTGCGGGAATTGGGTGGCAAACAGCTTTTCATTGCAGTCGCGCAGGCTTTGCGGGCGATTGACCACCAGTGTGCCAGCCTTCTCGGCTTGTTCGAGCAGATAGGTCGCGTACACAAACTCATTGTCGAACGGTGGATCCTTGCGCATCAGGATCACATCCAGCTCCGACAGCAGCATGTCTTGCTCTGCGCCTAGTTCAAACCAATGTTCAGGGTCATGGAATACCTTTAGCGGGCAAGTCCGGGCACGCGCCTGGCCTTTGCTCTGGTGCAGATCTTTGACTTCCATATAAAACAGCGACCAGCCGCGAGCCTGGGCTGCGAGGAGCATGGCCAGAGAGCTATCCTTCTTGAAGGATATCTGCGCGATAGGGTCCATGACTATGCCGACACGAATGGTCATGTGTTTATCTCCGTAAAGTCACAATGTGAGCTGTAAATAAGGTGTTGGAGACTATCACGAGCCTTTAATCGGCGCTGATTGTGTAGTCGTTCAAGGAAAAAACCTTAGCCGTCGGTAGCTTATAGCTTGCATGTAGAGAGTGTGCTAAAAAGGCCAGATGATCAGGGTAACAATCTATTGGCGTCATATGTATGACCGCCAATGATATGGAGCTTGCTCAAAGGCCGAGTCCGCACTGTTCTCACGCATAAAGCGGTTGGTGCCGCAGCAGTTAATGTTGCGCTCTGCCTATGATTTATTGGGTTTTGACGCGACATCAATTGATGGGCGGTCGAGCTGAACTGGCTCCAGCGAAAAAATAACGACTCACCGAGGCGATGGTAGGGCAAACATGGAACAGCATTCCGAGGGTTTGAGAGTAATGGTCATTGACGATTCGAAAACGATTCGTCGAACCGCAGAAACCCTGCTCAAGAAAGTGGGTTGCGATGTAATTACTGCAGTAGATGGTTTTGATGCTTTGGCAAAAATTGCCGATACCCATCCAAACATTATTTTTGTAGATATCATGATGCCGCGTCTTGATGGTTATCAGACGTGCGCCCTGATCAAGAATAATAGCGCCTTTAAATCCACGCCGGTGATCATGCTGTCCTCCAAGGATGGGCTGTTCGATAAAGCCAAGGGCCGCATCGTGGGTTCTGATCAGTACTTGACCAAACCCTTCAGTAAAGAAGAGTTACTCGGTGCGATCAAAGCTCATGTGCCTGACTTTATGCCGGTGGAACAAGCATCCTGACATCCGTCCTGTACCGATGTCCTTTAAGTAGTGGGAAACACCATGGCTCGAATTCTGATTGTTGATGACTCTCCGACCGAGATGTACAAGCTGACCGCAATGCTTGAAAAGCATGGTCATGAAGTCTTGAAGGCGGAAAATGGCGCTGATGGCGTCGCACTGGCTCGTCAGGAAAAACCTGATGCGGTATTGATGGATATCGTCATGCCGGGGCTGAACGGCTTCCAAGCGACACGTCAGTTGACCAAAGATGCGGACACGAATCACATTCCAGTGATCATTGTGACCACAAAGGATCAAGAAACCGACAAGGTATGGGGTAAGCGCCAAGGCGCTAAAGACTACCTGACCAAGCCGATTGATGAAGACACACTGCTTAAAACTCTGAATGCTGTGCTGGCCAGTTAATTCCGGCTTAGTTAGCAAACCCTTACCAGAAGGCTGCAGTGGGCATGTCTGACGTACAAACACCTTTTCAAAAACTTCTTGAAATCGATCAGCGTTGTCGTGCGCTAGCGGCCGGCTTGCCTATGCAGCAAGCCGCCCAGCAGACATGGAGTGGTATCGGCTTTCGGATGGGAGAGCGTTTGTTCGTCGCACCGATGGGTGAGGTCGGTGAAGTGCTGCACGAACCACGGTATACCTTGTTGCCAGGCGTTAAGAGCTGGGTCAAGGGCGTGGCAAACGTGCGGGGTCGCTTGCTTCCAGTCATGGATTTATGCGGCTTTCTAGGTAATGAGTTGTCGCCACTGCGTAAGCAGCGACGGGTACTGGTCGTGGATCACCAAGAGATTTTTGCCGGCCTTACGGTCGACGAAGTCTTTGGGATGCAGCACTTTTCAGTTGATACTTTTTCTGAGCAGTTGCCACCACTTGAAGCATCGGTAGAGCCGTTTATCCATGGCGTATTCCAACGTGAGCAAGCTTGGTTGGTGTTTAGCCCTTTTGCGCTGGCACAGAACCCAGACTTTCTAGCGGTAGCATTTTAATAAGATTTTCGGTTGGGTCGGCTTTGCCGGCCTTTTGGCGTTATATGGGAACCGTAGTGCGGTCGGTCCAGGCGGGGGCCAGATAATGAAAAAACTAAATGCAGGCAAATTATTCGCGGGTACGCGCAGCAGTACGCTGATTCTTGGGCTGTTTATCGTCCTGATTGTGTCAGTCGTGTTGTTGTTCGTTAACTTCGCTTATATCAACACCCAGTCCAACTACGATACTGAATACATTGGTCACTCCGGTGAGCTACGTGTTCTGTCCCAGCGTATTGCAAAAAACGCCACGGAAGCTGCAACAGGTACGCCTGAAGCCTTTGGTTTGTTGCGTGATGCACGCAACGACTTCCAAAAGCGCTGGGCAATCCTGACCGATGGCAACGCTGAAAGCGGATTGCCGCCAGCTCCCGAGCAAGTGCAGCCACAAATGGCGGCTGTGCAGAAAGATTGGGACAGCTTGCGTAAAAACACTGACTCCATTCTGGCCAGTGAACAAACCGTTCTGTCGTTGCACCAGGTAGCGGCAACGCTGGCTGAAACCATTCCACAGCTGCAGGTTGAGTACGAAGAAGTCGTCGATATCCTGTTGGAAAGTGGTGCGCCAGCGGCTCAGGTTTCGGTCGCTCAGCGTCAGTCGCTGTTGGCTGAACGTATCCTCGGTTCGGTGAACAAAGTACTTGCCGGTGATACTGACTCGGTACAGGCCGCTGATACCTTCGGTCGTGACGCCAGCCTCTTCGGTCGTGTATTAGGCGCGATGCTTGAAGGCAACGCCGCCATGGAAATCACCAGGGTAGAAGACGCCGAAGCGTTGGATCGTCTGGGTGAGATTTCCGAGCTCTTCGAATTCGTATCGGGTTCGGTGGACGAAATTCTCGAGACCTCTCCTGAATTGTTCCAGGTTCGTGAGTCGGCGAACTCGATCTTTACGGTTTCGCAAACCCTGCTCGATAAAGCTTCTGAGCTGTCAGCTGGTTTCGAAGGCCTCGTTGACAGCCGTCAGATCAATACCCTGATTGGTTACGTGCTGGGCTTGCTGGTTCTGGCCTCGATCATCCTGATCGGTATTGTGATGGTTCGTTCGACTAACCGTCGACTGGCTGAAACAGCTGAAAAGAATGACCGTAACCAAACTGCGATTTTGCGACTGCTCGATGAAATTGCCGACCTTGCGGACGGTGACTTGACGGTAGCGGCCACTGTAACCGAGGACTTCACCGGTGCAATTGCTGACTCCATCAACTACTCCATCGACCAACTGCGTGATCTGGTTGCGACCATTAACTTGACTGCCGTACAGGTGGCGGGTGCTGCTCAGGAAACCCAGGCCACGGCGATGCATCTGGCCGAGGCGTCTGAGCACCAGGCGCAAGAAATTGCCGGTGCATCTGCGGCGATCAACGAAATGGCTGTGTCGATTGACCAGGTATCGGCGAACGCCTCTGAGTCGTCCGCGGTAGCGGAACGTTCGGTAGCCATCGCCAACAAGGGTAACGAGGTGGTGCACAACACCATCACCGGCATGGATAACATCCGTGAGCAGATCCAGGACACCTCGAAGCGGATCAAGCGCCTCGGTGAATCGTCCCAGGAGATTGGTGACATCGTTAGCTTGATTAACGACATTGCTGACCAAACCAACATTCTCGCCCTTAACGCTGCAATTCAGGCCTCCATGGCCGGTGATGCAGGTCGAGGCTTCGCCGTAGTTGCGGACGAAGTACAGCGCCTTGCAGAACGTTCATCTGCTGCAACCAAGCAGATCGAGGCGCTGGTTAAGACGATTCAGACTGACACCAACGAAGCTGTAATTTCGATGGAGCAGACCACCTCTGAAGTGGTGCGCGGTGCACGCCTTGCGCAGGACGCCGGGGTTGCACTGGAAGAGATTGAGAAAGTATCAAAGACCCTTGCGGCCTTGATTCAGAACATCTCCAACGCAGCACGCCAACAGGCATCGTCTGCCGGTCACATCTCCAACACCATGAACGTGATTCAGGAGATCACCTCGCAAACGTCGTCCGGTACAACCGCAACCGCCAAGAGCATTGGTAACTTGGCGAAAATGGCCAGTGAGATGCGTAAGTCGGTATCCGGCTTTACCTTACCGGAAGGGGAGCAGGCTTAACCGATGGCTGCGCAGCGGCTTGCAAAGGTCGCTGCCCGGAGTCCCAGGACTATGACCGAACGTCACGACAACCCGCTTGGTACATGGGCCTTGCAGCCAGTCATGGATATGTCTATCGACGAATTCCACCGCTGGCAGATTTTGCTCGAAGATCGTACTGGCGTCGTGATTCAGGAGCAGCGCAAAGCGTTTTTGCAGACCAACCTGAGTTCGCGCATGCGTGAACTGGGTGTCTGTGACTACGCTGACTACTATCGCCAGGTCACAGATGGGCCGCGTGGCGCGGTTGAGTGGTCGTTGCTGCTGGATCGGTTAACGGTTCAGGAGACCCGGTTTTTTCGTCACCGTGCCTCATTTGATGTGCTTGAGCGTTATCTGCAATCAAGGTTGCAGCAACCGCTGGCTAAGCCGTGGGAACTCTGGAGTGTCGGCTGCTCCAGTGGTGAAGAGCCTTATTCATTGGCCATCACTGCCGCCCAGGTGCTTGAAAATGCCGGATTGCCTGCGCATTTTGCGGTCACCGGTACCGACATCAGCCTCAACGCGTTAAGCAAGGCACGTGAAGGACGGTTTGCAGCGCGTAAGCTTGAGCAATTAGAGACACATATAGCTCAGCGTTATTTTTCTGCTGAGCCCGATGGCAGCCTCAAAGTATCACCGGAACTGGCGTTGCAAGTGTGTTGCGCCAAGCTCAATGTGCTGGAGTTGGCGAAGGCGCCAATGGCCGGTATGGACGTTATTTTTTGTCAGAACTTGTTGATCTATTTTCGTCGCTGGCGTCGCCGAGAGATCCTCAATTGCCTCGCAGAACGCCTTGCACCGGGTGGTTTGCTGGTTATTGGGGTTGGCGAAGTAGCGGGTTGGCAGCATCCGGATTTGATACCGGTCGCCGACGAGCGAGTTCTGGCGTTTACCCGTAAGGGCAAGTTATGAGCGGAGTGACTATGGGTGATCGGCACGACTATGTCGCCCTGGAGTGGGTCAAAGGCGAAGTAGCAGAAACCCTGAAGCAGGCACGTCAGGCACTTGAGTCGTTCGTTGAGAACCCTCAAGACCCTACGCGCATGCGTTTCTGTTTGACTTACGTGCATCAGGTACACGGTACCTTGCAGATGGTTGAATTCCATGGCGCGGCATTGCTCGCGGAAGAAATGGAACACCTCTCGCAAGCGTTAATGGACGGTCGGGTCGGCAACCAGGGCGAAGCGCTGGAAGTGCTGATGCAGGCGATTCTGCAGATGCCGGTTTATCTGGATCGCATACAAACTGCGCGTCGCGATCTACCGATGGTCGTGCTGCCTCTGCTCAATGACCTGCGCTCTGCGCGCGGTGAAAAACTGCTCTCAGAGACAAGCCTGTTTGCCCCGGATATGTCCCAGCGCCCGTCCGCGTTGTCGAGTGAAGCACTGGCGCAACGCTACAACGCTGAGCTGCCAGGGCTACTGCGCAAGCTGCGGCAAATGCTGCAAATGGCTTTGGTTGGCGTGTTGCGCAATCAAGACCTGCCAACCAATCTGGGGTATATGGCGCGGGTATTTGCACGTCTGGAATCGCTTTGCAAAGACGCGCCGCTCGGTTCGTTATGGCAGATCGCCTCGGGTATTATTGAAGGGCTCGCCAGCGGTAGTGTCGCCAATGGAAGCTCGGTGCGCGCGTTGTTGCGTGAAGTCGACAAAGAACTCAAGCGGCTGATGGTTCAAGGTGCAGAGGGCTTCAATCAGCCTGCGCCGGATGAGCTGATCAAGAACCTGTTGTTCTATGTCGCCAAAGCTAGCGGCAAAACCCCGCGTATTGCCGCATTGAAACAACAATATCGTCTGGATGAAGCACTGCCAGACGATGAAACTGTTGACGCCGAACGGGCAAGCCTCGCGGGTCCTGACCGCAACGCCATGCGTTCGGTGGTGGGTGCGCTGTGTGAAGAGTTGGTCCGGGTCAAAGACAGTCTCGATCTGTTTGTGCGCAGTGATCGTGCACAAATCGCTGAGCTGGAGTCTTTGCTCGCTCCGCTCAAGCAAATTTCTGACACCCTGGCGGTGCTGGGTTTTGCTCAGCCGCGTAAAGTCATCATTGACCAAATAGCCGTGGTTCAAGGCTTGGCCCAAGGCCTGCGTGAGCCTAGCGATGCGGTGTTGATGGATGTGGCGGGTGCGCTGCTGTATGTAGAGGCGACGCTGGCTGGCATGGTTGGCCCATCCGAAGAGGGCGGCAGCGAAGAAAGCCATCTGCCGACTACCGACGTTGCGCAGATCCACCAGTTAGTAATCAAAGAGGCGCGCACCGGACTCGAACAAGCCAAAGATGCGATTATCGAATTCATTGCCTCGCAGTGGAATCATGACCATCTGGCCCGCGTGCCCGAGCTGCTCACGCAAGTACGTGGCGGCTTGGCAATGATTCCGCTGGATCGCGCCGCGCAACTGCTTAATGCCTGCAATCGTTACATTCAAGAGCAATTGCTAGAGCGCAAAGCCATACCCAATTGGCAAAGTCTGGACACTTTGGCAGACGCCATTACCAGCGTTGAGTATTACCTTGAGCGCTTGGGTGATGATCACGCGAGTCAAGGCAATTTGATTCTCGACGTGGCCGAAGAAAGCCTCGAAAGTCTGGGTTATCCGCTGCAGCAAAAGCCATCAATCCTTGATCAGCCAGAAGCGCCTGAGTCAGTTGATGTCGCGCCGCTGGATAAAGCAGAGGCAGAAACCGAGCCGCCACAGCCTGCCGCGTTCGATGCCAGCGCTGAGTTTGATCTTGATGAGCAAGCTGCGCTGCCTGAGTTCGATCTGGATCTCGGCGCCAACGATCTTGAGCCTTTGTCTAATCCGCTGGACGACATCGACGTTATCAACGCTGAGTCAATCGCAGAACCAGAGCAAAGCCTGGATGTTGATCTGTCGAGTGACAACTTTGATGCTGCGCTCGAGCAGCAGCTTGATGCTGAAACGGTAAAAGTGGAGCCGATTACCGGCTCGAGCCCGGCGCAGTCAGATGAGTCCGTGGATTTTGGCTCATTGGATGATCTGAGTGATGAGTTTGCTGACCTTGATTCAGACAACCCAGAAGCGCTGAGCTTTGACTTGGCCGAGATCACCCCGATTGAAGACAACACCGAAAACGACATCGAATTGGTTGACTTCGATTTCGCCGATCTGGAATTTGAGCCTACGGATGCGCCAGCAGACGAGCAACTGCCTAGGTTGCAACTCGATGAAAGCCCAGCGTTTTCACTGGATGACCCAGACCTGCAACTTGAGGCCCTCAGCCTTGATTCGTTAGAGCCGCAAACCAGCTGGAACGACGAGGATATTGCAGCATTGGGCCTGCCAGAGGTTGAGCTGCCAAGCTTGAATGAATCAGAGTCAGCGTCTGTCGATGAGACTGAAAAGCCGATGTCGATGGCCGATGTCATGGCGGCACCGGCGCAAGTGGTTAACCCACCCGCCAATGACGTACCGCCAAGCCTGTTGCCGCCACCGGCCGATGAAGAGCCCTTCGATGATGAACTGGCTGAAGTGTTCATTGAAGAAGCCGCTGAAGTACTCGAAACCATCGCCGAGTATTACCCGCAGTGGTGTGCTGACACACAAAACAAAGATGCCTTGATTGAAGTGCGTCGGGCTTTCCACACCCTCAAGGGCAGTGGCCGGATGGTCCGTGCGCTGGTCATCGGTGAGTTGGCTTGGTCGATTGAGAACCTGCTCAATCGCGTGCTTGATCGCAGTATCGAGCCTGATGCTGATGTGCAACAGGTCATCACCGATGTCATCAACCTGATCCCTGAACTGGTCAGCGAATATGCTGACAAGGCGCAGCGTCAGCGTGATGACGTTGACCTGCTGGCGATGACTGCGCATGCCTTGGCCAAAGGTCAGCGCATCAACCCGTCTGTAGTTACCGAGCCAGTTGAAACCACAGTTGAAGCCACCGTTGAATCGCCTGATGATGTGTCTGAGCCGTCGAGCGACCGTGATGAAATGCTCGATCCGCAGTTGTTGGATATCTTCCGCAGCGAGGCTGAAACTCATCTTGATACCTTGTTGCGCTTTATCGCCGATTGCGAGCGTGAGTTACCGCAACCGGTTACCGATGATTTGCAGCGTGCTCTGCACACGCTAAAAGGCAGCGCCTACATGGCCGGTATTCTTCCGGTTGCCGAGATTGCAGCGCCGCTTGAAAAGCTGGTCAAGGAGTTCAAGACCAACCTGATCGCATTGGATATGTCCGAGGCTGATCTGTTGCGTCGCGCTGAGCAATTGTTCCGTCTGGCGCTTGCACAACTTGAAGAACATCCGCTGGCCGCATTGCCAGGCGCGGAAGCGTTTCTCAATGATGTGCAAGCGCTGCATAGAGAACGCCTTGATACCGCTGAGAACAACCGCAAAAGTGAGTTGGGCGAGACCCGCGATCCACAGTTGATCAGCATCTTCCTGGCTGAAGGCATGGATATTCTGCTGGATGCCGAGAAACTCTTGCGCAACTGGCGTGAACATCCGTTCGAGCGTCAGGAACTCAGTGCATTGCTTGATGAGCTGACCATGCTTGGGCGTGGCGCTGACATGGCTGAGCTGCCGCAAATCGATGAGCTTTGCGAGGCATTGCTGGATCTTTATGGCGCTGTCGAAGAAGGCAGACTTGCGGTTAGTGAGCGCTTCTTCACTGAGGCAGAGCTGGCCCACGAAGCGCTTATTGGCATGATGGATCAAGTCGCTGCGGGCCTGCAGGTCAGTACTGAGCCGCAGCGA
This sequence comes from Pseudomonas sp., assembly GCF_048265905.1. Classification (GTDB taxonomy): domain Bacteria; phylum Pseudomonadota; class Gammaproteobacteria; order Pseudomonadales; family Pseudomonadaceae; genus Aquipseudomonas. Next base: position 110,766 of record NZ_JBLXAP010000004.1, read on the forward strand.
GTCGAGGCCTTGCGGGTTTTGCTCAATGAAGCACTCGATCCATCCAAGCTGGCATTGCTGTCGAGCCCCGACGGCCTGGACATTGTTGAGCTTGATGCTGCAACTGCAGCGCTGCAGGCACTTACAGACGTAAATTCGGTTGAGGACTCAAGCGTTGACCCGGCCGAAGAGCCAAGCGCCGAGCTGTCCGCGCTTACAGGCGAATCCGAACTTGCGCCTGAACCCGCTCAAGCGCCACTTGCTGAGCAATCAGTCAGCGCCGATGCCTATGAAGCGCTGGATGACGAGATGGTTGAAATCTTCCTTGAGGAAGCGGTCGACCTGCTCGATAGCGCCAGTGCTTCACTCGATCGTTGGTTGGCAAACCCGGACGATCAGGCTCCGCTGCACGAACTGTATCGTGATCTGCACACCCTAAAAGGTGGTGCGCGGATGGCCAACATCAAGCCAGTTGGTGATCTTGGCCATGAGCTGGAAACGCTTTATGAGCGTTTGCTCGATGGTCGTTTGAAGGTTGCGCCGGAGCTCACTGGTTTACTCCAGCAAAGTCACGACCGCCTGGCTGTTCAAGTCGAACAGATGCAAACGCGTGCGCAAATGGCTCCGGCCGATGATTTGATTGCTGCCATTCAGGCATTTATCCGTGGTGATCAGATTGTTACGGGCGATCAGCCTCAGACAGAGGCTGGATCAGTTGACGATAGCGCCGAAAATACTGAGCTAAATGCTGAGCCTGAAGCTGAGATTGAGCACGATCTGTCAGACGCTGAGGCGGATCAATCAGCGCTTGATCAACCAGACGTTCAAGCCACAGATCTTGAACCTGTGGACGACGAAGAACCGGGCGCCGAGCAACCTGATGCTGAACCGATAAGCGCAGAGGATGCGAGTACCAGCCAGGCTGACCTGCAGCCGCTGGACGAAGCGAATCAGGTCGATACGACGCAAGCACCACTGTTCGATCTCAATATGTCATCCGAATCAGATGCTGTGCCTGCGGCGCAAGCGCCGATTGCGGAACCTGTTGATGAGCGTGATCAAGAGCTGGTTGAGATTTTTCTTGAAGAAGCTTTCGACATTCTCGACAGCTCGGCTACAGCCTTGCAACGCTGGATCAACGATGTTGATAACAGCCTTGAGTTGGAGTCACTGCAACGCGATCTGCACACCCTTAAAGGTGGCGCGCGGATGTCTGAAATTGCCGAAGTTGGCGATCTCGCCCACGAGCTTGAATTTCTGTATGAAGGTTTGAGTGACGGCCGCCTGCGTGCAAGTCCTGAGCTGTTTACCTTGTTGCAAGATAGTCACGACAGCCTTGCAGCAATGCTCGAAGCCGTGCGTGATCAGCGTCCGGTGCCGAATGGCGCTGCATTGATCGAGACCATCAAGCAGTTCCGTAGCAACCCGGGCCAACAGTTGAGCATGCCATCCAGCGTACATTTGCATGCGGCTGGCGCTGAAGATGGCGAAGCGTCAGATATCCTCGATATCTTCCTTGAAGAAGCCGATGAGCTGCTGGAATCAATGGAAGTTGCGGTCGGCCGTTGGGACGTCAATCGTGATGATGCCAGCGCGATTGATGACATCCTGCGTATTTTGCACACCCTCAAAGGTGGCGCGCGTTTGGCCGGCCAGAAGCGCTTGGGCGACCAGGCGCACGACCTCGAGCAACATCTGAGCGAAACGCAACAACAGAGTGCACCGTGGCCGGAGAGCATTTATCTCGACGTGCAGTCGGGTTATGAAGGCCTGGTTAGCGAAGTTGATTTGCTGCGGGAACGCCTGGCGAATGAGTCTTTGGATGCGCAGGTCGAAGAACCAGCAGTGCCCGCCGCCAATTATCAGTCAAACCTGTCTGCGCCGATTGTTGCTGCCAGTGCAATGCCTGCGCACGAACTGGTCGACAAGGTTCTGCCTTTCGTCCGTCGCGCCCAGGAAGCTGCACAAGAAGCCGCATCACGCCGGGCTCCGCAAGAGCTGGTCAAAGTGCCTGCGGAGTTGCTTGAAGGCCTGGTCAACTTGGCGGGTGAGACATCGATTTTCCGCGGTCGGGTTGAGCAGCAGGTCAGTGACTTTGGTTTCACGCTCAGCGAGATGGAATCGACCATCGACCGGGTACGTGATCAGTTACGGCGTCTCGATACTGAAACCCAAGCGCAGATTCTCAGCAGCTATCAGGCTGAAGCTGAACGCGCCGGTTACGAAGACTTCGACCCGCTGGAAATGGACCGTCACTCACAACTGCAAACTCTGTCGCGCGCACTGTTCGAGTCGGCGTCTGACTTGCTCGACCTGAAAGAAACGCTGGCTGCCCGTAACCGCGATGCGGAAACCTTGCTGCTGCAACAGGCGCGGGTTAACACCGAGCTGCAAGAAGGCCTGATGCGTACGCGCATGGTGCCATTCGAGCGTTTGGTCCCGCGTTTGCGGCGTATCGTCCGCCAGGTTGCGGGCGAGCTGGGCAAACAAGTTGAGTTCGTTGTCGGTAATGCCGACGGTGAGATGGACCGTACCGTTCTTGAGCGGATTGTTGCCCCGCTTGAACACATGCTGCGTAACGCCGTGGATCATGGTATTGAGTCAGTCGATGCGCGCCGTGCTGCGGGTAAGCCTGCGCAAGGTACGATCCGGCTGAGCCTCGGCCGCGAGGGTGGAGATATCGCCCTGACTCTGACCGACGACGGTGGCGGTATCAACCGTGATGCGGTCCGCCGTAAAGCCATCGAACGTGGCCTTATGGATGCAGATTCCGACCTCACTGATTACGAAGTTTTGCAGTTCATTCTTGAGGCAGGTTTCTCCACCGCCGAGAAGGTCACGCAAATCTCTGGCCGTGGCGTCGGCATGGACGTGGTGCACTCCGAGGTTAAGCAACTCGGTGGCTCGATGAGCATCGACTCGACGCCGGGCGTCGGCACCAGCTTCCTGATTCGTCTGCCATTTACCGTGTCGGTTAACCGGGCGTTGATGGTGTACTCGGGTGAAGACCTCTACGCGATTCCACTGAACACCATCGAAGGTATCGTGCGCGTTTCACCTTACGAGCTGGAGGCCTATTACGCGCCTGATGCGCCGCGCTTCGAGTACGCTGGTCAGGCGTACGAGTTACGTTATCTCGGCGATCTGCTCAATAACGGCCAGCAACCGAAACTGGTTGGGCAAAGCTTGCCGTTGCCAGTGATTCTGGTGCGTTCGAGTGAGCATACAGTTGCGGTGCAGGTCGATTCGTTGGCGGGCTCTCGTGAGATCGTGGTGAAGAGCCTCGGTCCGCAATTTGCCGGTGTGCACGGTATTTCCGGGGCGACCATCCTCGGTGACGGTCGCGTGGTGGTGATTCTCGATCTGCTGGCAACCATTCGTGTGTTGCACGCGCATCTGCTTAACCAACTGCAACCTCGTTTGGTTAACCACAAAGCGACAGAGGCGGAGATTGAAGCCGATCGCCCAACGCTGGTGATGGTGGTGGATGACTCGGTGACGGTGCGCAAGGTGACCAGCCGTTTGCTTGAGCGTAACGGTATGAACGTACTGACCGCCAAAGATGGGGTTGATGCGATCTCGTTGCTGCAAGAGCACAAGCCAGACATCATGCTGCTGGATATCGAAATGCCGCGTATGGACGGCTTCGAAGTGGCGACGCTGGTGCGTCACGATTCACGCCTGAAGGACTTGCCGATCATCATGATCACCTCGCGGACCGGTGAGAAACACCGCGAGCGCGCGCTGAGTATTGGTGTAAACGAATACCTTGGCAAACCTTACCAAGAGTCGCTCTTGCTTGAGAGCATCAATCAGTTGGTTAAACGCACATGACCACAAAGGCCACCGCTCGCATCGCCGTAATTGCTGATACATCCTTGCAGCGCCATGTGCTGCAGCAGGCGCTGGCGGGCAGTGGCTACGAAGTGGTTATGAACAGTGATCCTGCGCGTCTTGATGAAGAGGCGTTGCTGGCATGCGAGGCTGACCTGTGGCTGGTTGATCTGGCTCAGTCAGAAGACTCGCCATTGATTGATAACCTGCTTGAAACGACTTCGGCGCCGGTGTTGTTTGGCGAAGGCCATGCGCCTGAGCGTCACTCCGAGAACTACCCGCGCTGGGAGCGTAGCCTGTTTGCCAAGCTTAAAAAGCTGGTGGGCGATCCGTCAAAAGCGGTGGGGCCAACGCTTGAGGCTTTATTAGCCGATGCGCAGCGCCCAACTCGTTTAGAGTTGCCGCAAGTGCTGGCCGATTCGCAATTGGTGGTTGGCGAGCCTGCGCAGCAGGTCTGGTTGTTGGCCGCATCAATGGGCGGCCCGGCAGCGGTTAAAGCCTTTTTGGATGCATTGCCCGGCGGTTTGCCGGTGGGTTTTATTTACGCGCAACATATCGATGCCAGTTTCGAGTCAGTGTTACCGCAAGCGGTAGGCCGACACAGCCAGTGGCATGTTAACCCGGCGCGCGACGGCGATAGTGTGCGCTGCGGCGAAGTGGTTGTAGTGCCGATCAGCCGTGAACTTGAGTTCGCCCGTGACGGCGCGATGCATATTACCGAACGTGCCTGGCCCGAGCCGTATAGCCCTTCGATTGACCAGATGATGTTGAATCTGGCTCAGCAGTTTGGCAATCAATGCGGGGTGATCGTATTCAGTGGCATGGGCAGTGATGGCAGCGCTGCTGCCGCGTACGTTAAACGTCAGAATGCACTTGTCTGGACCCAGCGCGGCGATACGTGCGTGTGCCCAAGCATGCCCGACAGCTTGCGTGAAGGTGGCTACAGCGATTACACGGCTGAACCTCGTGAGCTGGCGCTCGGGCTGGTTAATTATCTGGCAGAGCAGTGCCGTAATTCTGCATCGAACGCCTGATCAGGACTTCTTAATGAGCCAAGCAATAACAACCGAAAGCAGCGTCACCAGCCTTACGTGCCTAGCCATTCCATTGGCTGATCGCACCTTGCTGATACCTAACGTGGTGGTTGCGGAGTTGATTCCATATCGCGCGCCACAGCCGAGCGCGGGAATGCCTGCGTGGTTTTTGGGGCAGATCAATTGGCGTGACCTGCGCTTGCCGTTGTTGTCATTCGAGGCAGCAAGTGACGGGCAGGCTCAAATTGGCGGCAATGCTCGGGTGGCGGTAATCAACGCGCCGGGTGGCCGGGAAAAGGTTAAGTTTATTGCTCTGCTGGTGCAGGGTATTCCGCGCTCGGTAAAAGTTGTCAGTGACCTGGGTACAGCACCCGGTGCAACGCTGTCGCCATTGGAATTGGATGCGGTGCTAGTGGGTGATGAGGTGGTCAAGATCCCTGATCTGATCGCACTTGAGCAGTTACTTGAAGACGCAGGCCTGATCTAAGCCTGGCTCCAGCTACAAACGCCAGCGATGCTGGCGTTTTGCATTATGGCTGCTGCGATTTAAAAATCGCCCCACAACTGTTGCGCGACACTCAGAGCCACCACCGGCGCCGTTTCGGTGCGCAACACCCTTGGGCCGAGGCGTGCGGCATGAAAGCCCTGGGCTTTGGCTTGCTCGATCTCGTCATCATTCAAGCCGCCTTCAGGTCCTATCAAAAATGCCAGCGAACCTGGCTTGGCATGGCTCTCCAGCGGTTCTGCGACCGGGTGCAGCACCAGCTTCAATTCGCTGTCTATCTGGGTTATCCAGTCTTTCAAGCTGATCGGTGGATGGATCACCGGCACCACTGAGCGACCGCATTGTTCACAGGCGCTAATCGCCACTTGCCGCCAGTGCGCCATGCGTTTGTCAGCGCGTTCATCCTTAAGCCTGACTTCGCAACGTTCGCTGACGATCGGACTGATCTCGGTGGCACCCAGCTCTGTGGCTTTTTGGATCGCCCAATCCATTCGCTCGCCACGGGACAAACCTTGGCCGAGATGTACACTCAGCGGCGATTCTGGCTGCCCGGCGATGCATTGGCGCAGATCAACATTTACGGTTTTTTTGCCCACCTCAATCAACTCGCCAAGAAACTCATTGCCGCTGCCATCAAAGAGCTGGACCGCATCGCCGACGCTATGGCGCAGCACGCGGCTGATGTAATGAGCCTGCGCCTCAGGCAACGGGTGCTGGCCAATGGAAAGCGGGGCATCGATAAAAAAACGAGATAGGCGCATGGGCAAACTATTTACAGAACACAGGGAAGCGCAGTTTAGCCTGTTTGACGTCCGCGTTGTGTGCGGGCGCTAGCCTTGGTTTGAGCATCATTTCAGGCGCAGGTGAGCTGCTGCCTGACTTTTGGATGGATCCGGCGCAGCAGGACAGACTCATGTCACATATTTATCTATCACCCATGATGGCTTTTTCACTTCGTGCTAATGTTGCGCCCAGAAATGAATAGTGGCACTTGGCCTGCATTGGGGCGGTTTACACACTGCACTGTTCGTTACTGTCTGCAGCGTAGCTTATTAACAGGTTAAAAACCTTCACTCAAAGTTGCCAAGCATGCTTAGTTGAGTGTTTGAAGTGTCACGAGTTTTTTTGGAAATAACAATCACAGTGCGTAGCTAGGGAACCAAAGATGACTGTAAAGATAATTAAAATACTTTCGCTTGTTTGCATAAGCCTTCTTTATGGATGTGCCTCAACGCCTTCACCGGATAAGATGCAAGCAGAGTTGGCTGGGTACACTTTGCCGAAAGAAGCCGTTGCCGACAAAGGGTTGCTTTATATAGTTCGCCCTAGCTTGGCTGGCGGGTTGGTTCGTTTTAATGTCTTTCTTGATGATCAAGAATCAGACTCTGAAATGGGATATACACGGGCCAATGAGTATATTTATTTTTATGTAACACCTGGGCAACATAAAATAAGTTCAAAGGCAGAGAATTGGGCCGAGCTGCTTGTAAATGTTAATGCAGGTGAAGTTGTTTATGTTAAGCAAAATGTTGAAGTGGGTTTTTTGATGGCACGAAACAGCTTGGCTCCACTTGATGATTTGGAGGGGCGCTATTTAGTAAAGGATGCTTCTTTGGGAACGGTGATCAAAGAAGCTAAGTAACGAAGTGCAGAACCGATCCTGTTAATCTATCCAGTCGGTTAGTAGGATCGGTTCCTGGGTTTCTTTAAGAGCTCTTTGGGTCAGATCTCAATCGACTCAAAACCACGTGGAAGTCGATCATTAGGGCGTATGTCATGGCACATTACCGCCCACTCATGCTTCCAGTCGAATGTTGAGCTTGGTACAGATTTTTTCTTGGGTTGTTTCTTTGCTGGCTTCTTGGCTTTTTTCTTGGGCTTCGTGGTCCCAGCGATATCTTGCATCACATGCGAGCCAAGGCAGGTTTTGCAGGTCACTTTGTTTGCTTTACTGGTGGTATCCAAGTTGTCGTTGTCTCGACCGCATGCAACTTGATCATCGGTTGTTTCGAAGTGCATAACCATAACGAGAACCTCTAGATTTAGCATTGTTCTTATAAGACTTTGTGTCAGAGGTAAAATTCAGTAACTTCTGTTAAATTGTGACCTGCGGTAGTTAAGATTTAGGTTCAGTCCGTGACTAAAAGGGGACGAACTACGGTTGTCTGGCTTAGATATTGTCTAGCCTATTACCTTTGCTGTTGTCATTAGCACTCAAGTTGCCTGGCGACGGCTTCGAGCGTATTCAAGGAAACCAACGGTATTTTCAGAACATAGAAGTTCGACCACTCTGGCAACCTCTTCTTTTGGCCAGTCCCACCACTTGCTGGCTAAGAGTTCTTCGCGCGTTTGTTCATCAAAACGCCAGCCGATCACCCGAGCAGGATTTCCCGCGATAATTGAAAAGGGTGCAACATCCTTGCAAACCAACGCTCCAGCCGCCACGACAGCACCGTGACCGATGGTGACTCCAGACAAAATTGTGCTTTTAGTGCATAACCAAACATCGCTGCCGATCAGCACATCGCCCCGTGATTCTTCGTAATCCTTGATGTGGCTGGCTTGTTTCAACATGGCTGGGAAAGGGTAAGTGCTGACCCAGTCAGTGCGATGGTTGCCGCCAAGTAAAATCAGAACCCCTTTGGCAATTGAGCAGTAAGAGCCAATTTTCAGGGTCGTGCCTTCGTAAATGAACTTCACCTCAGGCACGCCATAGCTGCCGGTACCATATTCAAAGTGCGGGTAACGGCGCTTGAACTGATATCTGCCACGATCAAATTCGGGTACACGCTTAAGGATACGTTTAAGCCGCTTTCTTTTGGCGCCAGGACTTGCAACACCAACGTACAGCGCCACCACTATCAGTGCGCTAGCCGAGAGGACTAATGACACCCATTCCATCTTCTACTCCATTCCCATATTTGGCGTACATAGCGAACAACTATAAAACTTTAGGGGGCTAAGCCCGGTCTTTTGGCTGACGTTTTGAATAAGACCTGATCTTTCCTTTAGTGTTCGGAGATGCGATTTTCTATCTTCAATAAATGTATATACATGATGGCAAGATGATTGCTGCTTAAGTCCAATCGTGCTGAATTCATGCTCAAGTAATGGCTTGACAGCGATACTCCAAGCGGTAATATCAAATTTCATTGTATATACAAGAATAGATATCCGCATTGAAAAGGACACTCGTTCATGCAGGATTCAACGACCGATTACGCCACCTCTCCCTTTCAGGCTAAGCCCTGCCCGGTTATCGACTCTAATCAAAACACAGGTTTACAGCCTTGGCGTTGCCTCAGTGCGCATAGCGCTCATGTAGGAATGCTCCCTGTGACGCAGTCTTGCGGATGAATTCGGTACAACGAGCCCACTAATGTGCCTGAGGCTGGTGCAATAGGCTTTGCATTGCAATTAACATAGCCAGCTAACGAATCTCTGTCAGCCAGCAATGGCCAACTCCACTGGTGATAACAATGTCCAACACCACCATGGCAAGCGATATCAGCTTGAGATCACCCAGCCCAAAAGCTATTCCTCATGCTTTTGTCATTCTCTTCGTTCTGGCCGTATTCGCCGCGCTGATTACCTGGGTGATTCCCAGTGGCAGCTATGAACGCGTAGTCAGTGAGCAGGGCCGCTCGGTGATTGTGGCCGGGACCTATCACTTGGTCGAACATCCGGCCATCGGCCCCTTGGCCTTTTTCAATGCCTTTTTCGAGGGCATGAAGAGCGGCTCGTCGATTATTTTCTTCCTCCTTATCGTCGGCGGCACCTTCGGCGTTATGCGCCGCAGTCAGGCGTTGGAAGGGCTGGTCAATCTGCTGCTGTCCCGCTTGGTCGGGCGTGAAATCCTGATCATTCCGTTGATGATGACCTTCTTCGCCCTATGCTCGGCTACCTACGGGATGATTGAGGGCAGCATCGTCTACATCTTCATTCTCCTGCCACTGGCCAGACGTGCCGGCTACGATGCTGTGGTTGCAGCTGCGATCCCCTTGATCGGCACGGCAATCGGCTACACGGGCTCCTTTCTCAACCCGTTCAATGTCGGGGTCGCACAATCGATTGCCGAACTACCGCTGTTCTCCGGCATGGGTTATCGCATGTTTTGCTGGGTGCTATTCGTTGCCCTTAGCGCGGGCTATGTCATGTTCTATGCACAGCGGGTCAAGCGAGACCCGAGCCGTAGCGTAATTGCTGATCTGGCTGTGCCCGAGCAGGGCATGAGTCAGTCCGAGCTGGCACAGCTGGAACCCCGTCACTTGGGGATTCTGGCCGCTTTTGGCGTGGCCTTGGTGGTGATCATTATCGGGGTCAGCAGTTGGGGCTGGTACCTCAAGGAAATGGCAGGGATATTCCTGATTTTGGGCATTGTCAGCGGCATCATTGCCCGTATGCCGACCAATGATATTGCCCAGACCTTCTCGGATGGCTGCAAGGATATGGTCGATGGAGCATTGGCCGTGGGCATGGCCTTCACTATCGTGGTTATCGTGCAACAGAGCATGACCATCGACACCATCATTCACAGCTTGGTATCCGTCGTCGGCGACAGCTCTTCGAACTTGGCGGCACTGGGTATGTATGCATCCCAAAGCCTGATGAATTTCGTGGTCACCTCTGGCAGCGGTCAGGCCGCGCTGACCATGCCGATCATGACGCCGCTGGCCGATCTTGCCGGGGTGGATCGCCAGGTCGCCGTGCTGGCTTTTCAATTTGGTGATGGTATCTCCAATGCCTTCACCCCGACCGCTGGCTGGTTGATCGCAGGCCTCACCATTGCCGGTGTGCCATGGGCGCGCTGGATGCGCTTCATGCTCCCGCTGATCCTGATGCTCTACAGCCTTGGCGCTGCGCTGGTTGTGGTTGCCAACACCTTTATATGGACCGGAGCCTGATAGTGGCTGGAGAGCTGAACATGCAAGCACCCCTTTCGCCCGACGCACTTGAATTGATCGAGCGCTTGATCGCCTTCGATACCACCAGTTCACACAGCAATCTGGAGCTGATTCAATTCGTTGCGCAGTGGCTGCAAACGCACGATATTCCGGTCACCCTGATTCATGACGCTGATGGCAATAAGGCCAACCTGATTGCCGAGTTCGGCCCCAAGGATGCTCCCGCGATCCTGGTTTCCGGGCATAGCGATGTGGTTCCGGCTGACCCGGCTGACTGGAGCATCACGGAGCCTTTTGTCCCGCGCCAACATCAAGGTCGACTTTACGGTCGCGGCAGTGCGGATATGAAGGGTTTTATCGGCATCGCTTTGAATAGCCTGGTCAAAGCCAAGCATCGCTTCCAGCGCAATGCAGTGGTTCTGGCCTTGTCGTTCGATGAAGAGCTTGGCTGTCTTGGTGCGCCCCTGATGTTGCCGCACTTACGTCTTCAGGCACATCGCTTGCGAGGCGCCATTATTGGTGAACCCACCTTGATGCGTATAGGCAATGCACACAAGGGTCATGTCGCCATGCGTGCAACTGTCCATGGGGTTGGCGGGCACTCCGGTTATCCAGAGCGCGGAGTCAACGCAATTGATGTCGCGGCGGGGCTGATTCTGGAAATTCGTCGCCTGGCCGAAGAAAAGCGGCTGAACACGCCACCCGACCACCGCTTCGATCCGCCTTGGTCGACAGTCCACACTGGATTGATTCAAGGCGGCAGCGCCCTCAACAAGATTCCCGAACGCTGCCAGCTCGACTTCGAGATGCGTACCTTGCCTGGTCAGGATAGCGAGGAAGTTCTCCATCGTTTGTCCGCCGCCTATCCACAAGCCATGCCAACAGAGATTCAGGCGCTGGCTGAGCAGGCGCGGTTGGAGCTGGAGTGTGTCGGCCAATACCCCCAGCTCGACGAACAACGGCAGGGCTACATCAACTGGCTCGCGACGCTGGCTCAGTGTGACAGAAGCCCCGTGGCCCTGGGGTTTGGCTGTGAGGCCGGACTCTTCGCCGGCCTGGGAATCCCGGCGCTGATCTGCGGCCCCGGCAGTATCCATCAGGCACACCTGCCAGATGAATACATTGAGTTTGACCAACTCGAACGCTGCGAACAATTTTTCAGCCGTCTAGTCGATGCGCTGGATGACGAATTGCCGATCTTTGACTGATTGCCCGACAAGGAGCTGCACGCCATGCAGACGACTGCTTCACTTGATGCACTTATCGATCAGGACACCATTGATGCCTTTCAGCGCGACGGCGCAATCTGTATACGCGGCCTATTTGATCAGGCGCTGATCAGTGGACTCGCCGCAGGCATCGAACATAACCTGCGCAATCCCAGCCCCAGAGCCAAGGTCGCCAGCCAGCCAGATGATCCAGGCTGGTTTTTCGAGGACTTCTGCAATTGGCAAGATAATCCTGCCTACCGTAAATTCATCTTCAAGTCACCGTTAGCCGAGGCAGGCCGGCGCCTGATGGGCAGTCAACACGTTCGGTTGTACCACGATCACTTGCTGGTCAAGGAACCGGGCACTCGTCAACGCACCCCGTGGCATCAGGACCAGCCTTACTACAATGTCGAAGGTCAGCAGAACATCAGCATGTGGATGCCCATTGATCCTGTCTCGCGCGACGCGACTCTTGAGTTTATTGCCGGCTCCCATAAAGGCCCTTGGCTGATGCCACGGACCTTCCTTGATAACCAGGCCAAATGGTTTCCAGAGGGCTCGCTGGGCGAACTACCGGATATTGAGTCACAGCGCGATAACTTCCCGATTCTGGGATGGGAGCTTGAGCCGGGTGATGCAGTGTTCTTCAATATGCTGACATTACACGCCTCTGGCGGCGTCAGCGGGCAGAATCGCCGCCGTGCCTTCTCAGTGCGCCTGCTTGGTGACGACATGACCCACGCCCCGCGTAACTGGACAACCTCGCCACCTTTCCCGGGGTTGGACAAGGAACTGCCCGCTGGCGCACCGATGGATCATCCGTTGTTTCCATCGATGACTGACTGAAGCGCATTAATCGTTGAGGGGCGATTAATTTTGATGAACTGGGCTGTTGGGTACGTTAATCGACAAAAAGTAATTTGCCACGTCGAGTAAACCGCGGGTGTATCTACGGGGCGCGCCAGCGCATGTGGCGCAACCCTATACTAATTCTGATGTTTGTTTGATAACGACGGTTGCTGGCAGGAGACGTATGTCGCCCTGACGGCCACTAAAGGGGTATTAACCACAGACTCAAGATGCCTGTTGGCGGCTTCGGGCGTACTCAAGGAAGTCCGTGATATTTTCAGAGCACAGTTGCTCGACAACGCTAGCAACCTCCTCTTTGGGCCAGTCCCACCAATTCGTCGCAACAAGTGCTTCGCGTGTTTGCTCATCAAAACGCCAGCCGATTACCCGAGCAGGATTTCCCGCAACAATCGAGTATGGAGCGACATCCCTGTTAACCAGTGATCCAGCCGCCACCACGGCACCGTGCCCGATGGTGACTCCCGATAAGATGGTGCTGTTGGTACATAGCCAAACATCGCTGCCGATAATCACATCGCCCCGTGATCCGTCGTAGCCCTTGATGTGACTCGCTTCTTTCAACTTGGCCGGGAAAGGGTAGGTGGTGACCCAGTCAGTCCGATGATTACCGCCAAGTACGATCAGAACGCCATTTGCGATTGAGCAGTAAGCGCCAATTTTGAGTGTCGTGCCTTCGCGGAAATCCTTTACGTCAGGCATTCCATAGCTGCCGGTGCCATATTCATAGCGCGGGTAGCGACGTTTGAAGTGTTCCTGACCACGATCAAGTTCGGGCACACTCTCAAGGACACGTTTAAGCCGCTTTCTTTTGGCGCCGGGGCTTGCAACACCGATGTACAACAGCACTACGATCAGCGCGCTCGCCGACAACACCAACGATACCCACTCCATTTCCCTCTCCCCCCAAAGCCACGCTGGATCCTCGTAGTTGATTTTAGTGGTCAACTAACCCCGAGCACGGATTTGAATTTTTTATCAGTTTTCACAGGCACATTAGCTTCCGGTCTCTGATCCAAAGACATGGCAGCTAAAGGCAGATCATAAATATTTATTGGCTGAGGTTAACCCGGCCTTGTGATCCCGCTTTCAAAACCGAACGCTTAACCCGGATCACGAAAGCCCGGATAGTTGCTATTACCCTGGGCCACGCTGACTGACGTGCGGGTGGCAATATCAATCCCCTCGCTTGCGACTTCTGCCAGAAAGTCGATTTGCTCAGGGGTGATCACATACGGCGGCAGGAAGTACACCACGCTGCCCAATGGGCGTAGCAGTGCTCCGCGCTCCAGTGCGTGTTGATAGACTTTCAAACCGCGCCGTTCTTGCCACGGGTAAGGGGTTTTGCTGGTTTTGTCTGCAACCATTTCGATTGCCAGTGCCATGCCGGTTTGACGGACTTCGGCAACATGCGGGTGGTCAACCAAGTGAGCAGTGGCGTCGTGCATGCGTTTGCTCAGCGCGCGATTGGCTTCGATAACATTGTCTTGCTCGAAGATATCCAGTGTCGCCAACGCCGCCGCGCAAGCCAGTGGGTTGCCGGTATAGCTGTGCGAGTGCAAAAACGCGCGCAAGGTTGAATAGTCGTCGTAGAACGCTTGATAAATGGTGTCGGTGGCCAAGCAGGCGGCAAGCGGAAGATAACCGCCGGTCAGTGCTTTTGAGAGGCACAGAAAGTCCGGGCGAATCCCGGCTTGTTCGCAGGCGAACATGGTACCGGTGCGGCCGAAACCGACTGCAATCTCATCCAGAATCAGGTGCACGCCATAGCGGTCACAGGCTTCACGCAAGAGTGTCAGGTAAACCGGATGGTACATACGCATGCCACCTGCGCCCTGGATCAGTGGCTCGACGATGACGGCTGAAACTTCGTGATGATGCTCGGCGAGTGTTTGTTCCATGTGGGTGAACATCAGGCGCGAGTGCTCTTCCCAGCTCACGCCTTCAGGGCGGTTGTAGCAGTCCGGGCTGGGTACTTTGATCGTGTCGAGGAGCAGGGCTTTATAGGTGTCGGTGAACAAGGCGACATCGCCAACCGACATGGCAGCGACGGTTTCGCCGTGGTAGCTATTGCTCAGGGTGACGAAGCGTTTTTTCTCTGGCTGACCGATGTTGAGCCAGTAATGGAAGCTCATCTTCAAGGCGATTTCGATGCACGATGAGCCGTTGTCGGCATAAAACACCCGGTCGAGCCCCTTTGGCGTCAGCTTGACCAGACGCTCGGATAACTCAATGACGGGCTGATGGCTGCACCCGGCGAGGATGACGTGCTCAAGTTGATCGACCTGATCCTTGATGCGCTGATTGATTCGCGGGTTGCAGTGGCCGAAGACATTGACCCACCATGAGCTGACCGCGTCCAGATAACGTTTGCCATCGAAGTCCTCAAGCCACACGCCTTCACCGCGTTTGATGGGCACTAAAGGGAGCTGCTCATGGTCTTTCATTTGTGTGCAAGGGTGCCAAACCACAGCGAGGTCGCGCTGCATCCATTGATCGTTCAAGCTCATGGAGTCCTCCAAATCTTTAGGCACAGCCTACCAGATGCGAATGCCGGGCTTAGGGTCAATTAGTGATTGGGCTTCAAGCCACAGGCTGGTTGAGTCGATGGGACGCCAGCCCTTGGTGGACATGTCACTGCACAGCCTTGCTGTAATGCGGGCTGGTCAATAAGCTCTAAATTCATAGAAGTTCAGTGTGAAAACAGTGGGTCTTGAATAGCTATCGTATTTCCCGATATTTCAAAGCGAAAATTTACGCTTTATATCGATAGTTTTGTTGCTAATCTTGGCCCAACTTAAATAGTCATGGTTTTGTGGAACATATTATTGATGCAGTGGCGCAACTCTCCCTCACGTTACGGCGTGATCAGTATTTTTATGCACTGGCTGGTGGCCTTGGTGGTATTTGGCCTGTTTGGCCTTGGTTTCTGGATGGTCGAACTTGATTACTACGACAGTTGGTATACCGATGCTCCAAACATTCACAAAAGTATTGGTATTTTGCTGTTTTTAGCGATGCTCCTGCGGGTTTGCTGGCGCTGGATCAGCCCGCCGCCGGGACATTTGCAAAGTCATGGCCGTATGACGCAGTTAGCCACCAAGTGGGGCCACACATTCTTATATGTCGGCTTGTTTGTGTTAATGGTTTCTGGCTACTTGATTTCAACTGCAGAGGGCCGTGGTATCAGCGTTTTTGATTGGTTTGAAGTGCCAGCGACCCTGACCAGTATTCCTGATCAGGAAGAATGGGCGGGTATGGTTCATGAGTACTTGGCTTGGGCCATTGTCATATTTGCTGGGCTGCATGGCTTGGCGGCGCTCAAGCACCATTTTATTGACCGTGACAGCACGCTAAAACGCATGCTCGGTCGTGAATAGATTTTAGTTGTTGAATCGCGCGGACAGCTCTGCGCATCCCTGAAACGTTGCAATATGATTTTGCAAGATTACTTTGGAAGGAAGATTCTATGTTGAAGAAAACGCTTGCTGCACTCGCGCTAGGCACTGCTTTGATCGGTGCGGGTCAGGCTTTCGCTGCTGATTACGTGATCGACACCAAAGGTCAGCACGCCTTTGTTAATTTCAAGATTAACCATTTGGGCTACAGCTGGTTGTACGGCACTTTTAAAGAATTCGATGGTAGCTTCAGCTACGACGCTAAAACACCAGAAGCCAGCAAGGTTAAAGTGACCCTGCAGACTGAGAGCGTTGACACCAACCATGCTGAGCGCGATAAGCACATCCGCAGTGGTGACTTCCTTAACGTCAGCAAAAACCCGACTGCCACTTTTGAATCGACCTCGGTTAAATCGACTGGCGACGGTGCAGCTGATGTTACCGGCAACCTGACTCTTAACGGTGTGACCAAGCCTGTTGTTGTTAAGGCCAAGTTCGTGGGTGAAGGTGATGACCCGTGGGGCGGCTACCGTGCAGGCTTTGAAGGCACCACCACAATCAAGATGAAAGACTTCAACATTGAAAAAGACCTCGGCCCTGCAGCGCAGGAAGTTGAGTTGATCATTTCGTTTGAAGGTGTTCGTCAGTAATTACTGACCGATCATAAAAAACGCCGACTTCGAGTCGGCGTTTTTTTGGGCAAAAAATACGCAATTCGTGACCCGCAGGTACAACAACGCCGACACAAGGTCGGCGTTGTTGGTTGCAGCCATTGCTGAGTTACTCGTCGCGGTTACGCGTTAGCAATGCTGGTTTCTCACCGCGTGGACGACTGCTTGGCAGTTGGTCCAGTTGTTCCGGTGTTGGGAACCGGTCAAGGCGCGAGCTTTTATGCATGATGACAGGCTGCTTGTCTGTCGTCTTGCTAGCCGCTTGCTCGCTGCGTGGCAGTTCATCGCGATTAAGTGAAGTACTGCGCTCACGGTCGCGTGGTGGGCGTGAACGGTTAGCTCCAGAGCCATTACGGCCCTGACCACCTTGACGCTTGCCTTGACCGCCGCCGTTAGGCTTGGCAGCGCCGCCTGCCGCACTGCCACCGCTACGTGGGCCACGGCCCTGATTACGTGGTTGGCCTGATGCTGGCTGCGCAGCAGCTGCCGCAGGACGGCGACCACGATTTTGCGACCGGTTCTGGTTCGGGCTGACGTAGTCAACGCGGTTACCAAAGTTATCAATTTCGTCGTCGCGGAACTCATCTGGCGCGCGGTCCGGGGGGAGTACCGGAATCGCAGCAGTAGCGGCTGGACGGTTACTGCGTTCACCACGTGGCTTAGGCTTGCGGCCAGCATTATCACGGCCGCCTTCGCGGCTACCGGCAGGCTTGGCAGCGCGACCGGTGTCTTTGCCTTTGTCTTTACGGCCGCCACCATGACGCTCGCCGTCCGGTGTAGCAGGGCGCGGCGCACGCTGCTGGCGTGGCTGACGCGGTTCGCGAACTTCAGGACGCTCAGCTTCTACAGTGCTGGCGTCGAAGCCCATGACGTCGCCATCGGCAATCTTCTGCTTGGTCATGCGTTCGATGCCGCGCAGCAGTTTTTCTTCGTCTGGAGCTACCAGCGAGATCGCTTCACCGCTGCGACCTGCACGGCCAGTACGGCCAATGCGGTGTACGTAATCTTCTTCAACGTTTGGCAGCTCGAAGTTGACCACGTGCGGCAGTTGGTCGATATCCAGGCCGCGAGCGGCGATATCAGTGGCTACCAAAATGCGCACTTTATTGGCTTTAAAATCAGCCAAGGCTTTGGTGCGGGCGTTCTGGCTTTTATTGCCGTGAATCGCAACCGCTGGCAAGCCGCGCTTGTCGAGGTATTCAGCCAAGCGATTGGCGCCGTGCTTGGTACGGGTGAAGACCAGGACCTGTTCCCACGCGCCAGCGGTGATCAGGTGGGCCAACAGCGCACGCTTATGGCTCGCTTGCAAGCGGAATACGCGTTGCTCGATGCGCTCAACCGTGGTGTTCGGTGGCGTTACTTCGATGCGTTCCGGGTTATGCAGCAGCTTGCCTGCAAGGTCGGTAATATCTTTGGAGAAGGTCGCTGAGAACAGCAGGTTCTGGCGCTTGCTCGGAAGACGGGCGAGGACTTTTTTAACGTCATGGATAAAACCCATGTCGAGCATACGGTCAGCTTCATCGAGCACTAAAATCTCGACGTGCGACAGGTCGATGCTGCCTTGACCAGCAAGGTCAAGCAGGCGACCCGGGCAGGCGACGAGAACGTCAACGCCCTTGGCCAGTGCCTGAACTTGCGGGTTCATGCCAACGCCGCCAAAAATGCAGGCGCTGACGAATTTCAAATCGCGGGCATACAGCTTGAAGCTGTCGTGCACCTGAGCGGCCAGTTCACGGGTCGGTGTCAGCACCAGTACGCGTGGTTGTCTTGGGCCGTGACGTTGTTCGCGGTCCGGGTGACCGTTAGGGAACAAACGTTCAAGGATTGGTAGGGCGAAACCGCCTGTTTTACCCGTGCCAGTCTGTGCCGCTACCATCAGGTCGCGACCTTGCAACGCGGCGGGAATAGCCCGCTGTTGCACCGGAGTTGGCTGGGTGTAGCCGGCGGACTCGACCGCACGAACCAAAGCCTCGGAGAGACCGAGGGAAGCAAAGGACATGTGAAATCCTGTCTAGTGAGGGCGTAGCCCTATGATGTATTGCCTGGCTTGAATCGCACGTGGGGCGCGCAATCCCGTCCGGTACTGCTGCCTCTGGGAGGGGCTAGCATCCGGGCGCAAGCCTGGCGGGAAGTCCCGAGTATAACAGAGCTTGGCCGTTGCGCAGTAGTTGCCTGCTTAATGGCGCTGCATTTGCTGCATACGGGGTTTAATTAATAGCATTGTCTTGGGCATGCGCAGTGGTAATTAGTTCGCATAAACCAAGGATTTACTGAGCAATTGCTCGAAGTCTTACTTGCTAGCGGCCTGTGTGGTTGCACAGGCCTCTAGCTTTAGAGCTTATGACAACGACTCTAAAACGCCGGTTAGCGCGGTAGCTTCAGGTTGTTCCAGATCGCCAGACTTGGCTCAGACTGGTTCAGCGTATAGAAGTGCAGGCCTGGCGCGCCGCCTTGCAGCAGCTGTTCGCACATTTCTGTAATCACTTGCTGGCCGAAGGCCTGAATGCTGTCGATGTCATCACCGTAAGCTTCCAGTTGCTTGCGCACCCAGCGCGGTATCTCAGCGCCACAGGCATCAGAGAAGCGTGCCAGTTTGCTGTAGTTGGTGATCGGCATGATGCCCGGTACGACCGGAATCTCAACACCCATCTTGCGCACGCGCTCGACGAAGTAGAAGTAGCTGTCGGCGTTGAAGAAATACTGGGTGATCGCACTGTCGGCACCGGCTTTTGCCTTGCGCACGAAGTTGGCCAGATCATCCTCAAAGTTACGTGCTTGCGGATGCATTTCCGGGTAGGCAGCAATTTCGATGTGGAAATGATCGCCGCTTTCTTCGCGGATAAAGGCAACGAGCTCATTGGCATAGCGCAGTTCGCCGCTCGCCATGCCCATGCCCGATGGCAGGTCACCACGCAGGGCAACGATGCGCTTGATGCCGTTGCTCTTGTAGAGATCCAGCAGCTCGCGGAGCTCAGCCTTGCTGTCACCTACGCAGGAAAGATGGGGTGCGGTCGAAACTTTAATCTCACCATCGAGTTGCAGCACGGTATTAACGGTGCGGTCGCGGGTTGAGCCGCCTGCGCCATAGGTGCAGGAGAAAAAATCCGGATTGTATGTCGCTAACTGGCGCGCAGTGGCCATCAGCTTTTCGTGTCCAGCTTCAGTTTTGGTCGGGAAAAACTCGAAGCTGAAACGGCGTTCTTGACTCATGACGATGTCCTTGTGAGCACTGGCCGTACACCTGCATGCAGATGCACGGCCAGTCGGCTACTTAGTAGCGGTAAGCATCCGGCTTGAAAGGGCCTTCAACGGTTACGCCGATGTAATCAGCTTGGGTCTTGGTCAGGCGTGTAACGACGCCGCCAAAGCCCTTAACCATTTCCAGAGCCACTTCTTCGTCGAGTTTCTTCGGCAAGACTTCAACCGTCAGGCGTTCAGCTTTTTGCTCGGTGTTCAGGTCGGCGTACTTCTGCGCGAACAGGAATATCTGGGCCAGAACCTGGTTGGCGAACGAACCATCCATGATGCGGCTTGGGTGGCCAGTGGCGTTACCCAGGTTGACCAGACGACCTTCGGCCAACAGGATCAGGTAGTCATCGTTTTGCGCATCGAAGCTGCCGCTGCCAGTACGGTGGATCTTGTGTACCTGTGGTTTAACTTCTTCCCATGCCCAGTTTTTGCGCATGAAAGCGGTGTCGATTTCGTTGTCGAAGTGACCGATATTGCAGACAACAGCGCGCTTTTTCAGGGCTTTGAGCATACCAGCGTCACACACATTGGCGTTGCCTGTGGTGGTCACGATCAGGTCGATCTTGCCCAGCAGAGCTTTGTCGATGCAGGCGTCGGTGCCGTCATTGAGGCCGTCGATGTATGGCGAAACCAGTTCAAAACCGTCCATGCACGCTTGCATGGCGCAGATTGGGTCGATTTCGGAAACCTTAACGATCATGCCTTCCTGGCGTAGCGACTGCGAGGAACCCTTGCCCACGTCACCGTAGCCAATTACCAGCGCTTGCTTGCCCGACAGCAGGTGGTCGGTTCCGCGCTTGATGGCGTCGTTGAGGCTGTGACGGCAACCGTATTTGTTGTCGTTCTTGCTCTTGGTGACCGAGTCGTTGACGTTGATTGCCGGGATTTTCAGCTCGCCCTTGGCCAGCATATCCAGCAAACGGTGTACGCCAGTGGTGGTTTCTTCGGTCACGCCGTGGATTTTTTCCAGCATGGCCGGGTATTTCTTGTGCAGGATCTCGGTCAGGTCGCCGCCGTCGTCGAGGATCATGTTGGCGTCCCAAGGCTGGCCATCTTTGAGGATGGTTTGCTCGATGCACCATTCGTACTCTTCTTCGGTCTCGCCTTTCCAGGCAAAGACCGGAATACCAGCGGCAGCGATAGCTGCAGCGGCTTGGTCTTGAGTCGAGAAAATATTGCACGATGACCAGCGCACTTCAGCGCCTAGTGCGATCAGGGTTTCGATCAGCACGGCGGTCTGGATGGTCATGTGGATACAGCCGATGATCTTGGCGCCTTGCAGCGGTTGCAGGCCAGCATATTTGCTGCGCAGGCCCATCAGAGCTGGCATTTCGGATTCAGCGATGATGGTTTCGCGGCGGCCCCAGGCAGCCAGGGAAATATCAGCGACTTTAAAGTCGTTAAAACCTTCAGGCGTCATAACAGCGCTCATAAAATGAGTCTCCATTCGTTGTCTGCGAATGGGCGCCGTTGATGCGTATGGTTAACGCCCCATCCGAGCCTGACAAACCACTGGTGTACAGGGTCTGCTGCAGCGCCCCTCGGATGGGTGGCGGGCGTAACCGAAGCGGTGTCGGTTACGTGTAGCCGGGCGATTATAGCGATACAGACGGTTTTGCCCAAGGCTTTCCGTCGCCCTACGCGCAACGCAGTGGTAGCCTTGGTTAATCCCGCAGTATTGGAGCCCGTATGGGCAATCACAAGATTGAGATCCGCCGGCGCAACATAGAAAAAATTCTGTTCTGTGCAGAAAAGGTTTTCGCCGAAAAAGGTTTTGGCAGCACTTCCATGGGCGATATTGCTGAAGAAGCCGGTTTGCCGCGCTCGAACCTGCATTATTACTTCAGCACCAAAGACGAACTGTACCGCGCGGTATTGCTCGATTTGCTCGACGTCTGGAAGCAAGACGCCCTGTGTTTTGAAATGCTTGATGACCCGCGCGTTGTGCTGAGCAGCTATATACGCGCCAAGATGAATCATTCGCGCACCCGCCCGCATGGCTCGAAAGTCTGGGCCAACGAGATTATCCACGGCGCACCAATGCTCGGTGAAACGCTGGACGACAGCTTATATAGCTGGGCGAAGATGAAAGAGGCGAAGATTAAGCAGTGGGTCGAGGACAAGCGCATTTTGCCGGTCGAGCCCTCGAGCCTGCTGTATATGATCTGGGCTTCAACCCAGCATTACGCGGATTTTAACCATCAGGTAAAAGTGCTGAACGACCATCAAGCGCTGAGCGAGATGCAGTTCGAGAAAGCCGTGCAGACTATTACCACGGTGATTCTGCGTGGTATCGGCCTCGAACCTTAATGTTCGCCTAGAGCTGCTGCGCTTGGCCATGCGGCGTTGAACGCCGCATGTGTTTTCTCACGCCAAAGGCGTTACTTATGCCAAAGGGCCTGAAAACCTAGCGCAGCAGTTTTTGGGAGCTTTTTAACTGGCCACTCGGTATGGATTGCGCGGGTCTTCATTCCAGTTCAGGTATGGCTTGCCGGTGTCTTGTACGACCATTTCGATACAGTCTTCGACTGGGCATGTGATTTGGCACAGGTTGCAGCCGACGCATTCATCATCAATCACTTCGTATTTGTGCGTGCCGTCTGCTTGTTTAAGGCTGGCGATGGCTTGGTGCGAGGTGTCTTCGCAGGCGATATGGCATCTGCCGCAGCCGATACAGGCGTCCTGATCGATTTTGGCGATCACTTGGTAGTTGATATCTAGGTATTTCCAGTCCGTGGTATTACCCACTGCGCGGCCTGAGAAATCGTCGAGGCTGGTATAGCCTTTTGCATCCATCCAGCGGGACAGACCGTCTTTCATGTCTTCGACAATGCGGAAACCATGCAGCATCGCAGCCGTACAAACCTGCACGGCGCCGCAACCGAGAGCGACAAACTCGGCTGCATCACGCCAGCTGCCAATGCCGCCAATGCCACAGATTGGCAGGCCTTGGGTTTCGGGATCGCGGGCGATTTCGGCGACCATGTTCAGGGCGATGGGTTTAACCGCTGCGCCGCAATAACCACCGTGAGTGCTCTGCGTGCCGACAACCGGAAGCGCGACCATATTGTCGAGGTCGATGCTGGTGATGGAGTTGATCGTGTTGATCAGCGACACGGCATCGGCGCCGCCGCGATGTGCGGCGCGGGCAGACAAACGCACGTCGGTGATGTTGGGGGTGAGTTTCACGATGACCGGCAGCGAACTGTAGGTTTTGCACCAGCGCGTGACCATTTCGACGTATTCAGGCACCTGCCCGACAGCTGCGCCCATCCCGCGTTCCGGCATGCCATGTGGGCAGCCAAAGTTCAGCTCGATACCGTCTGCGCCAGTGGCTTCGACCAGCGGCAAGATGTATTTCCATGACTCTTCAACACACGGCACCATCAAGGACACAATCAGAGCGCGGTCTGGCCAATCCTTTTTGACCTGAGTGATTTCGCGCAGGTTGATTTCAAGTGAGCGGTCGGTGATCAGCTCGATATTGTTGATGCCCATCACTTCGCGATTCGGGCCGTACAGCGCCGAGTAACGCGATGACACGTTGACCGCTGCCGGGTCTTCGCCAAGGGTTTTCCAAACCACGCCGCCCCAGCCTGCTTCATAAGCGCGGACCACGTTGTAGGCTTTGTCTGTCGGCGGCGCGGAGGCCAGCCAGAAAGGATTGGGGGCTTTGATGCCTGCGAAAACGATAGAGAGATCGGCCATTATGCAGCCTCCACTTTCATAGCGAGGGTTGAGTGAATGGCCTCGGCAGCCAGTTTGCCGTGTTGCACGGCTTGCACTGTAAGGTCTTGGTCGAGCGAGGTGCAGTCGCCACCGGCATAGATGCCCGCAATGCTGGTGCGCAGATTTTCATCGACCCAGATGCGTTCGCCTTGACGTTTCAATTCTGCGGCCAGTGGATCATTCAGCGCATTGCCATCGAATGCTTGGCCGATGGCTTTAAAGATTGCATCAGCGGCCAGCTCGAAGGTTTCCCCGGTTGTGATCAAGCGCCCCTCGTCCATTCGGGTACGGCTGAAGCGCATGCCGCGTACTTTTCCAGCATCATCAAGCAATACTGCTTCAGGCTGGGCCCAAGTCATTAACCGAACTTGGTTGGTTTTGGCTATTTCTTGTTCGTGACCGGTTGCGCCCATGTCGGCCAGGCCGCGGCGATAAACCAGATTGACGTCTTGGGCGCCTAGCTTGGCCATTTGCACCGCCATGTCGATTGCTGTGTTGCCAGCACCGAGGACTATGCAGCGGTTGGCCAGCGGCAGATTGCTGAGAACATCGCTCTGGCGTAGCTCGCGAATGTAATCTGTTGCCGCGACCAGACCGGGCGAATCTTCATTGGCCATGCCCAGTTGTTTGCTCGCGGCTAAACCCAGGCCGAGGAAGACTGAATCAAACTGCTGGTGCAGCTCGCTCAAGCTCAGGTTGTCACCAAGCCGTTCGCCGTGGCGGATTTCAATGCCGCCGATTTGTAGGAGGAAATCAACTTCCTTTTGTGCAAATTCATCGACCAGCTTGTACTTGGCGATTCCGTATTCATTGAGCCCGCCGGCTTTTTCCCGGGCTTCGAAAATCACCACGTCATGGCCGTGCATGGCGAGGCGATGTGCACAGGAAAGCCCCGCAGGCCCAGCGCCAACCACGGCAACACGCTTGCCGCTGGCGGCGGTTCGCTTGAATGGATGTTCGCTGAACTTGGCATTATCAATCGCGTAGCGCTGTAGCAGACCAATCAACACCGGTGCGCATTCTTGCGCGTTATTGCGCACGCAGGCTTGCTGGCAAAGAATTTCGGTCGGGCAAACCCGGGCGCAACTGCCACCCAGAATGTTGGCTGACAAAATGGTCTGCGCGGCGCCCGTGACATTGTCATGGCTGATGCTGCCAATGAACGATGGGATGTCGATATCACTGGGACAGGCATTGATGCATGGCGCGTCGTAGCAATACAGGCAGCGCGCGCTTTCCAATGCGGCTTGGCGGGCATTTAGAGGTGGCGCCAGGTCACCGAAATTAGCTGCCAGTTCGGCGGCGTCTGCGTCTGGACGAGGTAAGTGGCTGAGTGTATCTATCACGGGTTTATGCCTCACGGTTTTGTGATTGTTATCAAGGCTGCTGGCCGCCATGTGAGGGGGCTAAACCCTCGGCGTTATTGGCCTGCAATCTTGTGGGCAGTCAAGTCGTTGATACGGTTGCGGCCCACCTCTTCGGGTGGGTGCGCAGTAGTTGAGGGTTAGCGTTTCACGGCTGTCGGCCGTTGGTGCTCGGCGCGCTTGTTGAGTAGGTCGAATACTGCGGGATAAGCCGGTCGCTCGACATAACGCCCCGCGCCACGCTCGGCGCGTAAGTCGCCATCGGCCCAGACCAGGCGGCCTTGGCTGATGGTGTGACTGGGTACGCCACGAACGGTTTTGCCTTCAAAAATATTGAAGTCAACTTGTTGGTGATGAGTCTTGGCTGAAATCGTGCGCGTGCCTTGCGGGTCCCAAAGCACCAGATCTGCATCCGCGCCGACACGAATCGCGCCTTTGCGCGGGAACAAATTGAAGATCTTCGCGGTGTTGGTCGAGGTCAGCGCGACGAAGTCGTGCATCGATAATTTGCCGCTGTTAACCCCTTCATCCCAGAGCACGGCCATGCGGTCTTCAATGCCAGCGGTGCCGTTGGGGATTTTGCTGAAATCATCGCGCCCCGCTGCTTTTTGCTCGGCGCAGAAACAGCAATGATCGGTTGCGGTGGTGTGCAGGTTTCCAGACTGCAGGCCTTTCCATAGCGCCTCTTGGTGACCTCGCGGACGGAACGGTGGACTCATCACATAACCGGCAGCCGTTTGCCAGTCCGGGTGGCGATAAACGCTGTCATCGAGCAACAAATGGCCGGCAAGTACTTCGCCATAAACCGGTTGCCCCTTGGCGCGTGCGTAGGTGATTTCATCCAATGCTTCGCGGGTCGAGACATGCACCAAATACAGCGGTGTGCCTAAAGTTTCAGCAATCCGAATCGCCCGGCTGGCAGCCTCTCCTTCAACTTGTGCTGGCCGCGACAAAGGGTGGGCTTCTGGCCCGGTTAAACCCTGTGCCAGCAACTTGTTTTGCAGGTGATAGACCAGTTCTCCATTTTCGGCATGCACGGTTGGCACCGCGCCCAGTGTCAAACAACGTTCGAAGCTGGCGACCAAGGTGTCATCGGCGGCCATGATCGCGTTTTTGTAGGCCATGAAGTGCTTGAAACTGTTGACCCCATGCTTGCTGACCAACTCTTCCATCTCGGCGCTGACCTGCTCGCTCCACCAGGTAATCGCCACATGGAATCCATAGTCAGACGCTGATTTTTCCGCCCAGCCGCGCCACTGATGAAATGCCTCAAGCAGCGACTGCTGAGGATTGGGAATCACAAAGTCGATAATCGAAGTCGTACCGCCAGCCAGCCCGGCTGCGGTGCCGCTGTAGAAATCTTCACTGGCAACGGTGCCCATGAACGGCAGTTGCATGTGGGTGTGAGGGTCAATGCCGCCAGGCATCAGGTATTGGCCACTGCCGTCGAGTACTTCGCAGCCGGCGGGTATGTCGAGGTCTTCGCCAACTGCTTGGATGATGCCGTCAGCGCACAGCACGTCGGCGCTGTAGCTTTCTTCATGGGTCACCACCGTGGCGCCACGGATCAATAAAGCCATACCAGTTTCCTCTCAGGCTGACCGGTGCATGCCGGTTCTTGGATTTCTTTGGGTGGAGCAGGACAGAGATGCAGTTTTAATCCTGTCATCACTGTCAGGAATAGAATCTAGTAGCACTTTGTCGATTGAGCAAGATTATTTTTAAAGTGTCTTTCGTCTTATTAACTTATTGATAAATAACAATAAATATTAATAATCACCAAAATGGTGATGCCTCTCACCATTTTGACGCACTTGACAGGTTCCAAATATGAGCGAGATTTCTTATGCAAAATCAGCCGTTTAAACCGGCGAAGCGATAAGCCTGATGGTTTGAAAAAAAATTGCCTTGCACCAGATTGAGTCCTGACTGAGCAGACAAGATCGGAAAAATCGGTTGTTGCACCTTGTCTGGGGATCGAGTGGTTCACCGCATTATTTTTAAAGACTATTTAAATCAATGTCTTGTAAGCATTGTTAAGTTGTATGTGGTTGGCTGCATGAGGGTTCGGCATGGTTATTGAGTGCTGCTGCCTCCATGTTCGTCGGTCATAAAGTGTCGCTGGCACTGTTCGAAGAACTCCAGCCACCGCATTAGCCCGGTGCGCTAACAATCAAAAAAATAATTGGAGAAGCCCATGCAGCAGAGCAGATCGGAAGTAACCGAACGCGATGGCCTGTTCGAACTAGACGCTGGCACTGATGTGCTAGATAGCCCGCGCTATAACCACGATATTGCGCCGACCAAGGTGCATGAACGAACCTGGAACAAATGGCACATCACCGCGTTGTGGGTGGGCATGTCGATTTGTGTGCCGACCTACACCTTGGGCGGTGTGCTCACCGCCTATTTTGGTTTGTCGGTGGGCGAGGCATTGCTGGCGATTTTACTGGCCAACATCGTGGTATTGATCCCGCTGACCCTCAACGCATTTCCCGGCACCAAGTACGGCGTACCGTTTCCTGTACTGCTGCGTTCGTCGTTCGGCATCATTGGCTCTAACGTGCCCTGTTTGATACGCGCAGTGGTGGCATGTGGTTGGTTTGGCATCCAGACCATGTTTGGCGGCTTGGCGATTCACTTGTTTCTCGGTTCGATCTTCGAGGGCTGGAAGGCTTTGGGCGGCACCGGTGAGGTGATCGGTTTCATGATCTTCTGGGTGCTCAACCTGTGGGTTGTTTTACGCGGCGCTGAGTCGATTAAATGGCTGGAAACCTTGTCTGCGCCGCTGCTGGTGCTGGTCGGTGCGGGGTTGTTGGTTTGGGCGCTGCCAAATGTGTCGATGACCGAGTTGTTGGCGCAGCCTCCCAAGCGCCCTGAAGGTGCCAGCGTGGTGGGTTACTTTTTGGCAGGCCTGACAGCAATGGTCGGCTTCTGGGCGACATTGTCTTTGAACATCCCCGATTTCAGCCGCTACGCGAAAAGTCAGAAGGACCAGATCGTCGGCCAAATTATTGGTTTGCCATTGACCATGTTTCTGTTCGCCGCGCTGGGTGTGGTAATGACCGCTGCTTCGGCATCGCTGGTCGGTGAAACAGTCTCCGACCCGGTTAGTTTGATTGGCCATATCCAAAGCCCGGGCTGGGTGGCCTTGGCAATGGCGCTGATCATCGTGGCAACGCTTTCAACCAATACCGCGGCAAACATCGTCTCGCCAACTAACGATTTCCAGAACATTGCTCCCAAGCTGATCAATCGCAGCAAAGCGGTGTTTATCACCGGTTTTGTCGGTCTCGGTCTGATGGGCCATGAACTGCTGAAAAAGCTCGGCTGGATTGTCTCCGATGTCAGCCTTGAGAGTGTGTATTCGAACTGGCTGTTGGGCTATTCGAGTTTGCTCGGGCCTATCGCCGGGATCATGGTGGTTGATTACTTTTTGATCAAAAAACAACGTTTGGATTTGCCGGGCTTGTATTTGGATAACGTTTATCCCGCCTGGAATTTGATGGGCTTCGCGGCCTTTGTGCTGCCAGTTGCCTTGACGCTGATGTCGCTCAGCAGCGAGGCGTTTAGCTGGTTCTACGATTACGGTTGGTTTACCGGTTCTGCGCTGGGTGGGCTGATTTATTTTGTCCTGTGCAGTATGAGCAGCCCGCGCCCCGCTGTTGTTGCCAAGCCGACGCTGTAAACCATAAGAGTTGCTTCTTGCCTGAGGAGGTAAACATGACTGCTACCAATGCTGTTTTGCAATCCACTGATCAGCACATCAATGGTGATCGTTTATGGCAATCACTGATGGAATTGGCCCAGCTTGGCGCCACGGCCAAAGGCGGTGTCTGCCGTTTGGCGCTGACCGACCTGGATCGCCAGGCGCGCGACATATTCGTCAAGTGGTGCGAAGCCGCGGGGTGCAGCGTGACGGTTGATACGGTGGGTAATATTTTTGCGCGCCGTGCCGGGCGCAATCCTGATTTACCGCCGGTGATGACAGGCAGTCATATCGACACGCAACCGACTGGCGGCAAGTTTGATGGTTGTTTTGGCGTGCTTGCTGGCGTTGAGGTATTGCGTACTCTGAATGACTTGGCAATAGAGACCGAAGCTCCGCTGGAAGTGGTGGTCTGGACCAACGAAGAAGGTTCGCGCTTCGCGCCATGCATGATGGGATCAGGGGTATTTGCCAGTAAATTCACCCTTGAAGAAACCCTGGCCAAGGTCGATGCCGATGGCGTAACGGTCGGTGAAGCGCTAAATGCCATCGGTTATGCCGGTAGCCGCAAGGCCACAGGGCATGCGGTTGGCGCCTATTTTGAGGCGCACATCGAGCAAGGGCCGATTCTTGAAGATGAAGAGAAGATCATCGGCGTAGTGCTCGGAGCGCTGGGGCAGAAGTGGTTTGACCTGACCTTGCGCGGCGTTGAAGCGCATGCAGGCCCAACACCGATGCACCTGCGTAAAGATGCCTTGGTTGGTGCTGCCGCGGTGGTCGCGGCGGTAAATCGCGTGGCCCTTGAACATCAGCCACATGCCTGCGGCACCGTGGGTTGTTTGCAGGCATATCCGGGTTCGCGCAATGTGATTCCGGGTGAAGTGCGCATGACCTTGGATTTCCGTCACCTTGAGCCAGAGCGGTTGGACTCAATGATCGATGAGGTGCGTAAGGTCATAGAAACCATCAGCGCTGAGCATGGTTTAAGCGTTGAATTGACGCCAACGGCAGATTTTCCACCGCTGTATTTCGACAATGTTTGTGTCGATGCGGTGCGCAGTGCGGCTCAAGGTTTAGGCCTTTCGCATATGGATATCGTCAGCGGTGCCGGGCATGACGCAATCTTTCTTGCAGAACTGGGGCCTGCCGGGATGATTTTTGTGCCCTGCGAGGGAGGGATCAGCCATAACGAGATCGAAAATGCTGCGCCGAGTGATCTGGCAGCAGGTTGCGCAGTGCTGTTAAGGGCAATGCTGCAAGCATCGGTAGCGTTAGCCAGCGGTAAACTGGCGGCATGATTGCCTGATACACACTGAAGTTGGCACATTTGCTAATGGACGGCAGCGGCCCTGCAGATCAAGCTGTAGGGCCTATCTGACTTACAGCGGAGCTGTTATGACCATTGCCTTCTGGTGCGTGTTGATTGCGATCATCCTGCCCTACGTCTCGACTGTCTTAGCCAAAGGGCTTAGTCAAGGGTTCTCCCCCAGGAATAACTATGACCCAAGGGCTTATCTTGGCAGTCTTGAAGGGGCTGCTCGGCGTGCTAACAACGCGCAGCTCAATGGTTTTGAAGTCACCCCGGCTTTTGCGGCTGCGGTGATCATCGCTCACTTGGCCGGTGGTGCTCAGCAAAGTGTAATTGATCAACTGGCGATCGCTTTTATCATCAGCCGGATTCTTTACACCGCTTTTTATCTTGCTGATCTAGCGCCGGTGCGTTCGCTAATGTGGTTCATCAATATGGGCTTGATCATCAGCTTATTCGTGTTCGCAGCCTGACACACAGCGCTCTGTAGCTGCCGCGCAGCGAAGGGTTGCCAGGTAAAACCCAGCGCTGCACGACACATGCGGCAAATTACCGCGCTTGGCCGGTACCGCTTGAGCATGGATACTGTCGCGCTTGTTGAGCCTGATTGCTGCGCGAAGGTGTTATGAAGCTGAGAAACGTATTATTGATTCTGCTGGCCAGTCTGACTCTTGCCGCCTGTGGTGGTGTTGATCCCAACTCTCCGCTAGGCCAGCGCCAGGCCATCTTCAAGCAAATGCTCAAGACCAGTGAAGATCTGGGTGGCATGTTGCGTGGACGTATCGTTTTTGATGGGCCGCGTTTTGTTACAGGCGCCGCCAAGCTGGACGCCTTGTCTAAAACGCCATGGCAGCACTTCCCGCAAATTAAGGAAGAAGACGACACCAACGCCCGTGATGATGTCTGGAAGCGTCAGGCGCGTTTCAAGCAGTTGGCTGATGAGCTTGAGGCCAATACCGCTGCTCTAGTCGTTGCAACCACTGCCAAACCGCTTAAAAGCGCAGGACTGGTCGCGCCGATGAAGGCTGTTGAGGACAGCTGTAAAGCCTGTCACCAAGAGTTCCGCAATCACTAAGAAACCTCTGAAAAACTACTGCGCTCGCTTTTCCAGCGGCTCGCTAACTACTTCTAGCTTGAGTTTCTACTTGTTCAAGTGCTTTGCGAGCTTTGCTGAGTCGTTTCTGGTTTGCGGTAATACTGTCGGCATTGCCGGCGCCCAGCGCAGCGATCAAGTGTTTCTCGCTATCACGCACGTTTGATTGGGCTTTGGACACCTGCGCGCCATGTGCAGAGTTGGAGCCTAGTTTTGCGCAATGCTGTTCGATCTTGTCCAGCTCTTGCTGGGTATCAGACAACCGAGCGGTGTCGCCAAGGGTGCGAACTTGCTCGGTTTTATCCTTGAGGTCTTGGCGTTTACTGATGCAGTTGGTCAGTGGGTCGCTGCTTTGTGCCGCGATCACCGCATTAGTTAATAGTGCCGCGCCGCTGAGTAAGAAGATAAGTGTTGATCTCTTCAACATGGTCTTCGCCCTGTTTTTATTTTGGTTGAGAATCTTTGACAACGACGATTGAGCTTAGTTTTTATCTGTTTCAGCGGGTTCCTAAAAGCCATCGACTCCAGCTGCGTGCAGTTGCTCTTGAAGCTTGATGACCTGCGGGTGAGCAAAGAATGCTTTCAGTTGTTTGGCGCGTACCTTGCCGATCCCCGGTAGTTGTCGCCATGCGGGTGTATCGCGCTGAGCCAGTCGCTGCCAGTTATCATCGGGTTGCAGGCGTAGTCCGGGCGGTACTCCGAGTGCGGTTAGCCAGCGATTGAACGGCCGCTGGCGGGCTGCATTGAAGCGCTGGCTCAACACCGTGGCGCTGCGAGCAGCGAGCCCTGCAGTCTGTTTAAGTTGTTTGGTGGTCAGGTCGAGCCAGTCCAGTAAACCGTTAATCTGCTGCGCTTCGATAAGTTTGCGCCAGGTACCCGCACCCACACCGGGCATATTCAATCCGCCTTTACCGCTAAGCCAGCTGAGACGGGCGATAAATTGCTGGGCGCAAGGTGCTGAATACTGCCAACAGCTCAAGCGGTCATAAGCTGCTGCATCCGGGGAAGTGACCGGCTGACGAATGCTGCTGCGCATGACCACGCTTTCGAGCGTCGGAATAGTCAAACCTGACAGGCGAATTGCAACGTGATCACCGGGGCGGATATCCATCGCTTGCCAGCGCTGCAGACTCGCGACGCTGACATGTTTGATGATGCGATCATCCAGTTGCGTGGCGGCGAGCGTCAGCACCGGGGTGATGCGTCCGCTACGGCCGATCTTGAATTTGACCTTGCGTACTTCTGCCAGCGCCTGACTAACCGGGTATTTCCAAGCCACAGCCCAATGTGGCGGCTTGGCTTGCCAGTGTTGCGCTGCTTGGCGAGCGTTTTGGCGTAAGACGATGCCGTCAGTTGCGAAGGGCAGGGCGCTGGTATACCAGGTTGTGCGCCAATTCCGGGCCTGCTGGGCATTGTTGATCTGTTGGCTGAAGCGTTTGCTGTCACTGAACCCCAGTTCATATAACTGCTGTAGGCGTTCACTCATATCTGGCGGGCCTTGTGGCCAGTCCCAGACAAACAGCCCCACGCCACTTGCCAGTTCTCTACTGAGCTGTTTACGGGCGAGCAGCCCTGCGACTTTGCTGCGCGCGCCGGCGCTTCCTGCGCTGGCTTGTATGTGATTTTCCAGCCGCCAATACAGTTCGCCCTGAAGAACGAGTGGGCCTTGATAGGCAATACGCTTGGGGATGGCAGTTAACAACAGCGCTTGTGATGTCCAGTCTTGGCCGCGCTGACCGTCGCCCCGGCTGATCATCTGCTGAAATTGGCCGTGGTCGTAGATCAGGCTAACCGCTACACCGTCAACCTTGGGTTGTACCCAGGTGTCCTGTCGTGTGCTGAGCCAGGTCTCTAACTCTTGAGCGTTGGCCAGTTTGTTCAGGCCGGTCTGCGCGATCGGATGTTTAATCTCGCCGCGACTACTGGCCAAAGGTTGCAGTGGGCCTTGTACCGCAGCGGGGAAGCAGCGCTGCCAGTGTTGCCGCTTGGCGAGGGCTTGGTCGTAGAGCTCGTCGGCGATCAGGGAGATGCCTTTGCGGTGGTAGGCATCGTCCCATTCGGCAATCTGCGTGCTCAGTTGGCTGATTTCAGCGCGTGCCTGCTTGGCAGACCATCGCGGGCAATCGGCGCTAACGCTGGGCTCGCTATGCAGGGCAATAGCTGCCGCCGCTATGAGTAATAGCTGTGGGTTGTTCATACGCGTCCTTGCGTTGCCTCGATACCCCACTCAGCCTAGGTGTTGAGCGTATAAGCAGCAGCCCGACTTTTAACGGGGCTGGCTGGTTTATAAATTCCAGTCAAAAAAAAGCCCCGCACGAGGCGGGGCTTTCAGCTTTGCTTGAATTACAAGCCAGCAGCCGCGCGCAGGTCAGCAGCTTTGTCAGTACGTTCCCATGTGAATGCAGTGAAGGTGTCGCCTTCAAAAGTCATTTCATACGGGTTGCGACCAAAGTGGCCGTAGGCAGCGGTTGGCTGGTACATCGGGTGCAGCAAATCGAGCATCTTGGTGATTGCGTATGGGCGCAGATCGAAGTGCTCGCGAACCAGTTGGATGATTTTGTCATCGCTGATTTTGCCGGTGCCGAAGGTGTTCAGCGAGATAGACGTTGGTTGCGCTACACCAATGGCGTAGGAAACTTGAATTTCGCAACGCTCAGCCAAGCCAGCAGCCACAATGTTTTTGGCAACATAACGGCCCGCATAAGCTGCCGAGCGGTCAACCTTGGATGGGTCCTTGCCGGAGAATGCACCGCCGCCGTGACGAGCCATGCCGCCGTAGGTGTCGACGATGATCTTACGACCGGTCAAGCCACAGTCGCCAACCGGGCCACCAATCACAAAGTTACCGGTTGGGTTGATGTGGAACTGGGTGTCCTTGTGCAGCAATTCTGCTGGCAGCACGTGCTTGACGATCAGTTCCATCACGCCTTCGCGCAGGTCGTTGTAGCTGACTTCCGGGTTGTGCTGGGTCGACAGAACAATGGCGTCGATGCCGACAACCTTGCCGTTGTCGTAACGGCAAGTGACCTGGGATTTGGCATCCGGGCGCAGCCAAGGCAGCAGGCCCGACTTGCGCGCTTCAGCTTGACGCTCAACCAGGCGATGCGAGAAGCAGATCGGCGCAGGCATTAATACGTCGGTTTCGTTGCTGGCGTAGCCAAACATCAGGCCCTGGTCGCCAGCGCCCTGATCTTCCGGCTTGCTGCGGTCAACGCCTTGGTTGATGTCGACCGACTGTTTGCCGATGATGTTCAGTACGCCGCAAGTCGCGCCGTCGAAACCAACAGTCGAGCTGTCGTAGCCAATATCGATAATGACTTTACGAACCAGGTCTTCAAGATCAACCCAGGCTGAAGTGCTGACTTCGCCGGCGATGATTGCGACACCGGTTTTGACCATGGTTTCGCAGGCAACGCGGGCGTGCTTGTCTTTGCTGATGATTGCATCGAGCACGGCATCGGAAATCTGGTCAGCAATTTTGTCCGGATGTCCTTCAGACACAGACTCGGAGGTAAACAGGGAGTATTCGCTCATCTATCGGTCTTCCTAATTAATACCGGTGGGTGAGATCGGCTGCGGGCGGAAATTCGCTCTCAAGCCTGTGTGTTCATCGGGTTTGGCAAAGTGCCGCACCTGAATTTGGAATCCATTGCGTAGGCCAACATACAGGCTTTCACCTGGCGTCAGCCCTGCGGCGATAGCCCAATGGGCCAAATCGTCCTGTTCAAAGCCTAGCCAGAGATCACCGCAGGCCTGCCTGGCCCAGCTCTGGTTATGGCTGCATAACTCGGTTACCAACAAGCTGCCGCCGGGATTAACCTGCGCCGCTAGTTGTTTAAGCGCTTCCGCTGGCGCTGCAAAATGATGAAGCACCATGTTCAGCACCAAACAATCGGCGCTTGGGTACTGATCATTCAACGCATCAGCGAGCACTAACTGCACATTGCTCAAGCTGCTGTTGTCGCAAGTCAGGCGTGCTATTTCGAGCATTGCCTGGCTGTTGTCCAGCGCCGTCACCTGACTAAAGCGGCTTGCTAGCTCTGGCAGAAAGCCGCCGTCGCCGGGGCCAACTTCAATAACGCTTGCTGTGGCTGCAAAGCCCAGCGTATCCAGCACCGCCAGTACGCTGTCGCGATACTGCGGCAGGCCTGCAATCAAGTCCTGCTGGGCTTGAAAGTTATCTGCCATGCGGGCAAAAAACTCTTGGCTGGCGCTCGCTCGCTGGGCATGGACCGCAGCAATACGTGCTTGTACCTCGGCAGGTAACTCTAGCGCATCCACTTCATCGAGCATGGCGCTGTGTAACCGACCACCAAAACGTTTGTTATCAGCGAAGGCGCGACGATAAAAAATCGCATTGCCTTCGCGGCGTGTTGCAACCAGTTTTGCTTGTGCCAGCACCTTTAAGTGGTGGCTCATTCCTGACTGGCCAATGGCAAATATCTGCGCCAGCTCAAGTACACCAAATGAATCGTTACTCAGTGCGCGCAGTACATTAAGGCGCAGAGGGTCACCGCCAGCTTTACACAAAGCGGCCAGTTCATCGGCTGGCTCAAAACGGAGCTGGGGTACACGCATGTTCATAGGGTGGGCAGTCTAAGCGGTCATTTTTCATACAGCAACAGCAATATCAAAATATTTTGATATTGCTGTTGTGGGGTGCGATTGGGCCGCTCTATATAAGGAGAGAGACAAGTGTTTCGGAGTGTGTTGGCGATCCGACACATCAGCAAGGCAGATGTCTTATCGCGTAGCCGCAATTGAAAACGGGTAAAGGCCTGAAAGGCATTGGTCGAGAAAAAACAGTGTGTGAGCATGCTTGCGCGCCATGAAGTGCGACAGATTTTCTGGTGACGGGGCAGAAAATCGACAAGATTGCGGTTTTTCCTTAAGTAATCACCGCTGCGCGACTATCTGTCATTGCCCCGCACTGCCTTGGTGGGCGAAAATGGGTGCCTTTTCCAATTTGTCCCTCAGGAGATCAGCGATGCCCAGCCGTCGTGAATGTGCCAATGCCATCCGTGCTTTAAGTATGGATGCCGTGCAGAAAGCCAACAGCGGCCACCCGGGTGCCCCAATGGGTATGGCCGATATCGCTGAAGTTTTGTGGCGCGATTACCTCAAGCACAACCCAAGCAACCCTGAGTTTGCTGACCGTGACCGTTTTGTACTGTCCAACGGCCATGGCTCGATGCTGATTTACTCGCTGCTGCACCTGACTGGCTATGACTTGGGTATCGAAGATATCAAGCAATTCCGCCAGATGGGCAGCCGTACCCCAGGTCACCCAGAATATGGTTACACCCCAGGCGTTGAAACCACCACCGGCCCGCTGGGTCAGGGGATTGCCAACGCTGTAGGCTTCGCCATTGCCGAAAAAGTTCTGGCTGCGCAGTTCAACCGCGACGGTCACAAGATTGTCGACCATTACACCTACGCCTTTATGGGCGACGGCTGCATGATGGAAGGCATCTCCCACGAAGTGTGCTCGCTGGCTGGCACCTTGGGTCTGGGCAAGTTGATTGCCTTTTACGATGACAACGGTATTTCTATCGACGGTGAAGTTGAAGGCTGGTTCAGCGACGACACACCAAAGCGTTTCGAAGCCTACGGCTGGCAAGTGATCCGCAATGTTGACGGCCACGACGCTGAAGAGATCAAGATCGCTATCGAAACTGCACGCAAAAGCGAGCAGCCCACGCTGATCTGCTGCAAAACCATCATCGGTTTTGGCTCGCCGAACAAGCAAGGTAAGGAAGATTGCCACGGCGCTGCACTGGGCAACGACGAAATCGCGCTGACCCGCGCAGCGTTAGAGTGGAACCACGGCCCATTTGAAATCCCTGCGGATATCTATGCACAGTGGGATGCCAAGCAAGCGGGTGCCGCTGTAGAAGCCGAGTGGGATCAGCGTTTCGCTGCCTACGCCGCTGCGTATCCAGAGTTGGCTAGCGAACTGAAACGCCGTATGGCCGGTGAATTGCCAGCTGATTTCTCAGAGAAAGCCGCTGCCTACATCACAGAAGTTGCGGTCAAGGGCGAAACCATTGCCAGCCGCAAGGCCAGCCAGAATACCCTTAATGCTTTCGGCCCACTGTTGCCTGAAATGCTAGGTGGTTCGGCAGACTTGGCGGGCTCGAACCTGACCTTGTGGAAGGGTTGCCAGGGCGTGTCGGCTGAAGATGCCTCCGGCAACTACATGTATTACGGCGTTCGCGAGTTCGGCATGAGCGCGATCATGAACGGTATTGCTCTGCACGGTGGTTTCGTACCGTACGGCGCAACCTTCCTGATCTTCATGGAGTATGCGCGCAATGCCGTGCGCATGTCGGCGCTGATGAAGAAGCGTGTGCTGTATGTATTCACCCACGACTCAATCGGTCTCGGTGAAGACGGCCCGACCCACCAACCGGTCGAGCAACTGACCAGCTTGCGCTCTACTCCGAATCTCGATACCTGGCGCCCAGCCGATGCGGTTGAGTCGGCAGTGGCGTGGAAGTACGCGATTGAGCGTAACGACGGTCCATCGGCGCTGATCTTCTCGCGTCAGAACCTGCCGCACCAAGGTCGTGATGTTGCCCAGTTGAGCGACATTGCCCGTGGCGGTTATGTGCTCAAGGATTGCGAAGGCGAGCCAGAGTTGATCCTGATCGCCACCGGTTCGGAAGTCGGCCTGGCGGTTGATGCCTACGAAAAACTGACTGCCCAGGGCAAAAATGTGCGTGTTGTTTCGATGCCTTGCACCAGCGTATTTGACGCACAGGATGCAGGCTACAAACAGGCGGTATTGCCGGTACAAGTTGGTGCGCGTATTGCCATCGAAGCTGCTCATGCAGACTTCTGGTACAAGTACGTCGGCCTTGAAGGTCAGGTGATCGGCATGACCACCTTTGGTGAGTCGGCACCGGCGCCTGCGCTGTTCGAGCACTTTGGTTTCACAGTTGAAAACATTCTGGAAACCGCTGCCGAGATGCTTGAAGGCTAAGGACTTTGTACACGCAAGTTAGCCAGTGCTGCTGGCTAACTTGCAGTCTATTCCCGCACCTTGTCGAGAGCTGAACTCAGCATGTCCAAGCGTCCTTACAGAATCGCACTGAATGGTTACGGTCGTATTGGCCGTTGTGTGCTGCGTGCTTTGCACGAGCGCGGGGAAGGGGTTGGCATTGAAATTGTCGCGCTCAACGACCTGGCTGATCAGTCGAGCATTGAATACCTGACACGCTTTGATTCAACCCACGGGCGTTTTCCCGGCGAGGTTCGAGTTGATGGTGACTGCCTGCATATCAATGGTAATTGCGTAAAAGTGCTGCGTGGAGAAACCCCGGAAAGCATTAATTGGACTGCTCTGGATATTGATTTGCTGCTCGAATGTTCGGGGCAATACACCACCCGTATGGATGTGCAGCGTTTCATTAATGCCGGTGCTCCACGGGTGTTGATGTCGCAACCGATGGCCAGCGAAGCTGATGCCGATGCGACAATCGTATTTGGCGTTAACCAGCATGCATTGACCGGTGCTGAACGTCTGGTTTCCAACGCCTCATGTACCACCAACTGCGGCGTGCCGCTGTTGAAGGTGCTGAACAAGGCGGTGGGTATCGAATATGTTTCGATTACCACGATCCACTCGGCGATGAATGATCAGCCGGTTATTGACGCCTATCACCACGAAGATTTGCGCCGCACGCGTTCGGCGTTCCAGTCAGTAATTCCGGTGTCTACAGGCTTGGCCCGTGGTATTGAGCGACTAATGCCGGAACTTGCTGGACGGATCCAGGCCAAAGCTATACGCGTGCCGACGGTTAACGTGTCTTGCTTGGATATCACTATTCAAACTGCGCGTGACACCAGCCCCGAAGAAATTAATCGGGTGTTGCGTGAAGCTTCAGAGGCTGGGCCGCTGCAAGGTTTGCTGGCCTACACTGAATTGCCGCACGCCAGTTGTGATTTCAATCACGACCCGCACTCAGCGATTGTTGATGGCAGCCAGACCCGAGTTTCCGGGCCACGCTTGGTCAACATACTGACTTGGTTCGACAACGAATGGGGCTTTGCTAATCGCATGCTCGACGTTGCTCAGCACTATTTGAATGTTTCCACCCAAACAGCCCCTATGAAGGACTGAATACATGGCTTCTGCTTTTAAACCCGTAGTGAAAATGACCGACCTTGATCTGCAAGGTAAACGCGTACTGATTCGCGAAGATCTCAATGTGCCGGTAAAAGACGGTGTTGTAAAAAGTGACGCCCGCATTCTGGCCTCATTGCCAACCATCAAGCTGGCGCTGGAAAAAGGCGCTGCGGTGATGATCTGCTCGCACTTGGGTCGCCCGACCGAAGGCGAATACTCCGAGGAAGACAGCCTCAAACCTGTGGCTGATTACCTGAGCAAGGCCCTTGGTCGCGAAGTCCCACTGGTCAAAGACTATCTTGGCGGTATTGAGCTGGTAGCCGGTGATGTGGTGCTTCTGGAAAACGTGCGTTTCAACGCCGGTGAAAAGAAGAATACTGACCAATTGGCGCAGCAATATGCCGCTTTGTGTGATGTCTTTGTGATGGACGCATTTGGTACGGCTCACCGCGCTCAGGGTTCGACCCACGGCGTAGCCAAATTCGCCAAAGTGGCTGCAGCGGGCCCATTGCTGGCCGCTGAGTTGGAAGCACTGGGCAAAGCACTCGGTAATCCAGCCAAACCAATGGCTGCAATCGTTGCTGGCTCCAAGGTTTCGACCAAGCTCGATGTACTTAATAGCCTCAGCGAGATTTGCGATCAGTTGATTGTCGGCGGTGGTATCGCCAATACCTTCCTTGCTGCAGCGGGTTTCCCAGTCGGTAAGTCGCTGTATGAAGCGGATCTGGTTGCAACTGCCAAGGCCATCGCCGCCAAGGTCAGCGTGCCGTTGCCGGTTGATGTGGTAGTCGCTAAGGAGTTCGCCGAGTCAGCAGCTGCTACGGTTAAGCTGGTTGCTGATGTAGCTGAAGACGACATGATTCTCGACATCGGCCCGCAAACCGCTGCGCAGTTTGCTGAGCTGCTCAAGTCATCTAAGACTATCCTATGGAATGGTCCTGTCGGTGTGTTTGAGTTCGACCAGTTTGGTCAGGGCACTAAAACTCTGGCCTTGGCCATTGCTGAAAGCCCTGCGTTTTCGATCGCCGGCGGTGGCGACACCTTGGCGGCAATCGACAAATATGCAGTAGCCGACAAAATCTCATACATCTCCACCGGCGGTGGTGCGTTTCTTGAGTTCGTTGAAGGTAAAGTATTGCCTGCAGTAGAGATTTTGGAACAGCGCGCTCAAGGCTAAATCTGGCTCTGCGGCATATGCAGAAAGACCTAGCAGGAGCTGGGCTAAATTGATAAGGAGTAAGTTACGATGCGAAATACTATGGTTTTGTTGGCGTCTGCCACGTTGCTGGCTGGTTGCTTGAGTGAGGCGCGTCATGAGCGTGCCTGCAAGATATTCAGCCCTGCCAAGATCGAGTCACCGACGGAAAACCAGGATATGCGTATCGAATCGCAGAGCACCGGCGATCCAACCGGCACCTCTTATGAAGAAACCAATTGCTAATTGTTTGGCTCATAGGCGGACGGGTGTGATGTTGAGGTCTCTGAGTGCCTTGGTTTTGTTGACGGTTGCGTGTTTGACTGTCGCTGCTTGTAGTTCGGCCACAATCGATCACGATCAAGGCTGTGATGTTGTGTATATGCAGCCTGAGCGACCAGCGGTGACATATGACCGATATAGTCGCGATGGGGTTAGCCGGCATGTGCTGCAGCACGAGGTTCCTGCTGCGGGCCCTGAATTGATGAACGATTGCTAAGGAACCAATGCGATGATTAAGGCACTCTGCGCTGCAGTTGTGTTCTCAGGTTTAAGCCTGGTCGCGGGATGTGCGACAGAGCAGCCGACCGACACATGGACGCGTTGGGTTTGTGACAGTCAGACTGAAGTGCTGTGGCGCTTTACTGACTCGTCGCAAGATGCCGTCGATGTGCGGCTCGGTGGTGGTGATATTGTTCACCGCCTTGAGCGTCAGCCTTCTGGTTCTGGCGTTATGTACAGCGATGCGATGTTGACCTTTCATACCAAAGGCAACGAAGGTTTGATTTACCGTACAGCCACTGATGATTTGATTGGTCGGGGCTGTAAAGCACCTTTATAAGTAAGCCTGCCTTAACTGCAGGCTTTAATGATGAATGAGCCCAATTGGGAGACAGGAAAATATGGCACTTATCAGCATGCGCCAGATGCTCGACCACGCCGCCGAATACGGTTATGGCGTTCCAGCATTCAACGTTAACAACCTTGAGCAGATGCGGGCCATTATGGAAGCCGCTGACAAGACTGATTCCCCGGTCATCGTTCAGGCTTCGGCGGGCGCACGCAAATACGCTGGCGCACCATTCTTGCGTCATCTGATTCTTGCCGCTATCGAAGAATTTCCGCACATTCCTGTGTGTATGCACCAGGATCACGGCACCAGCCCGGGTGTGTGTCAGCGTTCGATTCAACTGGGCTTCAGCTCGGTGATGATGGACGGCTCGTTGAAAGAAGACGGCAAAACCCCAGCCGACTACGACTACAACGTCCGTGTCACTCAAGAAACCGTCGCCATGGCTCACGCTTGTGGTGTTTCGGTGGAAGGTGAGTTGGGTTGCCTGGGCAGCTTGGAAACCGGTCAGGCTGGCGAAGAAGACGGCATTGGCGCCGAAGGTATTCTTGATCACAGCCAGATGCTGACTGATCCTGAAGAAGCAGCTGATTTCGTTAAGCGCACCCAGGTCGATGCCTTGGCGATCGCTATCGGTACCAGCCACGGTGCTTACAAATTCACCAAGCCGCCTACCGGCGATATTCTGGCGATCGACCGAATCAAGGCGATCCACCAGCGTATTCCCAACACCCACCTGGTCATGCACGGTTCATCTTCAGTGCCGCAGGAGTGGCTGGCGATCATCAACCAGTACGGTGGCGATATCAAAGAAACCTACGGCGTGCCGGTTGAAGAAATTGTTGAAGGCATCAAGCATGGCGTGCGTAAGGTCAACATCGATACCGATTTGCGTCTGGCGTCGACTGGTGCCATGCGTCGCATGATGGCTGAACAGCCGAGCGAGTTCGATCCGCGTAAATTCTTCGGCAAAACAGTCGAAGCCATGCGCGATATTTGTATTGCTCGTTACGAAGCCTTCGGCACTGCGGGTAATGCATCGAAAATCAAGCCTGTTTCGCTCGAAGCAATGTTTCAACGTTATGCAAGCGGTGAGCTGGCCTCGAAGGTCAAGTAAAGCGTCTTAAACATCGAAAAAGCCCGCCGTTGCGGGCTTTTTTGTGTCTGGCGCATAACAAACCGGCGCTCAATGCAGTGATTTATCTGTGCATTTCATGGGTGCCGAGGGCATTACGAAAAACCATGTAAAACTCCTAACGCCCCTCTTGTGCGGGTCTGGCTCATACTTGCCAGATAATTCGCTCAGGATGTACTCCTTTATGCCCAACAACTCGCGAGTCTTGCTGCAGTTTGTCCTCGCTGTGTTGGTGACGACGCTGGTGGGAAGCATTTTACAAACGCAGTACAACCTCGCCCAGTTGCAGGCTTTGGGCGCTCCGATGCCAATCGATGTGCGCGTGCAAAGTACCTGTTTGGATGTTCTGAGATTTAGCCCGGTATTTGCAATTTTAGTGTTATTGGGTTTTGCCGCTGCCTTACCTACTGCCGCGTGGCTGAGCAAAAAAGTGCCTGCCGCTCGCTGGATGTTATTTGCCTTGGCGGGTGCTCTGGCAATTTTCCTTGGCCTTACGCTGGTTAATGCAGTGCTGCCGATGCCGACCTTTATAGGTGCCAACCGTTCGTTCGTGGGCACCTTGGGATTAATGGCCAGCGGCAGCCTAGGGGCTTTGTTTTTTGCTGCCCGCTGCCGGGTTACTGAGTAGTTTTGCGTCTACTAAGAAGGTTTTACCATGATCAATAAAGCACGTAGCCATTTCGCCAAGCCGTTGTATGGCGCTGCAATATTGCTCGCCTGCTGTTGGCTGAGCCCAGCGTCAGCCACCACCGATTATCGTATCGAAACCTTCACCGAAGGGCTTGAGAACCCTTGGTCGATGGCATTCTTGCCCGACGGCCGCATGTTGGTTACTGAGCGTCCAGGGCGCCTGCGCATCATTGCAGCGAACGGCCAGTTGCAAGAGCAACCTGTTGCTGGTTTGCCCGAGATATATGCCACCTCGCAGGCAGGTTTGCTGGAAGTAAAGCTGGATCCTGAGTTCAGCACTAATCAGCGAATATTTATCAGCTATTCCTATGGCGATCGCGACGCCAACAACACACGCCTTGCCAGTGCCCGGCTGGTTGATAACCAGTTGCAGGATTTAAAGACGATATTCACGGCCCTGCCTGCTAAAGCCGGAAGCTCGCACTACGGTGGCCGGATCGCTTTTCTGCCGGATAACAGTCTCCTGTTAACCTTGGGCGATGGTTATGACTACCGCGAAGAGGCGCAAAACCTGAGCAATCATCTGGGTAAGGTTATCCGGATCAACCGCGACGGCAGCGTACCTGCGGATAATCCGTTTGTTGATACCAAAGACGCGGCCCCGGAGATATACAGCTACGGCCATCGCAATGTGCAAGGCATTGTCTATGTGCCGGAACTGAAGCGGGTCTACAGCCATGAACATGGCCCTCGCGGCGGTGATGAGCTGAACCTGATCAAGCCCGGAGTCAATTATGGCTGGCCGCTCATTACCTATGGTGTCGATTACAGTGGTGCGCAAATCTCTCCTTACACTGAACTTGAGGGGTTGGAGCAACCGCTGTTGCAGTGGACACCTTCGGTTGCTCCGTCGGGTTTGATGGTCTACAGCGGTTCGCGTTTCAAGTACTGGCAGGGTGATTTGTTTGCCTCGACGCTGGCAGAAAAAAGCGTCAGGCGTATCCGTATGAAAGAGGGCATGTTGGCAGGCCAGGAAGTGCTGTTTGAAGAGCTTGATGAGCGTATTCGCGCGGTATACGGAGGCCCGGATGGGTATATTTATCTGCTCACCGACAACCCGCAAGGGCGTGTGCTCAAGGTAATACCGACCGAGTGAAGCGTTGCGGCATAATAGCCAGCATCCAGTACGCTGAAAGTCGTGACCATGACGCCGCTTAAATACCTGCAAGCTTATCCTGTCGCGCTGCAAGACCAG
Organism: Pseudomonas sp.; assembly: GCF_048265905.1. Classification (GTDB taxonomy): domain Bacteria; phylum Pseudomonadota; class Gammaproteobacteria; order Pseudomonadales; family Pseudomonadaceae; genus Aquipseudomonas. The sequence goes on from NZ_JBLXAP010000004.1 coordinate 154,818, forward strand.
GTTCGTCAGTTGATCGCCCAAGATCGCCTGGGCGATTACCTGACGCAGCGTTACAGCGGTAAACACAGTGTGCAGAACGACAAGGCTCTGTACAGCTACACAATGGGGCTCAAGCAAGAACACCTGCGCAATGCGCCAAGTATCGACAAGGTACTGTTTGATAACCGCCTTGACCTGACGCACCGCGCGCTGGGCCTACACACCGCTATTTCACGGGTGCAGGGCGGCAAGCTCAAAGCCAAGAAAGAGATTCGCGTAGCGGCGCTATTCAAAGAGGCTGCCCCAGAGTTTTTGCAGATGATCGTGGTGCACGAACTGGCACACCTGAAAGAATCCGAGCACAACAAAGCCTTCTACAAGCTGTGCGAATACATGCTTCCCGGTTACCAGCAGATTGAATTCGACCTGCGTGTTTATCTGACCTGGCTGGAGTTATCCAAAGCTCAGGCTTGAACAGGCTGGCGGCCTACGGATTGTTGACCACCACGTAGACCACCGTGTTGTTGTTCCACTGCGGCTGGTAGTACTGGTTATTGCAGTAGTAATACTCATTGCCGTGGCGATACACCTGCTGGCAGTTGGGCGGCAGGCTGTTGATCATCGAGCCGATGGCCAAGACGCTGCCAGTGACAATTGCCGCAGTGGCTACCGGGTGATGGTGATCGACATCGACGTCGATATCCCAGTCACCCCGGCCATTGTGATCAACGTCGATATCTACATCTTCGTCCCAACCCCAGCCGTGATGATCAACATCAATATCGACGTCGCCGCGGCGATAATCGCGATTGTCATTGATGTTCACGTTTTTATTGATATTGACGTTGTTGTCGCGCCTGACTGGCGGACGCTGAATATTGCGGTTCGGTTGCACCCGCGGCTGGCTTGCCGCCCGTGCATGGCTCACCGAGCTGTGCGCTCTGACGCCGCCTGCGCCGTGCCCGGCAAAACGAGCGGCTTCAGCCAGTGGTGCGCCGATTAGCAACAATGACAACGCCAGATAAGCAAGGTGCTTGGCCTGCAATACTTGAGCAGTCATGGCTGTGGCTCCGGTTGGGGCGCAACGCTGTCTCGGGTGAAAGGAATACGCTTGGCATCCTTATCGGCCACGAAGGTGAAGTGATCAGCCGCAAAACTGGGCTCGGCATTCCACTTCATGGTTGCCTGATACTGCGGGTCGCCTACTGTGTAGCGCGTCGTAATCACCAGCTTGCAGGGCAACGCTTGCTTGCCTTGGCTGACCCAGAGTTGCCAGTCGATAGTCGGCTCGCGAAACGCCAGGTGGTCACAGGTTTGCCCATTAATCTGCTCGCTATCGACCAGCAGGCCACGCTTAACGCCTGCGAGGAAGTGTGCTTGCCGAGTCTGACTGAGAAAGTCGATCAACGGCATTTCAACATCATGGGCAATCAGCCCGTTGACCAGTTGGTTGAGGGTCAACGGGGCGGGTGTTTGGGCGTAATAACCCTGTTCTGGGCTGGCCAAGGTCAGGGTTTTGCCGTCGTAGACGATCAGGCGTGGCGTTTCGCCGCTGATCTGCGCTCGCAAGTGCGTGGGCGCTTGCACATCGAGGGTTGCCTGTGAGTTGTGTTGCAGCTTGTAGCCGTAGTCGAGGACTTCATCCTGGCTCGACTGCACGCTGACGGAATACCGTTTGAGCGCCCGCAGGCTGGTGCGCATTCGCTCGTAGACAGCCCGGGCCTCGGCGCTGACTGCGCTGTCGGGGGCCTCTTGTGACTCGGCGGCCAGCGCCAATGGGCCAACTACAGCTAAGTACAGGGGCAAGCACAGTCGCGTAAGGCGAAGGACTCTCATACAGGCTCCAACAATCTAGAGTGATGGCTGTATGAGCCTAGACCAGCATTGGGCTGCTGGCTGTTATTTGAGGTGTGTCAGCCGCGTAGCATCAGGTTCAGTTGGTCAACGATTTCAGCCCAGTCGGCATCCTCGCGTATTTCTTCACGCAGAAAAGCGGCTTGGGCCTTATTCCAGAAGCTGGCTTCGGCTAATACACAGTCTTCCGGCAAGGGTGAGTGAGTGCTGATAAATGCTTCGATGCTGGCTGGGTCGTTATCTAAACCCAGTTGGGCAAAGAGGCTGGGCAGATCGTGAACGGGCGGCTCCATAGTGTTCTCCTGCGGCAATAATGTTGGTAATGCAGTGAAAAGATTAGCGCAGTCTGTGTTGTTGGTAACTTGCTGGGCTAAGTTATTGGACCCAGAGAATCTCGAAGTGTTGCGTGCCATTGGCAATTCTCAAGCTGACTTCATCACCAATAGTTTTGCCGAGCATGGCTTTACCCAGCGGCGCTTCATGGCTGATAACTTGAACGGTCTGGCCGTCATGCAGCAGTTTCATGCTGGCGCCATTAGGGCCAAGTAGCAATAATTGCTCGGTTGCATGTTCATCCGCGAGACAGATCAGTGCGCCCAAGGCGATACCGGTTTCTTCTGTGAAAGGGCGTAGCTGTAACTGGCGCCACAGGCTGATGGCTTGGCGGATAGCCTCGACCCTGCGCGCTTGGCCGGTCGCCAGGTAGGCGGCTTCAAGGCCCAGAGTGTCATATTTGTTCTCGGCAATATTCTCTTCATGGGTCGCGGTTTCATGCGCGACTTGTGCCGCGTGCGCCGCAGCGTGCAGGTCTGCATCAAGGCGCGTCAGTACGAGTTGGTGCAGCAGTGATTTATCTATCAAGTTTGGCTACCGAGTGAGCGCGCAGAACAATCGCTCAGGGTAACGGAAATAAGCTGCGTGGAGGAGCATTGTCAGGCATCTTGCACCAAGGTCTAGTGTTGCCAAGTTGATGCTTGGACGATAGTTGATAACTGCTGAAAACTACTGCGCTGGAGATGCCCAGCCGGAGGACGATTGATGGACCTGTTACGTGCAATCGGTTTTTGTTTTTTAGGTGTGGTGGTTCCGCTGGGAGCACTGCTGGCGAGTAATCCTTCGGGAATAGCGCAGTGGTTGTCCGAGCTGTTCGGAACTAATGTCACCCGCGCTGCGCTGGGTATCGGCTTTTTAGCCTTGGCAGCTATTTGTCTGAAAATTGACCTGACCATTCGCCGCCGCGCGCAAGCGGCCAAGGCCAAGTTGGCTTGATTTTTTATGCCAGTGAATGCGGTCTCGCAGCATCCTTAACTTGGGGCTTTGACGCCTTTAAGCAAGTGCGCCGAGGCCGTGCGTAGCGGCCCAAGCTGCTGGCTGATCAGGGCTAGCTGGGTTTGCACCAAACGCTGCTGGTCATCTAGTTCATCAGGGATTTGTTCCAGCTCAAGCGCAAGCTTTTCTTCGGCGTCGCTGTGAATCGCCACCCCAGACTTCTCACTCAAACCCTTGGCAATTTCATCAAGGCTGGCAGCCAGTTGCTCGGCACTGGTTAGCAGGTGCTGCTGGGTTTCATCCAACTTAATCTCGCCACGGTGCGCACCTAAGCCGGACAGGTAGCTGAGCAGCGTGTGCGACAGCACCAGAAAACGAAAACCTATGTCGGACTCTTTGCGAAAGTGCCCCGGTTCCATCAGCATGTTGGCCAGCGTGGTCGACAGGGCAGCGTCGGCGTTATGGGCATTGCGCCGAGCCAGCCGGTAACTGAGGTCGTCACGTTTACCCTGTGCATATTGCTGAATGATCTGTCGTAGATAAGTGCTGTTGCAGCTCAGGGTCGTGGCGACCATGCGGTTAAGGCTGCGACCTTGCCAGTCCGGCAGAATCAGGAACACCGCTAAACCTGCAATCAAACTACCAATCAAGGTATCGACCAGGCGCGGAATAAACAGCCCGTAGCCGTTGCCAACCTGGTTGAAGCAGAACAACACCAGCAGGGTGATCGCAGCGGTTGCCACCGTGTAGCGACTGGTCCGCGTGGCGAAGAAGGCAACGCCAGCGGCCACCGCAAACAGTGATTGGATCAGTGCGTTTGGAAACAGGTCAAACAATGCCCAGCCAATCAGCAAACCGAGCACGGTGCCACTAATACGCTGCACCAACTTGCGCCGCGTTGCGCCATAGTTGGGTTGGCAGACAAACACCGTCGTCAGCAATATCCAGTAGCCTTGCGCCGGGTGAATCCAGTTGAGCACTGCATAACCAACGGTCAGGGCAACCGCTAAACGTAAGGCGTGGCGAAATAGAAATGAGCTGGGCGTGAGCTGAGCACGGAAGCGGTTAAGCACGTCTTTGAACGACTGTGGTTCACGGTCAAGCAGGCTGCTGTCTTGCTCGTCGGCCAGTGCATCGGGGTTGCTGGCATTGCTGAACAGGTTGTCCAGCGTGCCGAGGTTATTGGCCAGCGCATTGAGCGAGCGCAGCAAATGCCGGCGCGGCGGGTTGGTTTGCTGTTGCAGGTATTCGAGCGAGTCGTGCAAGTCAGTCAGCGCCTGGCTGCACAGTTCGCGAAACATAAAGGGTTGGCGCAACTCGACCGCTTCAGCCAGTCGTTCGCAGGCCTCGCCATGCAGCCGCAATAGGCGCTGGCAGCGAAACATCACATCGCTGTGGAAAAACGCTTCGGCTAATTCGTTGTAGGGATAGTGCGATGAGCTGGCGCGTTCATGAATATCCTGTGCCAGAAAATACAGCTTTAAGTAGCGGCTGACCTTGCGCCCGGCGCGCGCGCTTCCCACTCGGTGTAGGAGTATTTCCTTGGTGGCATTGAGCGCGGCGACTACTTGACCGTTTTGTTTGGCCAGCGCCAGCCTGCGTTCTTCAACATCAAGTTGGCGCAATGGCTCGAACAGCGCTGCCTTGAGTTTCAGGTAGCGTCCCAGCTCTCGAAATAGCTTGGCCAAGCTCAGTTGCACTGGTTGATTGGAGAATATCGCGTGCCAGATTACTGAGAGCAACCCATACCATGCTGCGCCCGCAACCAAGAGCAAGGGTTGCAGAACCGAGCCACTGGTGCCGCCGCGTTGCTCGACGCCGATCATGCTGTAGATCGCCAGAATCAGTGTCGCCGAACCGAGCGTTGCATAGCGCTCACCCAGTGCGCCAAGCATGGTCAGCGAGAAGGCCGAGACGGCAAGTGCCACAGCGAATAACCAAGGGTAACCAAAGACCCATTCAACGGTCACTGCGGCGGCACTGAAACAACAGAGGGTCACCAGGAGTGCGGTCAAGCGGCCTTGCCAGCTGTCATCGGTTTCGGCCAGGGCGCTGGCGATAACCCCGAGAAACAGTGGAATCAGCGCGTGCATCTGGTCTTGCGACCAGCACATGATCAAGCTGCCACTTAGCGCGATAAACACTCGCAAGCTATAGCTGAACTTGTCCAATGCCCAAAGGCGGCGCAAAGATTGGCGAAAGGAAGGGCGAGTCATCGGCTGGCCTTGCTGCATGAGTGCTTGCAGATTAACGGATCAGTTATGACGAGTGCTACAGCTCAAGCGATACATGCACAGATGGAGTGGCTGGCAGGCGCAAATGGGTGTCTGCAATAAGCTGAACTTGATATTTGGGACTGATCGGTTCTAAATGCAAGGATGAATCGCGGACGCCCCAAATCATTTTGCCCTGAGCAAGCCCTGGAAAATGCCATGCAGGTGTTTTGGCAGCGTGGCTATGAAGCCACGTCGCTGCAAGACCTGCTCGCGGCTACTGGTTTGTCGAAGAGCAGCCTCTATCAAACCTATCCCAGCAAGCTGGCCTGGTTTGAAGCCGCTTTTGCGCGTTATTGCCGCAATCGCCAGCAGATGTTGCTTGAGTTGCTGGAGCAATCCAGCTCGCCACTCGACTATATACGCAGCCGTTTGCTCGGTGTGCTTGATGACGAGGGGCTGGACGGCATACCGCGCGGGTGCATGCTGGTGAATGTGGCCAATGAGTTTTCCCTGAGCCAGCCCCACATTCTGAGCCTGACGAAACAGGCCACAGAAGGCTTTTCTCAAGTGCTGAGCGCTGCGCTCAAGCGTGCACAAGCCATGGGCGAGTTGAATGCTCAGGCGGATACCGAAGCCTTGGGGTTTTATCTGCAATGTGTGATCAGTGGTTTGCGCACGCAAGTGAAGTCGGGTTTGCCGGCGCAGCGGATTGTGTTCACTGTTGATCAGGTGATGAACCAGTTAAGGTAAATTTTTTTAGCAAAATATGGACTGATCGGTCCTTAACAAAGGAGAACGTCATGCTGGAGCTATTCGAACTACGCGGTGCTGATCCAGAGGTTTTATTTTCGCCGTATTGCTGGCGGGTTCGCTTGGCGTTGGCACACAAGGGCCTGCCATTTACTGCCAATCCTCTGCGATTTACCGACAAAGAGCCGCTGGCGTGTTCGGGCCAAGGCTTGGTCCCGGTGATCCGCGATGGTGAAAAAGTGGTGAACGACAGTGTTGCGATTTTCGAGTATCTGGACGCCACCTATCCTGAGAAAACCCTATTGGGTGACTCACTTGCTGCGAGTCGCGCGCGTCTGCTGGAAAAACTGATTTTTACTGCAGTGCGCATGCCCTTGCTGAAACTGTTGGTGCCGCGTGTGTACGCAGCAATTGATGATGCGGATAAAGATTACTTTCGCAGCAGCCGTGAAAAAGCCCTTGGCATGACCCTCGAAGCCTTTGCCGACAGGCAAGTCGGGTTGGATTCATTTGCTGTGGTTGTCGCCCCGCTGGAAACCTGGCTCAAGACTCAGCCGTATCTGGATGGTGAGCAGCCTGCGGGCACTGATTATCTAGTCGCCGGTTTGTTCTTCTGGGCATGGTGTCTGGGCGAGCAGCCATGGACGTCGGGGTCTGCAGTTGATGCTTGGTTCCAGAGAATCCTGAAACAGTACGAAGCTCAGTTTGGGGGGGTAAAGCGTGCCGCTTGAGGTGCGCAAGCAGACGCTGTGAGTGATCTGTAATACTTGCTCAGACTCCTCTTTTGTGAACGGCGCCTGTCCTGACAGGCAGGACAAGCGCCGTCTTTACTGCCGCTTTGCTTACTCATTTCGTACTGAATAAATGCAGGTTTCAGGTGTTTTAACTGAAATCGATCGTTAATTCAGACTGGCTCAAGCCTCAGGTTCTCTAAACTTAAAGTGCACGATATCGACTCACTAGACCCCCTTCAGGAGGTGGCTATGCGTATTGGCGTACCCAAAGAAATCAAGAACCATGAATACCGTGTCGGCCTGACTCCCCATTCAGTGGCTGAATTGACAGCCTTGGGGCATGAGTTGCTGGTCGAAACCCAGGCCGGAACTGCAATTGGTTTTAGCGATGCCGATTATGTCGCTGCTGGTGCGCAAATAATGACCAGCGTTGAGTCGCTGTTTGACGATTCGCAGTTGATCATCAAGGTCAAAGAACCACTGGCGGAAGAACGTGCCCGGCTCCGCCCGGAACACACACTATTTACTTACCTGCATTTGGCACCGGACCGTGCGCAAACCGATGATTTAATGGCCGGTGGAGCCACCTGCGTTGCCTATGAAACCGTGACCGATGCTCACGGACGTTTGCCCCTGCTGGCGCCGATGTCTGAGGTTGCAGGGCGTATGTCGATCCAAGCGGGTGCTAATTGCTTGGAAAAAGCCAAGGGCGGTCGCGGTGTTTTACTCGGTGGCGTGCCTGGGGTTGCGCCAGGTAAGGTCGTGATACTTGGCGGTGGCGTGGTTGGCAGTCATGGCCTGGCTATGGCGGTTGGCCTTGGCGCGGATGTCACGGTGCTGGATAAAAGCGTCGATGCGCTGCGCAGACTCGATTCGCTATACGGTAACCGCATTACCACTCTTTATTCGACGGGATCGACCTTGCGCGAGCAGATTCTGGCGGCGGATCTGGTGATCGGTGGGGTGCTGATTCCGGGTGCTGCGGCACCGAAATTGATCAGTGCCGAGATGGTCAAGCAGATGCAGCCGGGTGCCGTGCTGGTGGATGTGGCCATTGATCAGGGCGGCTGTGCTGAAACATCAAAAGCCACCACCCACGCAGATCCGACTTATGTGGTCGATGATGTGGTGCATTACTGCGTGGCCAATATGCCCGGTGCTGTTGCGCGTACTTCGACGCTGGCGCTCAATAACGCGACCCTGCCTTTCGTGATCGAGCTGGCGCAAAAAGGTACGCGCCGCGCCCTTCAGGAGAACCCGCATCTGTGCAACGGTCTAAGTGTCTCCAAAGGCGTAATTACCTGTGCCAGTGTGGCAGAAGCGCATGGCCTGGAATATCACTCGGCCTCCAGCGTGCTTGAGCACCTCTGAATTAAGCAACTTGGCTATGTGGCTTGGTCGTTACAGCGGCCAGGCCCATAACAACATCGGCACGCTGACCAATACCACGACAATTTCCAGTGGTAAGCCGAGTCGCCAGTAATCACCGAAGCGAAAACCACCCGGGCTGAGAATCAAGGTGTTGTTCTGGTGTCCGATTGGGGTCAGGAAGGAACACGATGCGCCAATGGCCACCGCCATCAGTAAGGGGTCTGAGTTGACCTCAAGCTGAGTCGCCAAACTGAGCGCAATCGGGCACATCACGGCGGCGGTGGCGGCGTTGTTCATAAAGTCTGAAAGAGTCATGGTGACTATAAGCAGCACCGTCAACACCACGATAGGTTGCCCTTGGGCAATGTTCTCCATCAACAGGCGAGCCAGCAAATCAGCTGCTCCCGTTGATGACATGGCCCCTGCTACGGGAATCAAGGCGCCAAGCAAGACAATCACTGGCCAGTCGATAGACTCGTAGAACGAGCGTAAAGGCACTACGCGCATCACCATATAGACCAGCACGCCGCAGGCGAAAGCGACCGCCGCAGACAACAGGCCGAACGCAGACAAGGCGATTGCGACTATCATCACGCCAATTGCCAACCCCGCCTGACCCGGGTTGGGAATGCTGATTGCGCGATCAGCCAGTGGGACGCAGCCATAGTCAGCCGCGAACTCGGCAATATCTTCCAGCGTGCCCTGCATCAGCAATACATCAGCGCTTTGGATTTGCGTCGAGCGCAGGCGTTTGATTGAACGGTGGCTTTGTCTGGAAATGGCTAACAGATTGATCGAGTAACGGCTGCGCAGTCGCGTGCCACTGGCAGTGCGGCCGATCAGTTGGGCATCGGGTCTGACCAGCAGTTCTTGCAGTACGCTGGCTTCACCATTGTCCTTTTTGTCTGGCTCAGTCGCGTCGGCTTTATCTTTGTCCTCGCCTGGTTCGCGCTCGTTCTTGGGATCGGCTTCTTTGTTCTTTTTGGCTGAGTCGCTGGCTTCCAGCGTCAGTCCAAGATTGCTCAACACGCTGCCTAGTGACTCGGGTTCAGCCTCAATGACCAGCACATCATCAATCTCAAGCACCCGCCGTGGGTTGGGGGCTGATAAGCGCATTTTGTTGCGCACCATTGCCACAATTTGTGCATCAGCTTCCTCCAGCGATTGCTCGACTTCGCGAATGCTTTGGCCAATGGCCTTGCCGCCTTTGATCACGCGCGCTTCGGTGAGATAAGTACCGGTTTCGAAACTTGCCGCGTTACCGACCTGGCGTTTAGGCACCAGTCTCCAGCCAATCAGCAGGATAAAGGCAATGCCGATCAGCGCAACGGGGACCCCGACCATGCTGAAATCAAACATGGCAAACGGGCCAGCATCGGTTTTGGCGCGGAAGCTGGAGACAATCAAGTTAGGCGGTGTGCCGATCAAGGTGGTCATACCGCCAAGAATGGTACCGAAGGCCAGCGGCATCAGAACTCGCCCCGGCGGTATCGATTGCTTGTTGGCAACCTGCAAGGCTATTGGCATCAGCAGCGCCAAGGCACCGACGTTATTCATAAAGGCCGACAGCAAGGCGCCTAAACACGTTAGTGCCGTCATCGTTAGCATTGGCCCGGCTTTGCTGGGTATCACCCGCTGCGCCAGTGCATCAACCGCGCCGGTAATCTGCAGCCCGTAGCTGAGCACCAGCACACAGGCCACGGTGATTACTGCCGGATGACCAAAGCCTGCAAAGGCGTCTCTGTCGGGTACCAGGCCGCAGATAACGCAGGCTAACAGGGCGCCGAGTGCGACGATGTCGTGTCGCCAGCGCCCCCAGATGAATAGGCCCATGGTTATGGCGAGAATGGCAAAGATCAATCCTTGGTCTTGAGTCATGTAGCGATCAATCCTGTTCAGGTCGGACAGCTGTCAGCGAGACACTCGTGCTACAAATACTCTATCTACTAAAGCAGATTGCGCAGCTAAACAGCAGTTCCATGCTGCTTGGATTATTTAGGGAGTCTCTGAAAAAGGCGACTATGTGTATTGTGCTGCCGCATAACCAGACGCCCAGGCCCACTGGAAGTTAAAACCGCCGAGATGGCCGGTGACATCCAGCACTTCACCAATGAAGTAAAGACCGGGCGATTTCAGTGACTCAAGGGTTTTTGATGAGACTTCACGTGTGTCGATCCCGCCCAGGGTGACTTCTGCCGTGCGATAACCTTCAGTGCCAGCTGGCACTAATTGCCAATCTGATAGCGCCTCGGCAATGGCTTTAAGCTCGTTCGGGCTGTACTGCTTCATTGGTTTCGAGACAAACCAGTTGTCGGCGAGCAACCCCGCCATCTTCTTGGTGAAGAGTTCCGCGAGCAGGGTTTTAAGCTCGCTGTTGGGGCGTTCGCCCTGCTGCGTGGACAGCCATTGGGGTAAATCAATATGCGGCAACAAGTCGATTGTTATGCGGTCGCCGGGTTGCCAATACGAGGATATTTGTAAAATCGCCGGGCCACTCAGGCCACGGTGGGTGAATAGGATGTTTTCGCGGAAGCTGGTGCCATTGCAACTGACCAGACAATCTTCAACCGAAGTGCCAGACAATTCCGTGCACAGGGTTTTGAGTTGGGGGTCAGTAATGGTGAACGGCACCAGGCCAGCGCGGGTTGGCAGCAGCTCATGACCAAACTGCTTGGCGACCTGATAACCAAAACCAGTGGCGCCTAAAGTCGGGATGGAAAGGCCGCCAGTGGCGATAACCAACGATTGGCATTGGACGCTGCCGATAGAGGTTTCGAGGCTGTAGCCTTGTTCCTGCTTGCTGATGGTTTTGACTGAGGTCTCAAGGCGTAGATCAACGCCTACCGCTTCGCACTCAGACAAAAGCATTTGCAGAATGTCGCTGGACTTGTTGTCGCAAAACAACTGACCAAGTTTCTTCTCGTGATAGGGCACGCCATGTTTGGCAACTAAACCGATGAAGTCCCACTGGCTGTAGCGCGCCAAGGCTGATTTGCAGAAGTGCGGGTTGCCGGAAAGAAAGTTGCTCGGCTCGCAATACATATTGGTGAAATTGCAGCGCCCGCCGCCAGACATAAGGATTTTCTTGCCCGCTTTGTTGGCGTGGTCGAGCAGCAGCACGCTGCGGCCACGGCCAGCAGCGGTCAGGGCGCACATAAGGCCGGCTGCACCGGCACCGATGATGACAACATTTGCAGCGAGCACAGCAGCTTCCTCAACCCAGACACACAGTGCGCGCATATTACCCGAAGGCGCTATGCGCGTATCACTGGATCACGGTGTTTGAGGTGCGACAGTCTCATTGGCAATGGCCTGCAGAACAGTTTGTAGCTTGCCAATTACCGGACAGTCGCTGGCACCGTGGCGCGCGCCGATATACGCCGGATCGTTGTAACCGATCCAAACTTGTTCGGATGCGTCCTGCCAGACCAGTACTTTGAGTGGTAAGTCGATTGCTGAGGTCTGTGCGCACTCCATCAGCGGTGTGCCGCCTTTGGGGTTGCCGAATATCAGCAACTGGGTTGGACGCAGGGGCATGCCGACTTTTGCTGCACCGGCGGCATGATCGACCTTGGCAAAGACAGTCAGCTCACGGCTGCCGACTGCATGTTCGACGCGTTGCATCGTTTTGCTGACGTTGTAGGGGCTTTTAAGCGTAACCAGACCGTCGGCTGCAGCGCTCATCGAGCTGACAGCCATCAGCATCAAGGTTGTAAATAATTTGCGCGAATTCACCTGCTGCTCCTGCCTTGATTAAAGAGTCCATCAAGGTAATAGAGCAAGCCGTGGTTGTTTTGTTTCAGCGCTCGACTGGTAAGCGCTGAAACAACAGGTTTAAAGCGCGCGAACCCGCAGGCTGCGGCCTTTGATCTTGCCATCGCTAAGACGCTTGAGTGCCTGCTTGGCAACACTGCGCTCGACCGCCACGTAAGCCTGGAAGTCAAAAATAGCGATCTTACCGACCTGAGTACCGGGAATGCCTGCGTCGCCAGTCAGGGCGCCGAGAATGTCACCGGGGCGCAATTTGTCTTTGCGCCCGGCGCCAATGCACAAGGTAATCATCGGCGGCTGCAGCGGGTCACCAGCCATGGGCTTGAGGCTGCTCAGCGGATGCCAGTTCAGGGCACCTTGCTGGAGTTTTTCAATGGCTTGGGCGCGGTGCGCTTCAGGCGGTGCAACAAGGCTTACGGCAACGCCTTTGGCTCCTGCGCGACCGGTACGGCCAACGCGGTGAATATGAGTTTCAGAATCTCGCGCCAGCTCAACGTTGATCACCATGTCGAGGGCGTCAATATCCAGGCCGCGCGCCGCGACATCGGTTGCCACTAAAACGCTAAGGCTGCGGTTAGCAAACATCGCCAGCACTTGATCGCGATCACGTTGCTCAAGATCGCCATTAAGCGCGCCTGCGGAAATGCCGTTGGCAGCTAGATGATCAACCACTTCCTGGCATTGTTGTTTGGTGAAGCAGAAGGCCACGGCCGATTCTGGGCGAGCGCTGGCCAGCACCTTGACCACGGCGTCCATGCGTTCCTCGGGGGATATTTCATAGAAGCGCTGCTCGATTTGGGTGTCATCGTGCATGGCTTCGGCTTTTACCCGCTGCGGGTCGCGCATAAACGAGGCCGACAACTGCTTGATAGCACTCGGGTAGGTGGCCGAGAACAGCAGTGTCTGGCGGCGGTCAGGGGTGTGGCCGATGATCTCGGCGATGCTGTCGTAGAAGCCCATGTCGAGCATGCGATCGGCTTCGTCGAGGATCAGTGTATTGAGACCGTCGAGCTTTAAGGTGCCTTTTGCCAGGTGCTGTTGAATGCGACCCGGTGTGCCGACGATGATCTGTGCGCCGTGCTCCAGCGAGCCAATCTGCGGGCCAAAGGGTACGCCGCCGCACAGGGTCAGAACCTTGATGTTGTCGGCGCCGCGCGCCAGGCGACGAATCTCTTTGGCCACTTGGTCGGCCAGTTCGCGAGTTGGGCACATCACCAGCGCCTGGCAACCAAAGAATCGCGGGTTAAGTGGGTTGAGCAGGCCAATACCAAAGGCGGCGGTTTTACCACTGCCGGTTTTGGCTTGGGCAATCAGGTCCATGCCCTTGAGTATCACCGGCAGGCTTTGCGCTTGAATCGGGGTCATCTGCGCATAGCCGAGCGACTCGAGATTCGCCAGCATGGCGGGCGAAAGTGGCAAAGATGAAAAGGCGGTGTTAGTCACGGTACAGACCTGCAAAAACGAAATGGCGCGCAGTGTAACAGGTGCAGCGCCCAGCACTGTGGTCGGGCCGACCGAAGCGCTTGAAAATAGCCGATGTTGCCTGAAACTCTTTCAAGTCGGCGCCTATGCTTCGTCGGTAACCTTGTATCTGCGCGCATTCCTGCACGCAACAGCAGCTTGTAACGGATATCTTGAGCCAAGGAAGAACTTCCCGAAGTCTAGCCAGCTCGCAGCAGAGACTTCTTAGTCGTGCGGGTCCGCTTCAGGGTTGGCCCGTCTCGGGCTGCGGCCTTCCGCCGGGGAGAGTTGTAGAAAGATCGCGGCCGCGAACATCGAGAGCAAACCGATGCACAAATAAGTGGCCTGGAACGCCCACACAACAGCATCGGGATCGCCTTTGCTTTCTGCGGTGAACCCGCTCAAAAGTGCCGCTGCGGCAGCAATCCCGATGCTCATCGACAGTTGCACCACAACAGATAGCAACCCGTTGCCGCTGCTCGCCTCGTCATCACGCAGATCGATCAAGGTGACGGTATTCATCGCGGTGAACTGCAATGAGTTGAAGGCGCCGATGAGTGACAGCTGAATGATCAGTTGCACCGGTGAGCTATTCGCATCAACCAAGGCCATGCTGGCGATCAGCGCACCAAGCAGCAAGGTGTTGCCGGTGAGAATGCGCCGATAACCGAGGCGATCAATCAGCGGTTTGGCCAGCGGCTTCATGAGCATCGCCGCGAGTGCCAGCGGGATCATGCTCATGCCCGCTTGCGAGGGTGAATAACCCATGGCCAGTTGCAGCAATAACGGCGTCAAAAATGGCAATGAACCACTGCCTAAGCGAGCGAACATATTGCCCAGAATCCCGACGGCGAAGGTGCGGGTGTTAAACAATTTGGGCGAGAACAACGCGTTTTCCGTGCGTCCAGCGCGTAGCCAATACGCCGCGAGGCAAGCCAGGCCGCCAAGCAACAGCAGCATCACCCGCACATGCGCCATGCCCAACTCACCCAGACCTTCAAGGGCGATGGTGATCAACACCATCGAGGCACCGAACAAGGCAAAGCCGATGGCATCAAAGCGAGTACGCTGCGGCCCGCGCAGGTCAGGCATCAGCTTGAATGCTGCCCAGCAACCCAGGGCGCCCACCGGCAGATTGATCAAGAATATCCAGTGCCAGCTGGTGTATTCAACCAGCCAGCCACCCAGTGTCGGGCCAATTAACGGGCCGAGCAGGCCGGGCAGGGTGATGAAACTCATGATCCGCACTAGATCGCTACGCGGATACGCGCGAAGCACCACCAAGCGCCCGACTGGCATCATCAAGGCGCCGCCCAGGCCCTGAATTATCCGGGCTCCGATCAGCATATTGAGTGATTGCGAAAGTGCGCACAGCAGCGAACCGAGGCTGAATAACAAGATTGCGCCAAAGAAAATTCGCCGGGTGCCAAAGCGATCGGCAATCCAGCCAGATGCCGGAATCAACAGGGCCACGGTCAGCATGTAGGCGATCACCACCGATTGCATGCGCAACGGGTCTTCGGCCAGATCATGGGCCATGCTCGGCAGGGCAGTATTGAGAATGGTGCCGTCCAGCGTCTGCATAAAAAACGCGATGGCAACAATCCAGGGCAACAGGCGGGCGGTGCGTGCGTCAAGCGGCAGCATAGTGAACCTCAGTCACAGCAAACCCCTACAACTGTAATGCAATCTGTAAAGCCCTGCTGAGCAATGCAGCGGATTAGAAGGTTTGGCTGATGACGTGGGAGCAGCAAGTAGGGTGTGGCAACGCGAAGCTTGCCCACCAAGGTTCAAGCACCAACGCCCATTAACGACTAACCAAAAACCGAATGCTCATTGCGGCAGAAGGTGGATAAAAAAGCGTTATCCACCCTACTGTTTGCAAGGCTTATCGCGCGGTTGCAGATGCGCGCATGGCAGGCCCGCGAACCGCTGCGCCATTGGCGACATAGTACGGGGCCGTGCTACGTGGTAATGGCTCGCGCCCGCGAATTTTATCTGCGATTTTCTCGGCCATCATGATGGTCGGCGCATTGAGATTGCCGGTGGTGATCAGTGGCATGATCGAGGCATCGACCACGCGCAGACCTTGTAGACCATGCACTCGGCCCTGACCGTCAACCACGGCCATCTCGTCTTCACCCATCTTGCATGAGCATGAAGGGTGGAAGGCGGTTTCGGCATGTTCGCGGATAAAGTTATCGAGCTGTTCGTCGCTGGTGACATCGACGCCTGGGCTGATCTCGCGGCCACGATAAGGGTCAAGCGCAACCTGCGCCATGATCTCGCGAGTAATGCGGATACCATCGCGGAACTCTTGCCAGTCTTGCTCGTGCGCCATGTAGTTGAACAGGATGCTTGGGTGCTGGCGCGGGTCTTTGGACTTGGCGCGCACACGGCCACGGCTCGGTGAACGCATGGAACCCACATGAGCCTGGAAACCATGCTCGCTGACCGCATTGCTGCCGTTGTAGTTAATCGCCACGGGCAAGAAGTGATATTGAATATTTGGCCACTCAAACTCTTCCCGCGAGCGAATAAAGCCGCCAGCCTCAAACTGGTTGCTGGCACCGACGCCGTTGCCCATGAACATCCATTTGGCACCAATGCCCGGCTGGTTCCACCACTTTAAGGCGGGGTAGAGCGACACCGGTTGTTTGCAGCTGTACTGCAAATACATTTCCAAGTGGTCTTGCAGGTTTTCGCCTACGCCGGGCAGGTCGTGGACCACAGGAATATCCAGTTCCTTGAGTAGCTCTGCCGGGCCAACGCCTGAACGTTGGAGAATTTGCGGTGAGGCAATCGCGCCGCTGCAAAGCAACACCTCACGACGGGCAGTAACCTCGACCGGCGTGTTGCTGTCGCCCCGTAAATAAGCCACGCCCGTTGCGCGTTTGTCGCTGAACAAGATGCGATCAGTCAGGGCATGAGTAACTATGGTTAGATTGCTGCGCCCCCGGGCTTGATCCAGATAACCGCGAGCGGTGCTGGCGCGGCGTCCCTTTGGCGTGACAGTACGATCCATTGGACCGAAGCCTTCTTGCTGAAAGCCATTGAGGTCATCGGTACGTGGATAACCGGCCTGCACACCGGCTTCGATCATTGCGTGGAATAATGGGTTATTGCCGGTTTTCGGGGTGCACACGCTCACCGGACCGTCGCCGCCATGATAGGCGTTGGCGCCAATGTCGCGGCTCTCGGCCTTGCGAAAATACGGCAGGCAATCGTGATAGCTCCAATCTTCGAGCCCGGCATTTTTCGCCCAGCCGTCGTAATCCATGGCATTGCCACGGATGTAGCACATGCCGTTGATCAGCGATGAGCCGCCCAGGCCTTTGCCGCGACCACACTCCATGCGCCGGTTATTCATGTGCGGTTCTGGGTCGGTTTCGTATGCCCAGTTATAGCGCTTGCCTTGCAGCGGGAAGGCCAGCGCAGCAGGCATTTGCGTACGGAAATCAAAGCGATAGTCTGGGCCGCCAGCCTCGAGCAGCAGCACGCTGACATCGCTGTCTTCGGTCAGGCGGGTGGCCAGCACGTTACCGGCAGAGCCAGCACCAATGATGATGTAGTCAAATTCTTGCTTCATGATCTGTACCTGCGTTGCGGCGGTTGCATGACGTGCTCGGTCGTTGCTTTCAGCATCTGTCTAAACGGCTTTTGCAGGGCCTTGCAGCGCTGACGAGTGTTGGTCACGCGCTGGTTGGCCGCTGCGTTCGCGGTTAGAACACCGAGGCGTAATCGCCCAGTTCAACTTGAACCGACTTGATGCGCGTGTAGTGGGTCAATGTGCTCAGGCCATTCTCACGGCCTACGCCGGACTGTTTGTAACCGCCAACCGGCATTTCGGCGGCAGATTCGCCCCAGGTATTGATCCAGCAAATACCAGCTTCCAGCTTGTGGATAACCCGGTGAGCACGGTTCAGGTCGCGGGTCACAAGACCGGCGGCCAGACCGTAATCGGTATCGTTGGCGCGACGTATCACTTCATCTTCGGTGTCGTAGACCAAAATACTCATGACCGGGCCGAAGATCTCTTCACGGGCGATGGTCATGTCATCGCGGCAGTCGGTGAAGACTGTTGGTGCCACGTAAGTGCCTTTGGCGAGCTCACCGTCGGTGAGTTGTGCGCCGCCACAGAGCAAACGAGCGCCCTGGGCTTTACCGGTTTCGATGTAGCGCAGCACGTTGTGCATGTGAGCTTGGCTGACCAGCGGGCCAAAGTTGGTGTTCTCGTCCTGCGGATCGCCGATGCGGATACGTTTAACGCGCTCGACAATCTTGCTCTCAAAGCGTGACTGCAGCATGCGCGGGATAAACACCCGAGTGCCGTTGGTGCAGACCTGGCCCGAGCTGTAGAAGTTGGCCATCATCGCGATGTCTGCTGCGCGGTCGAGATCAGCGTCTTCAAAGATGATCAGCGGAGACTTGCCACCCAACTCCATGGTTACATCCTTCAGCGTTGAGCTAGAGGCGCTGGCCATGACCTTCTTGCCGGTGGTGGTACCGCCGGTGAATGAGATTTTGGCGATGCCCGGGTGCTCAGTCAGCATCTGCCCAACCGTGCTACCGCTACCGGTGAGCACGTTGAATACGCCAGCTGGGACGCCAGCTTCGGTGTAGATCTCCGCCAGTTTTACCGCGCTCAGTGAAGTGACTTCACTGGGCTTGAAAATCATCGCGTTACCGGCAGCCAATGCGGGTGCGGATTTCCACATGGCGATCTGGATTGGATAGTTCCATGCGCCAATGCCTGCGACTACACCCAGCGGCTCGCGGCGGGTGTAAACGAATGAGCTGTCGCGCAGCGGTATTTGCTCGCCTTCAATCGCAGGTATCAAACCGGCGTAGTACTCGAGCACATCAGCGCCGGTGACGATATCGACAAAGCGGGTCTCGGAAAGAGGTTTACCTGTGTCGAGGGTTTCCAGCGCGGCCAGCTCATCGTTGCGCTCGCGCAGAATATCGACTGCGCGGCGCAGAATTCTTGAGCGTTGCATGGCCGTCATGGCAGCCCAGACTTTTTGCCCGGCGCTGGCGCTGGCAACGGCGTCATCTACATCCTGCTGATTGGCTTGCTGAATATTGGCGAGGATTTCACCGGTGGCTGGGTTGATGCTTTCGAATGTTGAAGCGCTGCTGGAGTCGACGTAGCGACCACCAATATAGAGTTTCTGGTCTTCGAATCGAGCCATGGAAAATCCTCTCTCGGTTGTTCTGTGCAAGGCAGACAAATGGCTTAAAGCGCTTTTGTCGAATGGGTCGGCGGTTGAGCAGTGCATGTTCAACTGCACAATGACGGCCGGAAATGATGCCATTAGGCTACGTTATTTTTATTGAACGATCAATCAATAAAAAGCTTGCAGGCGACCGAAAGCGCTCTGTTAACGACAGGATTTCCGCAGCCTTGAGGTTGTTCAGCGCTTAGTCAGAGGTGCCGCCAGCGTGGCGATTTGTGCGTATTTTCGCTGTTGTGTGGTGCCGCGGTTAAATGGCTTCGCCAAGTTGCATGTCGAGATAATCGTAGGCGATGTTCAGCGCTTCTTCGGTATCAAAACCCTCGCCGGACAGTGCGCCTCGCAGCCACAGGCCATCAATTAACGAGGCCAGGCCGCGTGCAGCGGTGCGGGCACGCTCTTGAGGCAATACGCGACGGAATTGCCCGCAGAGATTGGAGTACAAGCGGTGGTCGTTGACCCGCTGCAAGCGTCGCAGCGAAGGTTGATGCATGCTGCTGGCCCAGAAGGCCAGCCAGGTTTTCATCGCCGGGCCGCTGACCTGGCTTTGATCAAAGTTACCGTCGATGATCGCGCGCAAGTTGTGCCGTGGGCTGTTGTCCTTGAGGGCGCTGCGGCGCTCGCGAACCGCGTCGCTCAACGCCAGCATCAAATGGCGCATGGTGGCTTCGAGCAAGCCATTTTTATCTTTGAAGTAATGGCTGATGATGCCATTGGAAACCCCAGCCAGCTTGGCGATATAAGCAATACTGGCGTCGCTCATACCAACTTTATCAACTGCTTCAAGGGTCGCAGCGATCAACTGGGAACGACGGATCGGCTGCATTCCGACCTTGGGCATTTGAGACTCCAACAGGCGCTTATAAGGGCGCCCAGTCTAGGGCCATTTTTGTTGATCGATCAATCAATATTAGCGCTGCTGATTCGGTCTCTTGTGGCTTTAGCCGTCCATGTTGCTCATTACAGAGGCTCAGCAAGCGCTGGCTCAATCATTCTGACCTGCAGATCGCGGCTCAGGTAATTCATGCGCTGCTCGTGGAATTCACGCATGTGTGGCAAGGCTATGTGGCGATTGAAAGCGGCTTGATCCTGCCAGACTTCGTAAAAAGTAAAGCGCGTAGGCTCAAGTGGGTCGCGCAGCATGTGGTACTCAATGCAGCCATTTTCAGCCCGACTGGCTGCGATATAGCCGCGAAACAGGCTAGCGAATGCCTCGGACTGTTCCGGGCGAGTGTAGGCGTCGAGGATAAAGGCATAAGGCTGGGTCATAAGTCGCACTCAGAGGATGATTGATGAGTGCACTTTAAAGCAGTAAAACCAGTTTTATTCGTGACTTTTAAGCAAATGTTATTTGTCCAACAGCCTATTTTTAGCTGTGCTCAAGGTCTCTAAACTGCGCACAACTAAAAACTTACCGGGTGTTTTGCTATGTCTAACGTCATGAAAAAAATTCTGTTGCTCGACGGTGGTAAACAGTTCGCGCATTCTGCGGGGCGCTATAACAGCACCATGCATGAGACTGCGTTGCAGGTGCTTGATCACGCAGGTTTTGAGCTGAAAACAACTCGTATCGATGATGGTTACGATATTCAGGAAGAGGTTGAGAAGTTTCTCTGGGCTGACGTAATCATCTATCAAATGCCGGGTTGGTGGATGGGCGCGCCCTGGACGGTCAAGAAGTACATCGATGAGGTGTTTACCGAGGGGCACGGTAGCCTGTACGCCAATGATGGACGTACCCGTTCCGACAGCTCGCAGAAGTATGGCAGCGGCGGTTTGCTGCAAGGCAAGCAATATATGCTGTCCTTGACTTGGAATGCGCCGACTCAGGCTTTTGATGATCCGACTGACTTTTTCGCCGGCAAGGGTGTTGATGCGGTCTATCTACCGTTTCACAAGGCCAACGAGTTTCTGGGCCTGAGCGGCTTGCCGACCTTCATCTGTAACGATGTGATGAAGGCCCCGGCAATTGAACAAGATCGTGCACGCTATGCCGAGCACTTGGCTAATGTGTTTGCGCTGTCGTTGTAAGCCCAAATCCCGAGCTTGGTGGTTGATCAGGGTTCAGACCCGTCGGCGAGTTCGCTCCCCGGTTGCCAGCCACCGCCCAAGGCTTTGTACAGGTTTACTTCGCTACTGAGTTGGGCGAGGCGATCGCTGATCAAGTCCTGACGCACCTGAAACAGCAGGCGCTGGGCATCGAGGAAGATCAAATAGCTGTCGACTCCGCCACGATAGCGCTGTTGCGCCAGGTCGAAGTACTGCTGAGTGCTATCGAGTAATGCTTGCTGCGCTGCGAGCTGTTCTTTGTAGGTCAGCCGAGCAGTCAAACCATCGGACACTTCTTGAAAGGCCAGTTGGATGGCTTTTTCGTATTGCGCGATTTGGCTGTTCTTCTCGATTTCAGCCACGTCCAATGATGCACTCAGGCGTCCGGCGTTGAAAATCGGTAGATTGATTTCTGGCTGAAACAGCCAGGTGCCGCTGCCACCACTGAACAAGTCTGACAGCGACGAACTCATTGTGCCTGCGTTGGCGGTCAGGCTGATGCTGGGAAAGAACGCTGCGCGCGCCGCACCAATATTGGCATTGGCGGCTTTGAGCATGTGCTCAGCTTGAAGAATATCCGGGCGCCGTTGCAGCAGTTGCGAGGGCAGGCCGGCCGGCATTTCCGTAAGCAAAGTGTCGTTGAGTTTCGGGCTGGCTGGCAGGTTTTGCGGCAGGTTGCCACCGAGCAATAACATCAATGCGTTTTGGTCTTGCGCCACTTGCCGACGATATTGAGCCAAGACTACCTTGGCACCATCGAGCGAGGTTTTTGCCTGACTCAGAACAATCGCTGAAACGGCTCCGGCTTCCAGGCTGCGCTTGGTCAGGTCATAGCTGTCTTGGTAGGTCTTGACCGTTTGCTCTGTCAGTTGCAGCAGTTGCCGGTCGGCCTGCAAGGTAAACCAGGCATTGGCAACGCTGGCGATCAGGCTGATGCGCACACTTTGTTGCGCCTCGATGGTGGCGAAATATTGCTCCAGCGCCGCCTGATTCAGGCTGCGCAAGCGGCCGAAGAAATCCAGCTCCCAGGCACTGACGCCCAAGGTGGCGCTGTACTGGCTGTTGATGCTTGAGTCGCTGTTCTGGTTGACGCCTTCCGGTATGCGCTGGCGCGTGCCAGTGCCATTGGCATTTACTTCAGGGAACAGTTCGGCCCGCTGAATGCGGTATTGCGCCTGATAAGCCTCTACATTCAAGGCCGCAACGCGCAGGTCTCGGTTGTTGTTAAGCGATTGCTCGATCAGCTTGATCAGCGCCGGATCTTTGAAAAAACTGCGCCACTCCTGCAACTGTGCTGCCTCGGTTGTGCCTTGTGCTGGATAAGCATCGGCGCTTGGGTAAACCGCAGCGACCGGCGACTCTGGTTGGCTGTACTCCGGGTTCATCGAGCAGCCACTCAGCAGTGCGAGGCTGAGCAGGCTCAGAGTAAATTTATTCATGGCTGCACCTCATCCTGCGCAGTCTTTGTACGCTTTTTGGGTTTAAACCAGGAACTAACCAAGATAAAGAATAACGGTACCCAGAATATTGCCAGCAGGGTTGCGCTAAGCATGCCGCCGATAACGCCTGTGCCGATTGCATGCTGGCTGCCCGCACCCGCACCGCTGGAAATTGCCAGCGGCACCACGCCGAGGATAAAGGCCAGCGAGGTCATGATGATCGGTCGCAAGCGCATGCGACAGGCTTCCAGCGTGGCCTCTACAAGGCCCTTACCCTGGTCGTTGAGTTCTTTGGCGAACTCGATGATCAAAATGGCATTCTTCGCCACCAGACCAATGGTTGTGAGCAAGCCAACCTGGAAGAACACATCATTGGATAGCCCGCGCATGCTGGTGGCCAGCAGCGCACCGACTATCCCCAGCGGCACCACGAGCAAGACTGCCAACGGAATGGTCCAGCTTTCATAGAGTGCAGCGAGGCACAGGAACACGAAGATCATCGACAAGGCATACAGTGCGGGGGCCTGTGAACCAGACAGCCGTTCTTCATAGGATATGCCTGTCCATGAATAGCCCACGCCTACAGGCAATTGGGCGGCCATTTCTTCCATGGCCTGCATGGCATCACCGGTGCTGTAACCCTCGGCAGGTGCGCCGAGAACTTCCATGGCTGAAACACCGTTATAACGCTGTAGCTTTGGTGAGCCGGAAACCCATTTACCGCCCGCAAAGGCGCTGAAAGGCACCATTTTGCCGTCGCTGTTGCGCACGTACCATTTGTTCAAATCTTCGGGGGCCATGCGTGCTGAGGCTTCACCTTGCAGATAGACTTTCTTTACCCGCCCTTTGTCGATGAAGTCGTTAACGTAGCTGGAGCCCCAGGCAATCGACAGTGTGTTGTTGATGTCGCTGAGGCTCAAGCCCAGCGCTCGCGCTCGCTCGTCGTCAATTTCCAGTTGGTATTGCGGCTCATCTTTCAGGCCGTTGGCCCGCACGCCGGTGAGCGCCGGGTTTTCGCGGGCCATCCTGAGCAATTGATCCCGTGCTTCAGTCATGACCTCGTGGCCTACGCCAGCGCGGTCTTGTAAATACATGTCAAAGCCGCTGGAGTTACCCAACTCACGAATTGAGGGCGGGGCAAAGGCAAACACCATGGCATCGGTGATTGAGCGAAAACGCTCTTGCGCACGAGTCACCAGGCTGAATACGCTGTTGGCCTCGCCGGGGCGGTCTTCCCAGGGCTTCAAGGTCACAAAGGCCATGCCTGAGCTTTGCCCGCGACCTGCAAAGTTGAAGCCGCTGATACTGAATACCGACTCGACAATATCGCCTTCTTCATCGAGCAGGTAATCACGCACCTGGTCCACGATTTCCTTGGTCCGTGCCATGCTGGAGCCTGACGGTGTTTGCACCTGAGCATAGAACGAGCCTTGGTCTTCCTCGGGCAGAAACGCGCTGGGAATACGGCTGAACATCCAGGCAATGATGCACAGAATCAGTGCGTAAAGGATGAGGTAGGGCAGCTTGTGTTTGAGAATACTGACCACGCTGCGCTCATAGCCGCTTACACCGCGCTCGAAGGTTCTGTTGAACCAGCCGAAGAAGCCGCGCTTGCTGTAGACCTCGCCGTCTTTGATCGGTTTGAGCAGGGTCGCGCACAGCGCAGGAGTGAAGATCAGTGCAACCAATACCGAGAGGGTCATGGCGGCAACGATGGTGATCGAAAACTGGCGATAGATGACCCCGGTCGAGCCGCCGAAGAACGCCATCGGTAGAAACACAGCAGACAACACCAGCGCAATGCCGACCAGCGCACCCTGGATCTGGCCCATGGATCTGCGTGTGGCTTCGAGCGGGGAAAGCTTATCTTCGGCCATCACCCGCTCAACGTTTTCCACCACGACGATGGCGTCATCCACCAGCAAGCCAATCGCCAGCACCATGCCGAACATGGTCAGGGTATTAATGCTGAAACCGAATGCATCAAGCACCGCGAAAGTGCCGAGCAGAACCACCGGCACGGCCAGGGTTGGGATCAGCGTGGCGCGGAAGTTTTGTAGGAACAGGTACATCACACAGAACACCAGAACGATGGCTTCCATCAGGGTGAAAATCACCTCTTTGATTGAGCCTGCAATTACTGGGGTCGTGTCGTTGGGGTAAACGATTTCAAGGCCTTTCGGAAAGTAGGGCTTGAGGTCTTCGAGGGTGCTGCGAATGGCTGCCGAGGTCTCTAGCGCGTTGGCGTCAGTGGCCAGCCTGATCGCCATGCCCGCGGCTTGTTTACCGTTATATTCTGCCGAGGTGCTGTAGTTTTCCCCGCCCAATTCAACCTTGGCAATATCGCCAAGACGAACCTGTGAGCCATCAGCGTTAACCTTGATCAGGATGTTTTTGAATTGTTCCGGAGTTTGCAGCCGGGTTTTGCCAATAATCGTCGCATTCAGTTGCTGGCCATTCTGGGCCGGTAATTGACCAAACTGGCCGGAAGAAATCTGCACGTTCTGCGCTTGAATGGCGGTTTTGACATCCACTGGCGTGAGTTGGTAGTTGTTAAGCTTTTCCGGGCTGAGCCAGATGCGCATGGCGTACTGCGCACCAAAAATCTGGAAGTCACCCACGCCTTTGGCCCGCAGTAGCGGGTCTTGAATATTGGAGACGATGTAGTCGGCGAGATCGTCGCGGTCCATGCTGCCATCTGTCGATACCACACCGACAATCATCAGGAAGTTACGCACCGCCTTGGTGACACGAATCCCTTGTTGCTGCACCTCTTGCGGCAGTAACGGTGTTGCCAGTTGCAGTTTGTTCTGCACTTGCACCTGCGCGGTATCGGCATCGGTGCCCTGATCAAAGGTTACCGTGATGGTCATGGTGCCATCTGAGTTACTTTCCGAGGAGATATAGCGCAGGTTGTCGAGGCCGTTGAGTTGCTGCTCGATCACCTGGGCAACAGTGTCTTGCACGGTTTGCGCAGAGGCGCCGGGGTAGGTGACTCTGATGCCGATGGCGGGTGCTGCGATGCTGGGGTATTGATTGATCGGAAGATTAAGAATGGCCAGACTGCCGACCAGCATGATCATCAGCGCAATGACCCAGGCAAAGATCGGCCGGTCGATAAAAAAACGAGACATGCGTACCGCTCCTTATTGAGGGTCAGCGGCATTTGCCGGAAGGGTAGCGGGGTCTACTTCTGTCTCGATCTCGGCTTCCGGCTCGGCGTCGGCTTCGGCCTTGGCTTTAATGTTCTGCGCCGGTACCGGTTGGACCTTGTCGCCAGGCAAAACGTACTGCAGGCCTTCAGTGATCAAACGGTCGCCATCATTGAGCCCGGCGGTAACCAGCCAGTTGCTGCCGGAAGTGCTGTGGGTCGTAATCGAGCGCAGCTCCACTTTGTTGTCGGCATCCACCAGCATGGCAACAGGCTCGCCTTTGTGGTCACGGGTAATGCCTTGCTGTGGGGCGAGAATCGCCTGTTTGCGCACGCCGCTGATCAGCTTTGTATGCACGAACATTCCAGGCAGCAGAATATGGTCGGGGTTAGGGAATACTGCGCGCAAGGTGACCGAGCCGGTTGTTTCATCAACTGAAACTTCGGAAAACTGCAGCGTGCCGGTGTGCTGATATTCACTGCCGTCCGGAAGTATCAGTCGGGCTTGCGCCTGGTTTGTACCTGCCTTGTCGAGTTCTCCGGCCGCGATGGCTGTGCGCAGTGCCAATTGGTCTTTGACCGACTGGGTAACGTCTACGTAAATCGGATCATATTGTTTGATTGTGGCAAGAGCAGTGCTTTGGCCATTGGTCACCAGCGCACCTTCGGTGATCGCGGAGCGTCCGATGCGACCGCTGATGGGGGCGGTGATCTTGCTGTAGCGCAGGTTGATCCGGGCTTGGTCCGCCGCCGCTTCAGCTTCAAGGCTTGCTGCGCGGGCGGCTTCGTAATCTTGTCGGCTCACCGCTTGGCTGGCGACCAGTAACTCATAGCGTTTGGCTTTGGCCCTGGCTGAAGCCAGCGTTGCCTCGGCGCTCTTTAGCGTGGCTTGATAAGTGGCCGGGTCGATCTGGTAGAGCAATTGCCCAGCTTTTACATCATGGCCTTCTTCGAACAGGCGCTTGAGGATGATGCCGTCAACCTGCGGTCGGACCTCGGCGACACGTAATGCCGTGGTGCGACCTGGCAACTCGACTGTTTGCTCGAAGCGTTTGGCTTTGAGGGTGACTATGCCAACCTGTTGTGGTTTTTTCTCTGTTGGAGCGCTGGTTTCGTTGCAGCCGGCTAACACAAGACTCAATGCAGCCATTGAGCCAATCAGTAAGGGTTTAAAGAAGCCTTGCATGCCCTGCTCTCCATTACGACCGGCTGGTAATCAGCGTTGCTGTAGCTAGCAGGCTGGTCCAGCTTATATGGCTATATAGTTGATGGGGTCAACATTCTCGCGATAAGGTTGACTGAGTCAACATTGTTTACAGAATCCTTACTTCCGAGTGTTTCCGCCGTGACCAACCAAGCGTTATCCCGCACCCTGCGTCGTCTGATCATGGGTATGAAGCACCGTGTTTTACGCGATCTGCGTGAAGCTAATCTTGCGCTTAATCCGCCTGATGTATTGTTGCTGGAGCAACTGGCGGAGCAGCCGGGCCTGAACCCGCTCGGGCTGACAAAGCTCAATGGCTGTGACAAAGCCTTGATTACGCGCCGGGTGCGCAGCCTTGAGGGGCGTGGCTGGATAAAGCGTGAGCCAGATCCGCAAGACCAACGCAGCGTGCAGTTGAGCGTCACTGCGCAGGGTGCTCAGGTTAAAGATCAGGCTCTGGATATATTTTATGCGGCTGAAACTGCTGCATTTGCACCGTTGAGCGATGCCGAGCGCGAAGCGTTATTGGCTCTGTTAACCAAATGCTTGCCTGCTGAATAAGTCTTGGTCTTTGTGACATTGATATTCGCGCATTAAAAAGCGGACCGAAGTCCGCTTTTTAAAACTGAGGTTAATACGGCTTATTTAAGCCATTCAGCTACGCGTTCAGGGTTATCTGCAATCCACTTTTTGGCTGCGTCTTTAGGATCGGCGCCTTCGCGGATAGCCAGCATGACCGTACCCACTTCTTCACCACTCCACGAGATTTTCTTCAGGAAGGCTGCGGCGTCTGGGGCTTTAGTTGCCAGTGCAGGGTTAGCCACTGTGTCTACGTGCTCGTCATCGCCGAAGACTTTTTTCGGGTCATCAAGGAAGCGCAGTTTCCATTTGGCGAACATCCAGTGTGGGATCCAACCGGTTACAACGATTGCCTTCTTGTCTTTCTCCGCACGCGCCAGGGCGGTCGCCATGCCCGGGCCTGAGCTTGGCATCAGCTTGATGTCGAGGTTGTACTGCTTGATTGCGTCTTCGGTACGGCGCATAACGCCTGCACCAGCATCAATACCGGTAATTTTACCGTCGATATCTTTGCTGTACTTGTTCAGGTCTTCGATGCTTTTAGCTGCGAAGTAGTCAGGCACGATCAGGCCGATTTTAGCGCCTTGATAGTTAGTGCCGAGGACTTCAACCTTGTCTTTGAAACGTTTGAAGTATTCGCCATGAGTGGTTGGCAGCCAAGCGGACAGGGTCACGTCAAGGTCACCACGGGCCACGCCTTGCCACATGATTGCAGGTTCTACCGCTTGCAGCTTGACGCTGTAACCGAGTTTGCTTTCGAGTACTTCAGCCGCAACGTTGCTGACTGCGACACTGTCGTCCCAGCCGTTTACGAAACCGATTTTCAGCTCTGGTTTATCCGCAGCCATTGCGGATGACATGCCAAGCGCCAAGGCTGCAACGCCAAGGCCTTGCAGGCACATTGATTTGATTTTACGCATAGGGTTTTGCTCCGTCAGTGTGAGTGGCAGTTGTTATAGGTTTACTGGCTCGTTCTGATTGCGGGCCTTGTTGCAGCCGACGTCATGCTGGCTACACCCTCTTGGACCACAGGGGCGCTCACTGCAAGGTGAGTCACCCAGTAAACCGGCAAACAGGGTTTGCTCGGCTTTATCAAACCTTCCCGCCAAAACTGGCGGGAAGGTGTTGAAGCTAATCGGCAATTTTACAGGCCGACGAATTTCTTGACGGCAGCAACACCGTCTTCCCCATCAACAGTGGTTACACCTGCAAGCCACTTGTCGAGGGCTTCCGGGTGCGCTTTGATCCACTCTTTAGCCACGGTGGTCGGGTTCTGCTTATCGAGAACTTTCTCCATCAACTGGCTTTCGATTTCGACTGTGAACTGCAGGTTATTGAGGAGCTTGCCAACGTTAGGGCACTGCTCTTCATAGCCAGGCGAAACCACGGTGTAGACCTTGGCCGCGCCGTAGTCTGGACCGAATACATCATCGCCACCGGACAGGTAAGTCAGGTCAAACTGAGTATTCATTGGGTGTGGTGCCCAACCGAGGAAAACCACTGGTTCTTTTTTCTTCACGGCACGCTGAACCTGAACCAACATGCCAGCTTCGCTGGACTCAACCATTCGGAAGTCACCGAGGTCGAATTGGTCGCCTTTGATCATTTTCTCAATCAGCAGGTTGCCGTCATTACCGGGCTCGATACCGTAAATCTTGCCGCCCAGTTGATCTTTAAACTTGGCGATGTCTTGAAAGCTCTTCAAGCCAGCTTCTGCGGCGTAGGTCGGTACAGCCAGTGTGTACTTGGCACCTTCGAGGTTGGCTTTGGGCAGAACCTTGACACCACCGTCCTTGAGGAAGGGCTCAATCACCGCATCCATTGATGGCGCCCAGTAACCGAGGAATACATCAATTTGTTTCTTTTTCACGCCGGTGAACGCGATAGGTACTGACGCGAGGATTTTGCGGGGCTGATAGCCCAAACCTTCAGTCAAGGTCATGGCAACGCCTGTAGTCGCAGAAATATCTGCCCAGCCAATCTCGGCAAATTTAACCTGCTTACAACTCGCAGGTTC
This sequence comes from Pseudomonas sp., assembly GCF_048265905.1. Classification (GTDB taxonomy): domain Bacteria; phylum Pseudomonadota; class Gammaproteobacteria; order Pseudomonadales; family Pseudomonadaceae; genus Aquipseudomonas. Next base: position 183,899 of record NZ_JBLXAP010000004.1, read on the forward strand.
TGCAGCCCATGCGCCTTGCATCATCGTGCAGGCCAGCAGGCCAACTCCTGCAAGTGTCTTGATCGTGTTCATCGGCAACTCCCTAGTCTTTTTAAATGAAAGGCTTATTTATTGACGTTGCAGTTTTGCGCTCAACCAAGTCATAACGCTGCTGCGACTATTCTCTTGCTTAGGTGTGCCGAAGCTTTCTGTAATACGGTCAAGGATGATTGCCAGCAACACCACGGCCATGCCGCTTTCAAAGCCTAGACCGATATCCAGACGTTGGATGCTCGCGAGTACGTCGTTACCCAAACCACCGGCGCCGACCATCGAGGCAATGATCACCATCGACAGAGCCATCATGATGGTCTGGTTAACGCCCGCCATGATTGATGGCATCGCATTTGGCAGCTGTACCTTGAACAATAATTGGCGACCGTTACAGCCGAACGACTGGCCGGCTTCGACGATTTCCTTGTTGACCTGACGAATACCCAAGCTGGTCAAGCGTACGGCTGGTGGCATCGCGAAGATCACGGTTGCGATGATGCCGGGGACGCGGCCGAGGCCGAAGAGCATGGCCGCCGGGATCAGGTAAACGAAGGCTGGCATGGTCTGCATGAAGTCGAGGACGGGTCGGATAATCATCGCCACGCGCTCGCTTTTAGCCGCCCAAATGCCCAGTGGAATACCCAAGACCAGGCTGATAAGCGTTGCCGAGAAAGTCAGGCCGAGTGTGACCACCGTTTGCTCCCAGAAGCCGGTCATTACGATCAGCACAAATGAGATGGCGGTGAAAATGGCGAAGCGTAAACCGATGCGCCAAATGCCCAGTGCAACAAAAATAGCGATCAACAGCCAGGCTGGCGGAAACATCAATATGGCTTCAATGGCTTCGGAGAAGCCGCTGACAACCTGGCCAATGCTGTCGAAGGCGCCGCTGTAGTTATCCAACAGGTGCTGGACAACATCATTTACCCAGCTGCCGAGGTCGAGTTTTTTATCGCTCATGATTAGTCTCCCTGCATGCGGGTCAGAAGGCGGCCCTTGCTGATGGCACCGCTGTAACGGCCATTCTCATCTTTGACTGGAATCGGGCCTTCGTTATCAACCAAGCGCTCAATTACTTCGTTTAGCGGCATGTCTTCAGGGGCGCACTCAATCTTTTTGAGTACATCCGCATCCAGTGCATGTGGTTGCCCGTCTTCGACCATCAGGGCAATTTTTTCGAGGCTGATAGAGCCTTGGAAAACGTTGTCCTGATCGACGATGAAGGCGTAGTGTTTGTCCATGTCCTGCAGCTTCTGGCACACCATCTGCGCGTCGGGTGCACTGCCGTTGTGGACGAAAAGCGGCACACTGTCGGCCTTGAGCTGACCAGCCGTGAGATAGCGGTTAGTGTCTACTGTGTCGAAGAAGTTACGTACATAATCATTGGCCGGGTTATCGACCAGCTCTTGCGGTGTACCGACCTGAATCAGCTTGCCGCCTTCCATGATGCCGATGCGATTACCAATGCGCATGGCTTCTTCAATATCATGGGATACGAAGATGATGGTCCGGCGATGGGTCTTTTGCAGCTCGAGCAGCACGTCTTGCATTTCACGGCGTTTGAGCGGATCGAGTGCCGAGAAGGCTTCATCCATGATGATCATCGACGGGTCGACGGCCAGCGCGCGGGCCAGGCCAACACGTTGCTGCATACCGCCGGATAATTCATGGGGATGCTTGTGGGCGAAGGTGTCGAGACCCACCTGGGTGAGTACTTTCATTGCCCGTTCTTCGCGTTCTTTACGGCTAATACCGGCGACTTCAAGACCGAATGCTGCGTTATCCAGCACGGTGCGAGAAGGCATCAACGCGAAGGACTGAAAGACCATGCTCATGTCACGGCGACGCAGGTCTATCAATTGCGATTTAGGCAGCTTTGCAACGTTCTGCCCATCAATGAACACATCGCCAGCACTCGGTTCAACCAAACGGTTGATCAGACGAATAAGCGTTGATTTGCCCGAGCCAGACAGGCCCATTAGCACAAATATTTCGCCTTCTTCGACGCTAAACGATACATCGCTGACCCCGATTACGGAGCCTTTTTCCGCAAGGATTTTATCTTTGCTCCAACCTTCTTTAAGCAGGTCGATTGCTTCTTGTTCATTTTGGCCAAAAACCTTGTACAGGTTCTTTACGACGATTTTTCCAGACTGCATGGGATTTGTTCCCCTTCAGAAGACATCCAGATCAGTTACGCGGAGCTCTGCTTTAGGCAGAGTGATGCCGACTGTTCGTGTCTGTGTGGGTTTACGTGGTTCCAGGATATGGTTGGCCAATTGCTGCGCGGCGCTTCTGGTTTAATCGGGCACCACCAAAGCGTCGCCCCATGTGCCGTTAAGGCGGTGGACGATTCAGTATTGTGATTGTGATCAAACCTTGCTGTGCCGTGCTGCAAACTGCTTTCCAAACCCTCTGGCAGTGTTTTGAAGCCCAATCCTTTGGGTGAACACATCTCAACCTGAGATGCGCGTACATCCGAATTTTCTTGTTGGGCTGGCGCCCGCTCGGTGGTTGGCCAGCACGTTTTTATTACTTCGGTCCAAGGCAGTTTGCCTCGGTCTGTTTGCTCGGTTTCAAGCAACAGCGACGAAATCGGCTGACTCAACGATATAGGCTTCTAGTGGCGACAATTGTCGATTAGCGACCCTGACGTGTTGGGCGGCGACATTGCGCATACCTATTAAAACCATAACAGACTTTTTAGCCTCAAGGCCAAGGCTGGAAGCCGCGTCGTACGTGGTTTTCAGCTTTTCAGTTCGGTGCAGCCGCCGTAGGCCGGGGGCTGTGGCGGAATCAAAAAAAACTGAAAAAAAACTGATTTTTGCTGAAAAAACACACTCGGGTGTAGTTTTTATTGCACATTTTTAGCCGTGAAGAGGTGACCTTTGTGTCGAATATTTGTTGCGTTTTTAGCTTTAATGCAACCAATTCAAGAGCTGTTTTCCCAAGTATTTCATTGCTTTGTATCGCTACATGAACATATCTGTTTTGCATGATTTCAGATTTGTTCGGCATTGCTCATGTGCTCGATAAAAACAGCACCCAGTGAAGATTGGACATGGGGATTTGAACCGCTCCTGCGTCCTTTACTCGACCGTATTGACGGGTTTGGATATGAGTAAGTCGGTGCTGGGCGTCAATCCTTTACTGAAATCCTGATCATGGCCGCCATACAACAATTCCCTTGAGGAAACTGTCGTGGCTATCAGTGTGTTCGACCTTTTTAAGATTGGTATTGGCCCTTCCAGTTCGCATACGGTTGGCCCGATGCGCGCCGCCGGATTGTTCTTGGGCGCAGTGCAGGAGCGCCATTTGTTAGCGCGAATCGCGCGTATAGAAGTGCGTCTTTATGGTTCACTTGCGGCGACTGGGGTTGGGCATGGCAGTGACAATGCGGTGTTGATCGGTTTGATGGGCGAGTTGCCTGACAGTGTTGACCCACGCCAGGTGCTGCCACGGATCGAGACCCTCAAGGCCGACTCACAGCTGAAGCTGGGCGGTGGTCCACTGATCCACTTTGACTGGCAGCGCGACATGTTGTTGCTCGAACAGAACCTGCCTTATCACCCCAATGCGCTCACCTTGTGCGCTTTCGATGCTGAACATTGCGAGCTGTACAGTAATACCTACTACTCGGTAGGCGGCGGTTTTGTAGTTGATGAGGAGCAGGCAGCGACCGGCAAGTTGGATCAGGATCAAACCCGGCTGCCCTATGATTTCTCCAGCGCAGCGCAGTTGCTGCAGTTGTGCCAGCAGCACAACTTGCGAGTCAGTGAATTGATGATGGCCAACGAGCAAGCCTGGCGTACTGAAGCACAGATACGCAGCGGCTTGCTGACGCTTTGGCAAGCCATGCGTGATTGCGTTGAACACGGCTTGCGTCATGAAGGCGTTTTACCCGGCGGTCTGCACGTGCAGCGTCGCGCAGCCAAGTTGCATCGCAGCCTGCAAGAGCTTGGTAAGCCGAACGTGATCGGCTCAACGCTCTCGGCGATGGAGTGGGTGAACCTCTTTGCGCTGGCGGTCAACGAGGAAAATGCAGCCGGCGGACGCATGGTTACCGCGCCTACCAATGGTGCGGCGGGCATCATTCCAGCAGTGCTGCATTACTACATGAAGTTCAATCCAGAGGCATGCGACGAGGACGTCGTTAATTACCTGTTGAGTGCTGCAGCGGTTGGCATCCTGTGCAAGAAGAATGCATCAATCTCCGGCGCCGAGGTTGGTTGCCAGGGCGAGGTCGGCTCAGCGTGCGCAATGGCTGCTGCCGGGCTGGCTGAGATTCTCGGCGCCACGCCCGAGCAACTTGAGAACGCCGCAGAAATTGGTTTGGAGCATAATCTTGGATTGACCTGTGATCCGGTTGGCGGGCTGGTGCAGGTGCCCTGTATCGAGCGCAATGCGATTGCTGCAGTCAAGGCCATCAATGCCGCGCAAATGGCGCTGCGTGGCGACGGTAAACATTTTATTTCTCTGGATCGAGTGATCCGAACCATGCGTGATACCGGCGCGGACATGCAGGATAAATACAAAGAAACCTCACGCGGTGGTTTAGCCGTGAGCGCCATCGAATGTTGAACATTTGAGCCTTTGCAGGACACGAAAAACGCCCGTGCTCTTTTTTGGTGCGCCATCAACCGAGTGCAGTAATTGGCACTTCAGACAAGCGCGAACGGGACGCTTACCGCTCGTCTGTTACTGCCCGGTCGACAAATTGAGGCCTGGTTACAAACGGTCGTTTGAATGGTGCTACCGAAATGCTCAAGCCCGCATGGTAGCTAGCTTACAGGTCGTTTTCCGGATCGTTTTGTCGTGACTGAGAATGCCGCTTTCATGCGGCTTGCAGCGACCTGCAACTTATTATTGAACGGCCAGTCAATTTAGGCATGGCCTTTGCGTTGCGATTAGGGCCTGTCTGGGGCTGTAGTAGGCCAGACGTTGCGTGTTTGATCACGATGCACGGTGTCGATGTTGCGTTAGAAACAATGACTGAAACTGTTCCTGACCCGTCTGAGCGTTGCGCTGAAAATCGTAGATCTATTCCAAGAAAGGGCTGATAAAGCTCAACTACGTGCTTGTGTGAGGGTTTGCTTAATGTCGCAGTCCACCGCCGGAGGCCAGCCTCCGAACCCGTTACCTCAGACCATCGGCTTTTTGCTTCTGGATAACTTCACCCTGATTTCTCTGGCTTCGGCAATCGAGCCGCTGCGCATGGCCAATCAGCTTTCTGGCAAAGAGCTGTATCGCTGGTACACCATTACTCTCACGGGGGCTACGGTATCGGCCAGTGACGGCTTGAATATCAGTCCGGATGCTTCGCTTTCCAGCGTACCGAAACTGGACTCGGTGATTGTCTGCGGAGGCGTGGATATTCAGCGCAGCGTTACCCGCGAGCATTTGCAGTGGCTGCAGCAGCAGGCGCGGCAAGGTCGCCAGATCGGTGCGGTCTGTACCGGTAGCTGGGCCTTGGCCAAAGCCGGTTTGATGGACGGTTATGACTGCAGCGTGCACTGGGAATGCCTGGCCTCCATGCAGGAAGCTTTCCCGCGTGCGGCGATCACCACGCGCCTGTTTTCGATCGACCGCAACCGCAATACATCGTCCGGCGGCACCGCACCGATGGATATGATGCTGCACCAGATCGGCCGCGAGCATGGTCGTGAATTAGCGGCGGCAATTTCCGAAATGTTTATCTACGAGCGCATTCGTAACGAGCAGGATCACCAGCGCGTTCCGCTCAAGCATATGCTCGGGACCAATCAGCCAAAGCTGCAGGAAATAGTTGCCTTGATGGAGGCAAATCTTGAGGAGCCGATCGACCTGGACGAGCTCGCCTGTTATGTCGATGTTTCGCGGCGTCAACTGGAGCGGCTGTTTCAGAAGTACCTGCACTGCTCGCCATCGCGCTATTACCTGAAACTGCGCTTGATTCGTGCGCGGCAATTACTCAAGCAAACGTCGATGTCGATTATTGAAGTGGCTTCGGTGTGTGGCTTTGTTTCGACGCCACATTTCTCCAAGTGCTACCGCGAGTATTTCGGGATTCCGCCGCGTGATGAACGCGCGGGCAACAGCCTGTCGAAGATCGTCTCGCTGGTGCCTGTAACCGAAGACCTGATGCGGCCTTCGTCATCCAGCGCCATGGCAGCGCTGACTCGCGCGCAAGGTGAGTCAACCTTTGCCAGCGTGCGCCTTTAAGTGACTGGCATTGCTTGGAGTAAGGCGGGCAACGCGGAGTTTATCCGCTGAATCCTGAGCACCAAAGGTGGGTAAAAAGGCATTACCCACCCTACTTTTAAGCAGGTTGTAGGGGGCGACAACGCGAAGCTTGTCCACCATCGGTAAAAACCGGTTTATTTCGGTTTAGGCACCAGTGCCGGTAATAGCGTACGTGAAACTGCTTCGCGCACAGCTGGCAGTAGCGTCGCGCTGCCGCCCAATAGCTCTTCAACCAGACGCCGTAACGCCACCGCCCGGTCAGGGCTCAAACCACTTACGGCTTGTGCGCAGGCTTGCTCGGCGGTTGCGCCTGACGGGATCGCCAAGCCGATTGCATTGAGGCGTTCGCGCAGGTCTTCCTGGTCGATCAAGTCAGCATGCATCATGGTTAACCTCCTGCGACTGGCGGCTTAACGCAGCACGCCTTCATCCAGTAATAATTTGAAGATAGCCTCGGCGGCCTCGGTTGGCGAGCAGTCTTTAAGCACTTGGCCGCCACCGCCTGATGCCTTGGCCGTGGCGGCTTTCATCCGTTCGGCGCCAGTTTTGGCCTTGATCACTTTAAGCCGTTTCGGCCGCGGCCGTGCGGGCTGCAATTGCCCCTCGCTAAATAACAGGTCAGGGCAGACATTCGCAGCCTGGCTCTGCAACTCGCCGCGCCGCGCTGGGCCGAAAGCACTTTGCCGGGCGGGCGGTGCGGCGTTATCAACACTGGCGATAAAGGGCATCTGCACCTGTAAACGCCGACGTTGGCCACGGGGCAATGCCTGCAATACGTGCGCAACGCCCTGATCGATGCGCTCAACCTCGGCCAGCCCCACCACCACCGGCCAACCGAGTTGCTCGGCCAGCAAATAGGGCAGCATGCCCGAGCCTTCACCGGTTTCAGCCTGGCTGCCGGTAAGGATGAGTTGAGCATCGCTGTCGAGGAAATAATCGCTCAGCGCATAAAGCACGTCGGCCTGCGGCGGCTGTTCAAGTACTTGAAGCTGTTTGATGCCCATGCCCAAGTAACCGCGCAATGCTTCTTGCTGCGCATCGCCTGCGTGCAGCACTTGCAAGGCTTCGCCGGCGAGGCGCAAGCCAAGTTCGACTGCGCGTGCATCCTGCTCGGCGCGACGGGGCCTGCCGGAGGTCGGATGGGCGCCGATTGAAACCAGCGCCACAACATTGAGCGCTGTTGCGTTTTCAGGATTAGGCAGCATCACGAATGCCTCCCTGACGATGGGCGTCGATGCGGGCAATCAATGCCTGAAGAATTGCCGCTGAGTCGCCAATGACTGACAAATCAGCGCGTTTAACCATGTCGCAATTGGCGTCCATGTTCACTGCGACGACTTTGTCGCAGGCGCCAATCCCTTGCAGATGCTGAATGGCGCCTGAAATACCAACGGCCAGATAGACCCGCGCCGTGACCCAGGTTCCGGTCGCACCCACTTGCCGATTGCGCGGCATAAAACCGTCATCGACAGCCACCCGTGATGCGCCTTCGGTCGCGCCCAGTGTTTCGGCCGCCTGATGGAATAGTGACCAGTCTTTAACGCCGTTACCGCCGGACAGAATAAATTCCGCCTCAGCCATTGGGATCAACGCCGGGTCGACTGCAACCGCACCGAGATCCTTGATGCGTGAGCGACTCGGGTTGATCGCATCTTGTAGCTGCATAGGCTGCGCCTGATGACGGGTTTCACTGATGGGCTCGGCGCATTCAGCTGTGGCCAGGATCAAGCGTGGCGCTGGGCGTTGTAGATCCTCGCGGCCTGCACCGGCACGGCCGATACTCTGCTCATCCGCAACTTGCCAGACCCGGGTCGCCGGACGTTCTGACAATCTTGCGGCCAGCCTGCGGCCCAGTTCACCGCCGCCATTGCGGCTGTCCGGCAGTAACCAGTGGCGCGGTGCAAGTTGGTTTTCAACTCGCGCCAATGCCTGTACGCGCTGTTCCGGCGAGTAGCCATCAAATACCGCGTCAGTAAAGTGCAGAACACGGTCGACGCCTGCGGTGTCGAATCCGCTCTCTTTGTGTTCGGCAAAGATCACTGCGACCACTGCGCCGTCTGTGCCTGCCAGTTTGTGGGCAAGGCCCAGCAGATCCTTGTCGTGGCTGCTCAGGCGGCCGCCGACCATATCCGGTACTACGCAGATATAGAATGCCGGCTGCTCAACGATATGCAGCGGTAACTGCACCACGCTTGGTGCGCTGCTGCGTTTGCCGCTGCTGGTTTGCTGCGCGCCCGACCGATCGATACGTTTGATTCCGTTTGGCCCAATAAAACCAACGGCATGCGGATTCTTACGAGGCACGCCATCCGCGCTGAGCCAACTGGCAACGCTAGTTTGCATGCTAGCGTGCAGCGGGTGCAGGCGGTTGCGTGCTATCCACTCGGCGCGTGGGTCACGGCGAATAATGTCACTCATACGGCCTCCACTGCTTCGCGTTGGGCAGGGCGAGTTGTTGTTTCGATCAACACTTCAGCAACCAGCTCGGCGATGTCCTTGATCTGCGGGCGCGGCTCAACCACGCCTTCAAGCATGACCGTGCACTGCGGGCAGCCAACCGCGACAATTTCAGCACCGGTTTCCTTGATATCGACCATGCGCATATCGGGAATCCGTTGTTTGCCGGGAATATCCGTAATTGGCGCGCCACCGCCGCCGCCACAGCAGCGGGAGCGAAAGCCTGAGCGCTGCATCTCTTTGACCTCGATACCAATCGCATTGAGTACGTTGCGCGGCGCCTCGTATTCACCGTTGTAGCGGCCAAGGTAGCAAGGGTCGTGATAGGTCACCGACGCATTGCGATGCTTGCTCAGATTGAGTTTCCCGCTGCTGATCAATTGGTCGATATAGGTGCTGTGGTGCAGCACGCTGTAGTCGCCACCGAAGGCGCCATATTCGTTTTTCAGCACATGAAAGCTGTGCGGATCGGCGCTGACGATGGTGTTGAAGCGGTATTGCGCCAAGGTGTTGATATTACGCTTGGCCAGCTGTTGAAAAGTCGCCTCATCGCCAAGTCGGCGTGCCACATCACCGCTGTCGCGCTCTTCCAGCCCGAGTACTGCGAAGTCGACGTTGGCGGCTTTGAGCACTTTGACCAGTGCGCGCAAGGTACGTTGATTACGCATGTCGAATGCGCCGTCACCGACCCAGAACAATACATCGGCTTGTTGCTTATCACGCATCAAGGGTAAATCGAGATCTGCCGCCCAGTTCAGGCGTCCGCCCGGTGCGAAGCCGCCGGGATTGTCAGTGGCAATCAGGTTTTCCAGTACTTCGGCGCCTTTATTCGGCGTGGCGCCTTGTTCCAAGGTCAGATGACGGCGCATATCGACGATGGCATCGACGTGCTCGATCATCATCGGACACTCTTCAACGCAGGCGCGGCAAGTGGTACACGACCAGAGCGTTTCTGCATCCACCAATGCCTTGCCGTCCAGCGAGACAATTGGCAGGTGCGGTCCGCCGCTGTGTTCGCCAATGTTCTTGCCCGGATAAGGCGAACCGGCAAACTTGGCATCAGTACCGCCAGCCAGGCCAACGACCATGTCTTGAATGAGTTTTTTCGGATTCAGCGGCTGGCCAGCGGCAAAGGCCGGGCACGCAGCTTCGCATTTGCCACATTGCACGCATGCATCAAAACCGAGCAGTTGGTTCCAGGTGAAATCGCTGGGTTTCTCAACACCGAGGGGCGCTTGCGGGTCATCCAGATCAAGCGCTTTCAGACCAGTGGAACGGCCACCGCCGAAGCGTTCAGCACGGCGGTGCCACGCCAGATGTAAGGCACCGGCAAAGGCGTGTTTCATCGGCCCGCCCCAGGTCATGCCGAAGAACAATTCGCTGACGCCCCAAGCAATACCAACCAGTAATACGACAGCCAGCAGCCAGCCGCCAAAACCAGCAGGCAGAATCCCGGCAACTGGCAACGTGGCAATAAACAGGCTGACGGAGAACATCAGCAGGCTTTTCGGCAGGCGCATCCACGGTCCTTTTGACAGCCGTGCAGGCGGGTCGAGGCGCCGTTTGGCGACAAATACTGCGCCGACAAACATCAATGCAGTCGCAGCCAAAAGGGTGAAGCTAAGAATCCGGTTATGCAGGCCAAAACCATGCACCAGAATTGCCAGCACAGCGGCCAGCACGAAACCGCCAGCTGTTGCGACGTGGGTATTGGCGATATATTTATCGCGAGCCACCACATGGTGCAGGTCAACCATGTAACGGCGCGGCATGGCCAATAGCCCGCCGAGCCAGTCAACTTGAGCTGGCCTGCCGCGGCGCCACATGGCAAAGCGTTTCAGCGCACCGATTACGGCCAGCGCCAGTGCGGCAAATAGCAGAATCGGCAAAACGGTATTCAACATCATCGGGTCTCCTTGGCGGGACCGCAAAACCTGAAGTGAGACGGCCAAGCGCCAACTCACCAGCTTGTATTCTTCAGCAAAGGCTTGCTGCCTTTGCTCTTAGCCATCAGCCATTTACGTGATCAAGTCACCGAGTGCGCTGAGCAAGGCGTTCACTGAGGCCAATAGATGTGTCTATTGGAAAGATGAACAACCCGGCACAGCTCGCTCAGGGGCCGATCAGAAGTCTTTACACAACCTCAAGGCGTCGTAGATGGCCGCGTGTGTATTGCGCTGGGCCACGCAGTCGCCGATACGAAACAGCAAGTAGCCATCGCCGCTCTCGCTCAGGCAAGGCTGCGGTTGAATGGCGAATAGTGCTTCGACGTCGATCTGTCCCTTGTTACGCGAGCCGTCCTTGAGTGCGTAGTACAGGCGCTCGTCCGGGCGCACGCCGTTCTCGACAACCACTTGGTCGATCACCCGTTCTTCATGGGCCCCGGTGTATTCGTTCTCCAGCACCGCAACCAGCTTGTCACCTTCGCGATAGACCTTTTCCAGCATCAAATCGCCGGTCATGATCACTTCTTTGGGGTACATGCTGCGGTAGTAAGTAGGGAACGATGTGCCACCAATGGCGACGCCGGGCTTGATATCGTCGGTGACGATCTCAACTTGCGCGCCTTTGTCTGCGAGGAAATCGGCCACCGACATACCGGTGAACTCGCAGATGGTGTCGTAGACCAGCACGTTTCTACCCGGCGCAACGGTGCCATCGAGAATGTCCCAGCTGCTGACGACCAAGCCGTCTTCTGCGCCCCATTGCGGGTTTTGTTCAACAAACGGATGCCCGCCGTTGGCCAACACCACAATGTCTGGGCGCAAGTCGAGAATCGTTGCTTCATCGGCGCCTGTGCCGAGGCGCAGGTCTACATTCAGGCGCGCCAGTTCGAGCTGGAACCAGCGGGTAATACCGGCAATCTGGTCACGTTGCGGCGCCTTCGACGCCGTGGTGATTTGTCCGCCGAGCTGGTCTTTCTTCTCGAACAAGGTCACGTCATGGCCGCGCTCTGCCGCAACGCGTGCGGCTTCCATCCCGGCTGGGCCTCCGCCGACAACCACCACCTTGCGTTTGATTCCGCTGGTTTTCTCGATGATATGTGGCACGCCCATGTATTCACGGGAAGTGGCGGCGTTCTGGATGCACAGCACATCCAGGCCTTGATATTGGCGGTCGATGCAGTAGTTGGCGCCGACGCACTGTTTGATCTGATCAATCTGGCCCATTTTGATCTTGGCGATCAGGTGCGGATCAGCGATGTGCGCGCGGGTCATGCCGACCATGTCGACATAGCCACCTTCAAGAATACGCGTGGCTTGGTTCGGGTCCTTTATGTTCTGCGCGTGCAGCACTGGCACCTTGACCACTTCCTTGATGCCCGCCGCCAAATGCAGGAACGGCTCAGGCGGGTAGCTCATGTTGGGAATAACGTTAGCCAGGGTGTTGTGCGTGTCGCAGCCCGAGCCAACCACACCGATAAAGTCGAGCATGCCGGTGTCGTCGTAGTATTTTGCGATTTGCTTCATGTCTTCGTGGGTGAGGCCGTCCGGGTGAAATTCGTCACCGCACAGGCGAATACCCACGCAAAAGTCGTCGCCGACTTCCGCACGCACCGCTTTAAGCACTTCCAGGCCAAAGCGCATGCGCTTTTCAAAGGTGCCGCCCCATTCGTCGTCACGCTTGTTGACTCGTGGCGACCAGAATTGATCGATCATGTGCTGATGCACGGCTGACAATTCAACGCCATCGAGCCCACCTTCCTTGGCGCGGCGTGCGGCCTGGGCGTAGTTGCCGATCACCCGCCAGATTTCCTCGGGTTCAATGGTCTTGCAGGTGGCGCGGTGAACCGGCTCGCGGATGCCAGATGGCGACATCAGTGTTGGCCAATGGTAGCCGTCCCAGCGCGAGCGGCGGCCCATGTGGGTAATCTGGATCATGATCTTGGCGCCATGCTTGTGCATGGCGTCGGCAAGATTCTGGAAGTGCGGGATGATGCGATCGGTCGACAGGTTGACCGAACTCCACCACTGTTGCGGGCTGTCGATGGCAACGACCGATGATCCACCGCAAATCGCCAGGCCGATACCGCCCTTGGCCTTTTCCTCGTAATACTTGACGTAACGCTCGGTCGTCATGCCGCCGTCGGTGGCGTACACCTCGGCGTGCGCGGTGCTGATTACACGGTTGCGGACAGTCAGTTTGCCGATCTGGATCGGCTGGAACATTGCCTCGAAAGCCATTTCTTACTCCTCAACAGGTGGCGCTTTAAAACGGCTGGGTCAAACAGGTTTAACGATAAAAAGGCCGTGTTCGTGGCCTTCTTCGGATGCGCCGAATTCTTGTTCGGCAACAGTCCGTATCGGGCTGCCGCTGGCTTCGAGGATCTGGTCCATGGCCCCGGCAAACCAGCCGGTGAACATGTAGTCGACCTTGCGTCCGCACTTGCCATATACATAAACAAATGCCGAATGCTCGAGACGTACCTCGGCGGTGCCTTTCTCAAGATTGATGTGCTCGATCTTGAACAAGCCCCAACCACGCTGTGAAAGCCGCTTCATGTAGTGTTCAAATACAGCGACGCCTTTCAGGCCGTGACATTCAGCCTCTTTCTTGCACCAATGCCAGGCAGATTTATAGCCAGCTTTGTAGAGGATTTCGGCATAGGCATCTGCACCCAAAACCTCTTCAATCCCCATGTGGTTATTGACGAAGAAGTGCCGTGGAACATAGAGCATCGGCAGGGCGTCTGTCGTCCAGACCCCGGTCTCATCGTCTACTTGGATTGGCATTTCAGGTGCGTGTGTGGACATGTTCAAACTCCAAAAATCTAGGTCTGCAAAGCCAGGGGCTTGCCTTTAAAAATGCCTGGGTCATACCCGCAAGCGGCTTGGGTGCGGCTGAGTTATTCGCCCCAGACGTCGGCGAGCACACGAACCCAGTTGTCGCCCATGACCTTGCGCACTACGCGCTCGGGCATGCCGCGCTTGAGCAGGGTCTCGGTGAGGTTGGGGAATTCGCCAACGGTACGGATGCCCAGCGGATTAACGATCTTGCCGAAGCTGGTCAGGCGGCGTGCGTAGCCTTTGTCGTGGGTGAGCCACTCAAAGAAGTCCTGGCCGTGGCCTTGGGTAAAGTCGGTGCCGATACCAATGGCATCTTCACCGACGATGTTCATTACGTACTCAATGGCTTCGGCGTAATCATCGATGGTGGAATCGATGCCTTTGGCGAGGAAGGGCGCAAACATGGTGACCCCGACAAAACCGCCGTGGTCGGCGATGAACTTCAGTTCTTCATCGGATTTGTTGCGCGGGTGATCCTTGAGTCCGCTCGGCAGGCAGTGCGAGTAGCACACGGGCTTTTTCGATTCGAGAATGACTTCTTCGCTGGTCTTGGAGCCTACGTGAGACAGGTCGCACATGATTCCGACGCGGTTCATCTCGGCAACGATTTCGCGGCCAAAGCCGGAAAGGCCGCCGTCGCGCTCATAGCAGCCGGTGCCTACCAGATTCTGGGTGTTGTAGCACATCTGCACGATGCCAACGCCAAGCTGCTTGAAGATTTCGACATAGGCAATCTGGTCTTCAAAGGCATGGGCATTCTGGAAGCCAAAGATGATCCCGGTTTTGCCTTGCTCTTTCGCCGCGCGAATATCAGCAGTGGTGCGCACCGGGATAACCAGGTCGCTGTTCTCGCGAATGAGTTTCTGGCTGGCACCGATGTTGTTTACTGTTGCCTGAAAACCTTCCCAGACCGACACGGTGCAGTTGGCTGCGGTGAGGCCGCCTTTGCGCATGTCTTCAAACAGTTCACGGTTCCATTTGGCGATGATCAGCCCGTCAATAACGATGCTGTCGGCGTGTAATTCGGCTGGGCTCATCAGGCTGTCCCCTCAAGTTATTGCGTCACATCTATTGATGACGCTTTGAGGTGAGCATATCCCCGAGGGGTGAAGTAACCCGGTGCAAAAACGACTGAGGGATTGCCGAAAGCGTCAACCCTTGGTCGCAAACGGACAGGTCATCTGGTGAAAGGATAAAGCGCCTTCCTCACTAGCCATCGTCACCACGTAGGGTGCGACAACGCGAAGCTTGTCCACCGTTAATCATCCGATCAGCTGGCTATTGGTGTTCGTGGCGGTCCTGGCTGGGGCTGGTCTGGAAGCGCTTTCGATAGCGCCGGGAGAAATAGGACGAAGACTCAAAACCGCAGGCGAGCGCGACTTCGAGCACGCTCATGTCGCTTTGGCGGAGCAATTGCCGGGCTTTATCCAGACGCAGATTCAGGTAGAAGTTGGCCGGGGTGTCATTTAGGTGCTGGCGAAACAAGCGCTCCAACTGGCGCGGGGTAATCTGCACCAAGTCAGCCAGCTGTTGCGGGGTGAGCGGGTTTTCACTGCGCCGTTCGATTTCGGCGATCACCAGGCTGAGCTTTTTGTTATGCACACCGTAGCGGCTGGTGACTTGCATGCGCTGATGATCTTGCCGTGAGCGAATGCGCCCGAGTACGAACTGTTCAGACACCTTCACCGCCATAGGCTCGCCGTGATCGCGGGCAATCAGCGTCAGCATCATGTCGATGGTTGATGTGCCGCCTGCAGTGGTGATGCGTTTGCCGTCAATCTCGAACAGTTCCTGGGTCACTTTAAGGTTCGGATAGCGCTCCTGGAATGCATTGATCGCTTCCCAATGCAGGGTGATTCGCTGCTTGGCCAGCAACTTGGCCTCGGCCAGGATAAAACTGCCGGTGTCGATAGCGCCGATCACCACGCCTTCGCGATCCAGCCGGTGCAGCCATGCCGACAATGGCTGGCTGTAGCCGCCGAGCGGTTCAAAGCCGCTGATCACAAAAACCGTATGCGGCCGGTCGTCGTGATCCAGCGCGCTTTCAACGTTGAGTGACATGCCATTGCTGGCTTGCACCGGCCCACCATCCACGCTGAGCAGGCGCCAGTCATAGAGCTCGTCTTTGAAGCGATTGGCAACGCGCAGCGGTTCAATCGAGGACATCAAGCCCATCATCGAAAACCCCGGCAGCAGCAGGAACCAGAAGGTTGTTGGCATTGCGTTGGTTCACCTCTGAAGGGCTTGATTAAGTACAGTTCGGCGCCGTAAAGCGGAGTGCTTAACAGTCGCTATAGTTCCATAAGTAGTCGCTAAAGTGCGCTTTATCCAGCGCGGTCTTGGGTATTGTGGCTGCATCGGGCGTTATCAAGTCCGAACACGGAGGGGCTGCAAGGCCTCTACAGAACAAAATCCGGGCCCTGTCGCAGGCTGTTTTGCGGCACACCGAGGCCTTGGATATAAACCGTAAAGTGAGGGAGCAAAATCATGAAACGTCTAAATTTAATCGCCGGTGGCTGTGTACTCGCCCTGTGCAGCTCGTCGTTGTTGGCTGCGGATCAAGCAAGCTGTAAGAACGTGCGTGTCGGTGCAGTCGGTTGGACGGATGTTGTTGCAACCACCGCTGTGGCCTCCACTTTGCTTGAAGGTCTTGGGTATGAAACCAAGCAGACGCAGGCATCGCAGCAGATTATTTTCGCCGGTATTCAGAAAGATCAGATTGATGTGTTCCTCGGCTACTGGAAGCCGATTATGGATGACAACATCCAGCCGTTTCTTGAGAAAAAAGCAGTCAAGGTAATGGATACGCCATCGCTCAATGATGCCGTTGCTGCACCTGCTGTGCCGACCTATGCGGCAGACAAAGGCCTGAAAACCATGGCCGATATCGTCAAGTTCAAGGATCAGCTCGATGGCAAGATTTACGGGATTGATGCCGGTTCAGGCGCCAATACCGCAATCCAGAAGATGATCGATACCAATCAGTTTGGCCTGGGCGAGTTCAAGCTGATCGAGTCAAGTGAAGCGGGCATGCTGGCTGCGGTAAACCGTGCCACGCGCAGCGACAAGCCAATCGTATTCTTCGGTTGGAAGCCGCACCCAATGAACCTGCAGCACCCGATCACTTACCTGACCGGCACTGAAGATGTGTTTGGCCCGAATGATGGCGCTGCCACGGTTTCTACCGTTACCGCACCGGATTACGCCGAGCGCTGCCCGAATGTGAATCAACTGTTGAGCAACATGCGCTTCACCAGCGAGCAGGAAAGCCAACTGATGCAGCCGATTATGGACCGTAAAAAGCCCGAGGACGTCGCCCGCGACTGGATCAAGGCCAACCCACAAATCGTCAGCGGCTGGCTCAAAGGCGTCACCACCTTTGACGGCAAACCTGCAGACAGCGTTATTGCCGCGCTGAAGTAACCCAACCCTGAACAACCCCCATGCGCGGCTTGGCCACGTATGGGTTTTTGTTGCCTGAAATTAGGAGTCACAGCCATGAATTATGAAGTCATTGTCACCTGCGCAGTTACCGGTGCTGGCGATACCGTCGGCCGGCACCCGGCAATTCCCGTGACTCCTAAGCAAATTGCCGATGCGGCAATCGAAGCGGCTAAAGCTGGCGCTACGGTTGCCCATTGCCACGTGCGTGACCCTCAAACCGGCAAACCAAGCCGTGATGTCGAGTTGTACCGGGAAGTGGTTGAGCGCATTCGTGAAAGTGATACCGATGTGATTATCAACCTCACTGCCGGTATGGGCGGTGATCTTGAGATTGGTCCGGGCGAGCAGCCGCTTGAATTTGGCGCAGGCACCGATTTGGTCGGCCCAATGGAGCGTCTCAAACACATTGAAGAGCTGCGTCCGGAAATCTGCACCCTGGATTGCGGCACCCTGAATTTTGGTGATGGCGACTACATCTATGTCTCCACACCCGCGCAGCTACGTGCTGGCGCTAAACGCATTACCGAACTGGGCGTTAAAGCCGAGCTGGAAATCTTTGACACCGGCCACCTCTGGTTCGCCAAGCAAATGCTGAAAGAGGGCTTGCTTGAAGACCCGTTGTTCCAGCTTTGCCTAGGCATCCCGTGGGGCGCTCCGGCAGACACCGTGAGCATGAAAGCCATGGTCGATAACTTGCCTGAGGGCGCGACCTGGGCCGGTTTTGGTATCGGTCGCACGCAAATGCCAATGGCGGCGCAAGCCATGTTGTTGGGCGGTCATGTCCGCGTTGGGCTTGAGGACAACATCTGGCTGGATCGCGGCGTTCACGCCACCAACGGTCAATTGGTCGAGCGGGTGATCGAAATCATCCAACGCTTGGGTGGCCGTGCACTGACGCCAGCTGAAGGCCGCGAAAAGATGAAGCTCAAAGCCGTATAACCACGTTTATCAGGCCGCAGGCCCTTGCGATTTGAAGGAAGCGATATGAAATTTGTGACTGAAGTAAAAACCTTCGCGGCCATTTGTACCGGTGTTATCGGCAGTGGCTGGGTGGCGCGGGCATTGGCCCACGGTCTTGATGTCGTGGCGTGGGACCCCGCGTCGGGCGCTGAAGCTGCATTGCGTCAGCGTGTAGCCAATGCCTGGCCAGCACTTGAGCAGCAAGGCTTGGCGCCCGGCGCCGCGCAGGAGCGCCTGCGTTTTGCCCAGAGCATTGAAGACTGTGTGCGCGACGCGGATTTTATTCAGGAAAGCGCCCCCGAAGTGCTGGCCCTGAAGCTCGATCTGCACGCTAAGATCAGCGCTGCGGCACGGCCTGATGTATTGATCGGCTCAAGCACCTCGGGGCTGTTGCCCAGCGAGTTCTATGCCGACGCACAAAACCCGCAACGCTGTGTGGTTGGACACCCGTTCAATCCGGTTTACCTGCTGCCGTTGGTCGAGGTGGTCGGCGGTGAAAAGACTGCACCCGAGGCGGTACAGGCGGCGATGCAGGTCTATACGGCCATCGGCATGCGTGCGCTGCATGTGCGCAAAGAAGTGCCCGGTTTTATTGCCGACCGCCTGCTCGAAGCCTTGTGGCGTGAAGCGCTGCACTTGGTCAACGATGGTGTGGCCACCACGGGCGAAATCGATGATGCGATTCGCTTCGGTGCGGGCTTGCGCTGGTCGTTCATGGGTACATTCCTGACTTACACTTTGGCCGGTGGCGATGCAGGCATGCGTCACTTCATGAATCAGTTTGGCCCGGCGCTGAAACTGCCCTGGACCTATCTTGAGGCGCCAGAGTTGACCGAAGGCCTGATCGACAGCGTGGTTGAAGGTACAGCTGCGCAGCAAGGCGAGCGCAGTATTGCCGAACTGGAGCGCTACCGTGATGATTGCCTGATTGCCGTTCAAGAGGCGATCCGGCAAACCAAGGCTAAACACGGTTTTGATTTCGCTGACTAAGGAATCCCTGAAAAACTACTGCGCTAGGTATTACTGCGTTGAAAAGCTGCTCTAAATGCTCATTTAGGACCACTAAAGTCGAGCGCGACCCCGGTCGTTTTTTCGCACCTTTTCGCCTTGTACTCCCGTCGCTCGCTACCTTTTTCAGAGGATCCCTAAATAAGGGCTGCCGGGCAGAGCTCGGCAGCCCATTGTAAGGAGCATGAATGACCCGGCTAACCACCTACCAAACCGAGGTATTGCCTGAGTGGGTTGATTACAATCAGCACCTGCGCGATGCCTTTTACCTGCTGATATTCAGCTATGCGACCGACTCGCTGATGGATCATCTAGGGCTTGATGAGGCGGGCAGGGCGAGTACCGGCCACACCTTGTATACCCTTGAGTGCCACCTCAATTACCTCAATGAAGTGCGTCTTGGGGCGCAGGTTGAAGTGCGTACGCAAATCCTCGCCCATGACCAAAAGCGCTTGCATATTCACCACAGCCTGCACTTGGCGGGAGTTGACGCTGCCTTGGCTGAGAGCGAACAGATGTTGATGAATATCGACGTCAACACCGGGCGTTCAGCGGTATTTGCCGACGCCGTGCAAGCCCGGGTCGATGCCTTGGCCGCTGCACATCAACACTTGCCCGCACCGGTGTATGTCGGCCGGGTCATAGGTTTGCCCAAGCGCTGATAGTCATAGCGGTAAAGGCCATGCGTAGGGTGTGACAACGCGCAGCTTGTCCACCAGAAATGGTCGTGCCAGCAAGTTCTGCGCCGCAAATGGCGGACAGAAAAGCGCTGTCCTCCCTACAGGGCGAAACCGTCTACGTAGGGTGCGACAACGCGCAGCTTGTCCACCAGAAATGGTCATATCAGCAAGTTCAGTGTTGCAAATGGCGGACAGAAAAGCGCTGTCCTCCCTACAGGGTGAAACCGTCTACGTAGGGTGTGACAACGCGCAGCTTGTCCACCAGAAATGGTCATGTCAGCAAGTTCAGTGTTGCAAATGGCGGACAGAAAAGCGCTGTCCGCCCTACAGTGGAATCGCTGCGTAGGGTGCGACAACGCGCAACTTGTCCACCAGAAATGGTCGTGCCAGCAAGTTCAGTGTTGCAAATGGCGGACAGAAAAGCGCTGTCCTCCCTACAGGGTGAAACCGTCTACGTGGGGTGTGACAACGCGTAGCTTGTCCATCAGAAATGGTCATATCAGCAAGTTCAGTGTTGCAAATGGCGGACAGAAAAGCGCTGTCCTCCCTACAGTGGAATCGCTGCGTAGGGTGCGACAACGCGCAGCTTGTCCACCAGAAATGGTCATATCAGCAAGTTCAGTGTTGCAAATGGCGGACAGAAAAGCGCTGTCCTCCCTACAGGGTGAAACCCTCTACGTAGGGTGTGACAACGCGCAGCTTGTCCACCGTGCTTCACCTACCTAGTCGCTGGGGTTGCTGGGTACCAGCGCTGTTAGTCCGTAAACCAACAACGCAATCACCACCAACAAGCTTAACGACATGCTTGGCTTACTCCGCCGCGACTTGGCGCAACTGGGCTATTGGTTGCGCTCCCAGGTTATTGAGCAGACGCTCGCTGTACCAGTCGATGAAGTTAACCACAGCGAATTCGTAGGTTTTTGAATAGGGACCGGGTTGGTAGGCGCTGGAGTTGATGCCGCGCTGGTTTTCTTCCGCCAACCGACGGTCCTGATTGTTGGTTGCATCCCAGACCTGGGTGAGACGGGCAGGGTCGTAATCAACGCCTTCGACCGCATCCTTGTGTACCAACCATTTGGTGGTGACCACGGTTTCCTGCGCGCTAATCGGCCATACCGTGAATACGATCAAGTGATCACCCATGCAGTGATTCCACGAATGGGGCAGGTGCAAGATACGCATGGAGCCAAGTTCCGGGTTTTGAATGCGGCCCATAAGCTTCTGGCAGCCACGCTTGCCATCCATGGTCATCGACTCGGTGCCCTTGAGTAGCGGCATACGCACGATACGGTTGCGCAAGCCAAAGCTGGCGTGGGCATAGGGGATTTTCTCGGCTTCCCATTTCGCGGCCGACTCGGCCACATGATCCTTGAACGCCTGATCGGCGCGCGGATCGGTGACGTCATCCCACTCGAGCAAGCTTTTCAGCAACTCCGGATGCGCACCATTGCAGTGATAGCACTCGCGATTGTTCTCTAACACCAGCTTCCAGTTGGCCTTCTCGACCAAGGTGGTTTGCGCCGCCACCTTGGTGTTTTCCATGTCGTAGGGCTCCATGTAGTGGGCCAGGGTTTCGAGAAAGTCGTCGACCGCTGGCGGGTTTTCAGCCAGCGAGATGAAGATGTAGCCACCTGCGGTTTTGCAATTGACCGGCTTGAGGCCGTACTGCTTCATGTCGAAGTCAGCGCCCATTTCAGTGCCAGCGAAAATCAGCCGCCCGTCGAGTTCGTAAGTCCATTGGTGATAGTGGCAGACCAGCTTGGCGACTTTGCCTTTGTCGCTGGTGCATAAGCGTGAGCCGCGATGGCGACAGACGTTGTGAAAGGCATGAACCTCGCCTTCAGCACCACGAATCACGATGATCGGGTTGTCACCAATTTGCAGGGTCAGGTAATTGCCCTTGGTTGGAATCTCGCAGGTCATGCCTGCAATCAACCATTCCTTATGGAAGATCTCCTGCATATCGATCTGGAACAGCCGCTCGTCGTTGTAAAAAGGTTGCGGCAAAGAGAAGGTTCGCTCACGGCTGTGCAGCATCTCGGCTGTGGCCTTGCGTGCCGGCTCAAGTGGATCGCCCAGGCTCAGGGTCGAAGTGACGTCCATCATTAGCTCCTCAATGGCGGTTTTTATCGCCGTAAAAGTGGTTTAACTGCAATCGCAAGGCGAACCAACTAGTCTGTTTTCGCCAGCCGAATGGCGGATTGGCTGAATCAAAAATGCGCGTTTGAGCACAGAGCGTCGGTGCGGGTATTTGTGTTTCGGCTGAGGGCGAGTGTGGCTGGGCCCGCGTTGTGATCCATATCCATGGGCGACACGGTCGAATCAGTTTCCGACGCGCTATCGCCCGTGGTATCGGGCAGGTCGCGATAAGTATGTGAGTGTCGCTGACAGGTAAATGGCGACAAAGCGCGTTAAGCACAATCCGCCCATCCAGGCCGATAACCGGCCGCGCGCGGAGACACGTGCATGACCACTAATGATTTTTTAAACCCGGTTACCACGCAGACCTGGAGCAACGGCCGGCATTTGGTGCGCTGCGTCAAGGTTATTCAGGAAACCTGGGATGTGCGCACCTTCTGCTTTATGGCTGATCAGCCGGTGCTGTTCTTCTTCAAGCCGGGGCAGTTCGTCACCCTTGAGCTTGAAATTGACGGTGTGCCGATCATGCGCTCCTACACCATCTCCAGCGCGCCATCGGTGCCTTATAGCTTCTCGATCACGATCAAGCGGGTGCCGGGCGGCAAGGTATCCAATTGGCTGCATGACAACCTGCAAGAAGGTCAGGATCTGGCCGTGCACGGGCCTGTGGGGAATTTCAACGCCATCGATTTCCCGACCGACAAAGTGTTGTTTCTGAGCGGCGGCGTGGGTATTACCCCGGTGATGTCGATGGCGCGCTGGTTTTACGACACCAATGCCAATGTCGACATGGTGTTTGTGCACAGCGCACGTTCGCCCAAGGACATCATTTACCATCGCGAGCTGGAGCACATGGCTGCGCGGATCAATAACTTCAGCTTGCACGTAATCTGCGAAAAGCATGGGCTGGGCGAAGCCTGGGCCGGTTATCGCGGCTACCTCAACCAGCCGATGCTGGAATTGATTGCCCCGGATTATCTTGATCGGGAAATCTTCTGCTGCGGACCGACGCCTTATATGGCGGCGGTCAAGCGCCTGTTGCAAGCCAATGGCTATGACATGCAGCGCTATCACGAAGAGGCCTTTGGCCCAACTCCGCCTGAAGTACGGGCCGAGGTTAAGGAGCTGGCTGCTGAGGCGGCCGATGCTGCCGAAGTGCCGGCAACCGATCTGCGCCAGGTTGAGTTCGTCCTGACCGGCAAGAGCATTCGCGTGGCGCCGGGAGAAACGGTGCACTCTGCGGCGGCGCAGTTGGGCCTGCATATCCCCAAAGCTTGCGGCATGGGCATTTGCGGCACCTGCAAAGTGCTTAAGACTTCCGGCGAGGTGAACATGGAGCACAACGGCGGCATCACCGATGAAGACGTTGCCGAAGGCTATATCCTGTCATGCTGCAGCGTGCCGCAAGGCGATGTGGCGATTGAGTTCTAAAACGGGTTGCCAGACCGTCAGGCGTAGCCACCTGCAGCTCAATCTACTTGGCGGGGCAACCTTTAGCACTGAGGTTGCCCCGCCAAGATGTACAAGTGTAGAAGTATCCCAGCTTTGCTAAGTTTTGCTGCTAAATGCAGACGTCCGCGCTTAAAGCGCTACTGCGCAACTCTTTGCGCATCTTTTCCCGTAAAACCTTTCTTGTAGCTTCCGCATCCAACATGCGACTAAGGCTGCAGAGGGTTGCGCAACAAGTTGCACAGTGGTGCGCAAGAAACTGCGCAGCTTTTGCGATTTTTAAGCTGTAATGCTTGGTTTTATTAACTTTATAAATCGTAAGTCATTGTATTTAAATAATATTTTCAATAATGGCATACTTGTTGTTTGCTCTTTGCTACCGGATCATCTTTTCGATCCATGACCCAAGGCAAGGAGAGCTTTCATGCCAACACCTGCGTATCTGTCCCTCGAAGGCACAAAACAAGGCTTAATTACTGCCGGCACTTTCACCGAAGACTCGGTCGGCAACATCTTCCAGGAAGGTCATGAAGACCAGATTCTGGTTCAAGGTTTCAACCACCAAGTCATCATCCCACGTGACCCACAGTCGGGCCAACCGACAGGTCAGCGCGTTCACAAGCCGCTGATGATCACCAAGGTTTTCGACAAGGCTTCGCCACTGATTTTCAACTCGTTGACTTCCGGTGAGCGTCTGAACAAGTGTCGTCTGGAGTGGTACCGCACCTCTTCGACCGGTACTCAAGAGCACTACTTCACCATCGAGCTTGAAGATGCTGTGATCGTTGATGTGCAGTCGCGTATGCCGAACTGCCAGGATCCAAACATGGCTCACTTCACCCACCTCGAAGACGTGTACTTCACCTACCGCAAAATCGTTTGGACTCACGAAGTCTCTGGCACTTCGGGTTCGGATGACTGGCGTACTCCAATCGCTTAATCACTGATTAAACGATTGTGCAAAACGTTCGGCCAGATTTACTGGCCGAACTTATTTCTGAATAGAGGAACAAAGGATGTTCGCCCCCGCTAACCAGACCCATTTCAGCCTGAATATTGACGGCCTAAGCCACGATTTACAGGTGCTCGAATTCACCGGCCACGAGGCGATCAGCCAGCCTTACGAATTTGAGTTAGAACTGGTCAGTGAGCGTCCGGACCTCGACCTCGAAAGCTTTCTGCATCAGAGCGCATTTCTCGCGCTATCCCAGGCTGGCAATGGTATTCATGGCCAGATTTACCGCATTGCCCAAGGCGAATCCGGCAAGCGTCTGACCCGTTATCACATCAGCTTGCGCCCCCAGCTTTATTACCTGTCGCAGCGGGTTAATCAGCGCATCTTTCAGAACCTGAGCGTGGCTCAGATCATTAGCCAAGTGCTTGAAGAGCACGGCATACAGGCCGATGCCTACCAATTTCAACTCAGCTCGATTTACCCCGAGCGCGAGTATTGCGTGCAGTACGACGAGTCCGACCTGCTCTTTGTTCAGCGCTTGTGCGAGGAAGAAGGTATTCACTACCACTTTCAGCACAGCGCTCAAGGCCACATGCTGGTGTTTGGCGATGACCAGACACCCTTTCCAAAACTGGAACCCACCGCTTACCAACAAGACAGTGGCTTGGTTGCCGACAAACCGGTGATCAAGCGTTTTGGCGTGCGCGTGGAAACCCGGACCAGTCGGGTTACGCGCCGCGATTACGATTTTGAAAAGCCGCGCATGACGTTGGAAGCGGCCGTCAAAAGTGAGTTCAAGCCCGACCTGGAAGACTACGACTATCCGGGTCGTTTTGTTGACCGTGAGCACGGCAAGCATCTCAGCCAGCGAGCGCTGGAGCGTCACCGTCACGATTACCAATTAGCCGAAGGCGAGGGTGATCAAAGCTTACTGGTCAGCGGTCACTTTCTGGCGTTTACCGATCACCCGCGCGCAGCGTGGAACGACCTTTGGCTGCTGACTGAAATCCAGCACGAGGGCAAGCAACCGCAGGTGCTGGAAGAATCTGTTACCAACGACAGCAAAGCTGCTGATGGCTTCCAGCAAGGCTATCGCAATCGCTTTAAAGCCACGCCTTGGACGGTGCCTTTCCGGCCCAGCTTGCAGCACCCCAAACCACGGATTCTCGGCAGCCAGAGCGCTGTCGTCACCGGCCCGGTGGGTGAAGAAATCTACTGCGACCAATACGGTCGGGTGAAGGTTGAATTCTTTTGGGACCGTGCCGATTTCGGCACAGACAAAAGCAGCTGCTGGTTACGGGTCTCCTCAAGCTGGGCCGGTGACAACTACGGCGCCATCGCCATTCCGCGCATTGGCATGGAAGTGGTGGTCAGCTTCCTTGAAGGTGACCCGGATCAACCGCTGGTAACCGGCTGTTTGCATCACAAAGAAAACCCGGTGCCTTACGAACTGCCCGCCAACAAAACCCGCAGTGTATTCAAGAGCCTCAGCTCACCGGGCGGCGGTGGTTTCAATGAATTGCGCATCGAAGACAAAAAAGGCGAAGAACAAATCTTCGTCCATGCGCAAAAAAACTGGGACGAAAACGTCGAGCACGACCAGAAGATCCGCATCGGCAACGAACGCAACGACACGGTCGTGGCTAACAACTACAGCGAATTCAAAGCCGAAGAACACCGCACCACCCGCGCGGATCGCAAGACCGATGTCAAAGCCAGCGACCACATCACTGTTGGCCAAAACCAGCACATCAAAATCGGTACCAGCCAATTCATCAAGGCCGGTAACGAAATCCACCTGTCCAGCGGCCTCAAGGTTGTACTCGAAGCCGGCAGCGAACTGACCTTCAAAGCCTCCGGCAGCTTTATCAAATTCGACGCCAGCGGCGTCACCCTCGTCGGCCCAAGCATCAAATCCAACAGCGGCGGCAGCCCCGGCAAAGGCAGTGGCGCAGCGCCGTTGCTGCCAAATCCTCCCAAGCTTGCTGATAGTGCCGTCGCAGGGAAAAAACCATTACCGGCTAACGTTAACGTGGTTGGTGGTAGCGAAAAAGGTCCAGCACAATTGATCGTTGATGTATGGGGCGACCCGGCACAGGGCGGACAAGTTAAATTGCTTGATCCGGAGGAAGGGGCATGAGTGAGTTGCAGGATCTGGCCATTGAACAAGGTGTTCGCAAACGTACCCAATACGAAAACGAGCAGAGAAAGCGACTTGCTCTGAGCATTGAACGCGAAGATGGAGCCGAGCTGTCTCTGCCTATCGCCGTCGATATGCGCAGCCACGAAGAAGAAGAGAATATTCAACAGAACACACTTCTGGCTATCATGCCGCTGGCTCGGCTCCCCGGACATAACAAAGTTGATGAGGCCCCCAAACCTGCGTTGCCTAGGCCTGGCCGTATCTATGTTTTTCAGAACGGAAAGCTTTGGAGGGAGGCCGTTTGTGACGGTAAAGGCAACTTGGCTGATATCGACGTAGCGCATTGGCGTAAGCAGGCTGAAAGTGGGGCCTTTGCAGATGACCGCCAACCAGTAGGCAAGCAACAGCAAATCCTGCTTATTCCCATACTCATACAAGGGCAGTCCGTCGCCAACAATTACCTCATGGCGTACAGTGAAAAGCCGTGGACATGGGAATATATCCAATGGCTGGAGGAGGATCAAAATCGTGTTAAGTGCCGAGCACAGGTTGTAGCTTTTGCTTGGGCGGCCGCAGTCGTTGGCACAGAGCAATGGCGAGCCACACAAGCGATGCCTGCCGTGCTAATCAGTGCTCAGGCAGAAGGTTTTAGAGCCCGTGATTTCAGTATTGAGAGCCTATTGGGCGATCCATCGCGTTTCACGCCATCTCTAAGTGCAATCCCTACGGACGAAATGGCGAGCCGTATGCAGATGCGGTTGGAAGAACTGGCGGTATCAACACAGAGCTCTGCGCCACAGCCACTTCCTACACTTGAGGCCGGTACGGATATTCTTGCCGAGCAAGGTATGCGGGCACACCCGAGGCTGGTCGGACTGATGCTCGACGACCCGCTATTTGCACTTCGGCATGCCGCCGCTCAAGCCCGGCTTGCGGAGTCTTACTTACTTACCCTTAATGCACTGATATCGCATCGCCCCAATGGGCAATATGCTCATGCTCTATACAGCTCAGTGATACAAAGCTCGAACAGCCCGTTGGCCGAGTTCAAAGAGCACTTGAACCTCGAGCAGCTTGACGATGCCGTATTTGAAGGTGAGCGCAAGCTCGCACGCAATTTTCTTTCGTCTCAGCTTGAACACCTTGTTAGTGCTTTATCGGATGTACCGCTGACAGCAGCGTTATGGGATTGGCAATACACCCGCGACGAACGCCTGTTGGAGCCTTATCAGTTATTCAGTGAAATATTCACCACGCTGGGCAAACTACCCGAGCACATTGATGTCTTGTCTGTGGTCAGCCCCCGCAACTCGCTGACAACCCGTATCGCGCAACTGAGTGAGCGGCTTCTGGTTGGCCATCATCCGATCAGTCAACCGTTTCTGGCACAAGCTGACGGTGCGCTGCCTGAAACTGTCCAGCGCCTTGTCGCTTTGGCTGAGCAAACGCGCGAACCTGATCCGCAGCGCATGGGCATGAGTAGCCTGCTCCATGTAGCCGACATCGACCCGCAAGATACGGACAAAGGTCTGGTTTATAAGAACCTGCACGCTCTCATCGGCGACTTTATGGACACCTTTTCCATGGCTGTGTTGGCTCAGGTGCAGCGCCTAAACAATGCCAACATAACGGTGGTCATCGAGTTCCCGCGTTTATTCGCACCGACTCTCGGCGTACTCGAAAAACTTTCGCCTAGTTGGCGTGGCGTACAACTGGTTACCGAGTCACAGGCTCAGGCGTCGAACCTGCGGATTCTGGGCGTTCAAGGCGAGGGGTTGCGAAATGGCTTAACTGCCGCGGAGCGTGCGACCATCACGCGCAAGAACTATTTGTATGTGAACGTCACCAACCCTCAGGGGCGGATTGTAGGCTCCACCAGTCCGCGCCAGGTGGGCCAAGGTCTGCCTAATCAAGGGCGTGGCGTGCTGATTGCCGCACCTGCCGACCACCCGGAGGTGCTCAAGTACAGTGCCTGGAAGCATTCAGTCGCCAGCAAACTAGATGCTGTCGCACGATCACCCGCTCTGCCACTGGTTGCGGTGGCCTGCGCCATGTACAACTTAAGTGCGCAGGCTGAGATGACGGCCTTGAAAAGCGAAGCGGGGGATGGTGGGGCGCGCTATAGCTTCGGAGTTGCGTCAGCATTTTTTGATCTTGCGGTTGCCTCGGGCAATTTGTCTAAATTTATTCTCGGTGGTGAACACCAACTAGTCACTCTGTTGAATAAACCGCGTCTTGATGTTTCTCGTCTATCAACCCGCTGGGCCACAAACCTGCTGGAACAAACAGGCAGTTCTCGCCTGCCAATATTGCGCGCTCTATCGGGCGGAGCCATGCTTCTTACTACGGCGATTACTGTCTGGGACGCCAAGCGAGCTTGGTATCAGGGCGACCACGATGCCGCCCTAGCCTATGGCGTGGCGGCGGCGGGCGGTGCGGCCTGGGCAGCATCTGCCTTGGGTATGTGCATCAATCCGTTGGTGCTGGTGGCCGGGGCGGTGCTGTTTATCGGCGGCAGTATCCTTGCCGGTTGGCTGGTCGACAGCGACGTTGAGGCGCTGATGAAGAACGGGCCGTTTGGCAATGACCATGGCCAGACCGGTCTACTCGATAGCCTGCTCGGTGACGACCAGCGCTTTGCCCATCTAAGCGATCCGCATGTGGCCTACCAGCAACTGCTTGGTATTCTCGGCAGGCCCATGATTCAGGTCAGCCGCTTGGGCGAGTGGCTGGATCAAGTGCCGCCAACTGTGCGGGCGGGAATTGGCAGCATTAATCAACAACGTGCTCCGCTAAATTCCGCGCTGGAGTGTCGCCGCGCTTCAGCCCAACCTTTTGAGCGTGACGACTGGGCGATACGTATTCACTCGCCGCTACTGGGCATGTTTGATGCGCAGAATTTTCAGTTCTACGCCAGAGAGGAATTGGGTGTATTACCTTTTTCGGGGGCCTTCAATGCGGAGCGAACCGAGCGTCGTTCAATCGGTGAGGCCAAGCTCGCAGCGCATCCGCTTGATGACGGCTCTGTGCTCTACATCTTGCCAAAACAGTTCCCCGTGGTGACACTGACCCCGCTGCAACGTCATGCTCAGCAGGTCACTCAACGTCTTAAGGTTTTCGGTCAGTTCCGCCTCGCCAAGGACGACGATCAATCCGACCAACTGGTGCTGCCACAACCCAGCCCGAAAATCTGGCAACCTTATCAGCCAGTCTTTGCTCAACCCCCCGCGCTAAATGCCCGGGCTGACGCAGCACCATATTGGCAAATCGAAACGGTAGAATTCAAGGTATGACTACAGAACCCTACGGCCCCGCTGCTTATCGTGGCAGCGCATTGCCCGCTCTGCCGCCACCTGCGCGTGACAAACAAGGGCTGTTTGATACAGCCTTGAAATGGGGGGGGTATGCCAATCTGGACTCGGTCTCTGAAGTTGAGGGTCAGCTTATGGGTGAAGCCCATCTGGCCTATGAACGACAAACCAAGGAAAAACGTAAACATCAGATTTATTGCGATGCGGAACGTTGGAACTTCGAGAATAGTGGCAAGTTATTGCACTTTCTATTTTTATCAAAGCTAATGTCTGTGCTTTTTTTTTCCTTACCATGGACACTTAAGTTTGCAGATTTTTTTGATAGTGATCTTTTGGTTCCAGCTTTAAGCGTTCTCATAATGATCGCCAGTTTCATAATCTATAGCACGTCGCGCCCTTGGCTAGCTTATATCTTGGGCGGAGTGCTTGGCGTAATTACTGCTGGAGCCATTGCTTGGGATCAAGGCACACTCTGGGGATATTGGGGTGAACAAACCGCTTTCTGGTTCGGTGCAATTCTGTTTTTTATGGCAGTCATTGGCGTCGACTTACTGATCGGCCTTTATTCCCTGATCTACACACACGACGGCAGCGGCTTTAATCGGCGAGATGGGATGGTGCGTATTGGCAGGCGCTTGCGCTCACCCTTTGTTGCGCCTTTTTACGAGTTCGACCCGGTTATGCAACTGCAGGTAACGCCTCATGGCGGGCATGACTATGTGCTCTGGTTGCATCACCGCTATACCGATGCCAAGGTCTGCTTGGGCATGAAAATGCATAGTCTCGGTCTCGACAAAGCCAATATCTACGCTTTTTGGGACACTTTGCAGCGCTATATGGATATCGAGCAACCTCTACCCGATCTGCCCGTGCTGGAACAGAGCCGTCACCTCGACCCTGTTACGGCGGCCCACGACGCTGCCACAAAGCGCCCTGAACGCTACTGGCGCGACCGTACGCTTGAGAGTTGGCAGCGCAGCTCTGCACCCCGGAAGCTGAAGGAGCAACTGGCCAACTATCCTTGGCAACAGCAAACTTGCACCCTCCAGACAAAAATCGACCCCGGTCTAAGCATCGAAAGCTACTACCGCAGCCAAGAGGTCAAAGGCATTAAGGCTACGCCCAGAGGCAATGATTTCGATAATGCCCATCCAAGCTGAATTAGTAAGCGAAGGAGTTCCCCACCCTGGAAAGCCTTGGATGCTTTTACACAATGACCGATAACGTCTATTACGCCAGCACGGCTTATAACCCAAGCAATATTCCTGATCAGCCTGCCTCAATCGAGCGCTCTTGGCTGCGCAAGCTCGGTGTGACTCGCTTGCCTTGGGGGCGTACCCAAGATCTAGCTCCAGAACGCTTTTTGCAAGATGACTCGCCAGAGAATATGCGTTACTGGGAGGAGGTGTTCAAAGAGCGTGAAGAAGAAAAAAAACTGGGTACCTATAAACCAAAGCCTTTTGAAGGCGTAGATCTGCATAACACCTTTGATTATGAACGTTTTCGCTATGCTGTTTTATCCAAACGGTCGCATTTTTGGTTGTATCTCTGGGGGGCGGGGCGGTTTCTATTTTATTTTTCACTGGTTATTTCTTTTTTTACATATTTGATGGCTCTCTACGCACTAAAGGAGTCATGGTTAGAAGTGTTTGTTAAAGCAATTCCGTTCTTTGCTATGTTTGTAGGGATTCCTCTACTGTGCTGGGCTATAGGCTGGTTAGTTCTCAATAAATTCCCAAGGTTATGGTTCAAGCCTTCACGAGGCCCAATTTGGGAGTTTAATCGGCGAACGGGATTGGTTACCGTGTTTGACTATGATAATAACGGTGAATATAAAAAGAACGGCACTATTGGTGAACTTACGGCACCGTTCTACGAGTTCGATGCCTATTTGCGTACCTCGCCAGATCGCCAGGGTTTGCCGATGAACTTTCTGTATATGGCTCACCGTTATCGCGATATCACCATTAACTTTGCCTCGCTAGTTGCGGCTGATCGCACGCCGAATCTAGCTTTTGCGCTCTGGGATTTTTTGCAGAACTATATGGATATCACCCGTCCTTTGCCTGAGCTGCCCTGCTTTGAAGAGTCTAGGCATAAAGACCCGGTAAGTGCTGAGCACGACAAGCAGATTAATCGCCCAGCGCGTTACTGGATCGACATGGACGATGAAACTTTCGATGTTCAGCTTAAAGAAATGTCAGGTCGTATCTTCGGTATCGACACATTGAGTCGCCCAAACTTAATGGCGCAGCATGTTGAGTATGCCGACTGATCAAGCTAAAAGATGCTTTAATTGTCTCTGGGCAGTGAGTCGCTCAGCTTGTATGATCTATCAAAGATATTGAGTTTTTAAATAGTATTAAATAAGTGATAGGCCACGATTAATTCGCTGGGTTTAGAATATAACGTGGTCTGTCTCCTGTTTTTTTAAGTATTGTAACTTTCAAGTGCTGGCGATGATGATCAAGGTTGGCTCAATGAGTAAGTCGTCCAAGCCTTACAAGCACCTCGCAATTGCTTTGTATCCACAATAAACAGAAAAACAACCCCAACTGGAACAGTTACTCCAGTTGAGGTTATTTATTCAAATTCTACTCTCGATCAGTCTGCACCCATGGCCGAGCGGATATCAGCGGCCAGCTCGCGCACCCGTTCTTTATCGGTATCCCACGAGCACATGAAGCGTGCGCCGCCAGCACCGATAAAGGTGTAGAAGCGCCAGCCTTTGTTGCGCAGGGTTTCCAGAGCCGGTTCTGACATCTGCAGGAATACGCCGTTGGCCTGTACCGGGAACATCAGGCTGACGCCGGGCACGTCGCTGACCAGTTCAGCGAGCAGGCGAGCGCAGCTATTGGCATGTTGTGCGTAATGCAGCCAGGCACCGTTTTGCAAAATACCGACCCATGGCGCGGACAGGTAGCGCATCTTGGACGCCAACTGGCCAGCCTGTTTGCAGCGGTAGTCGAAGTCTTCAGCCAGGTCTTTGTTGAAGAACAGAATCGCTTCACCGACAGCCATGCCATTCTTGGTGCCACCAAAACACAGCACGTCAACACCAGCTTTCCAGGTCAGTTCTGCGGGTGTGCAGCCGAGAAATGCGCAGGCGTTGGAGAAGCGGGCGCCGTCCATGTGCAGGTTCAGACCGAGTTCGTGGCAGGTATCGCTGATGGCGCGGATTTCTTCCGGGGTATAGACGGTGCCGACTTCTGTGGCTTGGGTCAGGGTTACGACACGGGGTTTTGGGTAGTGAATGTCCTGACGCTTGAGCGCGACCTCGCGAATCGATTGCGGAGTCATTTTGCCGCTTTCGCTGCTCGCGACCAACAGCTTCGAGCCATTGGAGAAGAACTCCGGCGCACCACACTCGTCGGTTTCGACGTGGGCGGTCTCGGAGCAAATCACGCTGTGGTAGCTCTGGCACAGCGCCGCCAATGCCAGTGAGTTAGCGGCAGTCCCGTTAAAGGCAAAGAATACTTCGCAGTCAGTTTCAAACAGCTTACGAAAGTGATCGGCCGCGCGGGCGGTCCATTGGTCATCGCCATAAGCCCGGTCGTGGCCGTGGTTGGCTTCAGCCATGGCGGCCCATGCTTCAGGGCAAATACCGGAATAGTTGTCGCTGGCGAACTGTTGCGTTTGATCGGTCATCTTGGGTCCTTCTGGCCGGTGCCTGAATGCCCCTCGTGAGGGCAGGCGGGTATTGACGCATTTTACGCGAGGTTGAACGTGGGAGGGCAAGCTTCAAGTTGCTTGCCCTCCCACTTGTCTAGATCAGATTTTAGGGTTGCGAAACACCAACATCAGCCCTAGCAGAATAGCCAGCATTCCGAGCAGGCTTAGGTGCGATAACAGATTACCGAGAAACAGGTAATCCATGATGGCTGTGACCACCGGAACCAGATAGAACAGACTGGTGACGTTGACCAGATTCCCAGCCCCGATTAATCGATACAACAGCAGCTGTGCGACCACCGAAATAACCAAGCCCAGCCACAGCAGGGGAATCAAAAAGCTGATTGATTGCTCAAAGTGAAAGGGCTGCGTGGGCGCTACCGCCAAGCACAACAACAGGCTGATCGCATACTGCAGCGGCAGCACTTGGGCAGGTTCTTGCTGGATGCTTTTTTGCAGAATGGCGCCGCTGGTGACGCAAAGCAATGCGCCAAGGGCAAAGGCAATACCGGCGAAGGAAAAGTCAGCTTTGAGCAGGCTTTGCAGCACCACCAGAACCAAGCCGGTCAGTGCCAGTCCCAGCCCGAGCAAACGGCTTGCCGGAAAACGTCGCTCCAAGACCAGAAGCGTCAGGATTGGTTGCACTCCCAGCAAGGTGGCCAATACGCCGGGGGTGATGCCGTTATCCAGCGCCAATAAGTAGCAGACTGAGTAGCTGCCAATCATCAATAAGCCGGTCGCGGCAACGTGTTTACGCGTGCCACTGTCCGGCAGCAGGCGTTTGCGATAAATACCTATCGCCAATAATGCGCCAAGCGCGAGGGCAAAGCGCAGCAGTAGAAAGGCGAATGCCGATGAGTGCTCAAGCCCCCATTTGGCGAAAATAGCACCGCTGCTCCAGAGCAGCACAAATAGGGTGGTGGTGGCGTAAGCCCCAAGTGCGTGACTAGGTTTCATTGAGTTGTTCCTGTCGTAAAACCATAGGCCCCGGGCACGGCTGATTAACAGCTAGCGCGTGTCAGGTTGAGGCCAGAAAAAGTGTCGGTGTTAGGCGAGCTTTTATGGCGCCGGAGGCGGGCAAACGCCGCTAGGGCTTGTTGCGACAGGTGGTGGTGCGATGGCGAAAGGCAGCGCTCGCGCGAACTCAGCGGTCAGGATAACCGTGGAAACTTGAGTAAATGCATGCGCGAAAGTCATCAGTGCTTCAGCCATTTTGATTGAAAGGCAGCGGGGTATTACCCGAGGGTCATAAACCGCTGTGCAGCGACTATAGCACGGGTTTTTCCGACGGGGCAGCGTGAGCCGGTGATCTTTTCGGACGCATGGTCATGCTGGCAACGCGCAGTTACTGATTTGCGACATCGGCATGTCGTAAACGAATTTCCTCATGACGTACATAGGCATCTGGCCGCCTGAGCCGAGTCATACCATCGCTGCAAACGGCAACACACCGTGCCTAACAAAATGTGCCGCAGGAGATCAGCGATGTTCAGCAAAGATGACCAAATTCAGGGTTACGACGACGCCTTGCTCAGTGCCATAAATGAAGAGGAGCAGCGTCAGGAAGACCACATTGAACTGATCGCCTCGGAGAACTACACCAGCCAGCGGGTGATGGAAGCCCAGGGCAGCGGACTGACCAATAAGTACGCTGAAGGCTATCCGGGAAAGCGCTATTACGGCGGCTGTGAATTTGTCGATAAGGTTGAGCAATTGGCGATTGATCGCGCCAAGCAATTGTTTGGCGCTGATTACGCCAACGTGCAGCCCCACTCTGGTTCTTCAGCCAATTCGGCGGTGTATCTGGCATTGCTGCAGGCTGGCGACACCATTCTCGGCATGAGCCTGGCGCATGGTGGGCATCTGACCCACGGCGCCAAAGTCAGCTCGTCCGGCAAGCTGTA
Source organism: Pseudomonas sp. (assembly GCF_048265905.1). Taxonomy (GTDB): domain Bacteria; phylum Pseudomonadota; class Gammaproteobacteria; order Pseudomonadales; family Pseudomonadaceae; genus Aquipseudomonas. The sequence goes on from NZ_JBLXAP010000004.1 coordinate 219,063, forward strand.
CAACGCTGTTCAGTACGGTATCGATACCCGCACCGGCTTGATCGATTATGACGAAATCGAACGTCTTGCCCTTGAGCACAAGCCCAAGATGATTGTTGCCGGGTTCTCGGCCTACTCGAAAACCCTCGATTTTCCACGCTTTCGTGAGATAGCCGACAAGGTGGGTGCCTATCTGTTTGTTGATATGGCTCACGTTGCCGGTTTGGTTGCGGCAGGTTTGTACCCGAATCCGCTGCCCTTTGCCGATGTGGTTACGACCACTACCCACAAAACGCTGCGTGGACCGCGTGGTGGTTTGATTCTGGCTAAAAGCAACGAAGAGATCGAGAAGAAGCTCAACGCTGCAGTTTTCCCCGGCGCTCAAGGCGGGCCGCTGATGCACGTTATCGCCGGTAAAGCGGTGTGCTTCAAGGAAGCGCTGGAGCCGAGCTTTGTGGCGTATCAGGCGCAGGTCATCAAAAACGCTCAAGCCATGGCTCAGGTGTTTATCGAGCGTGGTTTTGATGTGGTCTCCGGCGGCACCGATAACCACTTGTTCTTGGTCAGCCTGATCAAGCAAGGCATCACCGGCAAAGACGCCGACGCCGCCTTGGGCCGTGCCGGTATCACGGTCAATAAAAACGCTGTGCCTAACGACCCGCAATCACCATTCGTGACTTCGGGCCTGCGTATCGGCACGCCAGCGGTAACCACGCGCGGCTTCAAAGAAGCGCAGTGTGTTGAGTTGGCGGGCTGGATTTGCGACATCCTCGATCATCTCGGCGACGCTGATGTTGAGGCGCAAGTTGCGAAGCTGGCTGCCGGTCTTTGTGCGGATTACCCCGTTTACCGTTGATGAGATAGCGAGCGGCTGCGTCATAGCGGGTTCAAATTTAGGAGCATCACATGCAACGATATTCTGGCTTTGGCCTGTTCAAACATGCCTTCAGTCATCATGAAAACTGGCAGCGCATGTGGCGCAACCCGACGCCAAAACCCGTCTACGATGTGATCATCGTCGGCGGTGGCGGTCATGGTTTGGCAACCGCGTATTACCTCGCCAAAGAGTTCGGTGTGAAAAACGTCGCAGTGGTCGAGAAGGGCTGGCTGGGCGGCGGTAATACCGCACGTAACACCACCATTGTGCGCTCCAACTACTTGTGGGATGAGTCGGCGCAGCTCTATGAGCATGCGATGAAGTTGTGGGAAGGGTTGTCGCAAGACCTTAACTACAACGTCATGTTCTCGCAGCGCGGGGTCTACAACCTGTGCCACACCCTGCAAGACATGCGCGACTCTGAGCGCCGTGTCAGCGCCAACCGCCTCAACGGGGTCGATGGTGAGCTGCTCGATGCGCGTCAGGTGGCTGAAGAAATTCCGTACCTTGATTGCAGCAAAAACACCCGTTACCCAATCATGGGTTCGACTGTACAGCGTCGCGGCGGCGTGGCGCGTCACGACGCCGTCGCCTGGGGTTATGCGCGTGCTGCCGATGCCTTGGGCGTTGACCTGCTACAACAGACTGAAGTTACCGGCTTCCGCAAAGAAAACGGCGTGGTGATTGGTGTTGAAACTAATCGCGGCTTTATTGGCGGTAAGCGTGTTGGCGTGGTGACCGCAGGTAACTCCGGACACATGGCCAAGCTCGCCGGTTTCCGTCTGCCGTTGGAATCACACCCGTTACAGGCATTGGTCTCTGAACCGATCAAACCGGTGATCGACAGCGTGATCATGTCCAACGCTGTGCATGGTTACATCAGCCAGTCGGACAAAGGCGACTTGGTGATCGGAGCCGGTATCGACGGCTGGAATGGCTACGGTCAGCGCGGTTCTTACCCAACCATTGAGCACACTCTGCAAGCCATTGTTGAGATGTTCCCGGTGCTGTCGCGGGTGCGCATGAACCGCCAGTGGGGCGGCATCGTCGACACCAGCCCGGACGCTTGCCCGATTATTTCAAAAACACCGGTGCCTAATTTGTTCTTCAACTGCGGTTGGGGCACCGGCGGTTTTAAGGCGACGCCTGGCTCTGGCCATGTGTTTGCAGCGAGCCTGGCCAAGGGGGAAATGCACTCGCTGGCTAAACCGTTTGCGATGGACCGTTTCCATACCGGCGCATTGATCGACGAGCACGGCGCTGCTGCCGTGGCTCACTAACAGGGGCTCAAGACATGCTCAATATTTATTGCCCTCATTGCGGCGAGATGCGCTCTGAAGAAGAGTTTCACGCGCACGGTCAGGCCCATATCGTTCGTCCCGAAGATCCAGGCGCGTGCAGCGATGTGGAATGGGGCGACTACATTTTTTTCCGCGACAATCCACGCGGTATCCATCATGAGTTGTGGGTGCATTCAGCCGGTTGCCGGAAGTTTTTTAATGCCACGCGTCATACCGTGACTTACGAAATTCTTGAAACCTACAAGATCGGTGAGAAGCCGAGTGTTACCGAGGCCAGTGTTGCAGCGGCAAAAGTCAGCGCTGAAGGAGTCACGGCATGAGCCAGATCAATCGTCTTGCAAGTGGTGGCCGGGTTGACCGCAGCCAGCCGCTCAGTTTCAGTTTCAACGGCGAGTCCTATCAGGGGTTTGCTGGCGACTCGTTGGCGGCAGCGCTGCTGGCCAACGGTGTTGATATCGTCGGGCGCAGCTTTAAATACTCGCGGCCTCGCGGGATTGTCGCTGCCGGCAGTGAAGAGCCAAACGCCGTTCTGCAAATCGGCTCGACCGAAGCGGCGCAAATTCCTAACGTGCGCGCCACACAGCAGGCCTTGTATGCAGGCTTGGTTGCCAACAGCACCAACGGCTGGCCGAGCGTTAACACCGACATGATGGGGATTCTCGGTAAAGTCGGCGGCAAGATGATGCCGCCCGGCTTCTACTACAAAACCTTTATGTACCCGCAAAACCTGTGGCTGACTTACGAGAAATACATCCGTAAGGCCGCAGGTCTTGGACGCGCGCCGACAGAGGTTGACCCAGACAGCTACGATTATCTCAACCAGCATTGTGATGTGCTGGTCGTTGGCGCAGGCCCAGCGGGTCTGGCTGCTGCATTGGCTGCTGGGCGCAGCGGTGCGCGTGTGATTCTGGCCGATGAGCAGGAAGAGTTTGGTGGCAGCCTGCTCGACACCCGTGAACAACTCGACGGCAAGCCAGCCGCTGAATGGGTGGCTAAAGCCATGGCTGAACTGCAGAGCATGGCCGAAGTAACCTTGTTGCCGCGCTCCACCGTCAACGGTTACCACGACCACAACTTCCTGACCATTCACCAGCGCATGACTGATCATCTGGGTGAGTTGGCGCCAATGGGCAGCGTGCGTCAGCGCATGCACCGGGTGCGAGCCAAGCGTGTGGTGCTGGCAACCGGTGCGCACGAGCGGCCACTGGTTTATGCCAATAATGATGTGCCGGGCAATATGCTCGCTGGCGCGGTCTCGACCTATGTTCGTCGTTATGCGGTGTTGCCGGGGCGCAAGCTGGTGCTGTCAACCAACAACGATTATGCCTACCGCGTAGCGCTTGACTGGCTTGATGCCGGTCAACAGGTGGTGGCCGTTGCCGATGTGCGGACCAATCCACGCGGCGCTTGGGTTGAAGAAGCCCGGGCGCGTGGCGTACGAATTCTGACTGGCAGCGCGGTGGTTGAGGCCCGTGGCAGCAAGCGCGTTAATGCAGCGCGAATCTGTGCGGTTGATGTGGCTTCATTCAAGGTCACCAGCCCTGGCGAAGTGCTCGATTGCGACCTGATTGTCAGCTCCGGTGGCTACAGCCCGGTGGTGCACCTTGCTTCACATCTGGGCGGGCGGCCAACCTGGCAAGAAGACCTGCTGGCATTTGTGCCGGGCGAAGGCTTGCAGAAACGCGTTTGCGCCGGTGCGGTAAAAGGTGTGTTTGGTTTGGGTGATACTTTGGCCGACGGTTTTGAAGCGGGCGCTTTGGCAGCTTCTGAATCTGGCTTTAAAGCGATTGTCGGCACCCTGCCAAGCGCTGATGCACGCAAAGAAGAAGCCAGCGTTGCCCTGTTCCAAGTGCCGCATGACAAGCCAACCGCACGTGCGCCGAAGCAGTTTGTCGATTTCCAGAATGACGTCACCGCTGCCGGTATTGAACTGGCAACCCGTGAAGGTTTTGAGTCAGTCGAGCACGTTAAACGCTACACCGCGCTGGGTTTTGGTACTGACCAAGGCAAACTCGGAAATATTAATGGACTGGCCATTGCTGCGCGTTCGCTGGGGATCAGCATCGAGCAAATGGGCACCACCATGTTTCGTCCGAACTACACGCCGGTTACCTTCGGTGCGGTGGCTGGGCGTCACTGTGGCGCGCTGTTCGAGCCTAATCGCTATACCGCCATGCACGCCTGGCACGTCGCCAACGGCGCAGAGTTTGAAGATGTTGGCCAGTGGAAGCGTCCTTGGTACTTCCCGAAGAACGGCGAGGATCTTCACGCTGCGGTCGCGCGCGAGTGTCTGGCCGTGCGTAATGCGGTCGGTATTCTGGATGCTTCGACGTTGGGCAAAATTGATATTCAGGGCCCGGATGCGCGTGAGTTTCTCAACCGTGTCTACACCAACGCCTGGACCAAGTTGGATGTCGGCAAGGCGCGTTATGGTCTGATGTGCAAAGAAGACGGCATGGTGTTCGATGATGGTGTGACGGCTTGCCTGGCGGACAATCATTTCCTGATGACCACCACCACCGGCGGCGCTGCACGCGTGTTGGACTGGCTGGAAATTTATCATCAGACTGAGTGGCCAGAGTTGAAAGTGTATTTCACCTCGGTCACTGACCATTGGGCGACCATGACGCTTTCTGGCCCGAACAGCCGCAAGCTGTTGGCAGAGGTGACGGATATCGACCTCGATAAAGAAGCGTTCCCCTTCATGACCTGGAAAGAAGGTGAAGTCGGTGGTGTACCGGCGCGGGTATTCCGGATTTCCTTCACTGGCGAGCTGAGCTACGAAGTCAACGTGCAGGCCGACTACGCCATGGGCGTGTGGCAGAAGATCATTGAAGCAGGCAAGAAGCATGGCTTGACGCCTTACGGCACAGAAACCATGCATGTGCTGCGCGCCGAGAAGGGGTTCATCATCGTCGGCCAGGACACCGATGGTTCGGTCACGCCAGACGATCTCAATATGGGCTGGTGTGTCGGGCGAACCAAGCCTTTCTCCTGGATTGGCTGGCGCGGCATGAACCGTGAAGATTGTGTGCGTGAGCAACGCAAGCAGTTGGTAGGCCTGAAACCGCTGAACCCTGATCAGGTGCTGCCGGAAGGTGCGCAGTTGGTGTTCGACCCGAACCAGTCGATACCGATGACCATGGTCGGGCACGTTACCTCAAGCTACAAGAGCGCCGCCTTGGGTTATTCGTTTGCGATGGCGGTGGTCAAGGGTGGCCTACAGCGCATCGGTGAACGGGTGTTTGCGCCGTTGGTGGATGGCAGCGTGATTGAAGCCGAAATCGTCAGCTCCGTGTTTTATGACCCGAAAGGGGATCGCCAGAATGTCTAACGTCAATGTCTACAAGCAGCGTCCAGATGCGGCTCAAGCCGAGTCGCCACTGTTTCATGCCAGTCTGCATGAGCTGGTTGGCAAGGGTGCAAAAAACGCCGGTGTGAATCTGTGCGAGAAGAAGCTGTTGGGTCATTTGACCCTGCGCGGCGATGCCAAGGATCCGGTTTTTGCCGGTGGTGTGCACAGCGTATTGGGTTTGGAGTTACCGGTCGCGCTGACCCTGACGAGCAACGGCGGCACCTCGCTGCAATGGATGTCGCCTGACGAGTGGCTGCTGATCGTGCCCAGTGGCGAAGAGTTCGCCGTTGAGCAAAAGCTGCGCGAAGCATTGGCCGGTCAGCATATCTCGGTGGTTAATGTCAGTGGCGGGCAAACGCTGCTGGAACTGAGCGGCAACAAGGTGCGTGAGGTGTTGATGAAATCGACCTCCTACGACGTGCACCCGAGCAACTTCCCGGTCGGCAAGGCGGTGGCAACCCATTTTGCCAAGGCGCAATTGGTGATTCGGCGCACGGGCGAAGAAACCTGGGAATTGGTTGTCCGCCGTAGTTTTTCAGACTACTTCTGGCTTTGGTTGCAGGATGCGAGCGCCGAGTTCGGGTTGAACATCACTGAGTAGCCATGTTTGTCGATGACCTGCGCGGCGCTGCCTTCGGGTAGTGCTGCGCAGGCGTCGCTTGTGATTGCAGGGAGATTGCAATGAGCCGTACCCCGGATACCTGGATTTTGACAGCACAATGCCCGAGCGTACTGGGCACGGTTGATGCGCTGACACGGTTCTTGTTCGAGCAGCGCTGCTATGTCACCGAGCATCATTCGTTTGATGATCGGCTGTCGTCGCGGTTTTTTATTCGCATTGAGTTTCGTCAGCCAGAGGGCTTCGACGAGCAGGCTTTTCGTGAGGAGTTGGATCAGCGCAGCGCCGTGTTCGAGATGCAAACCGAGCTGACACCTCCGGGCTATCGGGCCAAGGTAGTGTTGATGGTTTCCAAGTCAGATCACTGCTTGAACGACCTGCTCTATCGCCAGCGCATTGGGCATTTGCCGATGGATGTGGTCGCGGTGATATCCAATCACCCAGATTTGGAACCGCTGGCTCGCTGGCACGACATACCCTATTACCACTTCGCTCTCGACCCTAACGACAAACCGACGCAAGAGCGCAAAGTGTTACAAGTCATCGAAGATACCGGTGCCGAGTTAGTCGTGCTCGCTCGCTATATGCAAGTGCTGTCGCCAGAACTGTGCCGCAAGCTGGATGGCTGGGCGATCAATATTCACCACTCATTACTGCCCGGTTTCAAAGGCGCAAAACCCTATCACCAAGCCTACCAAAAGGGTGTGAAGCTGGTCGGTGCAACCGCGCATTACATCAACAACGATCTCGATGAAGGGCCGATTATTGCCCAGGGCGTTGAGTCGGTTGATCACACTCATTACCCCGAAGACTTAATTGCCAAAGGCCGAGATATCGAGTGTCTGACGCTGGCCAAAGCAATTGGCTATCACCTCGAGCGCCGGGTCTTTTTAAACGCTAATCGCACGGTTGTGCTCTAGCACAGCCTGCCTTTTCTCCAAGCTGAAACAGTTGTTTCACACTGCCTTAAGAGTTTCTGGTTTAGCGATTAACTCAGACTCTTTGTGAATGCTTCAGCCGCTGCAAATGCTCCAGTGCAAAGCCGCGTGGCCGTTGGCTGCGCTTTTGTTTCGACAACAAGAAGGAGAGCAAACGATGTCTGATAATCGTGGTGTGGTGTATCTCGGTGCTGGCAAGGTCGAGGTGCAAAATATCGACTATCCGAAAATGCAGGATCCGCGCGGCAAGAAGATCGAGCACGGCGTCATCCTCAAAGTCATTTCCACCAATATTTGCGGCTCCGACCAGCACATGGTACGTGGCCGCACGACTGCGCAAGTTGGCCTGGTGCTGGGCCATGAGATTACCGGTGAAGTTATCGAGAAAGGTCGTGATGTTGAGCACTTGAAGATCGGTGATCTGGTTTCGGTGCCGTTCAACGTTGCTTGCGGCCGCTGCCGCAGTTGTAAAGAGCAACACACCGGCGTTTGCCTGACCGTCAACCCGGCGCGTGCCGGTGGCGCTTATGGCTATGTCGACATGGGTGACTGGACCGGTGGCCAGGCTGATTATGTGCTGGTGCCTTACGCTGATTTCAACCTGCTGAAATTGCCTGACCGCGATAAGGCGATGGAGAAAATTCGCGATCTGACCTGTCTTTCAGACATTTTGCCGACCGGTTATCACGGCGCCGTGACTGCGGGCGTCGGCCCAGGCAGCACTGTGTATGTTGCTGGTGCTGGCCCCGTGGGCTTGGCTGCGGCGGCATCTGCGCGGCTGTTGGGCGCTGCGGTAGTGATTGTCGGCGATGTGAATCCGGTGCGTTTGGCACATGCCAAGGCCCAGGGTTTTGAGATTGCCGACCTGTCGAAAGACACGCCGCTGCACGAGCAAATCGCTGATCTGCTCGGCGAGCCGGAAGTCGATTGTGCAGTCGATGCGGTCGGTTTCGAGGCGCGCGGCCACGGTCATGCCGGTGCGCAACATGAAGCGCCCGCCACGGTGCTCAATTCACTGATGGGCGTGGTGCGGGTGGCCGGTAAGATTGGTATCCCCGGCTTGTATGTGACTGAAGATCCGGGCGCGGTGGACGCTGCAGCGAAGATTGGTAGCCTGAGCATTCGCTTTGGTTTGGGCTGGGCTAAATCGCACAGCTTCCATACCGGGCAAACGCCGGTAATGAAGTACAACCGCCAGTTGATGCAGGCAATCATGTGGGATCGCATCAATATTGCTGAAGTGGTGGGCGTACAGGTGATTACCCTCGACCAGGCGCCGCAAGGCTATGGTGAGTTCGATGCGGGTGTGCCGAAGAAATTCGTCATCGATCCACACCGCTCGTTTAGCGCTGGCTAGTCGCTCAGCAGTTGCTTGACCCAAGCTCGCCGTTCAAATCAACGGCGAGCTTTTTAGCTTCTGGGGCTGGTATTTAGCTCTGTTGCAGCTCGCAGCGAATCTGCGCAATTCGTTCATCTTTGCGCTGCCACATATTCGTTACCCAAGCCTGCACCAACCGGCGAAACTGCTCATCATTCTGGTAATCGCCTTGATGCAATGCAGGGTCGAGTTCCAGGGTTTGAATATCGATGATGACCTTCGGCACCTGACCGCTGATCAAGGTCCAGAAGCCCGGAATCTGTTCACTTGGGTAAACCACTGTGACATCCAGCACCGCATCGAGTTTTTCGCCTAACGCGGCTAAAACGAATGCCACGCCACCGGCTTTGGGTTTTAGCAGATTGCGATAGGGGGATTGTTGCTGCACTTGTTTGGCCGGGGTGCAACGTGTCCCCTCAAGGTAATTGACTACTGTCACCGGAAGGTCTTTAAATTTTTCACAGGCACGCTTGGTGATTTCCAGGTCTTCGCCGCGACGCTCCGGATGCTTAGCCAGATATGCCTTGGAGTAGCGGCGCATAAAGGGGTAGTCCAGCGCCCAAAACGCCAGCCCAAGAAAAGGTACCCAAATCAGCTGTTGCTTGAGGAAGAACTTGAAATACGGGGTTTTGCGATTAAACGCTTGCACCAATGCCGGAATATCGACCCAAGACTGGTGGTTGCTGATGACCAAGTAAGAGGTGCTTTTGTGCAACTGGGCATTGCCGCGAATATCCCAAACGGTCGGCAGCAGGCTGGCGAAGATCAACTTGTTGATTTCAGCCCAGGTTTCGGCAACCCACATCACCCCACGCGAACAACTCGCCTTAAGCGATTTGCCAGGCAGGATAAATTTGCCCAAGGCAATCAATAGCAGCGGGCCGATCAAAATCAGGGTGTTAAGCAGCAACAGCAGGGTAACGCTCAGGCCAGTGAGCAAGCGGCGCATGGCAGCTCCTTGATATTCACAGTCGCCCATATCATAGGGTTGACGCTGGTGTAGTCCAAGCAATAGTGCGACATATCGTGCGACATCAGGTCCCACCAATTGAGTAGAACCTCTAACGGCCATCATAGTCAGATGCACCAGACTTTCATGGAGAAATGACGTTTGAAGATTGTGATTGCGCTAACTGCTGCACTATTGGCCTTGCCCGTTATGGCTGCCGAGAAACCTGCCCCCGAGCTGAATACCTACGGTCGCTACGAGATGGTAACGCTGCCGCAAATTGGCCAAACCTTGAAGGCCAAGATGGATACCGGCGCAATGACCGCCTCCTTGTCAGCCAAGGATATTGAACAGTTCAAGCGCGATGGCGGCGAGTGGGTACGCTTTCGCCTAGCCATTAAAGATGCTGACGATACTGTGTATGAACAGCCGTTGGCACGTATTACCGAAATCAAAAACCGTGCTGAAGAGGGCGCTAATGTGACTGCCAGCAGCCCTTCGACCACTGAACGCCCGGTGGTCAATCTTGAAATTTGCGTGGGGCATCAATTGCGCACTGTTGAGGTCAACCTGACAGACCGGACTCACTTTGATTACCCATTGCTAATCGGTGCCAGCGCCATTCGTAAGCTCGACGCGGCAATCAACCCGGCCGAGCGCTACACCGTCGAACGCCCAGAATGCTGAGTGCGTAGGGTGTGACAACGCGAAGCTTGTCCACCAAGTGTGGTACATCGATGAGCCACCAACTCAGATGCATACCATCAACAATGGCGGATGAAAAACGTCATCCGCCCCGATTGGTGTTATTAGGGGTTTGAGACTTGCAGGCGAGTGTTCTATGTTGTCGGTATAACAATACTGACAGCTCAGCCGAATTGAGCTGTTGACCGCATACAAGGATGACTCAGGTGCAACAGCAACGCGTACAAAAACTCTCCCCGGGCGGGCTCTTGTTCTAGTGTCGGCAACATCAGGTATCAGGGCCAAGGGGGTTGGCCTATGGCGTATTGCTGTGATCGGCATATTTTGCATTAACCTGCTCGCCTGCAGCGCTCATTCGCTCAAACTAAATAAAGTCGCCAAGACTGATATCGACATGGTTGTCGATATGCACTGGCGCACCATCGACCAAAGCCTGATTGTGTTGATGGGTAAACTCTACGAACGTAATCCTGACGAACTCTACAAAACCCCTAACGCAACCATTCTTTCCCGTCAGCAGCAGTTGTGGGCAACACCGCTCAATCAACAAACCGCTTACCTCGGTAAAAATGAGTTATCGACGATGGATGCTGCCCTTGATGTGCGCTTTCAGGGGGATCGAGTCTACGCAGTAATGGCCGGGCTACGCGGCATGCTCAGCCGGTCCTACGGTTATATCGATGACTTTTATTTGTTTGACACCCCGGACCAGCAGGCGCTTTACAACAGTGCGCGCAATGTTGAAATTCTGGTCTGGCGCCTGAAGCATCGACTGGATGCCAACGGCGAACGCTTGGTCTTCACCAATGGTGTTAATAAGCCGCCGTATAACCTCAGTTTCGAGCGCTTATTTGGCAAGATCATCGCATATCAAGACATGATGGCAACCATCACCTCTGAGCGTTCCCAGCGCAGCATAAATTATGCGACGCACAGCATATTGAGACTGGCTTTCCTGCCGATATAAGGCTACGGAAGCACTGAAAACTACTTCGCTAGGTATTCAGTGGCTCTTCAAGCCCGTGTCACGGCCAGCTTGATCTGTAGTGGCATCTTGGCATCGGCGTAGTTCTTGCTTGGAGATTAGGGATCCTCTGAAAAAGGTAGCGAGCGTAGATAGTACAAGGCAAAAAAATGCGAAAAAGCGGAGTTTAGTGGTCTAAATGAGTATTTTGAGCAGTTTTTTAACGCCGTAATATCGAGCGCAGTAGTTTTTCAGAGGTTCCTTACCTTGTTGCGCTTGCCACTGAGCGTGCATTAAGTGTTTTGAGGTGTCGTCATGACTGTAGTACTCAAGCCGGGCGTTAGTTTGCTCGAGCGTTTTAGTTTTGCCCGCAAGTTTCTTATCCTCGCGATCTTGTTCATATTGCCGCTGGCCTATGCCCTGTGGGCTATATGGTCTGAGCACGTGGCAGGCCAGCGATTGATTGATCAGCAGATCAAAGGCCTTCACGATATTCAGGCGCTGGCTCAGGTTCAGCGCGAGGTGCTTGAGCAGCGCACTTTATTGGCGCGCTGGAAAGGCACCGATGCTGCTGCCCAAGGGTTATTGACCAGCCGTGAAAGCAAGCTCGATGAGGCGCTGAAAGAGGCCTCTGAGCAATTGTCGGGCTCAAAAATGTCCAGCCAGACAACTGAACTGTTGCAGGCGCTGCAGGCTGATCGTCCCCGTTTGGCCGTCGCCGAGTTAGGTAGCATTGCGTTACCTGATGCGTTGGAACGTTACCAAATGAACCTCCAGCATCTCACCGCGCTTCGTGAGCAGATTGCTACTGACAGCGGGATGATTCTTGACCCTCATCTGGACACATACCTGATGATGGAACAGCTGACATTCACGCTGCCGCGTCTGCTTGAGAACCTCGCCAGCTTCGCCAGTCGTGGTTATGGTGCGGTAGTTTCCGAGCATTTCACCTTGCAAAGTCGCGTAGGGATTCGTGACTTGCGGCGCAGCATCGATGAGTCGAGCACACAGGTGCTCAAAGCGCATAACACCCTGCAGCGCACCGCGCCTGACTCGATGAGCCTGTTGCAAGAGCCTTTCGAGACTGCGGAGCAAGGCATCAATCTGTTCTTGCAAGAGATTGATCGCGATATGTTCGACGCTAATCCGATGACCTTGACGCCCGTGCAATTCATTCAGCGAATCGACGTGTTGCAGCAACATCTGCTCAATCTGCAGCAAGCGCAGACGCAACAGTTTGAACACAGCCAACAGAGCTACCAGCGTGCTGCAGCGATGCGCATGCTAAACGTTGTGTTGATTTTTGCCTTGCTAACCTTGGCCGCGCTTTATGGCTTGGTGTGCCTGAACTGGTCAATTCGACGCAGTGCCAGCGAAATTATCGATGCTGCACAGGGGCTGCGTGACGGTGATTTGTGTGTGCAGATGCAGGTTTACGGTAAAGATGAACTGGCGCAAATCGCCTTGGCACTCAATACCGCAGTGGTTCAGCTTCGTGGTTCGCTGCAGGGTGTTAACCATGAAAGTCAGGGCGTGGGCGGCACGGTCCAAGTGCTGAGCCATCAAGCGCAAAACTCCTTGCAGGCCGTTGAGCGTCAGCAAGGCCAGATGAGCCAAATCGCTGCCGCCGCCACGCAAATGGCGGCTACCGCGCAAAGTGTTGCCCAGAGCTGCGAGGAGGCTGCAGTCGAGGCGGTGCAAACTCAGGAAGTGGCCAATCAAAGTAACCAGCGCAGCGAACGCACCAGTTCCAGCATGCGTCAGCTCAGTGCGCGCTTGGGCGATAGCTCGACAACTCTAAAGCAGTTGCAACAGCAAACTGAGCAAATCACCCGTGTGGTTGATGTGATCAAGGGAATTGCTGAGCAGACTAATTTGCTGGCGCTCAATGCGGCAATCGAAGCCGCGCGGGCGGGTGAACAAGGCCGCGGCTTTGCGGTTGTCGCCGATGAAGTTCGCAGCCTGTCACAACGCACGCAGAACTCCACCGCGGAAATTGCGCAAACCGTTGCCGATCTGCACAAGGTTGTCGGTGAGTCTGTTGAAATGATGGAGCAGGCGGTTGCGCAGGCTGAAGGAGATGTCAGTAGTGTGCTGGCGATGAGTGATGATCTGAACGGGATTGTCGAGTCGGTGCAACGGGTGAGTGATCGCCTGGCGCAAATTGCCACGGCCGCCGAGGAGCAAGCCGCTACTGCGGATGAAGTCAGCGGTAATATCCAACAGGTTGATCAGGACACCAGAACCTTGCTCGACGGCGCACAAGCGGTGAGTCAGGCCTCGGAGAAGTTACGCTTGGGTAGCCAGGAACTGGCGCAGAATACCGGGCGATTTCGTCTGGGTTGAACCCTGAAAGGCCTGTGCGTGGGTAGCAAAAACAACCTTCCGTGCACAGGCCCGCTTGACGCTGTTGAGCGCCTGTCGCAGTCTGCCTGCCGGGACCGCCAATACGCAGGACGCCAATGCCGCACATTCTGATTGTCGAAGATGAAGTCGCGATTGCCGATACGTTGATCTATGCCCTGCAATCAGAAGGCTTTACCACCACTTGGCTGGCGTTGGGGCAGGCGGCTCTCGAGGCCGTGCAGCAGGCTGAACCTGATCTGGTGATCCTTGATGTCGGTTTGCCTGACATGAGCGGTTTTGAAGTGTGCAAAAAATTGCGCCGGTGGTCTGAGGTGCCGGTGATATTTCTCACCGCGCGTAACGCTGAGATCGACCGCGTAGTGGGGCTGGAAATTGGTGCTGACGATTATGTAGTCAAGCCTTTTAGCCCGCGTGAGGTTGCCGCGCGGGTCAAGGCGATTCTGAAACGGGTCGCGCCCCGTGACGTTGCCAGCAGCGCATCGGTACTGCGCTATCACAGCTTTGAGCTAGATGCCCAGCGCGTACAAGTGCATTACTTTGGGCAACTACTGAGCCTGACCCGCCACGAGTTCAAGTTGCTGAACGTGCTGCTTGAATACCCGGAACGGGTGTTCTCGCGCGAGCAATTACTCGATGGTCTGGGTATCTCCGCAGACGCTGGCTATGAGCGCAATATCGACAGCCACATCAAAAGCCTGCGCGCCAAACTGCGACAGGTGAATGCCAGTTATGATCCGATCCAGACCCATCGCGGCCTGGGCTACAGCCTCAGGTGCGAGGCTTGATGATGGGGGAAAACTAATGCCCATCGCGATTCGCATATTCCTGGTGTATTTCCTGTTTGTCGGCTTGTCCGGTTGGTTCGTGCTGAGCACGGTCATGGACGAAATCCGGCCCGGCGTGCGCCAGTCCACCGAGGAAACCCTGGTCGATACCGCCAATCTGCTGGCTGAGGTACTACGCGAAGATGTGCAGGCTGGAAAACTCAGTCAGAGCCACTGGCCGCAGTTGCTTAAAGCTTATGGAATACGCTCGCCTAGCGCCGAGATCTGGGGCGTGCAGAAAACTCAGGTTAACCACCGTATCTATGTCACCGACGACCAAGGCATTGTCTTGCTCGATTCCACAGGGCAAGCGGTTGGTCAGGATTACTCGCGTTGGAATGATGTCTACCGGACTCTGCGTGGCGAATACGGCGCACGCTCAACCCGTGAAGACCCAAATGATCCTGAAAGCTCGGTGATGTATGTAGCAGCGCCGATCAAGGAGGGTCAACGGATTATCGGCGTAGTCACGGTGGCCAAGCCTAATCATACCTTGCAGCCGTACATCGAGCGCTCGCAGCGGCGTCTATCCTGGCTTGGCTACGGCTTGATTGCTCTGGGCTTGCTGGTCGGTGGCTTACTCAGTTGGTGGCTGAGTTCATCGTTGCGCCAACTGACGCGCTATGCGCAGACGGTTAGTGAAGGTCGACGTGCAAAGCTGCCGCGCATGCCGGGCGGTGAAATGACCCAGCTGGCCTTGGCGGTCGAGCGCATGCGCACCGAGCTTGAAGGCAAAGCCTACGTTGAGCGTTATGTGCATACCTTGACCCACGAACTTAAAAGCCCACTGGCGGCGATTCGCGGTGCGGCTGAGCTATTGGATGAAGACCTGCCGAGCGATTCGCGCAAACGCTTTATCACAAATATCAGTCAGGAAAGCTCGCGCTTGCAGCAGTTGATCGAACGGCTGCTGCACTTGGCTCAGGTCGAGCAAATGCAAGCCTTGGAGGAGCGCGTCAAGGTGCCATTGGCCGAATTGCTGGAGTCACTGCTTCAAGCGCAGGCGCCAGCGATTGAACCGGCCAAACTACGCATTGACTTGGTGGTGGCTTCAGACCTTGTGGCGCTGGGCGAGCTTTTTTTGCTGCGCCAGGCCTTGGCCAATATTCTCGATAATGCACTGGCGTTTAGTCCTGTTCAGGGCTTGATTTCTATCAAGGCTGAGCGTTGTCAGCAGGGCGTGCAGATCCGCTTTTTCAATCAAGGTGAGGCGATTCCTGAGTACGCACTTGAGCGACTGACCGAGCGCTTCTACTCGCTGCCACGGCCGCAAACCGGGCGTAAAAGTACCGGGCTGGGCTTGAATTTCGTCGAGGAAGTCATCGAACTGCATGGCGGCCAACTGCATATCGCCAATGTTGATGGTGGCGTTGAGGTCAGGGTTGTGCTGCCGCTCGCCCGGTAATCCAACACACAAACTCCACAGACTCCCCACACAGGCTCCATAAAGCCACCACATCCATCGCGCAGAGTTCCTCCATCAACCCACGCATGGAGAGCTGCACCATGAATCGTCCCTTGTTGTTCAAGCTGGGCACCATCGCCCTGTTAGTTGTGCTGTTATTTATTCCGCTATTGATGATCGACAATCTGGTCAGTGACCGGCAATACCAGCGCGACCGGGTGGTAGACGACATCGCCCGCAGTTCCAGCTTTGCTCAGCAACTGACTGGGCCGGTTCTGGTTGTACCTTATACCCAAGCTAAGCGTGGCTGGAAAACCAACAAAAAAACTGGCGAGCGTTATTGGGAAGAATGGCAAGTGCGCGGGCGCCTGTATTTCCTGCCTGAGCAGTTCAGTCTCAATGGTTCGATGCGCACCGAGTTGCGTAGCCGCGGAATCTACCAGGCCCGCTTGTACCACAGCGATAATCGCATCAGTGGTGCGTTCAATCTGCCAGCTAACTATGACGTGAGCGAAAAGCTCGAAGACTACAGCTTCGAGCAGCCATTTCTTGCGGTGGGTATCAGTGATATTCGCGGTATCAACAACGATCTCAAGCTAGAGCTAAATAAACAGCGACTGAGTTTTCAGCCGGGCAGTGGTGAGCCGATACTCGGCAGCGGTGTGCATGTGCCTTTGCCCGCATTGAGTGTGGATAAGCAGCAAACGCTTAACTTTGCCTTTGATCTCAAACTGCAAGGCACCGGCAGTTTGCATGTCACGCCGATTGGTCGTGACAGCCTGGTTGAGCTGTCATCGGATTGGCCGCACCCGAGCTTTAGCGGGCTCTATCTTCCGACTGAGCGCTCGGTGAGTGCCCAAGGGTTCAAGGCCAAGTGGCACACAAGTTTCTTTGCCACCAATATGCAAGAAACCTTGGCCGGCTGCCGTTCGGGTGGTGAGTGCCGAGCCCTGATGTCGCGCAGCATGGGCGTGAGTTTTGTCGACCCGGTTGATCATTACCTCAAGGCTGAGCGCTCGGTTAAATACGCCTTGTTGTTTATTACCCTGACCTTCGCTGTGTTCTTTCTCTTTGAAGTGCTCAAACGCATGGCCGTGCATCCGATGCAGTACGCCTTGGTTGGCTTGTCGCTGGCGTTGTTTTACTTGCTCCTGATCTCACTCTCGGAGCACATCGGCTTTGCCTTGGCCTACTCAGTCTCGGCCACTGGCTGTGTGGCGTTGATCAGTTTCTATGTCAGCTATGTACTGCGCAGTGCCACGCGGGGCATTGGCTTTGGCCTGCTGCTTGGCATGCTCTACGCCATGCTTTATGGCCTGCTCAGCGCGGAAGACTACGCATTGCTGATGGGTTCGATATTGGTATTCGCGGTACTCGGCTGCTTTATGGTGCTGACCCGGAATCTCGACTGGTACGGCGTCGGTAAGAGTTCCGTAGCAAGCGCCGCCAAATAATCAACCTACGGCGCGGGCATCCCGCGCCGCTTACGGAGTGTCGAGCATGCGAATCTTTATGCGTTTTTCTCTGTGTTGTTTTCTGGGTGCGGTTCTCAGCCTCTTTCTGCTGATTGGCCTGATGTTCTTGAGGCGTTTTGACCTGATTGGTGGGCTGACATTGACCGGTACACCACTGAGTTGGCTGGTCTTGAGTACATTGCCGGCTGATTTTCTGAGTAGCCTGACTGGGGTCGCCAATGCATCCAACAACCCTTCAGTGCAGTCTTTTACCCAGCTTTGCGCTGCGCTTGGGCAGTTGGCAATGTTGTTGGGGAGCGGTTTTTACTACTTTTGGTATCGCCGGTGAGCGGGCATATCGGCTTGCGCGAGGATGCACGTTGCGGCGCCCGGCTCGCTCGGCAGATCGCCCAATTGTTTGCGCCTTCGGTCAAGTGCTTGTTACGGGCCAAAGCGGCCCGGCGCAAGGGTGAGTACCGCGAAGCTAAGACTTGCTTGTCTCAGGCCGGTGGCTGAGTGCTGAGCATCGACTCGCGCTGGCTGATTTCGGCGTACCAGTTGGCCAAACGGGGGAAACGCTCGCGCCACCCCAGTTGCGGTTGGCGAAAGTCCAGATAGCCCAGCGCGCAGGCAATACTGATTGAGGCGATATCAAAGTGTTGCAATTGAGCGGTATCGGCTTGGGTTTCCAGCTCAGTTAATACCCGCTCAATTTTCTCTTGCTGGGCGTCCAGCCATGTCGGCCAGTGCAGCTCTTGTGGACGCAAAAAAGTTTCATAGCGGATCAAAATGGCAGCATCGAGCAGTGCATCAGCCAGCGAGGCCAGAGCCAGACGCTGCCAGCGCTTCGGGCCGTCACGGGGAATTAGCGGCTCGCCACTGTGCTGGTGGTCGAGATAATCAAGAATCACCCGGCTGTCATGCAAGGTATCGCCATTGGCCAGTTCGAGTGCTGGAATCTTGCCCGATGGGTTGCGTGCGATGACGTCCCCGCTGGGGCTTACCAGGCTAAGCTGAACATCGAAAAGCTCGACGCTTGGCAGTTGCCGAGTCTCTTGCAGGAGCACGATTACCTTGCGGGCGAAGGGTGAGGCTGGCGAGTAAAACAGGGTCATGTTCTTGCCGGGCATGGGCCTAACTCCAGGACTTTGAGTGATTCATCACGTTAATGGCTTATTTTGATAAGCGAGGCAGTATACGACCTTGGTCTTGGGTCAACAGAACAACTACTTGATGGTTGTGCTGTATGCCCTATAAACAGTGAGGTGCGGTATACAGCCTGACTGCACTCGACCAAAGTCTCACTGGCGCTTACGCCCTGTACTGCTAAGTTGCAGGTGTCAAAACAACAAAAACAATTGAGGAGAACCTCACATGTCTGCGTCTAAGGAAGAGGCTGCGAAAGCCTATTGGAAGGATAACCTGCGGCTGATGTTGACGCTGTTGGTTATCTGGTTTGTGGTGTCATTTGGTTGCGGCATTTTGTTCGTTGATGAGCTCAATGCCATTCAGTTCTTCGGCTTCCCTCTGGGTTTCTGGTTTGCCCAGCAAGGGTCCATCTACGTATTTGTGGCGATGATTTTCTTCTACGTCTGGAAGATGAATCAGTACGACCGCAAACACGACGTCCACGAAGACTGAGGCGCCGACAATGGATACCCAAACTCTGATTTATCTGTTTGTCGGTGCAACCTTTGCACTGTACATCGGCATCGCCATCTGGACCCGTGCCGGGTCTACCAGCGAATACTACGTTGCCAGTAAAGGCGTTCACCCAGTTCTCAACGGTATGGCTACGGGCGCCGACTGGATGTCTGCGGCTTCGTTTATCTCGATGGCGGGGATTATTTCCTTCACCGGCTTCGACGGCAGTGTTTACCTGATGGGCTGGACCGGCGGTTATGTGCTCCTGGCTATGTGCCTGGCGCCGTACCTGCGTAAGTTCGGCAAATTCACCGTGCCTGAGTTTATCGGCGAGCGTTACTACTCGCAGACCGCTCGCGTGGTCGCGGTAATCTGCGTGATCTTTATCTCCTTCACCTACGTAGCCGGCCAAATGCGCGGCGTGGGTATCGTCTTCTCGCGTTACCTGGAAGTCGATATCAACACCGGTGTAATCATCGGCATGTGCATCGTGTTCTTCTACTCCGTACTCGGTGGTATGAAGGGCATCACCTACACTCAGGTGGCGCAATACTGCGTGATGATCTTTGCCTACATGGTGCCAGCGATCTACATCTCGATGCTGATCACCGGTAATCCAATCCCGCAGTTGGGTTTTGGTAGCGAAGTGATTGGCACTGGTCAGTCGGTTCTGGAGCGTCTTAACGGTCTGGGCACTGAGCTGGGCTTTGGCGTCTACACCGATGGCAGCAAGTCGACTATCGACGTGTTCTTCATCACCATGGCGCTGATGGTGGGTACTGCGGGTCTGCCGCACGTAATTGTGCGCTTCTTCACCACCCCAACCGTTCGCGCTGCTCGTCAGTCGGCCGGTTATGCACTGCTGTTTATTGCCATTCTGTACACCACGGCTCCAGCTGTTGCTGCGTTTGCGCGCACCAACCTGCTGACAACCATTCCAGGTGTGGAATACAGCAATGCGCCTGAGTGGGTGAAAAACTGGGAGAAATCCGGTCTGATCGCTTGGCTCGACAAGAACGGCGACGGCAAGATTCAGTACGGTCCAGGTGCTCCGTTTGCTGGTGCGCCAAGCTTCTCGGCTGAAACCGGTGCCCATGGCGAGCGTCAGGTCACCAATGCACCAACTGATGCGGCTACCGAGTTTTACGTTGACCGCGACATCATGGTTCTGGCTAACCCAGAAATCGCTAACCTGCCAGGTTGGGTAATTGCGTTGATTGCTGCGGGTGGTTTGGCGGCTGCGTTGTCGACTGCTGCTGGTTTGCTGTTGGTTATCTCGACGTCGATTTCGCATGACTTGCTGAAGAGCAACATGATGCCGAACATCAGCGAGAAGCAGGAGCTGTTGGCCGCTCGTATCGCGGCAGGTGTTGCGGTAATTGTGGCAGGCCTGTTCGGGATATACCCACCAGCCTTTGTGGCGCAGGTGGTGGCATTTGCCTTCGGGCTTGCCGCAGCATCGTTCTTCCCAGCTATCGTCATGGGGATTTTCTCCAAGAAGATGAACAAGGAAGGCGCGATCGCCGGTATGGTTGTGGGCTTGACGTTCACCTTCAGCTACATCGTTTACTACAAGTTCATTGACCCGACTGCTGGTGCTGCTGACTGGTGGTTTGGTATCTCGCCGGAAGGCATTGGTACCTTGGGCATGATCTTCAACTTCGTAGTGGCGGTGGCTGTAGCCTCTGTTACCAGCGCTCCACCAGAGCGTATCCAACACCTGATCGAAGACATCCGTGTCCCACGTGGTGCGGGCGCTGCAATCGATCACTAAGTTGTAAACGCCCGTATAGTGCGGTCGTGCTGTAAACAAAAAATCCGACATCTTCACAGGTGTCGGATTTTTTTATGAGTCCTGTTTATTGTCGTGGACGAAATATGAGCGGCCAACAGCCAAGCACTGAGGGGATACCCAGTCCCAGCCACGCGACCCAGTCCCACATGCCGTCTCCGAGCAGGGCGCAGAACAAGCCGAGTAGGCTGAGCACGCCAATAGCGAGCGGCAGGGCAAAGGTTGATTGCTTCCAGCTCATGCGCTGACCTCATTGCTACTTGAACGAGCGGTAGCGCCATAGCGGCGCACCCACCACAGATACAAGCCGCTGATCAGTACGATAATGGTCAGCACATCAAGCACTGCCCATAAAATCTGCATGGGCCGCCCGCCGTAATCACCAAAGTGCAGCGGTTGCGACATCGACAGTGCATCCATGTACCACGGGCGTTCGGCGACTGCGGTGACTTCAAGAGTGCGCGCATCGATCAATACGGGTGTCCACAGGTGTGCGGTGAGGTGTGTTGAGCCCTTCATGAACACGCTGTAATGGTGCTCGCTGGAGAAACGAGTGCCAGGGAAGGCGATGAAATCAGGCTTCATGCCCGGAGTGGCTTGTTTGGCGATACTTATCAAGTTGTTGGCTGATGCGCGCTCGGTCAGCGGCGGTTCATCACGATAAGGCTCGACTAGTGCGGTGAGAGCGTCATTGCGCCAAGCGCTGATCAAGATATCGGCGCAAGCGCTGATCACCCCTGTAGTGCCAACGACGATAGCCCACGTCAGTGTGACAATACCAATCAGGTTATGCAGATCAAGCCAGCGCGCACGTGTCGATCTTTGATGGCGCACAGTCGCGAACTCCAGCCGGCGCATAAATGGCGCGTACAGCACGGTGCCAGAGACGAGCGCAACAATAAACAGCAGCCCCATAAACGCCAGCAGTAGTTTGCCGGGCAAGCCTGCAAACATGTCCACATGCAAGCGCAGGATGAACATCAACACGCCGCCATTGGCCGCAGGCATTGCCACGGCTTCGCCGGTGCGCGCATCGAGCATAAAGGTGTGTGAGGAGTTGGGCTCGGTGCCCGCAGTGGCTGCAGTAATGGCGATCACCCCATTACTGTCATCTTCGTCGTAACCGATGTACTGAATGACTTCGCCAGAGCGGCTGCTTTCAGCTTTATCAACCAACTGCTGCAAACTGAGTTGCGGAGTATCCGCCGGCATCTGACGTAGCTCCGGCGCCTCGCCGAGTAGATGCTCCAGCTCGTGGTGAAAAATCAGCGGCAGGCCGGTAAGGGCCAGCATCAACAAAAATACGGTGCAGATCAGGCTGGTCCAGGTGTGTATTTGTGACCAGCGTTTAATGGTGGTGCTACGCATAACAGGGGTCCATCAAAATGAGCGGCCAGTGGAGTGCTGGCCGCCACTCGATTTAGAATTCGAGTTGAGCCGAGAAGGTAACGGTACGGGGTGCGCCGAGGTATGAGCGGCTCAGCCAGTATTTCTTGTCTGCTAAGTTGCTGACATTGGCGCGCAGGGTCAGGTCGCTGTCGTTGGATACCGCCATGCGATAGCGCATGCCTGCGTCGAAGGTGGTCACCGAGGGCAAGCTGTGATTGTTGGCTTCGTCAGCGTAGATCTTGCCTGTGTAGTAGGCACCGCCCGTCAATGCTACGCCCGGCAGGGCATTGAGCTCATATTCGTTATAGAGCTTGGCGTACTGGCTGGCGACGTTAACTGGTTTTTGCCCTTCGGTGGCTGGGTCGGACGAGTCTTTGACTTTGGGATCAAGCAGGGTCAGGCCACCGACCACTGTCCACTGCGGGATGATTTTGCCGGTAATGCCGAATTCAACCCCGCGGTTTTCCTGCTGGCCGTCATCGGTGAAGATACCTTGGTCGTTGGTGTAGCTGTTGGGCTTTTCGATATTGAACCAGGCCATGGTCAGTAAAGTCTCGCCAACAGTGGCCTTCACGCCAAGCTCGTATTGCTCGCTGACCTGCGGTGCCAGCGCTTGTCCGGCGTTTAGTGCCGTGTTGGGGGCAATTCCACCAGCCTCCAGCCCTTCAATGTAGCTGGCGTAGGTGGTCAACCAAGGCAGCGGCTTATAGATCAGCGAGATGTTTGGCGTTGTCTCGCTTTCTTTATAGGTGGTGGCGGTTTCGTCATAGCCAAAGGCTTTGGCCCAGACGAAGTCATTGCTGTAAGTCTCGATGGTGCTGTGGGTCAGGCCGAGAATGGTCGACCATTGTTCGTTGAAGGTGATGATATCGCCGATCAGCCAATTGTCGGTCTTGGTCCGGCTCGACAGGCGTTGATCACCATTGCCGATGCTGTAGTCGGGTTTGTCCACCTGCGGGTGTTGGCTGAGTGGCAGCTCTGGGGTCACAGATTTATATTGATCGTCGGGATAGGGAATGTGGTCTTCGTAGTCGCGCTGACGGGCCACATTGCCTTGATAACCCATGGTTACTTTGTGGCCGATGTTGCCGGTGTTAAATACCGAGTCGAGGTACAGGTAGCCTGAGGTTTCCTCGGTTTCGACTGGCGCGAAGGCATACAGAGGTTGCGTGTAGGTGCCAGGGTTGTTTACCTCTGGACCTGTGTAGGTGTACTCGCTCGTATACTGGCTGTAGCCCAAGGCACCACGCATGGTGAAGATATCGTTGAGGCGCCAGTTGAAGCGGCTGCCAACCCGGTCGTGCTCACTGTCGGAGAACGCCCAGCGCTGGCTGTAGAGTTCATCGGTATCTAGTTTGTCTGCATCCGGGCGCAGACCTTGATCCGCGAAATACCAGTAGCTGGTCAGGCCGCGGGTTTCGGTCTTCTTGTGCGAGGCATCGAACTGGATCAGCAAGTCATCGCTGACATTCCAATCCAGCGCCAGCGAAATCATTTCACGACGGTTTTTCTGCATGTCTATCGCAGTCTCTCCATCCTGAGCCAGGAGATTGAGACGATATGCAAACACGCCCGCTTCATCGATGGTGCCGCCGAAGTCGCCGTGCATGTAATAGTTCTCGCCACCGGCATTGCCGAGGGTGACGCTGTTATAGCGCTGGTAAGTCGGGCGCTTGAGCACGTAGTTGACCAAACCGCCAGGGCTGGCAGGGCCATAGAGGAAGCCACTAAGCCCGGTGAGAATCTCCAGCTGCTCCATTTCTTCGACATAGTTACCGCCGTCATAGCCGGTGCTATAGCGCAGGCCGTCGTTGGCGATGCTCAGATTACCGGCGCTGCTGAAACCACGCATGCTGACCGCGCTGGCATAACCTGCGCTGGTCGGCGAGGTGAACTGCGTCGACGGGTTGAGCTTGAAGACGTCATCGATCGAGGTGGCTTGGATATTCTTCAGCAGATCACTGCTGATCACGTTGATGGAGTAGGGCGCATCACGCAGAGGTATACCGCCAAGGGCACCAACATTTTGCACGGACTCACTGCGGTAGCCGTCTGCTTCGCTGCCTGTGGTCAACTGGGTGCCGATAACTGTTGCATCAGGCAGTGCCGCAGCGGATAAATCGCTGGCTGCTGCTTTAAGGCTGTAACTGCCTGCACTGTTGCGCTCCAACTGCAAACCGCTGCCTTGCAAAGCGGCTTCAAGCGCTTGGGTTGCGTCGTACTCACCTTGAACCGGTTGCGACATTTTATCTGCGGTCAACTTCGGGTCAATGCTCAGGGCGATCCCGGCCTGCGCAGCAATGCTGTTGAGCGTGCTGGTCAGCGGCGCTGCGGGCAGTTGGTAGGTTTCAGCTTTAGCGACTGTGGCGGCGCTGCTCAAGGTGATCGCAGCTAGCAACAAACTTGGGCGGAACCGTGCAGGGAATAGTGGCATTGTAAATCGCTCCCAAAGGATAATATGTCTCATTACCTTATTACCGAAGCAGATTTGAAAAGTGTTAGGGGATTAGTGAATTATTTTCCCAGGCGGATTATTCAGCCTCTGCTGGCGCTGGCACGACGCGCACCCACCACTTGCTGTGTTGTTCAATACGTACCGGCAAACTCGGCGGTAAGGTGGCCAGTGCGAGGTCACTATTGTTCAGCGGGAAGCTGCCGCTGATACGCAAGTCCGCGATTTCAGGGGCGACGCTCAAATAGCCGCTGCGATATTGCCCGAGCGTCGAAACCAGGTCCGCCAATCGCTGGTTTTCAACCACCAGCATGCCATGCACCCATGCATCCGCGGCCATGGGCGCGGTGTCTGTCTGACTCAAGCCTTGTTCGGTGATCAGCACCTGTTGACCGGCATTGATGATGCGCCGATCCGCCCCTTCTACGGGCTGAGCCGCAACTGCTGACTTTAATACGATCAGGCGGGTGGTCTGGTTTGATTCGCGTACCAGAAAGCGTGTGCCGAGTGCTTGCAGGCGACCTTGCGCGGTTTCAACAATAAACGGACGTTTGTCGTGCGCGGTTTCAACCAAAATTTCGCCGCTGTGCAAGACCAGACGGCGTTCATCGGCACTGAACTCAATATCGACTGCCGTGCGGCTGTTGAGGCGCAGCACGCTGTTGTCGTCCAACTGGACTTGCAATTGCTCGCCGCTCGCCGTTACTTGGTCGGCAAGCCAATCGCTTAGTGGACGTTGATGATTACTCCAGCCCGCTGCCAACACGGCGAGCAGGGCAATGCTGAGTAGTGATTTCTTGATTTTGCCGATTTTAGCGGGTGGCGTGTCTTTAATCAGCGCTGCTCGTACCAAGGGTGACGCATTACGGCTGATATCCTGTTCGATCAGATCCAGACGCGACCATGCTTCTGCATGTTCGGGCGCTGCGTTTAGCCATGCCTGAAATGCTCTGTGTTGAGCGGGGTCGTGAGCATCAGAATTTAGTTTAAGGCGCCAGTGGATCGCTCTGTCCAGTATGGCGCGGCTGATGTCATTCATTGTGGCTCGCCGTAGCGTGCGATGTAGCATTGGCGCAAGGCTTGAGCCAAGTATTGACGTACCCGGGAAACAGAAACATTCAGTTTCTGTGCAATCTCATGCTGCTTAAGGCCGTCAACTTGGCTGTAGAGGAACGCTGCGCGGGCGTTGGCCGAGAGCTCGCCGAGCAACTGGTCGATCCTAAGCAATGCTTCGAAGGCTATTTGCTGCTGTTCAGGATCTGGTTGCAGCGGTTCAGGCAATTTTGCCAGTTCGGCCAGATAGGCTTGTTCGAGACGATTTCGTCGGTGCTGATCAATTAACAGGCCTTTAGCGATGGTCGTCAGCAGTGCGCGCGGTTCATTAGGCGCAAGCAGGTCTGAGCGCCCAAGCAGGCGCATAAAAGTGTCTTGGCTGATGTCTTCAGCGCGTTGTGTACAGTTGAGGCTTTTGCGTAACCAGCCGAATAACCAGTCACGGTGGTCACGATAAAGCACGTCCACCTGGTGATGGTTAATAGAGTTTCCGGAGGTCACGCGATTGGCTCTGTTATCTAAATAGAAAATACATCGAGAACTATTCTCATATGTTCGCAGGAATACCGTACCTACCGCAATCTGCTTTGCGTAAATGGCAGATCAGTGGTCAGGTTGCGGTATACGCAAATTGATCTGTATACCTGTTACAGCAAACCATTGATATGGATCAATACTGTTTAGCTGTGCGTCCTTTAGATTCAAGAGTTCCCTTTTGTTGTGGGCCGAGTTATGACTTTATTGCGCAATGCTGAACAGCTTTCACCTGCATGCAGCCTTAAAAATATGCGTTATTCCCTTGCTTCACGTGACTCATCACCGCAGGGGATCACTGACATTCGTCATATGCCTTCAAACATGGAGCTTGAGCCACTTGCACAGGGGGTATCCGGGCGGATGAGTAAGCGCGCCGCCTGTACCTACGCTTGCCGCTGGCAATACAAAGCGCTGGAGGGCCGTGAGAATAAAACAGGCAAGAGTGTCGCTCCTGAGAGCCGGCCCAGCTGTCATGAGGTCGAACCTTCTTTTGGCTGGATGCGCCGCCTGATCAGTTTTATCTGTTCGAAGAAAATAATCGATCGGGCAAGGCTATTTCGGCGTTCGGAGACGAGCACGGCACGTAGCGCTTATATTACCAACGCCAAAGATTTACGTGTGATCAGGCACGTCGAGCAACGGGCGCCGGTGGGCGTGTGTTCGCGGGGGGATTGAAAGCTGTACGACAATGCCATTTTGATTGTGCTCGAACTGCTCAACCGCAGCTTCTGGCACGTGATATCAAGATCAGTTGCGTCTTATTGCGGCGTGGTCCATCGGCAATCGCTATCAAAGCGAGTGCTTACGCGGGCGACGGCTCCACTGGT
This sequence comes from Pseudomonas sp., assembly GCF_048265905.1. Classification (GTDB taxonomy): domain Bacteria; phylum Pseudomonadota; class Gammaproteobacteria; order Pseudomonadales; family Pseudomonadaceae; genus Aquipseudomonas. The sequence continues at coordinate 245,872 of NZ_JBLXAP010000004.1, forward strand.
TAAGTCGCTGTTGCAGAGCTAGCAGGCTGTCCAGCTGTTGCTGGCGGGCTTTGCTGAGCAGGATCAAACCCAGTTCCGCGGTGACCAGTGCATCGGCGCTGGCGTTATGCCGTTGTTGCACCTGTAGACCAAAGTGCCTGATCCAGTCATCCAGTCCCGCGCGCTCCAGCGAGGCGTCTGGGCACAGCAGTGGAGCTAGATTCGCGATATCGAAAAAGCTGTGCTGCAGCTGATAACCGAGGCTTTGCTTGAGTGCTCGACTGAGCATGCGCTGGTCGAAGCTGGCATGAAATGCCAGCAGCGGACTGTTACCGAGAAACTCCATGAAATCTAGCAGAGCATCTGCGGGTTCGGCCCCGGCGGCGATTGCGCTGGGCGCCAAACCGTGGATCAACACGCTGGCGCTGACTTTATGGTTTTCGCGCAATAAGGTGCATTCAAAGTGTTGAGCGAGATCGATTGCGCCGTTTTCGATGACCACGGCACCAATTGCTAGCAGTTCGTCACGCTTGACATCCAGACCGCTGGTTTCCACATCTACAACTACCATGCGCTGTTGGTTGAGCGCGGTTGTGTCGAGCTGCGCGGCTACAGGTAGTTGTTCCAGCCGTTGCTGTTGTGCAGAACTTAGTTGTGCTGTGCGGCTGGTAAGCCAATTAAGTGCATTCATAATTGATAACGTAGTGCCAGACTGGCTTGTAAACGCTTAGCTTGGCGAAATGATTCACGCAAGATGCGCTGGTCGAGATGGTTGAGGGTGTCTGGGTCAATCCGGTTGGAGTATGGCAAACCTTGCTTGGCCTGTTGCTGATGGTGTTGCATGCGGGTTTGCTGAATAAAGTGGTAGGCCTCTTCATAAGCAGCGCCGTCTTGCGGCTCTATCACTCCTTTGTCGATCAAGCCTTGCAGTCGCTCAAGGGTATTGCTGCTTTCAATTCCATTGGCCAAGGCCAGAACGCGAGCACCATCAACAAAAGGGGTTAAGCCTTGGACTTTAAGGTCCAGGGTATCTTTCTCGGCGCCTTTGCGGGCGACTACAAAGTCGCGGAAGTGCCCGACTGGCGGGCGCAGGCGCAGGGCGTTTTCTGCGAGCATGCGCTGGCTTAAGGTGTTTTTGGCAAATTGATCCAGCAGCTCACTGCGTAACTCATCGCAACCTTGTGGTTCTCCCCACACAGCTCGCAAATCAAAGTAGATAGATGAACTGAGCAGGTTCTCAGGCGTTGCCTCGCTGATGAAGCTGTCAAAGCGTTGTGACCACTCATGCTGTGACAGGCACAGCTCGGGGTTGCCGGCCATGATGTTGCCTTTGCACAGGGTAAAACCGCACTGCGCGAGATGCAGATTGATTGTATGGGCCAGGGGTAGGAGTAATTGACGTTTCTCAGTGGCATCGGTCAGGTTATCCGCCGTGAACATAATGCCGTTGTCCTGATCAGTCAGCAGCGTTTGTTCGCGCCGCCCCTCGCTGCCGAAGCATAGCCAGGTAAACGCCACGCCGGGGTCGCCGAGCTGCTCAATCGTCAATTCAATCACGCGGCATACGGTATGGTCATTGAGCTGGGTGATCAGTTGAGTTATCTGCGTTGAGCTAGCACCGTGCGCAAGCATGCGGTCAACCAACTGCAAGATGTTGTCTCGCAAACTAATCAGCGTTGCCAGCTTGTTGGCATTGCGAATGCTACGCGCCAAGTACACCAGATCAACTCGTTGCAGGGAGAACAGGTCCCGCTCCGAAACCACGCCGCTAAGCTGGCCGTGCTCAACTACGCAGACGTGAGCGATGTTGTGCTCGGTCATTGTAATGGCAGCATCAAATGTGCTGGCACTGGCGGGTAAGTGGTGTGGCTTAGCAGTCATGAGTTGTTCAATCGGCAACTCTAGGGAGATGCCATCGGCGATGACTCGTCGTAAGTCGCGTAGGGTAAATATGCCCAGTGGTTGCAGGCGTGGATTCACAATAACGATGCTGCCGACATGTTGTTCATGCATCTGTTTAACGGCTTCACGCACAGTTGTATCCGGCGTGCAGCTGACGGGTTTACGCAGCAGTCGTTCACTCAGTTTGCTATCCAGTGAGTACTGCGCGCCAAGGTTTTCTGTTGCACGCAATTGCACCTGTTGGTTGACCTGATCAAGCAAGCTGCTAACGCCACGTAAGGAAAAGTCACGCAGCGGCGCTGAGAGCTTAAACAGCTTAACGAAGGTGGCCTTGCGCAACAGCAAACAAAAGCTGTCTTGGGCTGCGATGTGTTCGGTGCGTGTTGCGCGCTCCCCAATCAATGCAGAGAGCGGAAAGCATTCACCGGTGGTGATCTCAAAGGTGGTTTCGTCATTGGCTTTTGTTGACTGCGGACGAGCGCCGCGGATACGCCCTTGTTTGACGATATAAAAAAACTCGACTGGGCCGTCGCTGGGTTTGAGGATGCTTTCGCCCTGGCTGTAAAAGCGTAATTGGCAGTGCTCAACCAGATAGGTCAAATGCGCCAGATCCATTTGCTTGAACGGCGGGAATTTTTGCAGGAACTCAACAGTGCCGTGGATGTTCTGTGACACCGCGGTTTTACCTGCTTGTTCGAATGCGTCCTCAGCCATATTTGCACTACCTGTTTTTTTGCATGGTGCGGTGCTTGTTGCAATGCGGCCATTGGACGTAAGTCTAGCTGCCGCGTGAGCGTGCTGATAAAGTTTGGCGTAGTGGGTTTTGCGCTGAAATTGCAGAAGCACAGGAGAGGAGCTGATTGCGGCAGGGGCGCAGGTTGCGGGCATTACAGAACATGGCAAAGCCAGCGAGTTGATCAAACAACCAGCTCTCTGATGGTGTTAAACCAAACTGAGTCTTGCACCACTTTTCAGGCTACGTACTTTCGGTTGTAGCATCATTGGGTCTTCGATCCAGCTCAAGTCGCCATGCTCGGTGTTGTGCAGGATAAGCACTTGTTTGCGGCGCAAAATGCTCAGGTCTTCCAGTGTCACAAAAAAACTTGCTGACAGGCTGCTGTCGCAGAGATCAGGACTACGCTCGCGGCGAGTGTAACGCGCAGCACGCAGTTCGTTGTATTTGGCCCAAGTCAGCAATACCGCGCCTAGCAATGCCCCGGCAATCGCGTAATTTGAAAGTTGCATTATCAGCGGCATAAACGCGCTGATGAGTATGCTCTGAAACTGCTCTGGTTGAGCAATCAGTTGTTTGGCAAATGGCACTGCGCCGTCCGTGATTAAGTACAAAAAACCTGCCCAAGCAGACAGTGTCAGCATGGCGTCGATGGTTTTAGGTAGCCAGTGTTGCTCCGTCTTAATAATGCTCATGGTTCATTCCTTTTGATTCCACGGTCAGGGCTTGTCCAGCGCGCTCGTTTTCCTCGAGCACTAATCATTACTTTAGGGAAACTCACTATCGTGGTGAGAAACGTGAGCAGCCAAAAAGCCAGTGGGTACCAAATGGTCCAGAACAGGGCCTTACCCAAACCCTTTTCATACCTGCGTTCAATCACCAGGCTGAGCGCGAATTGCATCAGGCACACCGCCGCGAGAAGTACACCGGTGAAACCAGGCGGCAACATGTCGTTCACGCGATAATTCGGTGGCATCTCAACGAACTGACCGACAAGCCAAAGCATCAGTGACAATGCCAAGGCGAAGGCCCAGGTAGCTGACATTGCGAACTCCAGCAGCAATGGCCACATGTAGCGATAGCGCCACGACCAAATAGTGCGTGCGTTTTTAAGTAAAACCTCCGCGCCACCTTGTGCCCAGCGTTTGCGCTGTTTCCAGAGGCCCGCGAGGGTTTCGGGCATGAGAATCCAGCACAGTGCACGTGGTTCGTAGAAGATTGTCCAGTGGTCAAGTTGCAGCTTCCAACTGACATCGATGTCTTCGGTGATCATGTCGGGGCTCCAGTAGTCAATGCGATCCAACGCACTGCGGCGAAAGCCTGCGATCACTCCTGAAATGGTAAATACACGCCCGTAAACACGTTGAGCACGTTTGATCAAACCGATGATTGAAGAAAACTCTCCGACTTGAATTCGCCCAACCAAGGTTGAGCGTGTGCGAATTCGCGGATTACCGGTCACGGCACCCACGCGAGGATTTTCAAGCAGTGGTTTGACCAAAAATGCAGCCGTGTCGCGGCTCAATAGTGCATCACCATCAATGCATACCAGGTATTCGCTATTGGCAGCGATCGCAGCCATGCGCAATGCCACTGCTTTACCTTGGTTCTGCGCAAGATGCAGTACGCGCAAGCGTGGCTCACGTGCGGCAATCTGGTTGAGGATTTCGGCGGTATTGTCTTTTGAGCCGTCGTTTACTGCGATGACTTCTATATTAGGGTAGCGCTGGCTCAGCGCCGCACGAATGGTTTCATGGATGTTATCGCCTTCGTTGTAGCAAGGGATGATGATTGAAATCAGTGGCTCGCCTTCAAGGCAGGGTGCTGGGTTATCACCGTCGTGCGACCAGTTCCAGTCGCGCTCCCAGTGAATCCAGAAGTACATCCCCCCAACAATCCATAGCATCGACATGAGCAACGGGTAGAGGAAAATGAAGTTCAGCATCACCGAACCGCTTATTCCTTCCGCCAGGCCAAAAGGAATACCCAGAATGATGGCGAGGACGAGCAGAGCTATCAGGCGATCAGTCATGGTTTTGGTGCCCAAGCGTTAGAGAAAGCGGGGTGAATTTCATCCAATGCAGGTTCGTTGGTAACAAAGTTGTCTGGGTAGTAGCCGTAATTGACTACGCCCTTCCATTGCAGGCGCCGCATCCACTCTGCAAGCTGTTTGGCATCAATCGCAGGCGAGTTGGGTTTGCTCCAGTCGCGCGCTTGTAGCTCAAAAACGGTACGTTTGAGGGCATCTGGCCGCTGGCCGATGATGTCCACCATCTGCTCAAGCCAAGCGTTAGAGTCTTTCAGGGCTACGCCCTCCATCAGCGGCATGGCCATGGGCGCGGTCCAGTCATAGCTTGCGAGGAAGTTGTCTAGGTTTTGCGCAAACCAGGTTTCACTCACTGGATTCATAATCGGTTGTGCGTAAATGTTACGAGCCGTACGAATCTGTGGGCCGCGGATCGCTTTGACTTTTTCTGCCAGTTCAAGCGTGAAGTCAGTCAGGTATTTCGTTTTGAACTGAGCCCATGTTTCCAGCGATTGTTGGCTATCGCGCAACGCAGCGATGTCTGCGGGAAAACCGGCTTTGCGGTACGCCGCAAGCGCGTCCGGGCCTGCGTCCTCAAAATCGGTGAGCAAGGCATCGTCGTGAAATAGCAGGCCGTCGAAGTTTGCATAGCGGGCGAGGTCTTGGTAGATATCGCTAATCTGCTTACGCGCTTCGGTACTGAACGGAGAAAGCCGCTGGTACTGTTCAGGATCAACAGATGCTATGCCAGTTTCAGGATCCCAGCGTTGTACCCGTGGCAGCTTCTTGTCCAAGTCGAAACTCAGTACAGGCATCCATGCATATACCTGTACGTGCGCTCGGGTTTGTAATTGCCACGAAGCGCGGTTGAACAGATCGGCGCGCATTGGCAAATGGCTGTTGGGAAAGTAGGTTTCGCGAACCGTTCCATCACCTTTAGGGTCCGCAAACGCTTGCAGGAATACGGTGTTGATACCCAAGTCATAAATACGCTGAACCATGCTGCCGATGTTTTTATCCATCTGTTGCGGGTCCGGGTCATAAACGTAGTCGAGGTCGACGTGGGCAACCCGTATTGAACTGGTTTCAGCAATTGCAATAATCGATGTAGCGAACTGGTCAATCTCAGGATCACCACTCACTAGATAGCGCGGCCCTTCCTTGATTGTTGACATGCTGCTCATGCCGTCCTCTAAGGTCAGAGCAATGTCGTAGCCGTTCTCATTGGCAATTTTTAGTACCTCGCCATTCTGTTGGCCGTATGGCCACACCCAAACCCGTGGTTTGCGACCCGTTGCAGCCTCGATTTTGTCGCTGATCTTGGCAATGTCCTTGCTCCAGCGAGCATGGGCTTCTTCATCGTTTTCATAGCGTTTGAGTACGGGGTCGTAATGGCGATTGGCAGCAGATGGCTCCAAGTTACCTTGTGGGTTTGCCAATGCACCGGTGTGCATATTGTTGGTATGTGCGGCAATCTCAACCAATGGGTTTTTAGCCATGCGCTTGACCTGATCCCAAGTCGCGAATTTCTTACGTTCGGTTGGCTTGCCTGCGAAGTCGACCGGGCTGTTCAGGGGCGTACTGACCCAAGCGCCCACCGGGGCAAAAACCGCTGGCCAGTTGTAGGCTTCGAGCAAAGGCAGTACGCGGTCATAGAAGCTGCTGTAGCCATCATCGAATGTCAGCAAAACTGCCTTGTCAGGTAGTTGTTCTGCGCCTGTCCGCGCCGCGAGGACTTGATCAACTGAAACCGCTTGATAGCCGCTGTCGTGCAGCCAGTTAAGCTGGGCGATCAGGTTAGCCGTGCGAACCGAAACATAGTTCTGGTCTGCCTCCTGATCTTCAATGTCGTGATAGCAAATTGCTAAGACCTTGCCTTCAGGCCAAGGCGCCTCGCTAATGGGTAGAGCACGGGCAAGAGGGGGCACAAAGGGTGGCCCTTCAGAGGCGCAGGCACTGAGAAGTATCAAGCTCAATGCAAAAATGGCGAATTTATAAAGAAAGCGCATGGAAGTTCTCATCAAAAGCGGTACGAAAGATCGAACACAAGCCGGTATTCGGTCTCGCGCTCACCGTCGTAGGGGCGACTAAGTGCAGAGGCCGTTGCGCCGAAGTTGAGCTGGTCATTCATGCTCACGCGCTGGCCATAACTGATAAAACCGATGGCGTCGGTGCCATAGTCGCGTTGGTTGTAACTGCCCAGACCGAACTGCGCTTGTTGGCTCCAGGTTTGCTCGTAGCGCTCATACAGCAGGTGTGAAAGGCGCAAGCCGGGCATGATGCTTAGATCATCTTCGGGGCTGAAATAGGGGCCGTCAGCGGGTTGGCTGTTATGGCTGGCGCCAATATCGAGCAGGGCATCAGCCACCAGCTTGGACGAGGTATAGACCCGCTCTCGACCCGAAATGGAGCCGCTTAAACGGTCGTTACCATCGTCAAAGCGCTGCGGTGTCAGTGAGATACGCCACGAGCGGCTTTCGTTAGGGCTCCAACTCAAGTAGCCGGAGTAGATATCAGATGTGATGTCGCTGTTCAGCGCGCGTAGCGGTGTCTCACGAGAACGCCAGTCCATGGACCAGCCGTACTGCCAGTAATCGTTGAGATCATGGCTGCCACTGAGACGAGCGCCTTGCTTATTGCCGTGGCCGTAGTTTTGGTTGTTGACCTCAGCTTCAAGAGTGAGGTCGCGGCTACGCCACTCAAGGCCGCCGCGTTGATAGCGGTTGCGGCCTTTGCCCTCTTCAAATGTGCCCTGGCTGTAACCAAGGCCGCCGAATACACGCCAGTTGTAATCGATAGGTGAGCTGTACAGAACCGTATCGATGCCATAGTCGCCACTGCCTGTGACTGTGTTATCAGGGCTGATGCCGCCGTTGCTGGCAACTCTCAACTCAGCCATGTTGTGTAATTGGCGGGCACGCTCCAGTTGCTGTACTGAGAGCCTTTCGGGATACCGGGCAAAAACATCATCGGCATACAACTCAAACTGCCGCCACTCTTGCAGTTGCTGGGCGGTATAGCCTTGCCTGAGTTCAACATCGACAGAGCGCGGTGAAAGATTCTCTGCTTCTTTAAGCTCAGCTTCTGAACGCCGTGGCCAGCCGCGTGCGGAATAAATATCGGCACGTACGGTACGCAACTCGGTATTGCCTGGTGCACTGTTGGCCAAGGTTTGAATTTGCAACTGCGCAGCCGCTAGATCATTAGCAGATTGGGATGCGCTGACCTCCATCACTTTGCCAGCTAGCCAGTGCGGATTTGCTTTACCGTTGGGTAAGCCTTTTTGGTAGAGGCGTCTAGGTTGATTGGTAATTGTCGGAACCAGCAACGCTGCTGCTGCGTCTTGCCCACTTTCTTTGAGCGCATAGTAATACCCTTGCAGGTCAGATTGACGGGCAGGAATTTTTTCATCGTCGCTCGGCAGAATTTGTTTATATAACTTGGCGGCGAGTTCGGGTTGTCGCAAATACAAACTGGCACCTGCAACCCAGCGCAACGCATAGGCTGGAAGTTGCACGTCTTTACTGTTGAAGGCGTCATACTCATCAAGCACTTTCTGCATATACACGCGATTAAACAGTGCGCCCATACGGTCGATACGCAACGCCTGAGCATCGTCTTGCGCCTGTGGAATATTTGCCCACTGATTGAGTAATCTGTCAGCCTCGGCAATTGCCTTGTCAGTCATTTTGAAACGATCGCTTTCTTTGCCGACAGGTAAGTCCGACATGCGCACATATTCAGCTACTCGCGCTCTCTGCAGAGTGCGCAGCTCTTTAGCGTTGACCAGTTCGGGGTTCTGCTCGGCAAGCTCAAGAGCTTTGGAGTTCACGCCTGCGCGTTGCAAGGCCAATAGGTATTCGCGCTTTACACTGTTGCGTTCAGGTGCAAGAAGCCGCGCTTCATTAACTTCATGCAGCGAGCTAAACTTTTTTTGGTTTCGTAAGTAGGCATAAGCGAGGGCTAAGCGCCGCTCAGCATCATTAGGCTTTGCAGCCACTAATACTTGGGCCTGTTGCACAGCATCAGCCGGTTTACCTGAGTCCGCTAAGGTCATGACCCGGCCAACCAAGGCGCCGTTGTCAGTCGGCCCCAGTTGCAACGCTTTATTGTAAGCGTCCAACGCCTGTGGCCAGCGCTGTAAGTTACGGTAGGCGTGAGCAGTGGTTGTCAATACATCCGCAGACGGCGTTAAATATGAGCGACTGCTCTCGTATCGATTGACCACTTCCTCATCAAGCCCCGCCCAGCCAGCAATCAATATATGGTCGCTGGCATAAAGCTCAGACTCCTGAGTGTTATTTACCTCGCGCAAAAACTTAAGTGCTGGCTCAACGTTACCATTGCGCGCGCTGATAATAAGTTGGTCATAGATAGGGTCTGCTGCGTACACCGCAAAAGGGCTCGCGCACAACAATGCCGCGAAGCACAAGGGGCGGATTATGTGCGCAATAGGTTCAGTTTTTCGGCACAAAAACAATACGGATAAGTCTGGATTTGAAATCACGTTAATTATCTTTTTAAGACGAATGAGTGCCCTACAATTTTTAAGTTAATTTATAGGCTGTGCTATGGGAGCTGTACTGTTGTTCGGGGTGCCGCAGCCAACTTAAGTTTGATGGCTAAATGCTAACTATGCAGGCATAGTGCTATATTTTGTGTAGCTGCTTTCTAAACTGAGTTGTTGTTACTAAAGCTCTTTTCGATTGTCAGCGGTGCTCCCGCCATTAGTTACAAATGGTGGCGTTCCGAGAGCTCAGTGTGCCGGAGGTATGAATATCTGTGGATGTGTTGATTGTTTCAGCACTTTCGGCAGGGTTGTAAGATTTGAAAGAATTTTTCAGATTTGCCCGTAGTTAATAAAGCGATATTTCTCAGCTACGGCGATATACAACACGAAAGTTATCTGCCTTAAATAAAAAAACCGCCCAATTGGGCGGTTTTTTAGTCGTTAAACTCAGAGGCCGTTCTTGGCCTTGAACTCGCGACGACGACGGTGCAGGACTGGCTCGGTGTAGCCGTTTGGTTGTTTGGCGCCTTCAACCACCAGCTCCAATGCCGCTTGGAAGGCAATGTTGCTGTCGAAGTCAGGAGCCAATGGGCGATACGACGGATCGTTGGCATTCTGACGGTCAACTACCGGCGCCATGCGCTTGAGGCTGGCGACAATCTGCTCTTCAGTGGCGATGCCGTGACGCAGCCAGTTGGCCAGTAGCTGGCTGGAGATTCGCAGGGTGGCGCGGTCTTCCATCAAGCCAACGTCGCTGATGTCCGGCACTTTCGAGCAGCCTACGCCAGCATCAATCCAGCGCACGACATAACCCAGGATGCCCTGTGAGTTGTTGTCGAGTTCATTCTGGATTTCTTCAGCCGACCAGTTGGTGTTGCTGGCCAGAGGAATGGTCAGAATGTCATCAACTGAGGCCGCAGTGCGGCTCTTGAGTTCTTCCTGACGGGCGAACACATCAACCTTGTGATAATGCAAGGCATGCAGTGTTGCAGCGGTAGGCGATGGTACCCAGGCGGTGTTGGCGCCGGACATCGGGTGACCAATTTTCTGCTCAAGCATCGCCGCCATCAGGTCCGGCATGGCCCACATGCCTTTGCCTATTTGCGCACGGCCTTGCAGGCCGGTCGCCAAGCCAACATCAACGTTGTTGTTTTCGTAAGCACCAATCCACTTTTCGGCTTTCATGGCGGCTTTACGCACAACAGGGCCAGCTTCCATTGAGGTGTGGATTTCGTCACCGGTACGGTCGAGGAAGCCGGTGTTGATAAACACCACGCGCTCGCTGGCAGCCTTGATACAGGCCTTGAGGTTCACCGTGGTGCGACGCTCTTCGTCCATGATGCCGACTTTCAGCGTATTACGCGTCAAGCCAAGGGCATCCTCAACGCGACTGAACAGTTCGCTGGTGAAGGCGACTTCTTCAGGACCGTGCATCTTCGGTTTTACGATGTAGACCGAGCCGGTACGGGTGTTCTTGCGGCTAGTGTTGCCATTGAGGTTGTGCATGGCGATCAGGCTGGTCAGCAGGCCGTCCATGATGCCTTCTGGCACTTCAAAACCGTCTTTGTCGATGATTGCATCGATGGTCATCAGGTGACCAACGTTACGCACGAACAACAGCGAGCGGCCATGCAGGCTCAGTTCGCTACCATCGGGTTTGGTGTAGACGCGATCCGGGTTCATGGTGCGGGTGAAGGTGGTGCCGCCCTTGGCGACTTCTTCCGCCAGATCACCCTTCATCAGGCCGAGCCAGTTACGGTAGATCACCACCTTGTCATCGGCATCAACTGCGGCGACGGAGTCTTCGCAGTCCATGATGGTGGTCAGTGCCGCTTCCATCAGGATGTCTTTAACGCCAGCCGCGTCTGTGCTGCCAACTGGAGTATTTGCGTCAATCTGGATTTCGAAGTGCAGGCCGTTGTGTTTTAGCAACACGGCGATTGGTGCGTTGGCGTCGCCCTGAAAGCCCATCAATTGAGTGTCATCTTGCAGGCCGGTATTGCTGCCGCCTTTGAGGCTGACGAGCAGCTTGCCATCGACAATCTTGTAGCCTGTGGAGTCGACGTGTGAGGCGGCGGCCAAAGGTGCCGCTTCATCGAGGAAGGCGCGCGCGAAGGCGATTACCTTGTCACCGCGAACCTTGTTGTAACCTTTGCCTTTTTCGGCGCCACCTTCTTCGCTGATCACGTCTGTGCCGTAGAGCGCGTCATACAACGAGCCCCAGCGGGCGTTGGATGCGTTCAGGGCGAAGCGTGCGTTCATCACTGGCACAACCAATTGCGGGCCGGCCAGACGGGCAATTTCTTCGTCGACGTTAGTGGTGGTGGCTTGGAAGTCAGCTGGCTCCGGGAGCAGATAGCCGATTTCTTCAAGGAATGCTTTGTAGGCAACGGCATCATGCGCCTGACCGGTGCGAGCCTGGTGCCAGCTGTCAACCTGTGCCTGGATTTCGTCGCGCTTGGCCAGCAAGGCACGGTTTTTCGGTGCGAGTTCGTTAATTACCGCTTCGGCGCCGGTCCAGAACTTGTCGCTGGAAATACCGGTACCAGGAATGGCTTCGTTGTTAACGAAGTCGAACAGCACTTTGGCGACCTGCAGGCCACCGACTTGAACGCGTTCAGTCATCACTTGCCTCACTCTGCTCAGCTCTACATATTAGCCGCTTAGGACCTTCGGACTCTGGGACTCAGTCTTGTAGTCCAGGCCGCGGCATACTACATCAAGATCTATGGAAAATCAGTGGGGGCGCGTCGTTATGCGACCCAAAAGCGCTTAGCAGTCACGGCTGGAACGTTGTGCATGCAAAACCAGTCAATATTGTTTCATAAAACAGATAAAACGGTACACGATTTGTTGCGTTGATCTTCTCTGCTATTTCAACCGCACCAAAATGGCAGGCGACCTATACTGCATGCAGGTTCCAGGAAGGTTAAGCATGCATATTGTTCAAGCTACGGCGGATGATCTTGAGCCGCTCAGTCACTTATTCGTCGATTACCTAACTTTTTATCAGGTGGATAAACCGCTCAGTGCTGTGTACGAATTCCTGGCTGCGCGAATAGAGCAGGGCAGTTCGACACTATTCATCGCTCGCGACGATACCGATCATGCCCAGGGTTTCGTGCAGTTATACCCACTCTATGCCTCGCTTGCATTGGCGCCCATGTGGTTGCTAAGTGATTTGTATGTGAACCCGGCAGCGCGCCGTCGAGGAATTGCAGAGGCGTTGATGAATGCTGCGCGTGATCATGCACAGGCTGCAGGTGCCTGTGGCCTGCAGTTGGAAACCGCGAAAAATAATTACCCGGGGCAAGCGCTTTATGAGCGACTCGGGTATGTTCGGGATCAAGCCTTTTATACCTATTGGCTGGCATTGCCTGGCCAGTAGCTGGAACTGCAGCGGTCTGCCGGAATGTGCCGCTGCAATCTCCTTTACAGATGTCACAACAAAGAGAGGCCTGCAATGGATCATCTGGTATTGACCGTTATCGCTCAGGATCAACCCGGTCTGGTTGAACGCGTTGCTCAATGTGTGGCTAATCATGGTGGCAACTGGCTTGAAAGCCGTATGTCACGCATGGCTGGGCAGTTTGCCGGGATACTGCGCGTGGCGGTGCCTGCTGAGTCGCACACCGAGTTGGTCACTGCACTGCAGGGGCTGAATGTTCATGGCATTCGGGTATTGCTGGCGGAAAGCGGTGCTGAGCCTTCATGCAACTGGAAGCCGATCATGCTTGATCTGGTTGGCAACGATCGCCCAGGCATTGTCCGCGACATCACCCGTTTGCTTACCGAGCTTGGCGTTAACGTCGAGAGCCTGCAGACCGAGGTGATGCCTGCACCGATGAGCAGCGAGCCGTTATTCCATGCCGAGTCAATGCTCGCGGTGCCGCTGGGGTTGTCGCTGGATGAGCTCAAAACCCAACTGGAAACCTTGGCGGATGATTTGATGGTAGAGCTGAATATCCGCACAGACAGCTAAGGAGTCTCTGAAAAAATACTGCGCTAGGTATATTACTGGCGCAGCCCCTGCTGCGGCCCCGAAGGGGTGAGCAACGCGAATCAAATGCTCAGTTAGGACAACTAAGGTCGAGCGCGACCTCGGTCGCTTTTTCGCATCTGTTCGCCTTGTACTCCCTTCGCTCGCGACCTTTTTCAGAAGATCCCTAGTTTCGGGCTTGCAACATATCCACGGCCTGTGTGCGTAGGGCTGTGGATAACTTGAGGGTACTTGAAGGGCCAGCTAGTGCCCCGCTGTTCTCCATGGTCTGGTTAAAAAAGCAACAGTTTCAATGGCTTGTGCACAAAGGGCGGGGATGGATCTGTGGATAAGGTTGGGATGATCAGCTGCAGCCCAGGGTTGACTAGGTGTTGCGCGGGTTGATCGTTTTTTGAACAGCTGCTTTGTGGCTGGTTGGCCCAGCGCTGTTCGGGTGGCAGATAGCAGGCTGCCACCCGAACGATAGCTAATTGTGGATTTTGCCTCGACGAATGCTCAGCCATGCATCGACGCTGTAAATCACCAAGCCAGCCCAGATGCAGATAAAGGCCAGCAACTTGCTTGAGTCGAAGTGCTCGCCGAACAAGAAGATCGCTTGCAGCAGCACCAAGGTTGGCGCCAGGTACTGCAAAAAGCCCAATGTGGTGTATGGCAGGTGCCGTGCCGCAGCGTTAAAGCACACCAGCGGTACCAAGGTGATGGGCCCGGCGACAATCAGCCAGAACGCCTCAGAAGTTGTCCAGAACTCAGCGTTACTGCTCACTGCATCCGGGTTGAGGGCGATCCAGGCAATGGCCAGTGGCAATAAAATCCAGGTCTCGACCACCAATCCCGGCAGGGCTTTTACCGGCGCCTGTTTGCGGATCAATCCGTAAAAACCGAATGTCAGGGCCAGAACCAGCGACACCCAAGGGATGCTGCCGACTTGCCACAATTGCTGCAACACACCCAGCGCAGCCAAGCCTACGGCAATCCATTGCAGGCGGCGCAGGCGTTCACCAAGAATGAGTAAGCCCAGCAAGACGTTAATCAAGGGATTGATGTAGTAACCCAGGCTGGCCTCAAGCATGCGGCCATGATTCACCGCCCAGACGTAAACCAGCCAGTTACTGGCGATCAACACACCGCTAAAACCCAGTACCGCAAATTGCTTGGGATTTTCACGCAACTCGCGCAACCAGCCCGGGTGCTTCCAAACCAGCAGTAACAGCGCCCCAAAGATCGCCGACCAGACGGCGCGATGGACGACAATTTCCAACGCCGGTACTTCGGCGATGGCTTTGAAGTAGAGCGGGAACAAGCCCCAGATAATGTAGGCGCTAAGGCCCAGAATATACCCGCGCTGTGGGTTTGCGGTGGACATGGAAATCCTTGCTTAGGATGCTAACGATAGATTTTCAATTCTAGTCGTGTGCGTAGCTATTTGTCTGTGTGCTCAGGTTTTAATTGTCTGCCCGCTGATGGATAAACGTAAGGCTTTTGTTACATCAGCAAGGCATCGACATGTCACGCTTCTGGTTCAGCACTGCGTCGGTTACTTAAAACAGCTTGAGCGGCTCTTCATCCAGCGCTGACAACTGTTCGCGCAGCATCAGGATGTGCTCGCCCCAATAACGCTCGGTGCCGAACCACGGGAAGCTGTGCGGGAATGCCGGGTCGTCCCAGCGCCGAGCCAGCCAGGCGCTGTAATGCATCAGGCGCAAAGAGCGCAGGCCTTCGATCAAAGGCAGCTCACGCGGATTGAAATCGTGAAATTCCTGATAACCATCCATTAACTCAGAGAGTTGGCCAAGGCGCTCGTGGCGCTCGCCAGCCAGCATCATCCACAGGTCCTGCACGGCCGGGCCCATACGACAGTCATCGAGATCGACCATGTGAAAGGTTTCATCACGGCACAGCAGGTTGCCGGGGTGACAGTCGCCGTGCAGGCGAATCGCGGTGACTGGATTATTGGCGAATAGACTGTCGAGCCGCTTGAGCAGATCACGGGCAACCGATTCGTAAGCTGGCAGCAGGCTCTTTGGGATAAAGCCGCCGTCGAGCAAGGTTTTTAACGATGCGTGGCCGTAGTTCTCGACCTTCAAACTCTCACGATGGGCGAAGGGTTTGGTTGCGCCGACCGCATGCATGCGGCCCAGTAACTGGCCGAGCCGATACAGTTGCTCAAGGTTGCCAGGCTCTGGCGCCCGGCCACCGCGACGCGGAAACAAGGTGAAGCGATAGCCTGCGTGTTCGAAGAGGGTTTCGCCGTCACGTTGCATGGGCGCAACCACGGGAACATCGCATTCGGCTAGCTCGAAGGTGAAGCTGTGTTCTTCACGAATCGCCGCGTCAGTCCAGCGATCCGGACGGTAGAATTTGGCGATGATCGGCGTCTCATCCTCAATGCCGACTTGATATACCCGGTTTTCATAGCTGTTCAGGGCTAATACCCGCGCATCGCTGAGAAAGCCGATGCTTTCGACGGCGTCGAGAACCAAGTCTTGAGTCAGTGCTGCAAAAGGATGGGACATGAAATCTCCTGCGCGCAGCAGGTCGCCGCGTTCGACCGATCATGGTAACGCAGGTTAAGAGATTTGGGCGGCTGAATCCGCGTTGTGTGTGGGAAGTGTTCAACTGCGGACAAGCTGCGCGTTGTTGCGGTGAGCGCCACGCCGGATGACAGTGTGATCATCCGTCGTGGCGATTGCAGGTGCAGGCTGTTTACCCAGCGAGTCTAGGCGCCGATGATGCCGCCATCTTCGCGGGTAATGACCATAACTGAGGAGCGCGGTTTACCGTTGGGCAGGTGCTCAGGGAAGGTCGAGCCGCCTTTTTCGCCCGGATGTTGAATGCCTACAAACATCGTGCGTTGATCCGGAGCGAAGGCGATGCCAGTCACTTCACAGCCTACGGGGCCAACCATAAAGCGACGGATCTCGCCGGTGTCCGGGTCGGCGCAGAGCATCTGGTTATTGCCCATGCCCGCATAGTCACCAGCATTGCTGCTGTCACCGTCGGTCTGAATCCATAGGCGGCCAGCGTCATCAAAGCTCAGCCCATCCGGGCTGTTGAACATGTTTTGCGGGGTGATGTTTGCTGACCCTGCGGTGGATTGGCCTGCGTGCACCACAGGATTGCCTGCGACTACAAACAGATCCCAGGTAAAGGCGGTCGAGGCGTGATCGTCATTGGCTTCGCGCCAGCGCAGAATCTGCCCATAAATATTGTTCTCGCGAGGGTTGGGACCATTTACCGGTTGGTCGGCTTGACCGCGTTTAACGTTGTTGGTCAGGGTGCAATAGACTTGACCGTCTTTAGGGCTAACCACCAGCCATTCTGGGCGGTCCATCCGGGTTGCGGCCACTGTGCTGGCTGCCAAGCGTGCGTGGATAAGCACCTCTGCTTGGCTGTTGAAGCCATTGCTGGCATCCAGCCCGTTTTTACCAAAGGTCAACTCAACCCAGCGACCATGACCTTTAGGCAGGTTCGGGTTTTTGTCTCCCGCATCGAAGCGCGCAACATAGAGCGTGCCTTGATCAAGAATGTGCTGGTTGTGCTTGACGGCGTCCCGACCCTTGCTGCGTTTGATTTTATCCTTGCTGATGAACTTGTAGATGAACTCGCCGCGCTCATCGTCGCCCATGTACACCACCGCGCGACCGTCTTTGGTCTCGGTAAATGCCGCGTTCTCATGCTTGAAGCGGCCTAGCGCAGTACGTTTGATCGGAGTGGATTGTGGGTCGAATGGATCAATCTCGACGATCCAGCCGTGGCGGTTGAACTCGTTGGGAGTCTTGGCCATGTCAAAGCGCGGGTCGTGCTTATGCCAGTCGTTACCGTCGCCGGTGATGGAGGCGCCGTAACGCAATTGGGCCTCATCGAACTTTTGCGCCGGGTCAGTGCTGCCGAAGCAATCGTCGAAGTTTTCTTCGCAGGTCAGGTAAGTGCCCCAAGGCGTTTTACCGTTGGCGCAGTTCTGGAAGGTGCCGAGAACATGTTTGCCTGTGCGGTCATCTGCGGTTTTCAGCCAGTCGTGGCCAGCGGCTGGACCACTGACGCTGATTGGCGTGTTGCCGTGAATCCGGCGGTTGTATTTTGAGCCCTGCACAAACTGCCATTTGCCAGCCAATTTCTGTACTTCGATTACCGATAAACCCTCGCTGGCCAGTGCCTTGTGAACTTCCTCGGAGGATTTCGGCAAGCCAGCATGGTCGAGCAAATATTGGTAGTTGGTGTATTCGTTGTTGATCGCCATCAGTGCGCGGTTTTCATCGTCGGCGAAAGGGAAGAAACTCATGCCGTCGTTGTTGTCGCCGAACTGCACTTCGTGAGCGGCCGCTGAATCTTTGCTGGTTGGGTCGAATTCTGGGCCGTTGGTTAATAAAGGCTGGCCCCAACTGATCAGCACCGATGACTTGTATCCGACAGGCAGAGTGATTGTGTCTGCGGTCGAGATTGCAATGCTGTCAAAGCCGAGCAGGGTGCTGTTTGCACTGCCGACGCTGGCGGCCAATACGCTGCGGCTGAGCAGATTGCCGCCCAGAAACATGGCGGCGCCGCACAAAGCACCCGCGCTGATAAAACGGCGGCGGCTGATACCGCTCATTTGTTCTAGATCGGTTAATTGGTTGTCTTCTAAACGCTTCATCACAGTAAGGCTCCGTGCCAAGAATGGCTGTACCTTAATCAGCGTCCATGACGAAATTGTTGCAAGCAGAGCGATTGCTTTAAATTGGCGTACCTAGCAGAACTTGAGTTGGCGAGCACTGCACGCGAACAGGGCTGCCAATCGCCAACTGCAACTCGTCGAGCTGTGTCGGCAGGGCCAGGGCGCATAAGGTTTGACCGCTTGGCAGAGCGATTTTGACTTCGGTCGGGCTGTCCGGCGCGCTCAGCAGTTCTTCTATCCGACCCTGCATGCAGTTATAACCGGGCGTTTCGGGCTGTTGCGGCGATTGCAGTTCCAGCCAGCCGGCCTTGATCAAAGCAATGACCTGGCTACCGACTTCCAGCTCAAGGGTTTGTGTGCTGTCGTGGGTGATCTGCGCCGTCAGATATTGCCCGCCTGCCAGTTCAAGGCGTATCTCGTCGTTGCGGCCCTGGCTGTCGATTGCCACGACCTGACCATGCAATTGGTTGCGCGCGCTGGTGCGCATCATCAGGCGGCTGAGTAAATCCAGATCACCGATATCTTCAGCGGCTTCCAGCACTTGGGCTTGCAGTGCTTGCAAGCGTTGGTACAGGCGCAGAACACGTTCGCCCTCCAGCGATAACCGTGCACCTCCGCCACCTTTACCGCCAACACTGCGTTCAACCAATGGCTTTTGTGCCAGATTGTTCAGCTCATCAATCGCATCCCAAGCTGATTTGTAGCTCAGGCCGGCGCTTTTGGCTGCGCGGGTGATCGAGCCTTGCTCAGAAATATGCTGGAGCAGGGCGATGCGCTGCGGGCGACGAACAATGTATTGGGCGAGCACGGAGGTCAGCGACATAAGGGATTGACGTGTGAGAAGGAGGTTTTCAACGGTGGCGATTTGCTCAATACAAGTCAAGCAGGGTTCCGGGTTTTGGGGTGCGCGCCAGGCAATAAACCTCAACCCGTGCTGCACCTGCCTTTAATAACAGTCGACTCAAGCTTTGCGCTGTGGCGCCTGTGGTCAATACGTCATCCACCAGCGCGAGGTGCAGCCCGTGAACTTGTGCTTCGGGCGCGACTAGAAATGCTTTGCGCAGATTCTTTTTACGGGTGACGGCATCCAACCCTTGCTGGGCTGGCGTCTCGATGATGCGGGTTAACCCGTGATTTAACACAGGAATGTGCAGGTGATTGCTTAAACTTGTGGCCAGCATCTGCGCTTGGTTGAAGCCGCGCTGACGCTGACGCTGAGGGGTCAACGGAACAGGCAAAAGCAAGTCGGGACGGGCCAACCCGTCATCAAAATGATGCTGCACATAATCGCCCAGCAAGTCGCCGAGCAAGCGTCCTAGCGGCCACT
The DNA here is from genome assembly GCF_048265905.1 of Pseudomonas sp. Lineage (GTDB taxonomy): Bacteria > Pseudomonadota > Gammaproteobacteria > Pseudomonadales > Pseudomonadaceae > Aquipseudomonas. The sequence continues at coordinate 265,000 of NZ_JBLXAP010000004.1, forward strand.
GTGCTTGATGTTTGAAACGGTTGATCATGCTGTCGATCGGAAAGCTGTAACTCCAGGGGGCAACGACTTTGTCGAACACTGGCGGATGCTTTTGGCACTCGCCACAAATCAACTCAGCACCGTGCATGGGCAATGCACAGACACTGCAATGCTCGCGCAACCACGGCAACTCGCTCTCGCAGTCGGTGCATATCGGCAGTCGCTTGCTTTCAGTGGTTTCATCACAAAGCAAACACTTCAAGCAGGGTTGAAGTGTTTCGAGCTGATGCTTCAATACTTGTAGCAAACCCATGCACTGCTCCATGAATGAGCGCTGAGTTGGTTGATGTTGTTACAATATCCAGCTGTTACCTTGAACGGATACTGAATTGCCGACTACTGAACTTAATGCAGTTAGGAAACCTCTGAAAAACTACTGCGCTCGATATTACGGCGTTAAAAAACTGCTCAAAATGCTCATTTAGGCCAACTAAAGTCGAGCGCGACCGCGGTCGCTTTTTCTCAGTTTTTTGCCTTGTCCTATCTTCGCTCGCTACCTTTTTCAGAGGATCCTTAGCGCTTGGTGCTGATTAACTGAGGCGCCAGAAATGTGTGGCGAAAGTACTCACGAAACGCTTGCATGGTCGGGGTGAACGGCTTATCCCGATGCCACGCCAAGCCGACACTCATGGACGGAACCTCATCCGTCAATGAGATGGTTTCTATGCGCTTGCCCTCGAGTGACCAGGGTCGGTAGACCAAGTCGGATAGCACCGCCACACCTGTTCCATTGGCCACCATGCTGCGGACGGCCTCTACAGAGCTGGTGCGCAATATCACGTTTGGACTTTGGCCTATTTGCTTCCAGTAGCGCATGGCTGTTTGGTCCGCTTCATCGACGGTGAGCAAGATAAAAGGCTCATTGGCGACCTCTTCAAGACTGACTGAAGGACGCTCGCTCAATGGGTGTCGATTAGGCAGCCAAAGCCTGCGCTCAGATTTGAATAACGGTTCAGCAGCAATTTCTGGGTGACGCAGATTACCTGTCAGCACCACCGCCATATCCAGTGTGCCATCGAGCAAGCTCTGCTCAATAGCCTTGCGTTCCTGTTCATGCAGGTTGATGGCCATGTGCGGATACCACTGCGCCAGACGCTGCAAGTGATAAGGCAAAAAATAGCCCATCACCGTGTAGCTGGCGGCAACGCTGAGGCTTCCGCTAATCCCTGTATCTGGCAGCGGGCTTTGCAGGGCTTCATCAACACTGTTCTGGATGGAGTAGGCGTGGTTGAGAAAGTGCCGTCCGTTATCTGTCAGGTTCATCCCTTGCGGTGAGCGGATAAACAGGCTTACGCCGAGCATGCTTTCCAGTTCTTGGATCGCGCTGGTAACGGCTGATTGCGAAATATTCAGGTGGATTGCTGCTTGTGATATCTGCCCAACTTCAGCGGTGGCTATGAAGTAACGGACTTGGCGCAAGGTAAAAGCCATGGTAGTTGCCTGCTTGTAGGTATCTGTTTTTCAGAATACACCCTATCGAATAATGGATCTTCCCAATACCTGTAGAGCCTTTTAATGTCGTTTGCAACGAAGCTCACAACGAGGCGCAGGTGTAAATGAATCAGGTCGATCTGAATTCGGATATGGGTGAAGGTTTTGGTGCATGGTCGGCCGGAGACGGTGTCGATGCGCAGATCATGCCGCTGATTAGCTCGGCAAACATTGCTACAGGTTTTCATGCCGGGGACCCAAACATCATGCGTCGCACAGTCGCTGCAGCTAAGCAACATGGCGTAAAAATTGGTGCCCATCCCGGGTTTCGCGATCTGGTCGGTTTTGGTCGGCGTCATATCAATGCACCGGCTGAAGAGTTGATCAACGACATGCTCTACCAGCTTGGCGCATTGCGTGAGTTTGCCCGACTTGAGGGTGTGCAGCTGCAGCACATCAAACCCCACGGTGCCTTGTATATGCACTTGGCGCGCGATGAGGTTAGTGCGCGTTTATTTGTCGAAACCCTTCAGCAGCTTGACCCTCAGTTGATGTTGTTCTGCATGGACGGCTCGGCTACCTGGCGAGTTGCCCAAGAACTTGGGCAGCCAACGGTGCGTGAGTTCTATGCCGACCGTGACTACGACAATAGCGGTTCAATTGTGTTTACCCGTCAGGTTGGTGCGCTGGATCCACAGCAAGTCGCGGACAAAGTTTTGCGCGCATGCAAAGACGGTCGTGTGCGCACTGTCGAGGGTGATGACATCGCCATAGCCTTTGATTCCGTATGTATCCACAGCGATACGCCCGGCGCGTTGTCACTCATTGAATCAACCCGAAAGCGGCTTCTCGGAGCGGGTATAGCAGTGGCTGCCCCGCGCTGATTGGTAGTTACCCCATTTGATAACAGATAAAGACGATAAAAAGAGGAATTGAAATGGCTGAGCACTCAATAGTTTCCCCTTTGCCGGGCACCTTTTACCGCCGTTCTGCACCGGATGCACCCAACTATATCGAGGTCGGTGAGGCGGTGGAGTGTGGTGCGGTAATTGGTTTGATCGAGGTGATGAAGCAGTTCTCCGAGTTGCACGCGGACAAGACTGGAACGCTCGTGGCTTTTCATGTTGAGGACGGTGACCCAATCGAACCCGGTCAGTTACTCGCCGTGATTGCAAGCGATGAGTAAGGAGAGCGGCATGACGAGTGCTATCACCAAGCTTTTAGTGGCCAACCGAGGCGAAATTGCTGTTCGTATCATTCGTGCTGCAAAATCGTTGGGAATTCCTACTGTGGCGGCTTGCAGTGAAGCCGATGCCGACTCGATGGCTGCGCAGTTGGCGGATGAGTTTTGCATTATCGGTCCGGCGCGGGCCGATCAAAGCTATCTAAATGCTGACGCATTGCTAGAGGCTGCAAAGCAAACCAAGGCCAATGCAGTTCACCCCGGTTATGGATTTCTCTCCGAGAGCGCTGCATTCGCTGATGCAGTGGTAGCTGCAGGCATGATCTGGGTTGGACCCAATGCCGAAACCATCCGCCGCATGGGCGACAAGGCGCAAGCCCGAAGCACTGCGAAAGCCGCTGGCGTACCTGTGGTGCCGGGTTCTGAAGGTGAACTTGAGTCACTGGAGGATGCGCTGAAGTGTGCTGAAACTGTTGGTTATCCATTGCTGATAAAGGCCTCGGCTGGTGGCGGTGGGCGCGGGATTCGTGTTGCCCATGATGGCGATGAGTTGAGTCGTGAGTTTCCCTTGGCACAACGTGAGGCGCTTGCCGCGTTTGGCTCTGGAGCGGTCTATCTGGAACGCTTTATTGGTCAGGCTCGACATGTCGAAGTACAAGTCCTCGGCGATGGTGAGCATGCAGTGCATTTGTTTGAGCGTGAGTGTTCACTGCAAAGACGCCGACAGAAAGTCTTCGAGGAGGCACCTTCGCCAGCGCTATCGAATGAGCAGCGCCTGCGCTTGTGCGACAGCGCAGTGAGGCTGGTACAGGCCTTGGGGTATTGCGGGGCTGGCACGCTGGAGTATTTGTTCGATGCGCACAGCGGCGAGTTCTTTTTTATCGAGATGAACACGCGTATTCAGGTTGAGCACCCGATCAGCGAGATGGTGACAGGCATTGATTTAGTCCAGTGGATGCTGCGCATTGCGGGGGGCGAGCCACTGACCTTGCGCCAGAGTGATATCTGTCTCAACGGTGTCGCACTTGAAATGCGTATTAATGCTGAAGACCCTGAACGTAATTTCTTTCCTTGTCCTGGCGTGGTTGAGTCGTTGTCTTGGCCAGAAGGTGAAGGGATACGTATCGAGAGCCATATTTTCCAGGGTTATCGAGTACCGCCTTATTACGACTCGTTGTTGGCAAAAATAATTGTTCATGCAGCTGACCGTGAACAAGCATTTGCCCGCGCCCGCGAAGCATTGGCAGCCACTGAATTAACGGGAATGGCAACCACATTGACCTTGCATCGCTCCCTGCTAGAAGAGACGTGCATCTGCGCTGGTGATTTTGACACTGGCACGCTTGAGCGCTTGCTTGCTGAGCGCTCAGTTTTACCGGCGCCAGTCGCCGCGGAGGCCTGATATGCAAACACAACCTATTCGTTACAGCTTTGGCGGCGATGAACATTTATTTGCCGAAGTGAGTGAGGCAATGTCGCTTGAGGCGTTCTTTCGCGGTATGTCGATCACCCGTGCAATTGAAGAGCTTGCGCTTCCCGGTGTGCTTGATATTTGTCTGGCTAATGCCTCGTTTCAAGTGCGCTTCAATCCTGACGTTATCGAACCGCAAGCATTGCTTGAAACTGTACGTGAGATTGAACAGTCGGCAACCGCAGGTCGCAAAATCGAGACGCGAATTATTGAAATTCCGGTGCTCTACAACGATCCCTGGACGCATGAAACCCTGATGCGTTTTCGTGACCGGCATCAGGACCCTTCGGCAACTGATCTGGAGTACGCCGCGCGGATTAATAACTATGCCGACGTGCAGGCGTTCATTGATGCGCACACAGCTTCGCCCTGGTTCGTTTCGATGGTCGGTTTTGTAGTTGGTTTGCCGTTTATGTATCAGATGGTCGAGCAGGAAAAGCAGCTTGAAGTCCCTAAATATCTGCGCCCACGTACCGATACGCCGAAGCAGACGCTTGGCCACGGTGGCTGCTTCGCCTGCATCTATTCGGTAAAGGGTGCTGGTGGCTACCAGATGTTCGGTGTTACGCCTGCGCCAATCTATGACCCGCAACAGGGCTTGGATTATTTGCAGGACTCAATCGTGTTCTTCCGTCCGGGAGATATCGTCCAGTTCAAAGCGCTGGAGCGTACCGAATACGATCAGGCTTTGGCAGAGGTCGAGGCGGGTACGTTTACCTTGCGCACACGTCAGGTCAGTTTCGATCTGGATGAATATCTGCAAGATCCGCATGGCTGCAAAAAGCGTCTGCAGGAGGTGCTGAATGTCGATTAATGTTCTGAATCCAGGTCTTGCTACATCTGTTCAAGATGCCGGTCGAGAAGGTTATTACCACCTTGGTATCCCGCCAGCAGGTGCATTGGATCAATACGCGATGCGTGCAGCCAATCTGTTGGTCGGCAACCAGCCTACAGACGCCGTGCTGGAGTGCACTTTACTGGGCCCTAAACTGGAGTTTCAGAGGGATACTTTAGTCGCCGTGAGCGGAGGACGAATGACGCCACGGGTCGATGGGCTGGAGATGCCCTTTGATACCGCATTCAGGGTAAGCAAAGGGCAGATATTGAGTTTCGATTATTTGAAAGCGGGCGCTAGAGGTTATCTAGCCATTGCTGGGGGGATTGATGTGCCTGAGGTGCTGGGTAGTCGTTCAACCTATACCTTGGGCGGCATTGGCGGTATCAGCGGGCGACGTTTGATTGCAGGTGACGAGATCCCGCTAGGGCAATCTTCTGGTCAGGGTGTTGAAGGCGCAACGCTGCCACGCTCGATGCAGACTGAGTTGGGCGGCGAAGTCGAGTTGCGGGTGGTGCCCGGGCTTTACTACCACCGCTTATTGGCGCAGGCCGCAGAAAGCTTTTTTGCCGATATCTGGACAGTCGGTTCAGAAGCCGACCGCATGGGTTACCGCTTCAAGGGCGGCTCGGCATTGGGCTTTGAGGCCCGTGAGCAGCCATTCGGCGCTGGCTCTGATCCTTCAAATATTGTTGATGCCTGCTATCCGATTGGTTCGATTCAGGTGCCCGCTGGTATAGAGCCCATTGCGCTGCATCGTGATGCAGTGTCTGGCGGTGGTTACGCGATGATCGGCACTGTTATCAGCCCTGATTTAAATCGTATCGCCCAACTGCAGCCCAATCAGAAGGTGCGTTTTGTTGCTGTAACACTTGAAGAAGGCCTGTTGGCGCGTAAACAGTACAACCAGCAAATCGAACGTATGCTGCGTTTTTTTAATTCACAGTCTTAGCAATATGAAGTGTTAGCTCAGGATGCGGTCGCTACAGACTGCATCCTGCGCTGAACTGTTGCCGAAAAATAACAATAAAATCTATGGAGAGAACATCATGGCTGGCATGGCACAACCCAATTCAAAGGGGCAGGCAGACACCGCTGAACAGGATCAACGAATGGGCAAGGCATCGTTGACCATGGCCTGGTGGGCTGTGTGTAGCGCGATGTTTTATATCGTTATCGGTGCGTCGCTTGCGCTTAATTTTGGTGCGCGTAACGCAATTATTGGCATGCTGTTATCAGTTGTGAGTTATGGGCTGATCAATGCAGTCATAAGTCGCTACGCCATTCGTACCGGTCTGACGGTCGCTTCATTCTCACGAATACTCTTCGGCAGTGTCGGCGCATCACTGGCAACCCTGATCTTCTTCTCAACGGCGATTTATTACGCGGTGTTTGAAGGGTCGGTCATTGCTGTGGCGCTTAATCACCTGTATCCAGAATTGAGTTATGCCTTGGCCGCCTTGCTCGTGGTGCTGTACAGCGTACCGCTGATATTTGGCAGCGTGCAGCACTGGCTGGATAAATTCAACGGCGTGCTCCTGCCGTTTTATCTGCTTGGCCTGCTCGCTGCGGTGGCGTTATCCATTGCTCAGTACGGTTATCAACCGCAATGGTTGGATTTTGGCCCTGCTGAGCCAAGTTCGTTTGGCTGGTGGCATTGTTTTGTCGCTTACATGGGCGTCTGGATCTTGATGATGTTCACTTTCGACTACGCCCGCTTTGGCAAACCCGAGGACGCGCAGTATCACGGCCGCTGGAATTTCGGTATGCCGTTTTATTTGGTGACCTTCTTGCTCAATGGTATTGCGGGTATCTATCTGGCTAGCAGCATCCCGCAAGAGGGCGCATTGAGTGAAGTCAGTGTGGTTCTGGCTATCTTGCAGTTGATGGGGGTTTGGGGACTGTTATTTGTTTGGGTTACGCAAACACGCATCAATACTGCGAATTACTATCTTGGCGCGGTGAATATGCAGGCTTTTTTTGCCCTGATGTTCGGTCTGCGCCATTCACGTTGGGTCTGGGCCGTTGTGGTCGGGGCTGTGGTGTATGGCCTGATGTTGGCGGACGTATTTTCTTGGTTGCTCCAGGCGCTGGCCTGGCAGGGTGTGTTCGTGGTGGCGTGGGTCGGAATTGCCTTGGCGCATATCTGCTCGGCACGTTCTCTCCAGGATGAATCGGCAGATCCGGCACAGACGCCTTCTTTCAATATGCGCGGGTTAATTGCTTGGTTTGGCGCAGCGGCTATTGGCATGATTTTATTGCAATTGGCTGATCCGACACTGTCCAGCCTTTCAGCACCAGCGACCTTCTTGATTTCATTCGGCGCATATTGGTTGCTACTTGCCAACGCTCCACAAGCGCCTTTGAGTCAGCCAGAAACCAGTCGAACTTCCTAGCGAATATGCTGCTCTGCCGTCTATTGCGGCTGCAGCTACTTTATCGTTTCCGGCTCAAAGGTTTGCGCCGTGTGAGGCAATGGGTTCAATTGATGCGTATGTTTTTTGATCAGATGTAAACCTGTGTCTTGTCTTGGGTTGACAGCGTCGAAACACAACTTATGATGCCTTGAAGCCTGATTCGCGGCGCTTGGCCCGCAACCCTGACAACAGACGCAGTTGAGCGTCGAAGGAACTCTTCATGAATGCCACCGCATCCATCGCAACTCGCCACGACTGGTCGCTAGCCGAAGTTAAGGCGCTGTTCGAACAGCCGTTCAACGACTTGCTGTTCAATGCGCAGACTGTGCACCGCGCGCATTTCGATCAAAATCGGGTGCAGGTCTCTACGTTGTTGTCGATCAAAACCGGCGCCTGTCCGGAAGATTGCAAATATTGTCCACAGTCCGGCCACTACAACACCGGGCTTGAGAAAGAGAAACTGCTGGAAGTTCAGAAAGTCCTGCAAGCAGCTGCTGATGCCAAAGCCATTGGCTCAACTCGTTTCTGCATGGGCGCGGCGTGGAAGCATCCATCGGCCAAAGACATGCCTTACGTGCTGGAAATGGTCAAAGGCGTGAAAGCGCTAGGCCTGGAAACCTGCATGACGCTGGGCAAGCTGGATAAAGATCAAACGGCATCGCTGGCCGAGGCTGGGCTGGACTACTACAACCACAACCTCGATACCTCGCCAGAGTTCTACGGCAATATCATCACCACTCGCACTTATGCTGACCGTTTAGAGACGCTGGCGCATGTGCGTGATGCAGGGATGAAAATTTGTTCGGGCGGTATTCTGGGGCTGGGCGAGTCGCTGGACGATCGCGCCGGGTTGTTGATCCAGCTGGCGAATTTGCCGGAGCATCCTGAGTCCGTGCCCATCAACATGCTGGTCAAGGTTAAAGGCACGCCGCTGGAGAATGAAAAGGACGTCGATCCGTTCGACTTTATCCGCACCCTCGCCGTTGCGCGGATCATGATGCCTAAATCCCACGTGCGTTTGTCAGCAGGGCGCGAGGCGATGAATGATCAAATGCAGGCGCTGGCCTTCTTTGCGGGGGCCAACTCGATTTTCTATGGCGAGAAATTGCTGACCACAGTCAACCCGCAAGCGAACAAAGACATGGAGTTGTTTGCGCGTTTAGGCATCAAGCCAGAAGAGCGCGAAGAGCACGCCGATGAAGTCCATCAAGCGGCTATCGAGCAGGCACTGGTTGAACAGAAAAGCAGTGAGCAGTTCAACAACGCTGCGGTTTGATTTGTCCTCTGGCAGCCGCTGGCTGTCATCTTGATTTGCGCCCTGAAGCCCGGCCGTGTGCTTGGTTTCAGCGGCCGCGCAACGGGTGATTACCATGTCTTTTGATCTCGCGAGTCGTTTGGCTGAGCGCCGCGCCGCACAGCTATATCGTCAGCGCCCGCTGCTTGAGTCGCCGCAAGGCCCGCAGGTTGTGGTGGACGGTCGCGAGCTGCTTGCATTTTGTTCCAATGATTACTTGGGTTTGGCTAGTCATCCGCAGGTAATTGAAGCCTGGCAGGCTGGTGCTTCGCGTTGGGGCGTCGGTGGCGGTGCTTCGCATTTGGTTATCGGCCACAGCACACCGCATCATCAGTTGGAAGAGGCGCTTGCCGAATTCACCGGGCGTCCGCGTGCGTTGCTGTTCACCACCGGCTATATGGCCAACCTTGGCGCGGTGACCGCTTTGGTCGGGCAGGGCGATACGGTGCTTGAAGACCGCCTCAACCATGCATCCCTGCTCGATGCCGGTTTGCTGAGCAATGCACGCTTTTCACGGTATCTGCACAACGATGCCAACAGCCTCGCGTGCCGCTTGGGCAAAGCCGTGGGCAATACCCTGGTGGTGACTGATGGCGTGTTCAGCATGGATGGCGATCAGGCCGATTTGCCAGCCTTGTGCGCCGAGGCAAAAAAACGCAGTGCCTGGGTCATGGTTGATGACGCTCACGGTTTTGGTCCGTTGGGGGCAACCGGTGGCGGTATTGTCGAGCAGCAGGGTCTGGGCATTGATGATGTGCAGGTGTTGGTCGGCACGCTAGGCAAGGCGTTCGGCACGTCCGGGGCGTTTGTGGCCGGTAGCGAAGAATTGATTGAGACGCTGGTGCAATTCGCTCGTCCATATATCTACACCACCAGCCAGCCACCCGCGCTGGCTTGCGCCACCTTGAAAAGCCTTGAGCTGTTGCGCAGCGAGCATTGGCGCCGGGAGCATCTCAATACGCTGATCAAGCAATTCCGTGATGGCGCACAAGCTCTTGGCTTGCAGTTGATGGACAGCTCAACGCCAATTCAGCCTATCGTTATTGGTGACAGTGGCCGCGCCATGCACGTGTCCCAGATGTTGCGTGAGCGCGGCATTCTGGTCACCGCGATACGCCCGCCAACGGTGCCTGCAGGTAGCGCCCGCTTGCGGGTTACCTTGTCGGCAGCGCATAGCACTGCTCAGGTGGATTTATTACTTGCTGCGCTGGCTGAGTGTGGCGTGGATGAGGAACAACTAAATGCGTAATCGCTTGGTGTTATTGCCGGGTTGGGGTTTAGGTACTGCGCCACTTGAACCGCTGGCTGAAGCGTTGCGTGGGCTTGATCCACATTTGCATGTGCAGGTTGAGCCGCTGCCTTTATTGGTCAGCAGCGAACTCGATGAATGGCTCGACGAACTCGACGCCAATTTGCCAGAAGATGCCTGGCTCGGCGGCTGGTCGCTCGGCGGAATGCTCGCGGCGGAGCTGGCAGCACGGCGTGCCGAAAAATGCCCGGGATTGATCACCCTGGCCAGCAATGCGAGCTTTGTTGCCAGCACTGACTGGCTCCATGCGATGGCCGAAGAGGCCTTTGATCTGTTTCGCCAAGGCTGCGCCCAGAATCCGACGATAACCCTTAAACGCTTTTCCGCCTTGTGCGCGCAAGGCGCTGCCGATCAACGTGGCATGGCGCGCTTGATGTTGGGCGGTGCCCCACACGAAAGTGGTGAACTGCTGCTGGCCAGCCTTGATTTGCTCGCGAGTCTGGATACCCGCGCTGCATTACAGGGCTTCGTCGGCCCGCAATTGCACCTCTATGCTGGGCAGGACTCGTTGGTTCCCGCTGAAGTGGCTGGCGATATATTGGCGATGTTGGGTGATGTTGAAGTGGGCTTGATTGATCAAGCCAGCCACGCATTCACACTTGAATGCCCGCACGAGCTTGCTGCCGCGATCCAAGGGTTTTTGCACGAGGCTGGCGATGATTGATTTGGCTGATGAGCAGCATTCGGGCTTGCCGGATAAGCGTCAGGTGGCCGCATCCTTTTCCCGTGCCGCAGCCAGTTATGACAGCGTTGCCGCGTTGCAGCGTGCGGTAGGTAATCAACTATTACAGCGTCTGCCAGCGACGGTTTCTCCTCTGCTTTGGCTTGATCTGGGCAGCGGTACAGGTCACTTCAGCCGGGCCTTGGCCAGTCGCTTTGGTGATGCGCAAGGTATTGCTCTGGATATCGCCGAAGGTATGTTGCAGCACGCCCGTCCGCTGGGCGGCGCCGAGCAGTTTATTGCCGGTGATGCTGAGCGCTTGCCATTGCGGGCTGAATCTTGCGGGCTGATTTTTTCTAGCCTGGCCCTGCAATGGTGTGATTCATTCAGTTCAGTATTGGCCGAGGCGCAGCGGGTGCTGCGTCCGGGCGGCACCTTTGCGTTCAGCAGTTTGTGTGTTGGAACCTTGCGCGAATTACGTGACAGCTGGCGTGCGGTGGACGGTTTTGTTCACGTTAACCGCTTTCGCCACTTTGAAGACTATCAAGCGCTGTGCGCCGCCAGTGGTTTACAGGTGGTGACACTGGATACCCAGCCAGAAGTTTTGTATTACCCAGACTTACGCAGTCTGACCCACGAGCTCAAAGCGCTGGGTGCACACAATCTCAATTCCGGCAGGCCGGTCGGTTTGACCGGGCGGGCGCGCATGCGTGCCCTGGTGCAAGCCTACGAGCGCGAGCGCCAAGCACAGGGTCTGCCTGCAACCTATCAAGTTGTATACGGTGTTTTACAAAAAAGGATTAGCCCATGAGCTGCGCGTTCTTCATCACGGGTACTGATACCGAGATCGGTAAGACTACCATTGCCGCGGGCCTGCTTTACGCAGCGAGAGAAGCGGGAATGTCGACTGCTGCGGCAAAGCCGGTTGCATCGGGTTGTGCGAAAACTGCAGAGGGGCTGCGCAATGAAGATGCGCTGGCTCTGCTTGAGCAGTGTTCAGTCGAGCTGACTTACCAAGAGGTCAACCCGCTGGCGTTTGCGCCCGCGATAGCGCCGCACTTGGCTGCGCGTGAGGCAGGCGTGGTGTTGAATGTCGAGAGGCTGCAGGAATCTGTGCAGGGCGTGCTGGATAAAGCTGCTGATTTCACGGTGGTTGAAGGCGCAGGCGGCTGGCGCGTGCCGCTGTCGGGCCAGGCGTCGATATCTGATTTGGTGGTAAGTTTGAAACTGCCAGTAATCATGGTGGTTGGGGTGCGCCTTGGGTGCATCAATCATGCGGTCCTTACTGCTGAAGCCATTGCTGCAGATGGCTTGGAGCTGGTCGGTTGGGTGGCCAACGTCATTGATCCAAAGACCTCGCGCCTGGAGGAGAACCTTGCCACTCTGGCTGAGCGCTTACCTGCGCCATGCTTGGGCTATGTGCCGCGATTGAAGTCAGCAACTGCAGCTGCGGTTGCTGCTTGTCTGGATATTAGTTTGCTGGGAATTGATGTTTGACTACGGTGCTATGGCAAAAAGCTATTATCGAATTGCAGGCATTTCTGTTTTAATAAAGGCCTTGTGCAACCCTGAGCTGGAGCGAAATAGATGAATGCCATATCGGGCAGCGCCTTTAACGCCGGTCTCGCGACAATCCAGTCGGGGCAGCAGCGTGTCGATCGAGCCGCTCAAGGCATCGCCAGTGGCGCGGCAACTCAGCCAGCCCGTACAGGGCAACAAGCTGAGGCGACCAATGCCACACAAGCAGGGACACCTGAAATCACCAACAATCTGATTGAATTGCGCCTTGGCCAGTATCAAGCCCAAGCCGGTGCGCGTGTACTCGAAACAGCAGATGCTGTACTTGGGACTTTGATCGATACCCGCGCCTGACCCCCGTTTTCACTCCTCAGTCTGACTGCTAAACCCCAACTACTCCAATCTCTGTGTTGTCGCAGCGCAATGTTTTTTGCGTTGCCTGCCAGCTATTGCCTGCAATATTTATCCGTCTTACTACTGCTCTGTGGTGCTATTTATTGATGGGTAAAGGCCGTGTCGCTCATTTAGCTGGCGCCTTCGCAGCCAGGTACGATTTAGACCAGCGGTAGTGTGCCGTCTGATTTCAAGGTGTTTCCGCCGATCACAAATAATTGTGGAAATGCTCAAGCATAAGGCTTTGAGCTGAGGACATGACATTGCGTACCGTTTGTCGGTGGCTCAAAGCACGCTTGACAATGAGTAGGCGTAAACGTATGTTTCAAACACCTGTTTGATTGTTGTTTTGTAGCAACCTTCAAGCATTCGGGAATTCCCGGTTCAAACAACTATTCGGTCACCCATACCGACCACCGCAGAGGTTATTAGCTATGCCTGATTACAAGGCCCCCTTGCGTGATATTCGTTTCGTACGTGACGAACTGCTCGGCTACGAAGCGCATTATCAGAGCCTGCCTGGCTGCGAAGATGCAACGCCAGACATGGTCAGTGCCATTCTTGAAGAAGGCGCCAAGTTTTGTGAGCAGGTGCTGTCTCCGTTGAACCGTGTGGGTGACATCGAAGGCTGTACCTGGAGCGAAGAGGGCGTCAAGACGCCGACTGGCTTTAAAGAAGCCTACAAACAGTACGTCGAAGGCGGCTGGCCAAGCCTGTCTCATGATGTAGACCACGGCGGCCAAGGCCTGCCTGAGTCGCTGGGTCTGGCTATCAGCGAAATGATCGGCACCTCCAACTGGTCGTGGGGCATGTACCCAGGTTTGTCGCACGGTGCGATGAACACCATCTCTGAGCACGGCACAGAAGAACAACAGCACACTTACCTGACCAAGCTGGTTACTGGTGAGTGGACTGGCACCATGTGCTTGACCGAGCCTCATTGTGGTACTGACCTTGGCATGCTGCGCACCAAGGCTGAGCCACAGGCTGACGGTTCTTACAAAGTTTCCGGCACCAAGATTTTCATCTCGGCTGGTGAACACGACATGGCCGATAACATCGTCCACATCGTGCTTGCACGTCTGCCAGATGCGCCAGCAGGTACTAAAGGTATTTCGCTGTTTATCGTGCCTAAGTTCATGCCGAACGCTGACGGCGGTATCGGTGAGCGCAACGCAGTGAGTTGTGGCTCGCTGGAGCACAAGATGGGCATCCACGGTAACGCGACCTGTGTGATGAACTTCGATGGCGCCACTGGTTACCTGATCGGCCCAGCCAATAAAGGCCTGAACTGTATGTTCACCTTTATGAACACTGCGCGTCTGGGTACTGCTCTGCAGGGCTTGGCTCACGCTGAAGCAGGTTTCCAGGGCGGTCTTAAGTACGCCCGTGAACGCTTGCAAATGCGCGCACTGACTGGCCCGAAAGCGCCGGACAAAGCAGCTGACCCGATCATCGTTCACCCTGACGTACGTCGCATGTTGTTGACCATGAAAGCGTTCGCCGAAGGCAACCGCGCAATGGTTTACTTCACTGCCAAGCAAGTCGATATCGTCAAGTACAGCCAGGACGCTGAAGAGAAGAAGCAAGCCGATGCGCTGCTGGCCTTCCTGACGCCGATTGCCAAAGCATTCATGACCGAAGTTGGCTTCGAAGCGGCTAACCACGGCGTGCAGATCTACGGCGGCCACGGCTTTATCGCCGAATGGGGCATGGAGCAGAACGTTCGCGACAGCCGTATTTCGATGTTGTACGAAGGCACCACCGGTATCCAGGCGCTCGATCTGTTGGGGCGCAAGGTGCTGATGACTCAGGGCGAAGCACTCAAGGGCTTCACCAAGATCGTGCACAAGTTCTGCCAGGCTAACGAAGGCAACGAAGCAATCTCTGAGTTCGTTGCGCCGCTGGCCAAGCTGAACAAAGAGTGGGCTGATGTGACCATGAAGGTCGGTATGGCTGCGATGAAAGATCGCGAAGAAGTCGGTGCAGCATCGGTTGATTACCTGATGTACAGCGGCTACGCCTGCCTGGCTTACTTCTGGGCTGATATCGCTCGTCTGGCCGCTGAGAAGCTGGCAGCTGGCACCAGCGAAGAAGCCTTCTACAAGGCCAAGTTGCAGACTGCGCGCTTCTACTTCGCACGTATTTTGCCGCGTACTCGCACTCACGTAGAAACAATGCTGTCGGGCGCTAACAACCTGATGGATATGGATGAAGAGAACTTTGCGCTGGGTTACTAAGTAGCCCGGACGCTAGCGTTCGACATTCATGGCGCCACTTAAACCGTTGGGTTAATCCAGCGTGGCCACCAAAACACCCTGCGCGGGCTTTGCCTACGCAGGGTGTTTTGTTTTTTGCAGGTCGTCAGCGGGTTGGGTGCGCGAACTCAATCGCGAGGCGCGCAGAATTTGAGTCAGGAGGCTTTTTTAGCTGGCGCTGCGGCCGAGCTTTGGAGGTGTGTAGGTATTGGGGGGCTTTGCCTACGCAAGCCGTTATGCGGATTCTCGTTTAACCAGATCATATTGCTCGTGGCCATCATCCCAACCCGCTTCCCAAGCCGCACTGAGCACTTCAGCTGTTTGCTGGAGCGGGGCCTTGGGCTGTCCGGTTAGGCCAGCCATATAGCCTTGTTGGTAGGCCTTGTTGAGATTCTCAAGGCTCCAATCCTGATGTTGTTCGGTTTGCGAGTCTGCCGCCATGAGAACTGCTCAATTAATTCGACTAGTGTCTATGCTAGCCGGGTTGAGCACCTATAACTGAGCCGCTGGTCTCGCCTTTTACTCCGCTGGTTGTTTTTGTGACGTGGGCCTCCATCTGCTGGCAGCTCTGTTTGCACAGCAGATGACCTAGTTAATTGCTCAACTTGATAGCGGCTGGTCGTGGCCAAGAATGCTGGCTTGGTAGGCGGAGACAAAAGTATCGAAGTCGCCTTGTTGATGACTTTCAATCTCTGCCTGCTCACGCAAAGACTGTGCGCTTGCCTGCTCAAGAGCTGCATTTTGCTCAGCACTTAATGGCTGGCTGTTGAAATAGTCGGCGTGCAGCTTGCTTTGGCGCAGAGAGAACTGGGCAAAGCTTTCGCCTTGTTGCAGGTGCTCCAGCACTTGTGCGGATGGCGTCAGCCTGACATCGGCAACTTTTTCACGTTGAGCTTGCAGTGCTTGGTTGTGCTCAACACCGCCATTGCTGTGGTCGAGCAGGTCGGCCATTTGCTGGATTTCGTCGAGCAGTTCATCGGCCCAGGTTTTGAGTTCGACTTGCTTGTCTGCACGTTGTAAATGCAGGCCAGGGCGGCGACCTTCCTTGACTACCTTGAGGAAGTTTTCAGTGCAGGCCATGCATTCGTCGCTTTCAAGCGCCGGGCTTTCCTGCAACGCGCAGTAAAGCAAAAACGCATCGAGGAACTGTGCTTGCTTAAGGTCGATACCCATCGGTAAGAACGGGTTGATATCCAGACAGCGTACTTCGATGTACTGCACGCCACGGGCAACCAGTGCCTGAATGGGCCGCTCACCGCTGTAGGTCACACGTTTAGGGCGAATGCTTGAGTAGTACTCGTTTTCAATCTGCAAAATGTTGGTGTTGAGTTGCAGCCAGTCGCCATTGGCGCTGCGCGTGCCGATTTCAACATAGGGCAGATAAGGTGTGCCAACCGCTTGGCGTAGGCTGTCGGTGTAGCTGGTGAGGTCGTTGTAGCAGGGGGTTAACTCTGCTTGGGCATTGCTTTGATAGCCCAGGTCGCTCATGCGTAAGCTGGTTGCGTAAGGCAGATACAGGGTGTCGGCATCGAGTTGCTGGAGCTTGTGCGCGCTGCCCCGCATAAAGCCAATGTCCAGCGCCGGAGAGGCACCGAACAGGTACATCAATAGCCAGCTGTAGCGGCGGAAATTGCGAATCATCGCGATGTAGCTGACTGACTGATAATCCCGCGCGCAGCGGTTGTTGAGGTCGAGGCTTTGCAGCAGCGGCCAAAGTTGATCGGGTAAAGAGAAGTTGTAATGGATGCCGGCAATGCACTGCATGGTCTTGCCGTAGCGCAGGGCCAAACCCTGGCGGTAAACGTACTTCAGCTTACCAATATGGGAATCGCCATATTGAGCGATCGGGATAACCTCTTCAGCTGGCAATGCGCAGGGCATTGACGGGCTCCACAGGTACTCGCCATCCAGCTTGCTATAGGTGTAGCGATGAGTTTGTTCCAGGCTCGCGAGGGTGCGTGCCGGGTCTGCTTCTGCTGGGGTGATGAACTCCAGCAGCGCCTCGGAATAATCGGTGGTGATCTGCGGGTGCGTCAAGGCAGAACCCAGTGCTTTGGGGTGTGGCGTCAGTGCAAGTTGGCCATCGCTATCAACCCGCAGGCACTCGCGCTCGATGCCATGCAGGCACTGAGTCAGCAGCGAAAGGTGGTTTGGCTCGCCAAGCAGTGCCACGCGGCGGGATAACAAATTGCTCAAAGTCGAATTCCTTCACCCATCAGTCGAGCCAATATGGGGGCACGCTGAACAGTCTGCAAGGGGGTGTCAGCAATTTGCCTGACCACAGCCTAGCGTTAAATTAAGTGGCCGATCATTGTCACGGTGACACCAATCAGGTTGCTGCGACAATGACCAGCTAGGCTGTTTATACAGCAGCATAGTTCACGGCCATTACACGCGAGCGAAGGTGCCTTGTGCTGTAGCGACTAATTTGTCGCCTTGATGCACCTGCGCTTCCACTACTAAAGTGCGGCGGCCAGCATGCAACACCTTAGCCACACAAGTCACCGAACCTTGGTCGATTGCGCGTATGTAATTGACCTTGCATTCGAGCGTAACGCTGCCCTGATCGAAGCCGTGGGCGCTGGAGCAGGCCAGTCCCATTGCAATATCAATCAATGAAAACAGCGCGCCGCCATGCAGCTTTTTGTGTCGATTGCGCAGTGGGTCGGTGAGCTCAAGGCGCACCTTGGCCACACCATCAGCCACGCTCAGCGGTTCTACGCCGAGCAGTTGGCTGAATGCGCTAGAGGTTAATTCCTCTGGCAGATCGGTCATTTTTTCTTCAACTGTTTGGCGTTGGCGAACAGCGATGCCATTGCATTGTTGACCGGTGCCGGTTTGTTTTCCGGGCGCGGGGCTGGCGTGTTGCTGCGCGAATTATTGCCGCGATTACCACTGCCACGTGGACCTTCAACCTTCTCGCCCGGGGTATCGCTCATGCGCATGCTCAGGGCAATCCGGTTGCGCGGAATGTCGACTTCCATGACTTTGACCTTGACCACTTCGCCGGCCTTGACCGCCTCGTGTGGGTCCTTGATGAATTTCTCTGAAAGCGCAGAGATATGCACCAAACCATCCTGATGCACGCCGATATCGACAAACGCACCGAAGTTGGTGACGTTGGTCACCACGCCTTCAAGAATCATCCCCAACTGCAAGTCATTGAGGGTTTCAACACCTTCCTGGAATTCCGCTGTCTTGAACTCTGGACGTGGGTCACGTCCCGGTTTTTCCAGTTCCTGAAGGATGTCGCCAATTGTGACGAGGCCGAAGGTTTCGTCGGTGTACTGTTTAGGATCAAGGCGCTTGAGGAAGCTGCTGTCACCAATCAGCGAGCGAATATCGCGATTGGTGTCTTTGGCAATACGTTGCACCAATGGATAGGTTTCCGGGTGAACGG
The DNA here is from genome assembly GCF_048265905.1 of Pseudomonas sp. GTDB lineage: Bacteria > Pseudomonadota > Gammaproteobacteria > Pseudomonadales > Pseudomonadaceae > Aquipseudomonas. The sequence continues at coordinate 283,209 of NZ_JBLXAP010000004.1, forward strand.
CTGAGGCGTCCAGCGGGTTGTCGCCATTCATGATGCGCAGGAAGCCTGCTGCTTGTTCGAAGGTCTTGTCGCCCAGACGCGGCACTTTCTTCAGATCATCACGGGATTTGAATGCACCGTTGGCATCGCGGTGGGCAACGATATTCTGTGCCAAGGTGCTGTTGAGGCCGGAGATGCGTGCAAGCAGGGCGCTGGACGCGGTGTTCACATCTACGCCGACGGCGTTCACACAGTCTTCGACCACGGCGTCCAGACCGCGGGCCAGTTTCAGCTGGGACACGTCATGCTGGTATTGACCAACGCCAATGGATTTCGGATCAATTTTTACCAGTTCCGCCAGCGGGTCTTGCAGGCGACGGGCAATAGATACCGCGCCACGAATCGTCACGTCGAGATCAGGAAACTCTTTGGCCGCCAACTCTGACGCCGAATACACCGAGGCGCCAGCTTCGGAGACCATGACTTTGGTGGCTTTCAGGGCTGGATACTTTTTGATCAGCTCAATCGCCAGTTTGTCGCTTTCACGACTTGCGGTGCCATTGCCAATCGCAATCAGGTCAACCGAGTGCTTGGCGCACATTGCCGCCAGCACCGAGATAGTTTGATCCCACTGGTTCTTCGGTGCGTGTGGATAAACCGTAGCACTGTCGAGCAGCTTACCGGTGGCATCGACCACGGCGATTTTGCAGCCGGTACGCAAACCGGGGTCGAGGCCCAAGGTTGCCCGCGGGCCAGCCGGGGCGGCGAGCAGCAAGTCATTGAGGTTACGGGCGAATACTGAAATGGCTTCGTTTTCGGCGTTTTCACGCAGATCGCCGAGCAGGTCGGTTTCAAGGTGAGTATAGAGCTTGACCTTCCAGGTCCAACGTACCACTTCAGCCAGCCACTTATCGGCTGGACGCCCTTGATTGCTGATGCCGAAGCGTTCGGCAATCATGCCCTCGCACGGATGCATGGTGCCCGGCAGCTCGTCGCCGACTTTCAGGCTCGAGCTGAGGATGCCCTCATTGCGGCCACGGAAAATCGCCAGTGCCCGGTGTGAAGGCATGTTTTTGAGCTTTTCATCGTGCTCAAAGTAATCGCGGAATTTCGCACCTTCAGTTTCTTTGCCCGCAACCAGGCGTGCGCTGATGGTCGCGTTGTCGCTCATGAAGCTGCGCAGGCTGGCAAGCAAGGTGGCATCTTCAGCGAAGCGCTCCATGAGAATGTATTTGGCGCCTTCGAGCACTGCTTTGCTGTCGGCGAAGCCTTTTTCCGCATCGATAAAACGAGCCGCTTCGGTTTCAGGCGTCAGGCTCGGGTCGTTAAACAGCGCATCGGCCAACTCGCCGATACCTGCCTCCAAGGCGATCTGGCCCTTGGTGCGGCGCTTTTGTTTGTACGGCAGGTACAAATCTTCGAGGCGTGTTTTGGTGTCGGCAAGACTGATTTCGCGCTGCAACTCGGGGGTTAGCTTGCCTTGTTCTTCAATGCTGGCAAGAATGCTGGCGCGGCGATCATCCAGCTCACGCAGGTAGCGCAGGCGCTCTTCCAGGTTACGCAGCTGAGTGTCATCTAGACTGCCGGTGACTTCTTTACGGTAGCGAGAGATGAACGGTACGGTCGAGCCTTCATCGAGCAGCGCCACGGCGGCGGCAACCTGTTGTGGGCGTACGCCCAGTTCTTCGGCGATGCGGTTGTTGATGCTATCCATATATAAAAAACTACCCACACTGGATCGAAAAACCAGCCTCGCAAACAATTGGGCATCTGAAAATACTGCTCTGCAAGCCGGGTTTGCGGCCTGATCTTTTCAAATGTACCTTGCGGACTAGACACTAAAGCGGCGCATTATAAACACCGTAAAGGAGTGAGCTGGGACCGTTCGGGGAAAAATCTGCTAACAATGGCTCCGAGCAGGCAACATGGCATCTGGGCAATAATGCTGGTATTGGAGACTATTCAGCGTTTATGACGACATATGGGTTATAAATGGCTGGAACAGCTTCTCGGTCTAGGAGTTATACATGAGCGGCACTGCACCTGTTGTTGAAGGCGAAAAAATTCTGATTGTCGATGACGATGCCCGTCTTCGACGCTTGCTTGAGCGTTTCTTTGAAGAGCAAGGTTATCGCGTACGCGCGGTTGAAAACGTCGAGCAAATGGACCGGGTTTTAGCGCGCGAGCTATTCAGCTTGCTGGTGCTGGATCTGATGTTGCCAGGTGAAGACGGCCTTTCAGCGTGCCGCCGCTTGCGTGAATCGAACAATCAAATGCCAATCATCATGCTCACCGCCAAAGGTGACGAAGCCAGCCGTATTCAGGGCTTGGAGTTGGGGGCGGATGATTATCTGGCCAAACCCTTCAACCCACGGGAATTGCTGGCTCGGGTTAAAGCCGTGCTGCGCCGTCAGGCGCCAATCGTGCCGGGCGCACCGGGTAGCGAAGAGGCCAGCGTAACCTTTGGTGATTACGAGTTGTCTCTGGCGACCCGTGAGCTGAAAAAGGGCGAAGAAGTACACATGCTCACCACCGGTGAGTTTGCCGTGCTCAAGGCGCTGGTGCAGCACGCTCGTGAGCCATTGACTCGCGACAAGCTGATGAATCTGGCGCGTGGTCGTGAATGGGATGCGTTGGAGCGTTCGATCGACGTGCAGATTTCGCGTCTGCGCCGCTTGATCGAGCCCGATCCGTCCAAGCCACGTTATATCCAGACTGTCTGGGGCGTTGGTTATGTGTTTGTGCCGGACGGCAATAAATCCTGATCGGTTTCTGCCCCGCAGGCACGGGGCGCACAGAAGCCGCATAAAGGCTGGGCGCTACGGCGCCCAGTTGTTTTTTTACCTAGCTTAAAAGTGACTGATGAAAGCACCGCTGTGGTTCCCACAAAGTTTTTTCGCACGCACCTTGTGGCTGGTATTGGTCGTCGTACTGTTCTCCAAAGCCTTGACCCTGGTTTATCTGTTGATGAACGAGGATATGCTGGTCGACCGTCAATACAGCCATGGCGCCGCGCTGACGCTGCGTGCCTATTGGGCTGCTGATCCGGAAGACCGTGATCGCATCGCGCAAGCCGCCGACCTCAAGCAAGTGCCGCGCAAAGTGGTGCCAGCCAGCGAACAGCATTGGCCGTATAGCGAAATTTTCCAGCGCCAGATGCAATCCGAGTTGGGCCCAGAAACCGAAGTGCGAGTGCGAGCTAAAAGTCCTCCGGCCTTGTGGGTGCATGCTCCGACGCTGGGTGAAGGTTGGATTCGCGTACCGCTTTATCCACATCCATTGCGCAGCCAGCAAATCTGGAGCGTGCTCGGCTGGTTTTTGGGCATAGGGTTGCTCTCCACCGCTGCCGCATGGATTTTCGTTCGCCAGCTCAGTGCTCCGCTCAAAGGCTTGGTATTTGCCGCGCGGCAGTTGGGTAAAGGTCGCAGTGTGCGTTTGCCGGTCAGTGACACTCCGAATGAAATGATGGAGGTGTATCGCGCCTTCAACCAGATGGCCGAAGACGTGGAGCAAGCCGCCCGGGAGCGTGAGCTTATGCTCGCCGGGGTTTCCCATGACTTGCGCACGCCACTGACGCGCCTGCGTTTGTCATTGGAGTTTCTGCAGAACGATTCGGAACTGACCGATGACATGGTTCGTGATATCGAGGACATGGATGCAATCCTTGATCAGTTTCTGGCGTTTATTCGCGATGGTCGTGATGAACCTGTCGAGGCGCTTGATTTGCTGACGTTGGTGCGTGAAGTCGTGACGCCTTATAACCAGCATCAAGAAAGGGTTCGGCTATGCCTTGAGCCAATACCGGTGTTCCCGTTGCGCCGAATCTCGATCAAGCGGCTGTTGACCAACCTGATCGAAAACGCATTGCGTTACGGTGGCGATACCGCAGAGGTTGCCGTTTCGATGTCCGGCGATATGAGTGCGCCTTACGTGGTGTTGAGCGTGCTTGACCGTGGCGTAGGGATTGATCCGGCGGAGCTCAATAGCATCACCAATCCGTTTATTCGTGGCGATCGGGCACGCGGTGGTCAGGGTGCGGGGTTGGGCTTGGCTATCGTCAAACGTATTGCTGCGCTGCATGGCGGCAGTATTGAGTTGCGCAATCGTTCGGGTGGCGGGCTTGAGGCACGTGTATGTCTGCCTTTGGGCCTGCTGCTGCCTCGGGATGCAGTCTGACTTTCTGACGGCCATATAGGTGGACAGCGTGAAGCGTGTCCACCGACATGGTTGCTAGTTTGAATCAGCCTTTACCTTTGGTACGGGTCAGTCGCGGGCCGATGTTCTTTTCCAGGTGTTGAATGATGATCCCGGCGACATCTTTGCCGGTGGTCGATTCAATACCTTCAAGCCCCGGTGATGAGTTGACTTCCATAACCAGCGCGCCGTGATTGGAGCGCAAAATATCCACCCCGGCCACGCTGAGCCCCATGACTTTCGCAGCGCGAATCGCGGTCATGCGTTCTTCAGGGGTGATCTTGATCAAGCTGGCAGAACCGCCGCGGTGCAGGTTGGAGCGAAACTCACCCGGTTTGGCCTGACGCTTCATCGCCGCAATAACTTTGTCACCGACCACAAAGCAGCGAATATCCGCACCACCCGCTTCTTTGATGTATTCCTGGACCATGATGTCCTGTTTAAGGCTCATAAAGGCCTCAATCACCGACTCAGCGGCTTTTTCCGTTTCGCACAGCACTACGCCGATCCCTTGGGTGCCTTCGAGCACCTTGATCACCAATGGCGCGCCATTGACCATGTGGATCAAGTCCGGGATGTCATCAGGCGAGTGCGCAAAACCGGTGACTGGCAGGCCAATACCACGGCGTGACAGTAATTGCAGTGAGCGCAGTTTGTCGCGTGAGCGAGCAATAGCCACCGACTCATTAAGTGGCACCACACCCATCATTTCGAACTGGCGCAGTACGGCGCAGCCGTAGAACGTCACTGAGGCGCCGATCCGAGGGATAACCGCATCAAAACCTTCAAGCGGCGCGCCACGGTAGTGAATTTGTGGTTTATGACTGGCGATGTTCATATAGGCACGCAAGGTGTCGATGACCACCATTTCGTGGCCTCGTTGCTGACCAGCCTCGACCAAGCGACGGGTTGAATAAAGTCGCGGATTACGCGACAGCACAGCGATTTTCATTGAGCACCCGAGAGGTCGTTAAGCGAAGGTTTGTCTTGTACGTAGGTGAGCGCTGGGTTGACCACGAGCTGGCCTGCAATCAGCGCTTTGGAGCCAAGTAATACGCGGTAGCGCATTGTTTTACGGCACGCTAGGGTAAATTCTATTGGCCACGACCGATCACCGAGCGACAGATGGGTACGGATTACGTACCGGTTTTGCGCCTGGCCATTAGAGCTTTTAATGCGTTTAACTGCTACCAGTGGTGCTTCGCAGCGGTGTCGGCTTTGTACCAGGGTGCCGATGTGTGCAGTGAAGCGTACCCAGTCTTCACCGTCGCGCTCGAAGGGTTGAATATCCGAGGCATGCAGGCTTGAGGTGCTGGCACCGGTGTCAATTTTAGCGCGGATGCCGATCATGCCCAGATCAGGGAGGTTGATCCACTCGCGCAAACCGACCACGTTTAGTTGGTCAAATGTTTTCAATAGGGCTGATCCGTAATAATTTCCGCAATTCTAGACAACTGCATCAGGCAATATTCACCCAGTAATAGAGTAATAATGAACAATAAAGATGACGATAAAGTCCGCTTGGACAAATGGCTCTGGGCGGCGCGCTTTTTCAAGACCCGGGCACTGGCCAAAGCGGCCATTGAAGGTGGCAAGGTCCATCATCGCGGTGAACGCTGCAAACCTGGCAAAGAGCCCAAAGTTGGCGATGAGCTGGTTATTCGCATTGGCTTTGATGAACGCACAATTATAGTTCAGGCATTGTCTGTAGTGCGTCGCGGAGCGCCTGAAGCGCAAACTTTGTACAGCGAAACCCCAGACAGTATTGAACGCCGCGAACAGGCTGCTGCGCAACGTAAAGCGGGTGCTTTAGGCATGCAGACCGATGGCCGGCCAAGCAAAAAACAGCGCCGTCAGATCCATCAGTTTCGCGGTAATCAGGATGACTGAAGCGGCAAAATATACGGGTTTGCAGTTTTTTGTCGGCAGCGATAGATAAGAGGCGCTTGGTCAGCTCGCAATTTGCGCCTAAAATCCACGGCCCGGTCACTTTTTGTGAAGTAGGCATGTCTGATTCTACCCAGCGCTTTTTGTTTGACGATACCGATATACGCGGTGAAATGGTCAGCCTGACTGACACCTACAGCCACGTCCTGGCTAAGCACCCATACCCGCAGCCCGTCGCCCAGTTGCTCGGTGAACTGCTGGCCGCGGCCTCGCTGTTAATCGGTACATTAAAGTTCGATGGCTTGCTTATTCTGCAGGCCCGTTCATCTGGCGCAGTGCCGTTGTTGATGGTCGAGTGTTCCAGCGCTGGCGAGTTGCGTGGCATCGCCCGCTACGATGAAGCCTTGATCGCCGCCGATGCCGGATTGCGCGAGCTGATGCCGGAAGGCATGTTGGCGATGACCATCGATCCAGCCAAGGGCCAGCGTTATCAAGGTATTGTCGCCTTGGAAGGCGATACTCTGGCTGACTGTTTCTCGAATTACTTTGCGACCTCTGAGCAGTTGCCGACCCGTTTTTGGCTGAGTGCAGACGGTCAACGTGCTCGCGGCCTGCTGCTGCAACAATTGCCTGCTGACCGGATTAAAGACGCCGAGGGCCGTGAAGCCAGCTGGCAGCACATCTCGACGCTGGCCAATACGCTGAAAACCGAGGAACTGCTGGGTCTGGATAATGAGACCGTGCTGCATCGCCTGTATCACGAGGAGCCTTTGCGGGTATTTGAGCCGCGGGCTTTACAGTTCCGTTGCAGTTGCTCGCGTGAACGCTCAGCCAATGCGCTGGTCAGTTTAGGTCAGGACGACGCCGTTGAGTTGCTTGATGAACATAACGGCAACGTGGTTATTGACTGTCAATTCTGTAATCAGCGTTATTCATTTGACGCAACAGATGTCGCTCAATTGTTTGCCGGTGGTGGTAGTCAGTCACCGTCTGATACTCGCCACTAAGGAGCATTCTGAAAAGTCATTGTGCAGGTCGTTGCGCCTTGCATGCCCGTCGTTTGTTACCTGTTTCAGAGGGCGCATGCGGCGGCGAACACTAACGATGCGTTAATTTAGTCTGATCAGAGGCTGCACTTTTCAGTTTCTTTTCTGGCATAATCCGGCGCACTTTTTTCTATGTAGTAGCGTGTACGCCTTACTACAACACGCACGAAGGAATCGGCCAGCCGGCCGACGGGGACTCACATGACGCAAGCCAAAAACGCCGTGTATACCGACATCAGCGCCGCCCAACTGGTTGAAGAGGCTCTGCGTCGCAGCGAAGGCGAATTAGCCGACAACGGTTCTCTGGTCGTTCGTACTGGTCATCGTACCGGCCGCTCGCCTGCTGATCGTTATATCGTTCAAGAGCCTACCACTGAGTCGAAAATTGCCTGGGGCGCAATCAACCGCCCGTTCCCAGCTGACAAATTCGACGCCCTGTGGGATCGCGTTCAAGCGTTCTCCGACGCTCAAGACAGCTTCGTATCACACGTTCACGTAGGTTCGGCTGACGCCCACTACCTGCCAGTCAAAATGACGACTCAGACTGCTTGGCAGAACCTGTTTGGTCGTTGCCTGTTCATTAATCCTGAACAGTACAACCCAGCCGGTCGTGATGAGTGGCAAGTCCTTAACGTGGCTAACTTCGAGTGCGTGCCAGAGCGTGACGGCACTAACTCCGATGGTTGCGTGATTCTTAACTTCGCCGCCAAGAAAGTCCTGATCGCAGGCATGCGTTACGCAGGCGAAATGAAGAAAGCCATGTTCTCGGTGCAGAATTTCTTGCTCCCGGAAGCTGACGTGTTGCCAATGCACTGTGCGGCAAACATCGGTGAAGAAGGCGACGTAACCTTGTTCTTCGGCCTGTCGGGCACAGGTAAAACCACTTTGTCGGCCGATGAAAGCCGTTACCTGATTGGTGACGACGAGCACGGCTGGGGCAAAGGCGTGGTGTTCAACATTGAAGGCGGTTGCTACGCCAAGTGCATCGACTTGTCCGAGAAGAACGAGCCGGTCATCTGGAAAGCCATTCAGTTTGGCGCCGTACTGGAAAACGTCGTACTCGACGAAAACCGTACGCCTAACTACGCCGATGACAACCTGACGCAGAACAGCCGTGCAGCCTACCCGCTGGAATTGATCGAGAAGCGCTCCGAGAAAAACCTCGGTGGCGAGCCTAACGCTGTAATCTTCCTGACTTGCGACCTGACTGGCGTATTGCCGCCAGTGTCGATCCTTAACGAAGAGCAGGCGGCTTACCACTTCTTGTCGGGTTACACCGCGCTGGTGGGTTCGACTGAAATGGGTTCCGGCGGCGGTATCAAGTCGACGTTCTCGACCTGCTTCGGTGCTCCGTTCTTCCCGCGTCCAGCAGGTGAATACGCTGAACTGCTGATCAAGCGCATTCAGGGCTTCGGTTCCAAGGTTTACCTGGTTAACACCGGTTGGACTGGCGGCGGCTACGGCGTCGGCAAGCGTTTCAACATCCCGACTACCCGTGGTGTCATCGCAGCGATCCAGAGCGGCGCGCTGATCGGCACTGAAACTGAGCATTTGCCGATCATCAACCTGAGCGTGCCTAAGTCGGTACCCGGTGTTGAAACCAACTTGCTCAACCCACGTAACACCTGGGCTGATCAAAACGCCTACGATGAGGCCGCGAAAGGCTTGGCCAAGTTGTTCGTCGATAACTTCGCCAAGTTCGACGTGTCGGATGCAATCCGCAACGCAGGTCCTCAGCTTTAACAGGCCTATGAAAAGGCTGCGAACATCTTGGTGAGCCTTTCAGGCTGATTCAGGTGATCACTCAACACCCCGCGCTAGCTCTGCTTTCGCGGGGCGTTTTGTTTTGTGCGGCAAAAAGCCAAGCGTTTAGAAACCCTCTGATTATGGCAACGCATTCATCGAGGTGAGGTTGATTGCTCAGCACTGAATGTCGCAGTAGCGTGGAGTGATTATTACGCGCCCCGCGCGCCTGCTGATGGAGAGCGAACATGCCTGAATACAAAGCGCCAATGCGCGACATGCGTTTTTTGGTCGACGAAGTTTTTGATTTCCATACAAGCTACGCAGCGCTAGGCGCGACCGATGCCTCACCGGATATGGTCAGTGCGATTCTCGAAGAGGGCGCAAAGTTTTGCGAACAGGTTTTGGCGCCTATCAATCGCTCCGGTGATGAACAAGAATGCCAGTTCGATAATGGGGTGGTGACCACGCCTGAGGGGTTCAAGGAAGCCTTCGCCCTCTATGTCGAAGGTGGCTGGAATGGTTTGGCAGCAGATCCAAACTATGGCGGACAGGGCTTGCCGCACTCGCTGGGGCTGATGATCAGTGAGATGGTTGGTGCCAGTAACACCTCGTGGGGCATGTATCCGGGTCTGACACATGGCGCCATGTCAGCGATTCATGCCCACGGCAGCGAGACACAAAAACAGACGTATTTGACCAAACTCACCGAAGGCACCTGGACCGGCACCATGTGCCTGACTGAAGCGCATTGCGGTACGGATCTGGGCATCATCAAGACCCGCGCTGTGCCGCAAGCGGACGGTAGCTACGCATTAACCGGCAGCAAGATTTTCATCTCTGCCGGTGAGCACGACATGAGTGAGAATATCGTCCATCTGGTGCTGGCCAAGCTGCCGGATGCGCCCGCGGGCACCAAAGGTATTTCTCTGTTTATCGTGCCCAAGTTTCTCCCGGACCCAACCACGGGCGAGGCGGGTGAGCGCAACGGCGTGTCATGCGGCTCCATTGAACACAAAATGGGAATCAAGGCCTCGGCCACTTGCGTGATCAACTTTGATAACGCAAGTGGCTTCTTGATTGGCGAGCAGAACAAAGGTCTCAACTGCATGTTCACAATGATGAACCATGCGCGTTTGGGCACCGGCATGCAGGGCCTGTGCCTGGGTGAGGCCAGTTTCCAAGGCGCGATCAAATACGCCAATGATCGCTTGCAGATGCGTTCGCTCACCGGGCCCAAAGCACCGGAGAAGGCCGCTGACCCAATCATCGTTCATCCCGATGTCCGCCGTATGTTGCTGACCATGAAAGCCTTCAACCAAGGCAACCGGGCGCTAGCCTATTTCACTGCGCAACTGCTCGATCAAGCACATCGTGCACCGAGCGCAGAGGCGCGAGAAGAAGCTGAAAACCTATTGGCCTTCCTTACCCCAATCTGTAAAGCCTTTATGACAGAGACCGGCCTTGAGGTCACAAACCATGGCATGCAGGTGTTTGGCGGCCACGGTTTTATTCGCGAATGGGGCATGGAGCAGTTGGTGCGTGATTGCCGTATTGCGCCGATCTACGAGGGCACCAATGGTATTCAGGCGCTGGATCTGCTCGGTCGCAAGGTGTTGGGCAGCCAAGGCAAGCTGCTGCGCGGTTTCACCAAGATTGTGCATAAGTTCTGCGAGTCGCAAGCCGCTAACCCGCAGTTCGATGCTTATGTCAGCCAATTGGCGGGCTTGAACAAACAATGGGGCGAGTTGACCCAGCAGATTGGCATGGCTGCAATGAAAAATCCGGATGAAGTCGGTGCTGCATCCATGGATTACCTGATGTTCTCGGGTTACGTCATCCTTGCCTATTTGTGGCTACGCATGGCTTTGGTTGCTTCAGAAAAACTCGCTGCCGGCAGTGGCGATGCCGAGTTTTATCAAGCCAAGCTGGCAACCTGCGAGTTTTACTTCAAGCGCTTGCTGCCTCGTACCGCTGCTCACCTCGCCGCAGCTCAGGCAGGCAGTGATTGCATGATGAGCATGAGCGCTGAAAGCCTCGCATTCTGACCAGCGGTCGGCTGGCCAAGACCCGCCAATTGGCGGGTCTTTTTATTTCAATAATATGCAAACTCTTTGTGAATTACTGGTCACAACCCGACCCTATGTGTCGTTAATGTTGTTCGGTTACACTCGAAAGTCTGTAGCGAATCTGTATCCAAGTTTTGAGGAATGACCCATGGCGGACTACAAAGCTCCCCTGCGCGATATGCGTTTTGTGCTTAACGAAGTATTTGAAGTATCCAAGCTGTGGGCTGAGCTGCCAGCGTTGGCTGAAGTGGTTGATGAAGAAACCGCTAATGCAATTCTTGAAGAAGCAGGCAAAGTCACTGCCGGTATTATCGCTCCGCTCAACCGTAGCGGCGACGAAGAAGGCTGCACCTGGAGCAACGGCGCAGTGAAGACCCCGGATGGTTTCCCACAGGCCTATAAAACCTACGCCGAAGGCGGTTGGGTGGGTGTAGGTGGCGATGCCATGTTCGGCGGTATGGGCATGCCGAAAGTGATCTCGGCGCAGGTCGAAGAAATGGTCAACTCGGCCAACCTGTCGTTCGGGCTGTACCCTATGTTGACTGCTGGCGCGTGCTTGTCGATCAACGCGCACGCCAGCGAAGAACTCAAAGAAAAGTACCTGCCAAACATGTATGCCGGTACTTGGGCGGGTTCGATGTGCCTGACTGAGCCGCACGCTGGTACTGACCTGGGCATCATTCGCACCAAGGCCGAGTCACAGGCTGATGGCAGCTACAAAGTCAGCGGCACCAAGATATTTATCACCGGCGGCGAACACGACCTGACCGAGAACATTATCCATCTGGTGCTGGCCAAGCTGCCTGATGCCCCAGCAGGGCCGAAAGGTATTTCGCTGTTCCTGGTGCCGAAGTTCATGGTTAACGCCGACGGCTCGCTGGGCGAGGCCAACAGTCTTTCGTGCGGCTCGATCGAACACAAGATGGGCATCAAAGGTTCAGCCACCTGCGTGATGAACTTTGATGGCGCGACTGGTTACATTATCGACGCACCAAACCGTGGCCTGGCGGCAATGTTCACCATGATGAACTACGAGCGTCTGGGTGTGGGTATCCAGGGCTTGTCGACCGGTGAGCGCTCTTACCAAAGCGCAATTGAATATGCGCGTGAGCGTATTCAGAGCCGTGCACCAACGGGCCCGGTTGCAACGGATAAAGCCGCTGACCCAATTATCGTGCACCCCGATGTGCGGCGCATGCTGTTGACCATGAAGTCCTTGAACGAAGGCGGTCGTGCATTCTCCAGCTACGTGGCCATGCAACTCGATACAGCCAAGTTCAGTGAAGAACCGGCTACGCGCAAACGCGCTGAAGAGCTGGTTGCGCTGCTGACACCTGTGGCTAAAGCCTTCCTCACCGATGTTGGGCTGGAAACCACAATCCACGGCCAGCAAATTTTCGGCGGCCATGGTTTTATTCGGGAGTGGGGCCAGGAGCAGTTGGTTCGCGACTGCCGGATCACCCAGATCTACGAAGGCACCAATGGTATTCAGGCGCTTGATCTGGTCGGTCGTAAGGTCATTGGCAGCGGAGGGGCTTTCTATAAGCACTTCGCTGACGAGATCAAAGCCTTTACCGATTCGGCTGATGCTTCGCTGTCTGAGTTCGTTGAGCCACTCAAAGGTGCAATCAGCATTCTTGAACAGATGACGGCAGACTTGCTGGAACGCGCTAAAACTAATCCGAATGAAATTGGTGCGGCGTCGGTCGAGTACCTGCACGCCTTCGGCTACACCGCATACGCTTACATGTGGGCGCTGATGGCACGCACGGCACTGGCTAAGCAAGGTGATGATGACTTCTATGCGAGCAAGCTCGGCACTGCGCGCTTCTACTTTGCCCGTATTTTGCCGCGCATCCACTCCTTGAGTGCTTCCGTCAAAGCCGGTAGTGAAAGTCTGTACCTGCTCGACGCTGCGCAATTCTAAGCAGTCGCTTCAGGCAACTAAAAACCCGCTTCGGCGGGTTTTTTAGTGCTGTGAAAAAATCAGTTATTGTTGATGCGCTCAGCGAGTGATGGGTCGTCAATGAAACTATTACGAATACCTTGGGTAATCCCCCCATTTTTAGTTCTCGCCAGAAGTAGAGGTTAGGCCGCTAGGGCCAGCTTCTGTTTGGGGGTGATACCTCCCAGCGCCATATTTGGCCGTTCGTGATTGTATGTCCAGACCCAGCGAGTTGCATGCTCCTGCACTTCAGTAATTGATTCGAACAAGTAATGCCCGAGCCAGTCGTAACGCACCGTGCGGTTGTACCGTTCGACATAGGCGTTCTGCTGCGGATTGCCGGGCTGAATATGTTCCAAGCGGATTCCGTGCTTTTCGGCCCAGAGGACTAGCTTGCCACTGATGTACTCCGGCCCGTTATCGCTGCGAATCGCCTGTGGCTTGCCGCGCCACTCGATGACTTGATCCAGTGCGCGCACGATGCGTTCTGTCGGCAGTGATAAGTCGATATCCATGGCCAGGGCTTCACGGTTAAAGTCGTCAATCAAATTGAACAGGCGGAAACTACGGCCGTCGGCCAGTTGGTCGTGCATGAAATCCATCGACCAGCAGTGATTGATTGCTTCTGGCACTGCCAGCGGTTCGGGCTTCTCCCGCACGATGCGTTTGCGCGGCTTGATTCGCAGATTCAGCTCCAGCTCTCGATAGATCCGATACACCCGCTTGTGATTCCAGCGGTAGCCTTTCACGTTGCGTAGGTACAGGAAGCACAGGCCAAAACCCCAGTTGCGCTGATTGTGCGTAAGCCGGATCAGGTGGTCGGCAATCTCGGAATTTTCCGCAGACAGCAGTGGCTGATAGCGGTAGCACGTCGTGCTGATGCCAAACGATA
>NZ_JBLXAP010000005.1:0-289247 GCF_048265905.1 Pseudomonas sp.
CCACCAGCCGTAAGGGATGCTGTAATAGAGACTTTGGTTGTCGGAGTGGCGCCACTGATCACTGACGATGTCGTTACTCGCCCGCAGGCTTAGTTGGTCAGCCAGCCCAAGCGGGCTGTCCCAGTCAAACCCGAGCCCGACCTGTTGCTCACCGGTGCTTTTGTCACCATCGTTATGCCGGTTGGCCGATACCCGCCAAGGTTTTACCTTGGTCCCTTTGATTAGAACCCGGCTGCCGCCCACAGCCTCACCTGGAACCAGCTCAAGTTCGGCCTGGCGCGACGGTAGACGATTCAATTGATCGACTAACTGTTCAAGCTCGCGCAGATCAAGGATCTCACCGCTCTCGCCAGGAAAGGTCATGCCAAGCTCTGGCTCGGAGGCCACGCCAGAGCTGTCCAGACCTTCAAGCTTGCCTTCTACAACAATGACCTGAAGCGTGCCGCTGGATAGATCCTGCTGCGGCAAATAGGCGCGAGTGGTGACGTAGCCACGATTCAAGTAATGCGTGGTGATGACTTTGAGCAGGTCATTGAGTTGAGTAACGCCTAAGCATTGATCAATGTAAGGCGCCAGCAATTGCGTTCGCTGCGCAGCACTTAGGTGTTCGGCGCCCTGGAGGTCGATGTGTTTGATGTCGAAGCATTGTGCATTCGGGTCTGCGGCTTGAGGCTTGGGGGCTTCAACCTTGCCCGGCAACTGCTGGAGCGTCTCCAAGCGCTTTTGTTGCTCGTCCAGCAAGCGCTCCTGCCGATCTCGGATCAGGTCGCGGTCGCCTGGCGACTGCGGTGTTTGGGCATAGACAGCCGACGCGCCCAGCACTCCAAGAAGCCAACAATAGCGTACAGCGCAATGCATAAGCTCAATCCCTTGATCCTCAGTAAAGGCAAAATGCCATCATGCGTTAATGATCGCGACAGTAGCACAAATTAAAAGTTCCATTACAGTGGATAAACGAATATGTGACTTGGGTCCAGCCTCAAGACACGTATCCAACCGTAAGTCCGGCTGAGTGGAACGACCACGAACGCAGACAGAACTTTTGGCGCACCGGGCGACGGCTAGCGACCGTGACGCTATCGTCAGAACCTAAAACGCTTAAACAAAAAAACCGGCACATGGCCGGCTTTTTGATCAGCTACAGGTTATGAAGACAGATACGAGGAGCGCGTCAGGCCCAGGCGTAGCGCATCAAGATAGGTGGTGCGCTCGCGCGCGGTGATCTTGGCGCTGGCGACTTTGTCGCGGTAATGAGTCATCAACTCTTCTGGCGACAAGTGCACGTAACGCAACATGTCTTCGATGGTGTCGTGGGTTTCGATACCGGCGTGGTAAACACTGCCGTCCGGATTCTGGTAGATATTCACCGAGTCGGTGTCGCCGAACAGGTTGTGCATATCACCGAGAATTTCCTGATACGCACCGACCAGGAAGATACCCAGCAGGTAGTCTTCACCCTCGCGCACTTCATGCACCGGCAAGCTGCTTTCGATGCTTTGCTCATCGACGTACTGCCGGATTTTACCGTCGGAATCGCAGGTCAGATCCTGCAGCACCGCACGGCGCAGAGGCTCTTCTTCAAGACGATTGAGCGGTAGTATCGGCAATACTTGGCCAATCGCCCAGGTATCCGGCAGGCTCTGGAAGACCGAGAAGTTGCAGATGTATTTGTCAGCCAGTTTGTCGTTGAGCTCATCAAGCACTTGGCGATGCGAACGCTGGCGCGCCTTCATCGAGTTGTACAGGCGCCGGCACACCGCAAAGTAGCATTGCTCGGCCAGAGCTTTTTCAACCAGGCCAATCTTGCCTTCGGCATACTGGCTGGCGACATCACTCATGTAATGGGTGGCGCGCCAGTACGTTTCGGTGGCCATTTCAAAATCAGTCGGTGCCAGCAAGTCGGCCAGGTAACCCACGGTTTCCGGCAGGCTTTGGCGATCCTCGATAACCGGTACGTCATCGTTATGCTTTTCAACGTCGGTCACCTGCACCACCAGCATGGCGTGGTGCGCGGTCAGCGAGCGACCGCTTTCCGAGAAGATATTGGGATGCGGCAACTCCTGCGCATCGCAGAACTCCTTGAGCATGCCCACGACAACGCCTGCGTAGTCATCCATGTCGTAGTTGATCGAGCTGGCATTGCGCGAGTGGGTGCCGTCGTAGTCAACACCCAGGCCGCCGCCAACGTCGATGTGATCGACCGGCAAGCCAAGACCGCGTAATTCGCCGTAGTAACGAATCGCTTCCTTGAAGCCGTGCTGATAATCAGCCAGGTTGGCGATTTGCGACCCCATATGAAAGTGCAGCAGGCGGATGCCCTGGTCCAGCTTGGCCGCGCGAAACCGCTCAACCACCGAGAGCAGCTGCGCGGCAGACAGGCCAAACTTGGACTTTTCACCGCCCGTATCAGCCCACTTCGAGGAGGCCAGCGACGACAAGCGCACACGCAGACCAATCTGCGGCGCCACCTTGAGTTCAGTTGCCTCATCGATCACCAGCTGAACTTCGGATTCCTTCTCGATGACGATAAAAACGTTGTGACCGAGCTTCTGGCCCATCAATGCAAGCCTGATGAATTCGCGGTCCTTGTAGCCGTTGCAGACGATGGTGCCGCCCTTTGGCGCCAGTGCCAGCACGGCCAATAACTCAGGCTTCGAACCGGCCTCAAGACCGATGGCGACGTCCTTGGTGGCGATGATGTTCTCGACCACCGCCTCTTGCTGGTTAACCTTGATCGGGTACAGCGCCATGTACTTGCTCTGGTATTCCAGGCGCTCAATGTTGGCGTCGAATGCGCCGGTCAACTGGCGCACACGGTCTTGCAGAATATCCGGAAAACGCACCAGCAACGGTAAGCTGAGGCCGCTGGCACGCAACTCGTCAACCTGCTGATAAAGATCAATCGGTGTACTGTCAGGGCCATTCGGGCGCACTTCTACGCGGCCGCTGTCATTGATGGCGAAATAACCAGCGCCCCAATGACGAATTCCGTAAACGCTACGGCTGTCGGCAACTGTCCATTGGCTGCCGTCATCTTTACGTGTGCGTCGCGCAGACATTGAAGTCTCCCTTGCTTGCGATAGATAGCCCTGGCTAAACCAGTGCCTGTACAGGTTAAAATCTGGAAATGACGATTTCTCAGTAACTGACTAGCAATCCACCGAGCAAGTTTAGAATAGTCGCTTGGCTTAGCCGCCAGACTTTTTCGCTTTGAAACCGCGCTTTGTGAGTTCTTCGAGCAGCAGCTCGACGTGATCGCCCTGGATCTCAATCACCCCATCCTTCAGCGAGCCGCCACAACCGCAGCGCTTTTTCAGCGCAGTGGCCAGCTCTTTCAGGGGTTCCTCAGGCAATGGCACACCGCTGACGGTGCTCACGGTTTTACCACCACGGCCTTTGGTTTCTCGGCGCACACGGGCAATGCCGTCGCCTTCAGGGACCCGATTGGTTTTACAGATGCAGGCGTCAACCGGCTGACTGCAATCCGGGCAATGCCGGCCTGTGTCAGTGGAATACACCAAACCGCTTAATGCGGCGAATGACGAGGCTTTCTTGACCACCGGCTATCCTCTTTGGCAGGTCAGAAACATGCTGGGCAATAATCAACCCAACAGGTTTGAAAGCGATAGGCTGACAAGCGTCAACCGCGAAGCCCCACTCTGGCAGGGGCAGCGCACCACAACCCTTGGGATCTCTTGGGCTGTGGCTTAAAGGGCGCGCAGTGTAACGAGAAAATAGCGGAATGCTAAGCATAAAAACGCGCCATTAATCGCTGATTTAGCGACGTTTACCGGCAGACGTTCGACATCATGGACAGCCTGCCCGCATATCCTGAACAAAATGGGTCTCAAGCCAAAAAATGGCTTAACAACCGCTATTTTGCTTCTGGGTTTCAAGATAGGCGCGCAAGGCCTGCAGTGAGTCAGGGCAGTAGTCTTTGACACTGGCTTCGGCGAGAGCCTGTTCCACACTGATGAACCGCGCTTCGAGCACTTCTTCGGGCTGCAGGACCAGCGGCGCATCAGACACCGCTGAAAACACGGCACACCACAAACGGTTGTCAGCCTGATCAAAAAAGAAGCGCTGGCCCTCTCGCAACAGGACGCCCTCGATACCCAGCTCTTCATGCAACTCACGAGCAGCTGACTCAGCGTAGCTTTCATCCGCCATGACCATGCCGCCAGCGGCCACATCCCAATAACCGGGGTACAGAGCTTTGCTCAGCGTACGCCGATGCACGCAAAGCATGCCTGCCGAGTTGAATAACAGGATAAAGGTTGCGCGACCAATCAGGCCGCGCTCTCGCAACTGCGCGCGGGGCAAGGCGCCGAGTTGACAGTCTTGCTCGTCAACCCAGGCGATTCGCTCCGCGTCTGAGGCCGCTCGATGTGCGATCTCGGCTTGCGAGATAGGCATCGATCAGCCCTGCGACAACAGTTGGCGCAAGTCGATAATCCCAGCGTTGGCGCGGGAAATGTAGTTGGCCATGACCAGCGAGTGGTTGGCCAGCAAACCATAGCCGCTACCGTTGAGAATCATCGGGCTCCAAATTGGCTCTTGCGCTGCTTCCAGCTCACGGATGATCTGACGCACGCTTACCGTGGCGTTCTTTTTGGCCAGTACATCGGCAAAGTCGACTTCCACTGCACGCAGGAACTGCGCAAGAGCCCAGGCTTGACCACGCGCTTCATAGAACACATTGTCGATCTGCATCCACGGCGTTTCGTAGGCGTTCTCGTCGACCTTGACCGCAGTACCGGCGGCGACAAGGTCTTGTTTAACGTCAGTATTCAAACGTACCTGACCGACGCTGGCTGACAGGCGCTGCGACAGCGAACCCAGACGTGTTGCGGCATCGCCCAGCCAGTTGTTGAGGTTATCGGCACGGGTGTAAAACTCCGCAGCTGGCTTGGCATCGCCGGCTAAACGCGCGAGGTAGCGATCCAGCGACTTGATACCTTCGCGGTACTCCGACTCGGATGCAGGCAGCGCCCAGCTTTTGTTATCAAAGTTGAAACGTGGCTCAGCCTTGGCCAAGTCAGTATCTTCGGTTGACTGCGACTGTGAGCGCGAGAAGTCTTTACGCATGGCCCGCGACAGGTCACGTACCTGGACCAACACCCCCAGCTCCCAGCTCGGCATGTTATCCAGCCACAGGCCCGGAGGTGCGAGATCGTTGGACAGGTATCCACCCGGCTTTTCAAGCAGGGTCGTGGCCACGTATATAAGAGTTTCAACGGTGGTGTAACCATTGACCATCTGCCGCTGTGAATTCTGCGCGGCTGATTCGGCGTGCTGCTGTACAGGGAACTGATCAGGCTCCTGGCTCCAATACCAGCCAACTACCAGCGCGGCCAACAAATAGATGCCAAGGAGAGTGCCAAATATCTTGGTTACCCAGCCCCCACGAAAATAACTGCGGACGTTGGCGACGGAATCGTCGACGTTGTCGCGCGTGCCAGTCGTGCGTTTCTTCCAATCCAGCATGGCAATGTCCTTCTTTTACGGCGTTCGGGTGTTCGACAGCAACCTAAGGCAAGTGTTGCGCGAAAGACTTCCACTATAAGGGAAACGCGCAGCAATGCGCAGCGTGAACCACAACCTTAGCATTGGTAGGTGCGTTATACCCCTGAACCACAGAGTCAGGGCAATTGCCGCCCCCTACGCATAAGCGGCAAACCGCAGACCAGATAACTGCCCACTATTTGGCAACTTTGACCAGCGTCATACTTCTGTAACTAAAACGCAATAACTTCATGGGCTTACGGCATGCCGAGCATGCCCATACCGTTCCGTTGTCGGTAGAGCCCTATGCGCCTGAAATTTTTCACCAACCTCAATACCTCCCTTTTGGTCACAGCCTGCATCGCTCTGGGCGTAACGCTTTGGTGGTCGCAGCAAGCACTTGAACGACCCTATGCGCTGATGGAGCGCTACATGAACTTGTCTGAGCGCTTCCAAAAAAACGTCAGCCGCAATATTTACGCTTATCTGCAAAGCGGCGATGCGCTGCGCCACAGTGAAGCACTCAAGGCAATTGATGAGTTGCAACCTGAACTCGATCAGCTACCAGCAGAACTTGCAGGTAACCTCCGCAACAGCCTGAATGCCCTGCGCAGCTTCAGCGCGGGTGAGTTGTTGGCCGCTGGTAAATTGGCGGGTGACCCTCAGGGTTTGATGGTCCAGGCCGAGCGTGAAATGGCGAGCGCCCTTGAGCAGCTCGCGCAATACGCCGCAGACAGCGATTCAACCGCCGCCCGGCAATACCACGCCCCGCTGTTCAGCGCCGCACAACATTTAGTCAAACTCAGCCACGCCCGCAATAAATTAGTGGGCAGCGCCAACAACGATTTAGCCGCCGACGTTGAGCGCGAACGCCAAGCACTCGAACAGCAAGCACAACTGCTCAATAACTTGCCGTTACTCGGGATCGAGGACACAAGCGAGTCCGCCAGCGACGGTTTTGCAGCAATGCTCGGGCTCGATACCGCAAACACGCAAAGTCAGGCGGAAGACCGCGGCATAGGCCTGAAACGCGAATTTTCCAGCTTGATCAGCCGCTACCCGAACGAACTCAAGAGAACGGTCAGCCTGATCGAGCAGCGTCATCAACTGAATCAGGCCACCCGCGCACAAATCGATCAGGTCAGCCAAACACTGGATGAACTGGAACCCTTGGTGCGTGCAGAACATGCCAGGATTCAGGGTGAAGTTCGCCTGTTGCAGGGCGTCATGATTGCCCTGATTCTATGCATCGCGCTGACCATCGATACCTTGCAACGGCGCCTGACCCGCGTGCTTACCCTGTTGGTGCCGGGCTTGTCTGCCTGGGCCCAGGGCAACTTTGCCCAGCCGATCAAACTCAATAGCAAGACCCGCGAACTGGCCGACATCGAAGACTCACTGAGCCACCTGCGCAATTACCTGGTGACCTTGGTTGGCACCATTCGCGAGCACGCCGAACAAGTCGCCGGATCGAGTCGCACCTTGGCCGACCTCAACGGCGGGATGCATAAGGGCGCTGAACGCCAAGCGACAGACACCGCGCAGATTCGCGATGCACTGGGCAATCTCGAATCAACCATTGTTCAGGTTGCAGATGACGCCAGTAACGCTGCAGACGCCAGCCGTAATGCCGACAAAGCCCTGGAGCAAGGCCAGCAAGTCATCAGCCAGAGCCTTACCGGCCTGCACACACTGGCCGGTGAAGTGCAGAACAACGCCCAGGCGATTGAGCGCCTGGCAGAAGAAACCACCACCATCGGCAATGTACTGACCGTTATTCGCGGTATTGCCGAGCAAACCAACCTGCTCGCGCTCAATGCGGCCATCGAGGCTGCCCGCGCTGGCGAAATGGGCCGCGGCTTTGCGGTGGTCGCCGAAGAGGTTCGCTCACTGTCGCAACGCACCAGTGGCGCAACCGAGCAAATTCAGGAGCTGATTGCGCGCCTGCAACAAGCGGCCCGGCATTCGGTCGAAGCAATGCGCAGCCAGCTGGAACACGCGCAGACCAGCGCAAATCAAGCCGCAGCGGCGGATGGCGCACTGGATGAGATTGTCAGCTCGATTCGCACCATCGCCAGCATTGCCGAGCGAATTGCCGCCGCAACAGCCCAGCAGAGCGGCACCGTCAGCGAGATTCGCAGTCACAGCGAGCGAATTCACAGACTCGGCGATGACAATTTGCAACGAATCGGCAAGGGCCGCGACCAAGGCGAACAACTGCTCCAGCTCGGCGGGGAACTGCGCACGGCAGTCCAAGCGTTCCACTTGTAAATGCTGACGCAGGGGCCAGCGCAAGGTAAAAACTGACACCGCGTATATTTGTCGCACCCCTGCTGCGCGTTGCCATATGGGCGTTTTGCGGCATTTCATCGGCCTGACAAAGCCGCTTACAGCTCAGCCAATGCCATCAGTTACCCGGCTCCGCTATGATGGGCGGATACTTGTTTGTCGAGATTCACATGCGCCGTTTAATCAGCCTGCTCCTGCTCATCGTTGCCCTACCCGCCAGCGCCAGCTTGCTCGATAGCCGACCAACCCTTGCGCCACTGGGCGCTCCGCTGAATAACAGCGCCGATTTCCTGCCGGTTCG
Source organism: Pseudomonas sp. (assembly GCF_048265905.1). Lineage (GTDB taxonomy): Bacteria > Pseudomonadota > Gammaproteobacteria > Pseudomonadales > Pseudomonadaceae > Aquipseudomonas. Next base: position 8,096 of record NZ_JBLXAP010000005.1, read on the forward strand.
CGAAGCCTTCAAGCTCAACCTGATCAGCAACTCGGCTGACAACATAAAGCTGCGCTTCGTCGCCACCGACGGTTATTACCTGTACAAGCACCGCTTCAAATTCAGCACCGAGCCAGCCGACATCGGCCTCGGCGAGGCGCAAATACCTGCTGGAGAACAGAAGACCGACGAGTACTTCGGTGATGTCGAGGTTTATCACAACATTGTCGACGTTGACCTGCCGATCAACCCACCGACTGATCGGCCCTATACGCTCAATGTCACCTACCAGGGCTGCGCAGACAAAGGCCTGTGCTATCCGCCCGAAACCGAACAAATTCAAATCAATGGTGGCGCAGCTGCCAGTGGCGCCAGCAACGTCGCAGCGGCTGGCAGCGCTGACAAGACCAGCTGGAAATGGACAGATCTGGCCCTGTTCTTTCTCGCCGGCCTTGGATTGACCTTTACGCCTTGCGTGCTGCCGATGCTACCGATTCTCTCTGGCGTGGTCTTGCGCGGTCGCCCAAGTAATCGGCGCGGTCTGGTGTTATCGCTCGCCTACGTTCTGCCAATGGCTGCCTGTTACGCCGCGCTCGGCGCATTGATGGGCCTGTTTGGCGCCAGCCTCAACCTGCAGGCCATGCTGCAATCGCCATGGGTGCTTATCCCATTCGCCTTGTTCTTTAGTCTGTTCGCGATTGCCATGTTTGGCATGTTTGAGATCCGCTTACCGGCGTTCATTCGTGAGCGACTGGACCGCAAGGCCTCGCAAACCCAAGGTGGCTCAATTGCGGGCGCAGCAACTTTGGGCGTGCTGTCCAGCTTGATCGTCTCGCCCTGCGTCACAGCGCCACTAACCGGTCTTTTGCTCTACATCAGCAGCACCGGCGACGCACTGGGCGGCGGCTTGCAACTATTCGCCCTGGGCCTTGGCATGGGTGCGCCGCTGGTATTGATTGGTGCTGGCGGCGGCGCATTGTTACCACGCAGCGGCGCCTGGATGAACGGCGTGCGCAACTTGTTTGGCGTGATGCTGCTGGCCGTTTCCATCTGGCTGCTCGACCGCTTGTTGCCGGGCCCAGTAACGCTGGCGCTATGGGGCCTGCTGGCAGCCGGTTCGGCGCTGTTCCTCGGCGCGCTGGAGTTCAATGTAAAAAGCTCGAAAGGCAAACTTGCTCAGCTTGCTGGCCTAGCCTTGCTGGTCTACGCACTCACTGCCTGGGTTGGCGCCTTGCAGGGTCATGACGATCCATTACGTCCGCTCGGTCGCATGCAACTCAACTCTGGCCAGATGCTGCCAAATGCCCAAGCCCAACATGGCAACTGGCAAACCGTGACCAGCGGCGCCGAACTTGATGCAGCGCTAGCCGCCGCCCAAAAAAGTGGCAAACCCCTGCTGCTCGACTGGTACGCGGACTGGTGCATCAGCTGTAAGGTCATTGAGCGTGAAGTACTGACTGACCCCACAGTCGTCACCCAGTTGAACGATTACGCCCTGGTGCGCTTCGACATCACCGATAGCACCCCGGCACAACGTTCGGTTCTGGATCGCTATTCGTTGTTCGGCCCCCCTGCCATCCTGTTTTTTGATAAAAGCGGCGACGAATGGCAAGACCTTCGTGTTGTCGGTGAAGTCGATGCTGAAACCTTCTCTGCCCGGCTGAATAAAGCCCGCGAACGCTTTTAAGCATCTCAGTCACAAAACTGCCGCAAACACCGGCCATCGTGCTGGCTACTGCATAGAACTAGACAGTCACGAGGCGACTCCGGCATAGTTCTGCGTGTAAGAACAACAAGGAACACGGAACATGGCGACCTTACTGGTCCTGCACGGCCCAAATCTGAATTTACTCGGCACCCGCGAGCCGGGTGTATATGGTGCAACGACCCTGGAGCAGATCAATCTTGATCTGGAGCGCCGCGCCCGGGAGCAAGGGCACCATCTGCAGTACCTGCAGAGCAATGCCGAGTACGAGTTGATCGAACGCATTCACGCTGCAAGAAGCGAAGGCGTCGACTTTATTCTGATCAATCCAGCCGCTTTTACACACACAAGCGTCGCATTACGTGACGCATTGCTGGCGGTGAGCATCCCATTCATCGAAGTGCATTTATCCAACGTGCACAAACGCGAAGCATTCCGCCATCACTCCTACTTTTCAGATGTTGCTGTAGGTGTGATCTGCGGCCTTGGCGCCAGCGGTTATCGGCTGGCCCTGGAGGCTGCACTCGAACAACTTGAACTTGAACGGCCCTGACCCAACTGGGAGTTGAAAAGCTATGGATATTCGTAAAGTCAAAAAACTGATCGAGCTGCTGGAAGAGTCCGGCATCGACGAACTGGAGATTCACGAAGGTGAAGAGTCAGTTCGCATCAGTCGCAACAGCAAGCAACCTGCTTATGCACCACAACCCATGTACGCACCTGCACCGGCTCCTGCCGCAGCGCCAGCCGCACCTGCTGCTGCCGCCGAAGCAGCGGCACCTGCAGCGCCAAAACTGAACGGCACTGTGGTTCGCTCGCCAATGGTCGGTACCTTCTACCGCGCCTCGTCACCAACCTCAGGCAATTTCGTTGAAGTTGGGCAAACCGTTAAGAAAGGCGACATCCTCTGCATCGTTGAAGCGATGAAGATGATGAACCACATCGAAGCTGAAACCAGCGGCGTTATCGAATCCATTCTGGGCGAGAACGGCCAGCCGGTTGAGTACGACCAGCCTCTGTTCACAATCGTTTGAACCGAGGAGAGCCAGCGATGTTGGAAAAAGTTCTAATAGCCAACCGCGGCGAGATCGCATTGCGCGTCTTGCGTGCGTGTAAAGAATTGGGCATCAAAACTGTTGCTGTGCATTCCACAGCAGACCGTGAATTGATGCATTTGGCTCTGGCAGACGAATCTGTCTGCATTGGCCCAGCGGCCGGTACCCAGTCCTATCTGAACATCCCGGCAATCATCAGCGCAGCTGAAGTCACCGGCGCCACGGCCATTCACCCTGGCTACGGTTTCCTTGCGGAAAACGCCGACTTCGCTGAACAGGTGGAAAACTCAGGCTTTGCCTTTATCGGCCCGAAAGCTGAAACCATCCGCCTGATGGGCGACAAGGTTTCAGCTAAAGAAGCCATGATCAAAGCAGGCGTTCCTGTGGTTCCTGGCTCCGACGGCCCACTGCCGGAAGATGAAGAAACCGCACTGGCAATTGCTCGTGAAGTCGGCTACCCGGTGATCATCAAAGCCGCAGGCGGCGGCGGTGGTCGCGGTATGCGCGTGGTCTACAAAGAAGAAGACCTGATCAAGTCAGCCCGTTTGACTCGCAGTGAAGCCGGTTCGGTATTTGGCAACCCAATGGTTTATCTGGAGAAATTCCTCGGCAACCCACGTCACGTGGAAGTCCAGGTACTCTCAGACGGCCAGGGCAACGCAATTCACCTCGGTGATCGCGATTGCTCGTTGCAGCGCCGCCACCAAAAAGTGCTTGAAGAAGCACCAGCGCCATACATCAACGAAAAGGCTCGCGCCGAAGTGCTCAAGCGCTGCGTCGATGCCTGTATCGAAATTGGCTACCGTGGCGCCGGTACGTTCGAGTTCCTGTACGAGAACGACAGTTTCTACTTCATCGAGATGAACACTCGTGTGCAGGTGGAGCATCCGGTGACTGAAATGGTTACCGGCATCGACATCGTCAAAGAGATGCTCAGCATCGCCGCTGGCAACAAGCTGTCGTTCACCCAGGATGACGTTGTCGTTCGCGGACACGCACTTGAGTGTCGGATCAACGCAGAAGACCCGGATAACTTCATGCCCTGCCCGGGCAAGGTTAAGCACTTCCATGCACCCGGCGGCTTTGGCGTTCGCGTTGACTCGCACCTGTACAGTGGCTACACCGTACCACCGCACTACGATTCATTGATCGGCAAGCTGATCACTTACGGAGCAACCCGTGACGAAGCCATGGCGCGCATGCGCAACGGTCTCGACGAGATGGTAGTTGACGGCATCAAGACCAACATTCCACTGCACCGGATGCTGGTTCGCGACAAGGGTTTCAATGAAGGTGGCGTGAACATTCACTACCTTGAAAAGAAACTGGGTATGGATAAGCACTGATACCAGTGCCTGCATAACCTGCAACAACAAGGGCTGCCGTTTGGCGGCCCTTGTTGCTTACGCAGCTCTATATCTGGAAGCGGGCCAGCCCCTACAGTAAGCTTGCGCCCCCACAAAGCGCTCAAATTGATTTGGCTTCCAACGAGGTTCCGTTATGCCCTGGTTACAAGTACGTCTCGCCATCACCCCGGAACAAGCACCGACCTACGAAGATGCTCTGCTCGAAGTGGGCGCCGTGTCTGTGACCTTTATGGATGCTGAAGACAACCCAATCTTTGAACCGGAGCTGAACACCACCCCGCTTTGGTCGCACACCCATTTGCTAGCGCTGTTCGAAGCGGACACCGACACCGATGCCCTGCTCGCCCACTTGCAGCTGCTCACTGGCGGCGCATTACCCGAGCACCAGGTTGAAGAAATTGCCGACCAGGACTGGGAACGCAGCTGGATGGATAACTTCAAGCCGATGCGTTTTGGCCAGCGTCTGTGGATAGTTCCAAGCTGGACCGATGCCCCTGAACCCGACGCGGTAAACCTGCTTCTCGACCCGGGTCTGGCATTCGGCACCGGCACCCACCCCACCACGGCGCTGTGCCTTGAGTGGCTCGACGGCCAACCACTTAACGATTGCAGCGTTATCGATTTCGGCTGCGGCTCGGGCATCCTGGCGATCGCCGCGTTACTGCTTGGCGCACCGCACGCAGTAGGTACTGATATTGACCCACAAGCACTTGAGGCCTCGCGTGACAACGCCGGGCGCAACGGTATCGATCCGGCACGCTTCCCGCTGTATCTACCAGCCGATATGCCGCAGGAGCCTGCCGACGTGGTAGTTGCCAACATCCTTGCTGGCCCGCTGGTCGCACTAGCGCCGCAAATCACCACGCTGGTGAAAGCTGGCGGACGTCTGGCATTGTCGGGAATACTTGCCGAACAGGCCGAAGACGTTCGCGCCGCATACGCTGCAGACTTTGACCTCGACCCAACCGCAAGCAACGACGGCTGGGTACGCATCAGCGGCGTACGCCGTTAAAAACCTGACGCTGCAGCCACCTCAAGACTTGCGTTAGACTAGCCCCAATGTTTTTCCGGATTGCAGCATGACCGAGAGTTTTGTCACCCAGTGCCCCCAATGCCGCACCAGTTTCCGCGTAAATACCGCGCAATTGGGTGCGGCGCACGGCGCTGTGCGTTGCGGCGCCTGCCTAAACGTATTTAATGCAGCCCAACAGTTGCAGCAACAGGGCCATGTGATTGCGCCTGCGCCCGCAACACCGCCAGTGACGCAACAAAATCACGCTCCGGCAGCGACCAGCAAGCCGAAAAAACCTGAAGACACGCTGTGGATTCATGACGATCTAGATCTCGATGAGCTGGACCTCGATGAAGAGCTGGCCAAACTTGAAGAACAAGAGCAGCAACTCTCACAAGAATTTCTCAAACTTGAACGCAGCACGCACTTCAGCTCCGTATTCGCCGCTCCACCGCGCAATACACCTGAAGCGCACGATGAGCGCTGGGCTGAAGAGTTACTGCGCGAAGATGAAATCAAACCCGCTGATAAAATGGCCATTGAGCCATTGGGCTTGAAACAACGGGACACGCACAGCAGCCCACCGCCTGCGACGCAGCCATTTCAGCAACCGCCCCTGGCTGCACAGCCTTACAGCAGCGATGCGCCCGGCAGCGAACCTGAGCTCAAGCTAACCGCTGCTGATTTCGGGGCGGCTGATGAGCCAACAACAGATACCCTCTCCGAACCGTTACCGGCCAACCCGGCCGATGAGCCGCAGCACAGCCAGCCCTCCATAAGCGACATAGATGATGCTGAAGAGCCCGAACACGCGCCACTGATTCCAGAACCGATTACTCGGCATGAAACCCAAAAGGGCCAGCACAAGCTATTCGAACTGGAAGACGAGCCCGTTGAGTTTGACTGGCAGAAGCCAGGGCCGTCATGGGGCCGGATTATTGGTTGGGCAATCTTGATACTACTGGCCGGCGGCGCACTGGCTGGCCAATATGTGGCCTATCACTTCGAACAACTTGCGCGTCAAGATCAGTACCGCCCTCTATTTGAGCAGATGTGTCCGAAGATTGGCTGCGAGCTGCCGTCAAAAGTCGACATCAGCCTGATCAAAAGCAGCAATCTGGTTGTGCGCTCGCACCCCGACTTCAGCGGCGCATTGGTGGTCGATGCAATCATCTATAACCGTGCTGCTTTTTCGCAACCTTTCCCACTGCTGGAAATTCGTTTTGCTGACATCAACGGCAAGTTACTTGCCAGTCGTCGTTTCACTCCCGGCGAATACTTAGCAGGCGAACTTGCTGGGCGCACAGAAATGCCTCCGCAAACACCGATCCATATTTCACTGGACATCCTTGATCCCGGCAACCAAGCCGTTAACTACAGCCTGAGCTTCCACTCACCCTAATAGCTTCCATAAATGAACAGGTTGTCGCCCTCATAACTCATGGCGATAAGCTGGCAACTGTTCAGATTTTGTTCAAAACAGCCTTTATCCGGTCATCCAGAGCAGGTATGATTCTCCCCCTTTTTCGCCGTCTCCTATTTGGCTCATCAGCTTGTCTTTTGAGCAGGGAACCCTATGTCGACGTTACGCATCGGCCCGTACATACTGCCGAACCAGTTGATTCTGGCGCCAATGGCCGGAGTCACTGATCAACCATTTCGCAAGCTCTGCCAACGCTTGGGCGCGGGCATGGTGGTATCTGAAATGGTCACCAGCGATGTTCGGTTGTGGAATACGCGCAAATCAAGCCTACGCTTGATCCATCAGGATGATCCCGAGCCGCGCTCGGTACAGATCGCCGGTGGCGACCCGCAGATGCTTGCAGAAGCAGCTAAGCGGAACGTCGAATTGGGTGCCCAGATAATTGATATTAATATGGGTTGCCCGGCAAAAAAGGTCTGTAATAAAGCGGCAGGTTCTGCGCTGTTGAAAGACCAAAATCTGGTCCGTGAAATTTTGCATGCTGTGGTCGGTGCGGTTGATGTGCCGGTCACCTTGAAGATTCGCACAGGCTGGGACAGAGAGAATAAAAACGGCGTTGAAGTGGCAAAAATTGCCGAGCAAGCCGGGATAGTTGCGTTAGCGGTACATGGTCGCACCCGTGCAGATCTTTATACCGGTAACGCCGAATACGACACTATTGCAGCGATAAAACAGGCGGTTTCAATCCCGGTGCTGGCCAATGGCGACATCACCAGCCCGGAAAAAGCCAAAGCCGTACTCGCTGCAACAGGAGCAGATGGATTACTGATAGGCAGGGCCGCTCAAGGGCGACCTTGGATATTCCGTGAGACTGACCATTACTTGCGCACCGGCGAAACCATGCCAGCGCCAAGCTTGGTCGAAATAGAAAGTATTTTGCTAGAACACCTCAGCGCACTGCACGTCTTCTACGGCGAAGTGATGGGCGCTCGAATCGCTCGCAAACATGTGGGCTGGTATCTAGCAACTCTGCCGGGCGCCAGAGAATTTCGCGCTGAATTCAATCGCCTTGAATGTACGGACGCACAGTGCGCCAACGTTCGCCAGTTTTTTCGCGAACGGCAAAATGATGGAGATGGGGTGGCTGCATGACGATGTTGACCGAGACTTTAGGAAGTGGAATTGCACCTGTGAGTGACAACACCAGCTTGAAACAGCACCTCAACACGCCAAGCGCAGAAGGGCAGACCCTGCGCGGTAATGTTGAGAAAGCGCTGCATAACTATTTCGCCCACCTTGAAGGCGCAGACGTCTCAGACGTATACAACCTGGTGTTGACCGAAGTCGAGGCGCCACTGCTGGAAACGGTGATGAACTACGTCAAGGGCAACCAAACCAAAGCCTCGGAACTACTCGGCCTGAATCGCGGCACCCTGCGTAAGAAGCTCAAGCAGTACGACCTGCTCTAATCTCTTCCTCTCAAAAAGGGCGACCTAACCAGTCGCCTTTTTGTTTATTTCTCTGCTCTGATGGACTCTGAAATGACCGACCAGACTACCCGCCTTCCCGTTCGCCGCGCCTTGATCAGCGTATCTGACAAGACTGGCATCCTCGAATTCGCTCGCGAGCTCGTCGCCCTCAATGTGGAAATTCTTTCCACTGGCGGCACCTACAAGCTGCTCAAGGACAATGGCGTCGCAGCAGTTGAAGTAGCTGATTACACCGGGTTTCCGGAAATGATGGATGGCCGGGTCAAGACCCTGCACCCGAAAATTCACGGTGGTATTCTCGGTCGCCGCGCGATTGACGGCGAGGTCATGACGCAGCAAGGCATCAAGCCAATTGACCTGGTTGCGGTCAACCTGTATCCGTTTGAAGCCACAGTCGCAAAACCTGACTGCGACCTGGCTGACGCCATCGAGAACATCGATATCGGTGGCCCGACCATGGTCCGCAGCGCGGCCAAAAACCATAAAGACGTAGCTATTGTGGTCAACACTGGCGACTACGCCAGCATCATCGAAAGCCTTAAAGCTGGCGGCCTGAGTTATGCACAGCGCTTCGATTTGGCCCTCAAGGCATTCGAGCACACTGCAGCCTACGACGGCATGATTGCCAATTATCTGGGCACTATTGACCAGAGCACTGAAAAGCTCAGCACTGAAGATCGCGGCGCCTTCCCGCGCACGTTCAACAGCCAATTTATCAAGACTCAGGAAATGCGTTACGGCGAGAACCCGCATCAGAGCGCGGCGTTCTACGTTGAAGCGAAAAAAGGCGAGGCCAGCATCGCCAGCGCCGTGCAACTGCAAGGCAAAGAGCTGTCTTACAACAACGTTGCCGACACTGATGCTGCGCTCGAATGCGTCAAGAGCTTCGTCAAGCCTGCTTGCGTCATCGTCAAGCACGCCAATCCATGCGGTGTTGCTGTTGTACCGGAAGACGAAGGCGGTATTCGCAAAGCCTACGATCTGGCCTACGCAACCGATACTGAATCAGCCTTTGGCGGCATCATTGCATTCAACCGCGAGCTGGATGGCGAAACCGCCAAAGCCATTGTTGAGCGCCAGTTTGTTGAAGTGATCATTGCTCCACGCATCAGTGCTGTCGCCCGTGAAGTGGTCGCCGCCAAAGCCAACGTACGTTTGCTCGAGTGTGGCGAGTGGCCAGCCGAGCGTAGCGCGGGTTGGGACTTCAAGCGGGTAAATGGCGGCTTGCTGGTACAGAGCCGCGATATCGGCATGATCACCGCTGACGACCTGAAAATCGTTACCGCGCGGGCGCCAAGCGAGCAAGAAATCCATGACCTGATCTTCGCTTGGAAAGTGGCAAAATTCGTGAAATCCAACGCCATCGTCTACGCCAAGAATCGTCAGACCGTGGGTGTTGGCGCCGGTCAGATGAGCCGCGTTAACTCGGCACGCATTGCCGGTATCAAGGCCGAACACGCTGGCTTGCCAGTACCGGGCGCAGTAATGGCCAGCGACGCCTTCTTCCCATTCCGTGACGGTATCGATAACGCGGCCAAGGCTGGAATTACTGCGGTGATCCAACCGGGTGGCTCGATGCGTGATAACGAAGTGATTGCTGCCGCAGATGAAGCTGGCATTGCAATGGTATTTACCGGCATGCGCCATTTCAGGCACTAACTAAAAGACGGTCGCACTGAAACAGGCATCTGCTGCGTTGCCCTATGTTCCGCCAATGCTCATTGCCACTTGGCAACTCCGCTTGTCGAAACTTAGGGCGCCTTGCATCTACCCGCTTCATCGCGACCTTGATTGTGTTGGATCGTGGTGTTGGACTGCGGTGTTAAATAATGAAACAGCCGTAGGGTGGATGACGCTGTTTTCATCCACCACATGCAACACCGAACGTACAGTTTAGTAGTGTGGGTAACGCTCTGTTTATCCACCAAAAGGGCTCACCAGCCCGCCTCCATTAGGGGACAGACATGAATGTTTTGATCATTGGCAGCGGCGGTCGTGAACACGCACTGGCTTGGAAAATCGCGCAAGACCCACGCGTTGAGAAAGTCTTTGTTGCGCCAGGCAACGCTGGCACGGCCACTGAAGCCAAGTGTGAGAATGTCGCCATCGACGTGTTGGCGCTTGAGCAACTGGCGGACTTCGCCGAGAAAAACGTCGAAATCACCATCGTAGGCCCGGAAGCGCCGCTGGTTGCTGGCGTGGTTGATTTGTTCAATCAGCGCGGCCTGCATTGCTTCGGCCCCACCGCTGGCGCCGCTCAACTGGAGGGTTCGAAAGCCTTTACCAAGGACTTCCTGGCTCGCCACAACATCCCGACGGCCGATTACCAAAACTTCACCGAAGTCGAACCTGCGTTGGCCTACCTGCAAAAGGTTGGCGCGCCAATCGTAATCAAAGCGGATGGCCTGGCGGCAGGTAAAGGTGTAATCGTCGCCATGACCCTGGCCGAAGCCGAAGATGCGGTGCGCGACATGCTCGCGGGCAATGCATTCGGTGAAGCCGGTTCACGGGTTGTGATCGAAGAGTTCCTCGACGGGGAAGAAGCCAGCTTCATCGTCATGGTCGACGGCACCAATGTGCTGCCGATGGCTACCAGCCAAGACCACAAGCGGGTTGGCGATCAAGATACCGGGCCGAACACCGGCGGCATGGGCGCTTATTCGCCAGCGCCCGTTGTCACCGCTGAAGTCCATAAGCGGGTGATGGACGAAGTTATCTGGCCAACCGTTAAGGGCATGGCTGCTGAAGGCAACGTGTATACCGGTTTCCTCTACGCTGGCTTGATGATCGATAAATCTGGCGCACCAAAGGTTATCGAGTTCAACTGCCGCTTCGGTGACCCCGAAACCCAGCCGATCATGCTGCGTCTGCAATCAAGCCTGTTGCTGCTGATCGAAGCCGCACAAGCCAAAGCCCTGAATATTGTCGAAGCACAGTGGGACCCACGCCCTAGCCTTGGTGTGGTTATGGCCGCGGGCGGTTACCCTGCTGACTACAGCAAAGGTGATGCGATCAAGGGCCTCGATAGCGCCGCTGCAACCGAGGGCAAAGTCTTCCACGCCGGAACCGCGCTGAAAGACGGCGAAGTGATCACCTCTGGTGGACGCGTGCTGTGCGCGACCGCGCTTGGTGAAACCGTCCAACAAGCACAACACAACGCTTATGCGCTGGCCGCCAAGGTCGATTGGCAAGGCTGTTTCTATCGTAAAGACATTGGCTACCGTGCAATCGCGCGTGAAAACGCCGAAGACTGATTGCTCCAGCACAACAATTCATGACAAAGGCGTCCAATTGGCCGTCTTTGTCATGTTTCCCTCCTAGCCCATTAACCTATAATCTCTCGACTAACTTTCGAAGGGAATTCACTGTGCGTCGGCCCGGGATTGCCACCAAACTGTTTTTCAGCATACTGCTGACAGTCTTTTTGCATCTGCCTTTGTATGCGGCAGCGAGCCATAACTGGTCAATTCTCAATGACTCCAGTGGCGAGTTGCAGCTCAGTGACATCCGTTCCCCGCAACACAGCACCCAATTCGCTCCAGTCGATATCAACGACCTGCTAACCAGCGGCGGTGATACCGCTGCATGGCTGCACTACCGTTTAGAACCAAGCAATCAACAGCAACTGATTAGAGTTTTCTCGCCCTATCTGGCCTATCTAGATCTCTACGTAATGGATGGCGACGAGCTGCTTGATCATGTGCGCACAGGTAATAAGCTGCCGCTGTCGAGCAGACCGTTAAACAGTCGCGACTTCTTGTTGCCGCTGCCCATTGCCGACAAACCCATCGATATTTATTTGCGCCTGGCATCCCCACAAATGCTGCGCCCGGCAATTTCATTGAATAACGCCCAAGACATTGCCGCCAATGAAAGCCGACCACTGCTGCTCGGCGCGTTACTGGGCAGTATTTTCATGCTCGCGATTTACAATTTTGTGCGCTATTGGCTGAGCCGTGAGCCAGCAAATCTGTGGTTATGCGCAATCAATACTCTTCTTCTGTTCGCCACCAGCACCTTACTTGGTATCACCAGTGGCTGGCTTTCCAGCCTGCAGCCGTATCAGGCCCATGCTGCCAATCTGTCGATGTTGATCGCACTATTTTGTGCGCTGGCATTAACCTTGAGCTTCTTTCGCGACAGCCCATCCTACTTACTGCTTAAACGCCTGATACTCTCAGAAATCGTGGTAATCGCAGGCTTGTTCGCTGTCATCCTCACCACAACAAACCTGCAATTTGCACTGTTGCTCTATATATTCTCAGCGATATGCGGCTTGAGTATTTTACTGGTCGCCCTGCATCAGTGGCGCAGCGGCTACACCCCTGCCCGGCTATTTATCGTTTCCATCGCCTTTCTCTGTGTCGCGTACATTGCAAGCCTGCCGATCCACATTGGCATCTGGCCGATGCCATCAGGCTGGTTGAGTTACGGCTTCCTGCTCACAGTTATCATTAGCAGCAGTATTCTGTGCATTGCCTTAAGTGAGAGGCAGCGACGCATCACTCATGAAAAGTTCAGCTCCAGCCGTGAGCTGGCAGCAAGCTCGGCAGAACTCAAAGCTAAAGGCGAGTTTTTAGCCAAGATCAGCCATGAAATTCGCACGCCTATGAATGGAGTGCTGGGCATGACCGAACTGTTGCTCGGCACCCCGCTTTCAAGCAAACAGCGCGACTATGTGCAAACGATCCACAGCTCTGGCAATGAGCTACTTAGTTTGATCAACGAAATTCTCGACATTTCCAAACTTGAGTCGGGACAGATTGAACTGGATGACGTGCAGTTTGATTTGAATGCGCTGATTGAAGACTGCCTGGATATTTTCCGCGCCAAGGCCGAACAACAAAAAGTCGAGCTGATCAGCTTCATCCAGCCACAAGTACCGCGCATTATCAGCGGTGATCCGACACGCATCCGCCAAGCGCTCTTAAGCCTGCTGGACAATGCCTTCAAGCAAACCGACGTAGGTGAGATTCTTTTAATCGCAGCGCTGGAAAGCAGTGCAGGTAAACCTCGCTTACGCCTCGCGGTGCAAGACAGCGGCAAGCCCATGCCACCTAGCGAGCGCAATGCATTGCTGCATGCCGAGCTGCACAGCAAAGACTTCCTCGCAGCGACTAAACTTGGTGGGCGCTTAGGCCTGATTATCGCTCGGCAGCTAATTCGCTTGATGGACGGTGAGTTTGGCATCCAAAACGGCAGTAATCAGGGATCCACCTTGTGGCTGAGCTTGCCGCTGGACAGCAAACTACTTGAGCAACCTACAGCCGACCTCGACAGCCCGCTGCAAGACGCCCGTCTGCTGATCGTTGATGACAACGAGACTTGCCGGAAAGTATTGCTTCAGCAATGCAGTGCGTGGGGGTTGAATGTCAGTGCAGTGCCTTCAGGCAAAGAAGCCCTGGCCCTATTGCGTAGCAAAGTGCACATGGGCGAATACTTTGATGTGGTGCTGCTCGACCAGGAAATGCCCGGAATGAACGGTATGCAACTGGCGGCAAAAATCAAAGAAGACCCGAGCCTGAACCGCGATATCTTGCTGATTATGCTCACCGGCATCAGCAACATGCCAAGCAAGATTATCGCCCGTAACGCCGGGATCAAGCGCATCCTGGCCAAGCCAGTTGCCGGTTATACGCTGAAAGCGACTTTGGCGGATGAGTTAACCCATCGCCGCGATGGCAAACCCTCGCAGTCAACGGCAAACAACCTCACAACCTATACGCCACCTGCTGACTTCCAGATTCTGGTTGCTGAAGACAACACTATTTCCACCAAAGTCATTCGCGGCATGCTCGGCAAGCTCAACTTGCAGCCAGACACCGCCAGCAATGGCGAGGAAGCTCTACAGGCGATCAAATCAAAACACTATGATCTGGTCCTGATGGATTGCGAGATGCCAGTACTCGATGGATTCTCCGCCACCGAACTGCTACGCGCCTGGGAAGTTGCCGGGCAGCGTCCACGCACACCGGTAGTTGCCCTCACCGCGCACATCCTCAGCGAGCACAAAGAGCGTGCGCGTCAGGCCGGGATGGATGGTCACATGGCCAAACCTGTCGAGCTTTCGCAACTGCGTGACTTGGTCAATTATTGGATAGGTCAACGCGCGGTACGTGATGCCAAAGCCCCCTGACTTACAACCTTCAAGTCATCGGCTGTTCAGGGCTGGAGATCGGCTTCTCAATCGCTGATCATAGGCCCCATCAGAGAGAAGCCCAAACAGCTTGGTCTATTCTTTGACGTCCATCAGTCAACCACATCTGCAGTTAAGAGCCCACTAATGGCGTCCGATTTATTCAGCCTGTACCTGAAACTACTCGTGCTCTACAGCCCATTCTTTGTGCTGTCGTGCTTCATTGGCCTAAGCCGTGGTTACACCGTTAAAGAGCGTAAAAGGCTGGCCTGGAAAGTCGCGGCCGGGGTTCTGATCGCGAGCATTTTGCTGTACCTGTTCGGCAAATATATTTTTACCTTGTTTGGTATCACTATCGACGCATTTCGTATTGGCGCGGGCAGTGTGCTGTTTATTTCAGCACTGGGCATGGCGCAGGGAAAATCTGCCGTACAGACGGATAACGTGCAGCAAGATGTGACAATAGTACCGCTGACGATCCCACTGACTGTTGGCCCCGGAACCATCGGTGCGTTGCTGCTGATGGGCGCAAGCCAACCGCACTGGGGAGACAAAGTCATCGCAATCATGAGCATCGCCCTGGCCAGTTTTACCGTTGGTATCGTGCTCTATTTATCCAATCAGTTCGAACGCTTGCTTGGCGATCAAGGTTTACAAATAGTTAGCCGTCTTATGGGGCTTTTTGTCTGCGCGTTAGCCGCACAAATCATCTTCACCGGGGTAAAAAACTACTTAATGCCCTGATCCGGTGCGCGACCGTCTGTCGAGCGTGCATCACGCCAATACGCGCACCATTGCAGCGCAGCAGTGTTTCTCTTAACAGCCAAAAAATCGATCAAAAACCATAAAAAACAATCACTTGCATTGATTGGCACGGATGCTGCCATTGGAAGAAGACTCAACCAGTCTCTTCCAACAGCTGCGCATGGAGCCATAAGAATGAAACGCCGTCCTTTTCTAAAAACGACACTCGCCGCAAGTGCCTTAATTCTCAGCGGTCTATTCCCGTTCAGTGCACACGCAGCCGATACCATTAAGGTCGGCATTCTTCACTCGCTCTCCGGCACCATGGCCATTTCAGAAACCTCCCTGAAAGATATGGCAATGATGACCATCGACGAAATCAACGCCAAAGGTGGTGTACTGGGCAAACAGCTTGAGCCTGTGGTGGTTGACCCGGCTTCAAACTGGCCACTTTTCGCGGAAAAAGGTCGTCAACTGCTGACTCAAGATAAAGTCGCAGTCACCTTTGGCTGCTGGACTTCGGTCTCGCGCAAATCAGTACTGCCAGTCTACGAAGAACTTAACGGTTTGCTGTTCTACCCGGTGCAGTACGAAGGTGAAGAACTCTCGCCCAACGTGTTCTACACCGGCGCAGCACCAAACCAGCAGGCAATTCCTGCGGTTGAATACCTGATGAGCGAAGACGGCGGCAGCGCCAAACGCTTCTTCCTGCTGGGCACCGACTACGTCTACCCACGCACCACCAACAAAATCCTGCGCGCCTTCCTGCACAGCAAAGGTGTTGCCGACAAAGACATCGAAGAGGTGTACACCCCGTTCGGCCACAGCGATTACCAAACCATCGTAGCCAATATCAAGAAGTTCTCGGCGGGCGGTAAAACAGCAGTTATCTCGACGGTAAACGGCGACTCCAACGTACCGTTCTACAAAGAGTTGGCAAACCAGGGTATTGAAGCCACAGACGTCCCGGTTGTGGCCTTCTCGGTAGGTGAAGAAGAACTACGTGGCATCGACACCAAGCCTCTGGTCGGCCAACTGGCGGCCTGGAACTATTTCGAGTCGGTTGAAAACCCAGTCAACGAAAAATTTGTGCAGAAGTGGAAGGCCTACGCCAAAGCCAAGAACCTGCCAGGCGCTGATAAAGCGGTGACCAACGACCCAATGGAAGCCACCTACGTCGGTATCAATATGTGGGCGCAAGCAGTTGAAAAAGCGGGCACCACTGATGTCGACAAAGTCCGTGATGCCATGGCCGGTCAAACCTTCGCTGCGCCTTCTGGCTACACCCTGACCATGGATAAGACCAATCACCACCTGCACAAGCCGGTCATGATTGGCGAGATTCAGGATAACGGTCAGTTTGACGTGGTCTGGCAGACCGATGGCCCTGTCCGCGCCCAACCTTGGAGCCCTTATATCGAGGGTAACGACAAAAAGCCGGACTACGCCGTCAAATCCAACTAAAGAGCTCACGGCTCGGCCCAGCGTTTGAGTGTTCGCTAGACAAACGCTGGTCACACCAAAACCTCCACCAAGAGAGGTGGTGCTTTAACAGGAAACTGCATGATGACCTCTGCCCTTTACCGGCTGTTATTCGCGCTGTTGCTCTGCCTGTCATGGTCGAGCAGTCACGCTGGAGACGCGGCTGATTTCAGCGCCGCCAACTCCTCAAAACAGGCCAAGCTGCTGCAAGCCTGGGCTGCAGCACCTGATGCGGCACGCCTGCCTTTACTTGAGGCGCTGCAAAGCGGGCGTGTTGAAGCCGATAGCAACAAAACCCCCTTTTATAAAACCGACTCCGGCTACCAAGCGGCTGAAGGCGGTGAAGTAAAACCAGTCGGCAAGCTGCGCAAATTACGTTTGAACAACCGTTTGCGCGGGCTTATCGCCACCAGCATGGCCAGCCACCAGTTATTTGCCACAGACCCGGCGGTACGTCTGCAAGCCGCTCAAGACCTGCAAAAAAGTGCCAAAGCCGCGCAACTGCAGATGCTCAATGAGCGCTTGGCTCAAGAAGACAATGCAGAAGTCAGCGAGGCGCTGTCACTGGCCCTCGCCAGCTTGCAGTTGATTGATAGCGACCCGCAGGTACGACTTGCGGCGGTACGCTTGTTGGGTGAAACCGGCCAGCCGCTGGCGCGTGTGCGCCTGGAAGGTCTACTCGCCGACAGCAACGAAACCGATGCGGCTGTGCGCACTGCAGCTGAAACCAGTCTGGCTCAAGTAAAGCGTCGCTTGATGATTGGCGAGTTGCTCGGCCAAGCCTTCAGCGGCATGAGTCTGGGTTCGATCCTGCTGCTCGCAGCGCTGGGCCTTGCAATCACCTTTGGCCTGCTCGGCGTGATCAACATGGCGCACGGCGAGATGCTGATGCTCGGCGCCTACTCGACCTACATGGTGCAGGTGATGTTCCAACGCTTCGCCCCTGAAGCGATTGCCCTGTATCCGCTGGTTGCACTGCCCGTCGCCTTCTTTGTCACCGCCGTCATCGGCATGGCCTTGGAGCGTACAGTCATCCGCCACCTGTATGGCCGCCCGCTGGAAACCCTGCTGGCAACTTGGGGTATCAGCCTGATTCTGATTCAATTGGTGCGCGTGCTGTTCGGCGCGCAAAACGTCGAGGTGGCCAATCCTTACTGGCTGTCCGGCGGCATTCAGGTGCTGCCAAACCTGGTACTGCCCTACAACCGGATCGTGATCATCGCGTTTGCCTTGTTCGTGGTGGTCTTGACCTGGCTGCTGCTGAACAAGACCCGGCTGGGTCTCAACGTTCGCGCCGTGACCCAGAACCGCAACATGGCGGCCTGCTGCGGCGTACCGACCGGACGCGTGGACATGCTCGCCTTCGGTCTAGGCTCAGGCATTGCAGGCCTTGGCGGCGTGGCCCTGAGCCAGATTGGCAACGTCGGCCCCGACCTAGGCCAGAGTTACATCATCGACTCATTTTTAGTGGTCGTGCTGGGCGGTGTTGGCCAGTTGGCTGGCAGTGTCATGGCGGCGTTTGGCCTGGGTATCGCCAACAAGATTCTTGAGCCGCAGATCGGCGCCGTACTCGGCAAGATCCTCATCCTCGCCTTGATCATTCTGTTTATCCAGAAGCGCCCGCAAGGTTTGTTCGCACTCAAAGGACGGGTAATCGATTAATGACTATGCCCCTGAATCAAACCCTGCTGGCACGCACCAGCGCCAAGCTTGGCCCGCAGTTATCCATTGCGATTGGCGTTTTAGTGCTGGCGCTGTTGATCGCCCTGCCGCTGTTGCACCTGACGCCCGCCGACAGCGCATTTCACGTTAACGCCTACACCTTGACTCTGGTCGGCAAGATTCTTTGCTACGCCATTGTCGCCCTGGCTCTGGATCTGGTCTGGGGTTACGCCGGGCTGTTATCCCTGGGCCACGGCTTGTTCTTTGCGCTGGGTGGCTACGCGATGGGCATGTACCTGATGCGCCAATCCGCCGGTGATGGTTTGCCAGCCTTCATGAGTTTTCTAGCCTGGAAAGAGTTGCCTTGGTACTGGATGGGCACCGACAATTTCATCTGGGCGATGTGCCTGGTGGTTTTGGCGCCCGGTTTGCTGGCCTTGGTTTTCGGATTCTTCGCCTTCCGTTCGCGGATCAAGGGCGTGTATTTCTCGATCATGACCCAAGCGCTGACGTTCGCTGGCATGTTGCTGTTCTTTCGCAACGAAACCGGCTTTGGCGGCAACAACGGCTTCACCGACTTCAAACGCATTCTCGGCTTTGATATCACCGCGCCCGCGACCCGTGCGGCGTTATTTTTAGCCACAGTGATCTTGCTGGTCGCCAGCCTGCTGCTCGGCTGGAAACTGGCCAGAAGTAAATTTGGCCGGGTGCTGACAGCGCTGCGTGACGCAGAAAACCGCTTGATGTTCTGCGGCTATGACCCACGCGGCTACAAGTTGTTTATCTGGGTGCTGTCGGCGGTGCTGTGCGGTTTGGCCGGAGCACTGTATGTGCCGCAAGTTGGCATCATCAATCCCAGCGAAATGTCACCAACCAACTCCATCGAGGCGGCTGTATGGGTTGCGCTAGGCGGCCGCGGCACCTTGATCGGTCCGTTGCTCGGTGCTGGCGTGGTCAACGGCATGAAGAGCTGGTTCACAGTCGCATTCCCCGAGTATTGGTTATTTGCGCTCGGTGCGCTGTTTATCCTGATCACCCTGTACTTGCCGCACGGCATCATCGGCCTGCTGAAAAGAGGGGAAAAGCAATGAGAGCCACTCCGGTCCCAGAAGCCATGCTTGAACCCATTTACGATCCGTTAAGCAGTGCCCGTGATGCAATCGGCGCTGGGCGTCTGGCTGAAAAAGGCCTCAACGTGCGCCACGGCACCATCCTGACCCTGGAAGATATCAACGTTAGCTTCGATGGTTTTAAAGCCCTGACCAACCTCAACCTGTACATCGGTGTGGGTGAGCTACGTTGCATAATCGGCCCCAATGGCGCCGGTAAAACCACGATGATGGATGTGATCACCGGTAAAACACGACCAGATAACGGCAGCGCCTACTTCGGCGAAACCCTTGATTTGACGCGGATGAGCGAAGTCGAAATCGCCCAGTCCGGCATTGGTCGCAAGTTCCAGAAGCCAACAGTGTTCGAGGCGCTGAGCGTGTTTGAAAACCTTGAGCTGGCGCAGAAAACCAACAAGTCAGTCTGGGCCAGTTTACGCGCCAAACTCAGTGGCGAGCAGCGTGAGCGGATCGATGAAGTGCTCGAAACCATCCGCCTGGAAGGCTCGCACGAACGTCAGGCGGGCTTGCTCTCCCACGGCCAGAAGCAGTTCCTCGAAATCGGCATGCTGCTGATGCAAGACCCGCAACTGTTGCTGCTTGATGAGCCTGTCGCCGGTATGACCGACGCCGAAACCGAGTTCACCGCCGAGCTGTTCAAGTCCCTGGCACGCAAGCATTCGCTAATGGTGGTTGAGCACGACATGGGCTTTGTTGGCTCGATCGCCGATCACGTCACCGTCCTGCATCAAGGCAGCGTACTTGCCGAAGGCTCGCTCAATGATGTGCAGGCAGATGAACGGGTGATCGAAGTTTATCTGGGCCGTTAAGCCCATAACTAGTTGTGATTGATGATCCGGATGGCAGTCCTCAGCATCCGGAAATATGCACAAGCAAGGAACATCCCTATGTTGCAAGTTCAACAATTGCACCAGTATTACGGCGGCAGCCACATCCTGCGTGGCTTGTCATTCGACGTGAAGGTTGGCGAAGTCACCTGCCTGTTGGGTCGTAACGGCGTTGGTAAAACCACGCTGCTCAAATGCCTGATGGGCCTGATCCCCGCCAAGCAGGGCGACATCAAGTGGGAAGACCAGGCCATTACCGGCTTCAAGCCACACCAGCGCGTGCATGCCGGCATTGCCTACGTGCCGCAAGGGCGAGAAATATTCGGCCGCCTCACCGTAGAAGAAAACCTGCTGATGGGCCTTTCGCGCTTTCCCGGCAGCCAGGCAAAGGAAGTGCCGGGGTTTATTTATGAGCTGTTTCCGGTGCTCAAAGAGATGAAATTACGCCGTGGTGGCGACCTGTCAGGCGGGCAACAGCAACAGCTAGCAATTGGCCGAGCGCTGGCCAGCCAGCCGCGCTTACTAATACTTGATGAGCCAACTGAAGGTATCCAGCCCTCGGTCATCAAAGAAATTGGCGTGGTGATCAAAAAACTGGCTGAGCGTGGTGACATGGCGATTCTGTTGGTCGAGCAGTTCTACGACTTTGCCGCCGAACTGGCTGACCAGTACTTGGTGATGTCGCGCGGAGAAATTGTCCAGCAAGGTCGCGGTGAAACCATGGAGGCCGACGGAGTAAGGGGCTTGGTCGCGATTTAAAGTATCGAGCCGCATGGCTTTTAAAAGCCGCGTACAGCACCCAAACTAGCGCATACGCTTAACTGAAGTCTGAATAGTCAGCCCTTTATGAATGCACCCTTGACCCAAGGTATCTTCACGCCCAGCTGGCATGCCGAGCTGGAGCTTGGCTATGCCCGTGATGCCGACACCACCCGGCCGGTCATGCGCCGCCATAAAGGCCCGCTGCGGGTGCAAAAACACCTGTACGCAGAAGGCCCGCAAGTTTGCCAGCACATTATTGTTCACCCGCCGGGAGGGATTGCCGGAGGTGATCGCCTGGATATCGACGTCAACCTCGGCGAGAACGCTTGGGCACAGTTAACCAGCCCCGGCGCAGCCAAATGGTATCGCGCCGCTGGCCCGGCTTATCAGCAATTGAATATACGGGTTAAAGCCGGTGCGACACTGGAATGGCTGCCACAGGAAACCATCGTTTACAGCGCCGCCCAAGCCGAGCTGGTCAGTAATATTGAGCTGATCGGCGATGGCCAATTATTGTATTGGGACATCGTTGCCCTTGGTCGTCCAGCCAGCGGTGAACGCTTTGACCTTGGTCACTTTCAGGCCGAGCTGAATATTCGCCGTGACGGCGAACTGCTCTGGCATGAGCGTCAACGGGTGATCGGAGGCGACGGCTTGCTTGACTCGCCGATTGGTCTTGATGGCTACCCTGTGTTCGCAACCTTGCTGCTCAGCGCCGACATCGCCCCTGAATTACTTGAACAGTGCCGCGAGCTGGCCGCGAACAACAAACTGCAACTGCGCGGCGACCTCAGCCAGCTGCCGGGCATGCTGGTCGCTCGCTGCCTGGCCCGCGAAGCCCTGCATGCCCGCGCGTGGTTGATCCAGCTGTGGCAACTGCTGCGCCCTGCGGTGCTTGGTCGTGAAGCCGTACCACCGAGAATCTGGAACACCTAATTATCGACGCCTTATCGCGTGTAGCTTGGAGAAACACAGATGGATTTAAGTCCACGGGAAAAAGACAAACTGCTGATTTTCACTGCCGGGCTGGTCGCCGAGCGCCGCTTGGCACGTGGGGTCAAGCTCAACTACCCGGAAGCCATTGCTTTGATTTCCGCAGCGCTGCTCGAAGGTGCTCGCGATGGCAAGACAGTAGCTGAGTTGATGCACTTCGGCACGACCCTGCTCAGCCGCGATCAGGTCATGGAAGGCATACCGGAAATGATCCCGGAAATTCAGGTCGAGGCGACTTTTCCAGACGGTACCAAGCTGGTCACCGTGCACCAGCCAATCGCCTGATAGCCGCATTGTACCAAGGAGCTTCGCGTGAATATCGACAACGCAACCGAAGATGATCTACCTGAGCTGCTGGCGATTTATAACGATGCCGTACTCAACAGCACCGCAATCTGGAATGAGACAACCTCTGATCTGGAAAGCCGCCGTATCTGGCTACGCGAACGGCAGGCCTTGGGGTTTCCGATACTTGCTGCACGCAATAGCACCGGGCGTTTAGTCGGCTACGCCACCTACGGCCCTTGGCGCAGCATCGAAGGTTTTAAGCATACCGTTGAGCACTCGGTTTACGTCTGCGCCGACCAACGCGGTCTGGGTATAGGTCCGGCGCTGATGAAAGCGCTGATTGAGCGCGCACGCAGCGCCAATCTGCATGTGATGGTCGCAGCAATTGAGAGCGAAAACCGCGCCTCGATTCGCCTGCACAGACAGCTGGGGTTTAGCGTTACCGGGCAAATGCCGCAAGTGGGACGCAAGTTTGACCGCTGGCTCGACCTGACGTTTATGCAACTCAATCTGGGCGCGGACGAACCGGACGACAATAAGGAGTAACGCCGAATGAGCAGAGCCCAATTGCGTCGCGTCCACCCGGAAAGCTTTGCCCACTATCGACAGGGCTTGATCGACCTGCTCTTTGACGCGGTTCGACACGGCGCATCAGTTGGGTTCATGGCTGACATAACGGATGACGAGGCTCGTGATTACATCAACAGCGTCCAGGCAGATGTGAATGCTGGCGACCTGTTGCTGTGGGTGGTTGTCGACAGCGAACAGGTGCTGCCTTGCGTACAACTCGCGCTGTGCCTCAAAGCCAATGGTCGCAACCGCGCCGAGGTGCAAAAGCTACTTGTTTTGCATCAGGCTCGGCGTCACGGCCTGGGCCAACAATTGATGCAAGCGCTTGAACAAGAGGCAATAAAACAAAACCGCGGCCTGCTCTATCTGGATACCGAAGCAGGCTCTGGTGCTGAACTGTTTTACCGCACCCAAGGTTTCCAGCGGGTCGGTGAGCTGCCCAATTATTGCCAAAGCCCGGACGGACGCTATAGCGCGACTGCCATCTATTTCAAAACCATTGGACAACCCACATGATTCCAGGTGAATACCAGGTCCTGCCCGGCGACATCGAACTCAACTCGGGTCGACGCACCATCAGCCTTGACGTAGCCAATAGCGGCGACCGCCCGATTCAGGTGGGTTCGCACTATCACTTCTTCGAAACCAACGATGCACTGACCTTTGACCGGGCCGCTGCCCGAGGCATGCGCCTGAATATTCCGGCAGGCACCGCCGTGCGCTTCGAGCCGGGCCAGTCGCGTCAGGTCGAGTTGGTTGACTTGGCAGGCGAACGCCGGGTGTTCGGTTTTGCCGGACGAATTATGGGTGACCTTTGATACGCCAGCCTGAAACAGGACATATTCTATGAAAATCAGCAGACAAGCCTACGCAGACATGTATGGCCCAACCGTTGGCGACAAGGTGCGTTTGGCCGATACCGAACTCTGGGTCGAGGTCGAGAAAGACTTCACCCACTACGGTGAAGAAGTGAAGTTCGGCGGCGGCAAGGTGATTCGTGACGGCATGGGCCAAGGCCAGCTCTGCGCCAAGGATGTAGTGGACACCCTGATCACCAACGCATTAATCATCGACCACTGGGGCGTGGTCAAAGCCGACGTTGGTATCAAGGACGGGCGTATTGCGGCCATCGGCAAAGGCGGTAACGCCGATATCCAGCCGGATGTGACCATCGCCGTCGGCGCTGGCACTGAAGTCATTGCGGGCGAAGGCATGATTCTCACCGCTGGCGGCATCGACTCCCACATTCACTTCATCTGCCCGCAGCAGATCGAAGAGGCGTTGATGAGCGGTGTGACCACCATGATTGGTGGCGGCACCGGCCCGGCGACCGGCACCAACGCCACCACCTGCACTTCTGGCCCGTGGCACATGGCGCGCATGCTCCAGGCCGCCGATGCTTTTCCAATGAATATTGGGTTCACGGGCAAAGGCAACGCCAGCCTGCCGGAGCCGCTTATCGAACAAGTCAAAGCTGGAGCCATTGGCCTCAAGCTGCATGAAGACTGGGGCACCACGCCAGCGGCTATCGACAATTGCCTGACGGTTGCCGACCAGTACGACGTGCAGGTGGCCATCCATACCGACACGCTGAATGAGTCGGGCTTCGTCGAAACCACCTTGGGCGCCTTCAAGGGCCGCACCATTCACACCTACCACACCGAAGGTGCCGGTGGCGGGCATGCACCAGACATCATCAAGGCCTGCGGCTTCCCCAACGTGCTGCCAAGTTCGACCAATCCGACCCGGCCTTTCACTAAAAACACCATCGATGAACACCTCGATATGCTTATGGTTTGCCATCACCTGGACCCAAGCATTGCCGAAGACGTGGCATTCGCGGAAAGCCGTATTCGCCGAGAAACCATCGCCGCCGAAGATATCCTGCATGACCTCGGCGCCTTCTCGATGATCAGCTCGGACAGCCAGGCCATGGGCCGCGTCGGTGAGGTCATCACCCGGACCTGGCAGACCGCCGACAAGATGAAGCAACAACGCGGCGCCTTGCCCGGTGACGGCGAAGGCAACGACAACTTCCGCATCAAGCGCTATATCGCCAAATACACCATTAACCCGGCGATCACCCACGGCATCAGCCATGAAGTTGGTTCGATCGAAGTCGGCAAATGGGCGGATCTGGTGCTTTGGCGCCCGGCGTTCTTTGGCGTTAAACCGACCTTGATCCTAAAGGGCGGGGCAATTGCCGCCAGCCTGATGGGCGATGCCAACGCCTCGATCCCAACGCCGCAACCGGTTCACTACCGCCCCATGTTTGCCAGCTACGGCGGTTCTCGCCATGCCACCTGCCTGACCTTTATCAGCCAGGCCGCGCTGACAGCCGGGGTTCCCGAGCAGTTGGGCTTAAAGAAACAGATTGCGGTGGTCAAAGGCTGTCGCGAGGTTAAGAAAACCGATCTTATCCACAACGATTACCTGCCGAATATCGAGGTCGATGCACAGAACTACCAAGTGAAAGCCGATGGCCAGTTGCTCTGGTGCGAGCCAGCGGAAGTCTTGCCGATGGCCCAGCGTTACTTTCTGTTCTAGAAAACCGCTGAAAACTACTGCTCAGCCCGCAGCGGTTGGTCGCACGCGACACAAACAACAAGGCCCGCAATCGCGGGCCTTGTGCCAGAACCTTGAGCCAGGAGACTAGCGTAGCTGGCTGTCTTTACTGGCGCGACGGTTGTAACCCGCAGCGCCTGCGTTGGCTTTGTCTTCAGCCGCCTGACAGCTCACGCACAGGCGCACTCCTTTGATTGCCTCACGCCGCGCCTGCGGGATCGGCGCATCGCATTCTTCACAGTGATGCAGGCTCTCGCCTTGCGGTAACTGGCTGCGCGCCCGCGCGACGGCATCCTCGATACTGCTGTCGATCTGCTCTTGCACCGCACCATCACTTGCCCAACCGCCCGCCATGGAAACCTCCTGAGAAAGAAGTTTGAGTCACTAAGGTATGCGCCAAACCAGAGCGATTGACAAGCGCAGGTCATCGCTCGCGTTACTCCTTAACGTCCATAAACTCTTCTGCCCAGACAATATATTCCTCAGGCAGGGTGTACTTGAGCGCCAGTTCCGAAGCACTCAGCTCCGAGGCAACAGCACCACGCTGCTCGCGCAGGCAATCATAGGTTGCCTTGATCGCAGCAAAATAAGCACCGTGGCCGTTCACCACGATACGCACGCCAAGCTTGGCCAAACGGGCATCATCGCGCAGCTTCGGATTACCGTAAGTCACCAGCATTAACGGCACACTCAAGTGTTCGGCAATTTTCTCAAGGTGCTCGAAATCTTCGATACCGACGATGCAGATACCGTCGGCCCCTGCTTGTTGGTAGGCCACTGTGCGGCTGATCACTTCGTCGACATTGAGTACACCTGCGTGGGTCCGGGCAATGATCGATAACTCTGGATCAACTCGCGCCTCCAACGCCGCCCGAATTTTCCCCACGCCCTCTGCAACGCTGATCAAGTCAGTCGATTTACGCCCGAACTGCGCAGGCAACAGGGTGTCTTCAATGGTCAGCGCGGCGATACCTGCCCGCTCAAGCTCAACCACCGTGCGCATGACATTAAGCGCGTTGCCATAGCCGTGGTCGGCGTCAGCGATAACCGGCAAGCGGCTGACACGGCCAATACGGGTGGCCTGCTCGACAAATTCGCTGAGGGTAATCAAGGCAAAGTCTGGCGCAGCAATTACCTGTAATGAGGCAACCGAACCACCGAGGATACCCACCTCAAAACCCAGGTCTGCAGCGATCCGAGCAGACATCGGATCAAAAACCGAAGCGGTATGAAAGCAGCTATCTGCGGCGAGCAAAGCGCGAAAAGCACTGCGCAGTTCATGATGGGAAGCACGTTGCATGATTGGCATAGACTGTATTTTCCAAAAACTAATATTGAAACGACGCTCGATTACCTACCTTTCGCCACACGCTGATGCAAGGGCAACTCTGGCTTGCCAAACGAGCTAAACAGGTATTGCCCAATTAAGGGAGCGGCACAGATTGCTCAGGATCAGCATCAGGCAACCAACGCTCTAAAATGATCGCGTAGGTTCCGTCACGCCGCATGTCATCAAACGCCCTTTGCCAGCTTGCGACAATTTCAGGGGCTGTACTTAACGAAAAAGCAATGTAGTAAGCCGAATGCATAAATGGTGCATGGCTCTGTACCTCTGCAACCTTGAGGCCACCCGTGGCAAGTTCGTCTTTGAGCGTGACATCCTGAGTGGCGATCAGTTTAACCCGACCATGTTTCAACATGGTCACCATGTTTTTAGCGGTGGCCACACCGTACAGATTGTCAAAGCCCAACTCAGTCAGCGCATCAAAGGTGTACCATTTTTTGGGGACAGCCAAAGGGCCGCTGGCCTTGGCGTCTTGCAGGGTATTGATTTTCAAATTACGCGATTTCAACGAATAAAAGCTGGTGGTGCCGACTAAAATCGGACCGACCCATTGGAACAGCTCTTCACGCTCAGGGGTGCGCACCGTCGAGAAAATTGCAGTGTTGGGCTCATGCAGCGCTTTATAGTAACCGCGTGCCCAGGGCCTGATCTTTATCACCGCATCGCGGCTGGCGGTACGCTGGATCAACTCGCGGGTAATCTCTACCGACATACCGCGCAACTGATTACCCTCGGTAAACGCCAACGGAGCGGCTTCCTCAGTAAACAAGTGGATCGTCGCATTGTTACCCGTATGCGCATTGGCGCCCGCAGCGCACAGGCTTATTAGCATCACTGCGACAATCTTTCGCTGCAAAGAACGCATCAAGCCCAACCCCTTACACACAAATTCTGACGGTAGCCGTTCACAGCAGATACTTAAAGCATTGCCAAGTAGATAGACGTCGACACGAGCCTGCGCATTACATTCATTTGAAATCTATCGGCCAGCTTGGAAAAATCCGCAGTTTGATCGGGTTTCACAGCCCGTGCCGGCATCAATTAAAAGCAGTTTACAGGCCACAACATGGCGCAATTGAGCACAATATTCACCCGAAAAACCAACTATCGATTATTGCGCCAGCCGACCCACCGAACCAAAATCACACACTTCAACCGACAATCGGACTAGCCGGGAAGCCCCAAGCAGGCGATGATCGCGGTTCAACTCAGCGCTATGACAGATATGATCGACACTATTGAAAGCTCAACACCTAAACACAAACCCCGTCCGCTAATCGATTTACTCGTCAGCATCGTCATACCGTCACTGGTACTGATGAAGCTCAGTGGCGAGGCAAGGCTTGGCCCAGATGGCGCGTTATTGCTGGCTCTGGCCTTCCCAATCGGCTGGGGCGCATTCGAGCTGATCAAATACCGCAAGTTCAACTTCATTGCCTTGCTTGGTCTGGTCAGCGTCATCCTCACCGGCGGCATTGGTTTACTGCACCTGAATAACCAGTGGCTCGCAGTCAAAGAGGCAGCCGTGCCGGGCGTGATAGGTATCGCCGTGTTGGTGTCGACGCGCACACGCTACCCGCTAATTCGCACAATGCTGTTTAACAAAACCGTGCTCAATGTCGACAAGATTCAAGAGCGACTTGAGGAAGGCGGCAACACTCAATTGTTCGAAGCCCGCTTGCTCAAGGCCACGTACCTGCTGAGCGGTACGTTCTTTTTCTCATCGGTAATGAATTACATTCTGGCGCGCTGGATTGTTGTCAGCCCTGCAGGCAGTGAGGCTTTCAACGACGAGTTGGGCCGCCTGACGCTGCTCAGCTACCCAATGATCGCAATCCCGTCGATGATCATGATGATGGCCATCTTTTATTACCTGTGGCGCACGATTCATGGCCTGACAGGCCTCAAGCTGGAAGAAATCATGCACCAGACTGAAAAAGACAAACAGTCCTGAGCCCAGCAATGAACAATCCCTATCAGGGTTGTTCTGTTGCGTTTATCTGCACAGTTTCTGCGCAGATAAACGCTAGCCTTCAAACCTGCGATCCCCCGCCTGTGTGCTAACCCTGTCGATCTACCTAAGTTTATTTCTGTCAGCCTTTGGTGCGGCGACCTTGCTGCCGCTGCAATCCGAGGCGCTGCTCGTTGGCCTGTTGCTGAGTGAGGATTACCCGGTTCTATTTCTGCTAATCGCAGCCAGTGTCGGTAATATCCTCGGCTCGGTGATCAACTGGTGGCTCGGTCGCTACATCGAGCGCTTCCGCCAGCACCGCTGGTTTCCTGTTAATCCAAGCCAATTACAGCGGGCTCAGGACTTTTACGCGGGATACGGCCGCTGGAGCCTGCTGCTCAGTTGGACACCCATCATCGGTGACCCATTGACACTGGTCGCGGGCATCATGCGCGAGCCATTGTGGCGCTTTCTATTGCTGGTAAGCATCGCAAAAACTGCACGCTACGGGATTCTCGCGGCTATAACCCTAAGTTTAAGTTAACCCCTCGACAGCGTTAATTTGTCGCAAAGCACAACACATGGGGAGCATTCGCGCGCCACCTCGCATAGAATGCGCGGCCGTTTTTCAGGAACAGCGCGCAGCATGTCTTTTTCTACTCCAGCCCGCGCCTGCGGCATCGACTTCGGCACCTCCAACTCAACCGTCGGCTGGCAGCGCCCAGGCGTTGACGCCTTGATTGAGCTCGAAGATGGCAAGATCACCCTGCCCTCGGTTATTTTCTTTAACTTTGAAGAGCGTCGCCCGGTTTACGGCCGACTGGCCTTGCACGAATACCTTGAAGGTTATGAAGGGCGCTTGATGCGCTCCCTGAAAAGCCTGCTTGGCTCAAAACTCCTGAAGAGTGAAACCACGGTGCTCGGCAGTGCCTTGCCATTCAAAGACTTGCTTGGCTTCTTCATTGGTGAACTGAAAAGCCGCGCCGAAGCCGTTGCTGAGCGCCCCTTTGAAGAAGTGGTGCTCGGTCGTCCGGTGTTTTTCGTCGACGATGACCCGGTTGCCGACCAGGAAGCACAAAACACCTTGGTCGCCGTTGCCCACAAGCTTGGATTCAAAGACGTTTCCTTCCAGTATGAACCGATTGCCGCCGCATTCGACTACGAAAGCACCATTGCCAAGGAAGAGCTGGTCTTGATCGTCGACATCGGCGGCGGTACTTCCGACTTCTCGCTGGTACGCCTGTCGCCCGAGCGCCGTGCCGTTGCCGAACGTCATGACGATATTCTCGCAACCGGCGGCGTACACATCGGCGGCACCGACTTCGACAAACAACTGAGTCTGCAAGGCGTTATGCCGCTGTTCGGTTACGGCAGTCGCATGAAAAGCGATGCATTGATGCCAACCAGCTTTCACCTCAACCTGGCGACTTGGCACACCATTAATGCGGTGTACGCGCAAAAATCCCAGCTGTCGCTCAAGAGCATGCGTTACGACATCGTCGATCCGACGGGTATCGATCGCCTGTTCAAGCTGATTGAGCAACGCGCCGGACACTGGCTGGCCATGCAAGTGGAAGACAGCAAGATCGAACTGACCGAACAAGATGTGCGGCCGATCGATCTCAAGCGCGTTGAACCGGGTCTGGTTGCAGAACTAAGCCGCGAGCTGTTCGACACCTCAATCGAACCACTGCTGGAGCGCATTCGCGCCAGCGTCAGCCAACTGCTGAGCAGCGCAGGTGTCGGTGTTGCCGATGTCGATACGGTGTTCTTCACTGGCGGCTCCAGCAGCATTCCGGCGCTACGCCAAAGCGTCGCGGCCATGCTGCCCAACGCCCGCCATGTCGAAGGCAATAACTTCGGCAGCATCGGCAATGGTCTGGCAATTGAGGCACAGAAGCGTTACGGCTAGAGGATTTGAAGGCGGCAGGCCAAGGCTGGATGACAGGCGCAAGCACGCAGTTCAAGAGCGTTGAATTCGATATTGAGCATGACGCCTTACTGAATAATCTCAGGCTCGAGCCTGTTGCCTACCTGGGTCAGTAGAGCCGCTTTTCGAAGTAGACACGCTTAAAGCCTTCCTCGGTTCTGCGTCCAACTTGTGCATAACCGAGCTTGGGATAGATTGCCAAGTTGTCGCTCATCAGCTCATTGGTATACAGCTGCACGGTATCAATTGCGAGCTTACGGCCAGCCTGCTCACAAAAAGCAATCAGCGACTTGCCCACGCCCTGACCAGCAGCGCTGGGCAAGACAGCCACATTCTCCAGAAGTAGCTGCCCGGCGTTGACATAAAACACAATAAACCCAAGCAAACTGCCGTTTGCATCTGTTGCGACGTAGACGATACCCGCGGCAATCTGCGCGGCATAATTGGCAAGCATTGGTGCGGGCTTGCGCCCGATCACAGGCACATAGCGCGCATAAGCTTGTTCAGCACAGTCACGAATGCTCGACTCATCACTGGCGATAGCCAACCTGATCATGGCAACCTCTTTAGCAGTTGATCCGCTGATAGGCTTCGACGCTCAAGGTTGGTACTCGCTGCAAAACCCAAAAGTCTGGCAGGCGGCGCCTAGCTTGCGGCGTGACAACTGACGAGGTCATCAATGGCGACCCCGTCAGGGATGTAGGGCAATTAACGCGGTACCGCAGGCGCCTTGGTTGGCTTCTTGCCTTTGCCCTTCTTGGCATTGGCGCGTTCTCTGGCCGCTTCCTGGTTCTTGGCGAAGGCAGCTGCTTTAGCCTGCTCACGCTTATCCCAGGGTTTGCTACCGTCGCTGGCACGCGGCGGCAGGCCGGTGTGCTGGGTCAGCATTGGCTTGCCGACTTTCTTGCTACCGGCTGGCGTCGAATTCTTGCGACGTGCGCTTTGATAGCCATCAACCGCTGGCTGAAACGCTGGAATCAGCTGATTCTTGCCATTGCCGATCAAGTCGCTACGGCCCATACGCTCAAGCGCTTCGCGCAACATTGGCCAGCCACGTGGGTCGTGGTAACGCAAGAAAGCCTTGTGCAAGCGGCGCTGGGCCTCGCTCTTAACAATGGTTACACCATCACTCTTGTATGTCACCTTGCGCAGCGGGTTTTTACCCGAGTGATACATGGCCGTCGCTGTCGCCATTGGCGACGGATAGAAGGCCTGAACCTGGTCCGCACGGAAGCCATTGCCTTTGAGCCAGAGCGCCAGGTTCATCATGTCTTCATCAGTGGTGCCTGGGTGCGCAGCGATGAAGTAAGGAATCAGGTATTGCTCCTTACCCGCCTCTTTCGAGTACTTTTCGAACATGCGCTTGAACTTGTCATAGCTGCCGATGCCCGGCTTCATCATCTGATTGAGCGGACCTTCCTCGGTGTGCTCCGGCGCGATCTTGAGGTAGCCTCCGACGTGATGGGTAACCAGCTCTTTGACGTACTCCGGCGACTCAACCGCAAGGTCATAACGCAGGCCGGATGCGATCAGAATTTTCTTCACCCCCGGCAATGCACGTGCCGAACGATACAGCTGAATCAACGATGAGTGATCGGTATTGAGGTTCTCACAAATACCTGGAAACACGCACGATGGCTTACGGCACGCGGCTTCAATCTCAGGGCTTTTGCAGGCAATACGGTACATATTGGCGGTTGGGCCACCGAGATCAGAAATAACCCCGGTGAAGCCTGGCACCTTGTCACGGATCTCTTCAATCTCGCGAATAATCGACTCTTCGGAACGGTTCTGGATAATCCGGCCTTCGTGCTCGGTGATCGAACAGAAGGTACAGCCGCCAAAGCAGCCACGCATGATGTTCACCGAAAAGCGAATCATCTCGTAAGCTGGAATTTTCTCTTTACCGTACGCTGGGTGCGGAACACGTGCGTAGGGCATGCCGAACACGTAATCCATCTCTTCGGTGGTCATTGGAATCGGCGGTGGATTAAACCAGACATCGACTTCGCCATGACGCTGCACCAGCGCACGCGCGTTACCCGGATTGGTCTCCAAGTGCAGCACGCGGTTGGCGTGGGCATAGAGCACGCCATCACCGCGAACTTTCTCAAATGAAGGCAAACGAATGACCGTTTTGTCACGCTCAAGACGTGGGTGCGGCAACAGCTGCACAACCTTGGCCTCGTTCGGATCTTCAACCGGGCCTTTTTCCTGCTCGATGGCGCAGGCCGCAGTATCTTGAGTGTTCACGTACGGATTAATGATTTTGTCGATCTTGCCCGGACGGTCGATGCGTGTGGAGTCGATCTCCATCCAACCTTCAGGCGTGTCACGGCGAATAAACGCGGTGCCGCGAATGTCATTGATGTCTTCGATCTTCTGACCGTAAGACAGGCGTTGGGCGATCTCGACCACTGCACGCTCGGCGTTGCCGTACAGCAGGATATCGGCGCAGGCATCAATCAGGATCGAGTGACGAACCTTGTCCTGCCAGTAATCGTAATGGGCGATACGGCGCAAGGACGCCTCAATACCGCCAAGTACAATCGGCACATGCTTGTAGGCTTCCTTGCAGCGCTGGCTATAAACCAGGCTGGCGCGGTCCGGACGACTACCCGCCTGACCACCAGGCGTATAGGCGTCGTCCGAACGAATCTTTTTATCCGCGGTGTAGCGGTTGATCATCGAGTCCATGTTGCCAGCCGCAACGCCGAAGAACAGATTCGGCTCGCCGAGCTTCATGAAGTCATCTTTCGACTGCCAGTTAGGCTGCGCGATGATCCCGACACGGAAACCCTGCGCTTCAAGCAAACGGCCAATAATCGCCATACCAAACGATGGGTGGTCAACATAGGCATCACCGGTGACGATGATGATGTCGCACGAATCCCAGCCAAGCTGATCCATCTCCTCCCTGCTCATCGGCAGGAAAGGTGCTGGGCCGAAACACTCGGCCCAGTATTTTGGATAATCGAATAATGGCTTGACTGCTTGCATGACGATAACCGAAGGGTTCATGGATTTTCACGGGCGCGGATAATAGCACAATTTTTAACCAAACCCGACGACTAAGCTCAGGCTTTACCTCCAGAACATCGCCTGGACCGGTAGGTTCCTGCGCTGTACGCAAGAAAGCTTAGCCAACCCCCATTAGTCTGCACTGCTGCCAGACGAGGGCAACTGCAGAACTTTTGTATAGCCACCCGCAAAACAACACGTGGCCTTGCCCAAAGCACGCAACCATCAGTAACGAAGCTGAATTGAGCTGCCGTTTCTTCGCGTCCTCTGCACAGCATGTGTTACCCGACAAACGGTGTAACAGAACTTTAGATCACTACCTCGCCCATACCCAAAAATCGACACTAGCAACCGTCTACCCCAAGCGACCATGCGTGCGAGCGAAGTGTTCGGATCAATAGTGTTGGACTGCTCAATCAATAAGAAGCGCTTGGCCAATCCTGCACTCACAACACAGCGAGTGCGGATGATTCAATTGGTCACAGAGGGCTGAGTTGTGAAAACTCCAAGTGAACGCATCTACAGCAGCTTTATCGCATTGCAGGATTTAAAAACAACCGATACGCAGGCGATGTATGCAATCTATTCTAAGTTTTACCAGAACACCTCACACGCGATCTTTATCAATGACCTTCAGCATAAAACCGGTGCGATTGTTGCCCGCACACGCCAAACAAACCGAATAATCGGCTTCTCAACCCTAACCATTTTTGACTGTGATCTGCACGGCAAGAGAATTCGCGGCATTTTTAGCGGCGATACAATCGTTGAACCCGAGTACTGGGGCAGTCGCTGTCTGCATGTAGCGTTCTACAAGCAAATTCTCCTCGCTCGCCTACGCCACCCATTCACCCCCCTGTACTGGTATTTAATTTCCAAGGGCTACAAAACCTATCTGCTACTGACACGCAACTTTTACGACTTCTATCCAAACCGGAATAAGCAGGACAACAAGTTACGTGATGTCGTCAGCGCCTTCAGCAAACAACAGTACCCCGATGCATTCGATCCTGAACGCATGCTGCTGGACTTCGGCGACGGCGCACCGTGCCTAGATGACAATATTGCCAAAATCACCCCCGAGATTCGCGCCCAAGAACCTGATATTGCCTATTTTGAGGACTGCAATCCCAACTGGCGAAAAGGCACCGAACTGCCCTGCACGGGAGAAATTTCGTTCTCTGCGCTGCTGAAGTATTGCTATCACCTTTCACTAAAAGTGCTCAGGTTAAAACTCAAGGGCCGCGCCACAACCGAAGATCAAACACGCCCGAGTGTGCTCAAGGGCGGTACTGCTGGCCCCCAAATATGACACGACTCCTAGCGAGCCGCTTAGGCCATGGGCTCCTTAAAACCTTTATACAACGCGGGTTGCAACGCTTCGAGCGCGAAGCGCCGAATCTAGAGGCAATCCAACGGGGCATGTTACAAAAGTGGCTGCATAGCTATACCCGCTCATCATCAGGCAAGCATTCGCCTCTCAATGTGGGCGATGATTGGGAGCAATTCGGCAGCAAGCAGCCTTGCACGACGTACGACAGCTACCGAGATGCGATTGAGCGACAGCGCACCCTACAAATCCCCTTCCTCATTGACAGCCCAATTAGCCGCTATCAACCTACTAGCGGCTCAACCTCGGCAATAAAGTGGATTCCCTATACACAGGCTTTTTTAGGCGAACTTGATCAGGCGATAACACCTTGGATCGGTGACCTGTACAGACAATTTCCGAACATTGCGCAAGGCAGTCATTACTGGTCGCTATCCTGGATCCCAACCTCATTACGCGATGCTAGCAGCAGCGAACTGAATGACGACATGCAACTCATGTCACTCAGTAAACGCCTGATTGCAGGCCTCACCCAAACAGCGCCCGCCTCTATTGCCCTGGCTAAAACAGCCGATGATTCACTGTTCGCGACGCTCGCATATTTAGCCGCTGATGAGCAGCTCAGTGTGATCTCGATCTGGAGCCCTACTTTTGGCTTAGGCCTTCTCGAGCAACTAAGCACCTGCCGTGAAGAGCTTGCAGAGGTTCTTGAACGTGGTAGCTGGGGTGATCGAATAGGGGCCATGGGTAGCCTGAAGTGCCCTCAATCGCGCAAAACAGCACAGCGCTTAAAAGCCTGGGATGGTGTCGCAGACCCTGCATTTTTTGCGGTGCTTTGGCCACACCTTGCACTCCTTAGCGCCTGGGATACCGCGGCGGCGGAGCCTTGGGCTCAGCGCCTTAAGAAACTGCTCGCGCATGCTCAGTTTCAGGGAAAGGGTTTATGGGCGACTGAGGGCGTTGTTAGCATTCCAGTTCAAGGCCATTACCCATTGGCTTATCGCAGCCATGTATATGAATTTGAAGACCTCGATAACGGGCAAATTCTGGCCCCGTGGCAATTACGCAAAGGTCAGCAGGTCATGCCCTTGCTGACCACCGGCAGCGGGTTTGCGCGCTATCGCATGAATGACGTTTTGGAGGTTAGCCACCACTGGCGAACCTTGCCTTGCTTTACCTTTCTCGGCCGCAATGATGGCACTGATCTGGTCGGCGAAAAGATCAGCGCTACACTCGCACAATCAATACTCGACAGCCTGACCTACTGCGACTTACTTCCCATCACTCTACTTGCCCTTAGCGATAGCACCGCAGGGAAGCCCGGTTATGTCTTATTAATTGAGGGGCAGGCAGACACGACCTCAGTGCCCATCACGACCCTTGCGGCCCAGCTTGAACATGCACTTCTGGATAACTTCCATTACCGCCTAGCGCGGGACCTTGGTCAGCTTGCACAAGCCCGCTGCATCAGTTTGCCTAACATGCGCCAAATCTACTTAGAACAATCTCGCGCGCGCGGAATGCTTGAAGGGAACATAAAACTCGAAGCACTACGGCACTGGTCCAGCCCATTACCAATAGAGCTCCGCCACGCACTACAGGCTACCCAGTGAATAAAGAAATAGAAATTCAAACCCGCCTTGCCACGGCCCAAGACAATACCGCCCTTCTGGCGCTGCTCAAACGCACTCCGCAAATGGGCAGTATCACTCTGACATTTGAGCGAGAGCCAAATTTTTTTGCCGGCGCGCTCGTGAGTTGCGAGCATGAACATGTACTTGTTGCTGAGGACCTGAATACCCCTGGCGTACTTATTGCCATGATCGATATTGGTCTGCGTCGGCAGTACATCGACGGAAAAGTTGAAGCAGTCAGATACTTACATGACTTACGCGTTGCCCCTGAAGCTCGTGGAGGAAAAGCCTTAAAAGCGCTGTTTCTGGCCGTTGCCGACCACACCAACACTCAAGAAGAATGGATGGAGGCCGTGATTTTGGAAGAGAACCTTCTTCCACTAGGCATCATTGATCGGGGTCGATCCTGGCTGCCGAACTTCTATCCAGGCGGACGCGTCATCACCAGCTTAATACCTGCCCAGAAACGAAAAACTGTACCCACCAACAACCTGACAATCCGCGCAGCAACCACAAGCGATGCAACCCTGCTACAACAATTGTGGGATGAGGCTAGCCACCGTCAGGGATTCCCACTTTATAACGTCAATGACCTGCTAGCTGGCAATGGCTATTACCAAGGTTTAAAGATCACTAGCTACCTGATTGCCTTCATCAACGGTAAAGCCGTTGGTACTGTGGGCATGTGGGACCAGAAGCCTTTCAAGCAAACATGCGTAACCCGTTACACGCCCTGGCTGGCTGTGTCACGCCTAGCTTATAACCTGTACAGCATGCTATTCGGCGGCATACACCTGCCGCCGCCCGGCAATTGTTTCGACTACTTGACGCTACATAGTCTGACGATTGACCAAGATAATCCGGAGGTATTTAAAGCACTGCTCGATTATGTGATTGAGCACTACCTACAACCCAAACAAAGTCTTGTCTGTGGGTTCTTTGACAATCACCCTCTGGAAGCCGCGCTTGAGGCCTATAAACGCCAAAAACTTTATAGCCGCCACTTTCTAATCAGTTACCAACAAGACCCAAGTGAATCGCAGAGTTCCACCGTACGTCACGTTGAGATAGCTCGTCTGTGAGCGTCAGCCTGAGTGAGCCACCTGCTGATTCATCAATGTCTACAGCGGTGTCGCCTGACGCCTATCAAATGAACCGCAAGACGCAGACGCGACTTGCCATATTTGCCAGTTTGTTAGCGTTGGCAGCATTAGCCTATTCGAGCTACTGGTTGCTTCATTTGCGTTTTATCGAAAGCACAGACAATGCCTATGTACGAGCCGATACTGTAATTATTTCTAGCCAGCTCGCCGGACGTATCGATCAAGTCCTTGTCAATGACAACCAGTGGGTTGAGGCAGGGGAGACCCTTGCACACATTGAAGATGCAGATTTTAAATTCAATGTTGTGCGCAGCGAAACACAGATAGCTAACCTTGTTGTACAGCTCGACGACTTAAGCAATCAGCGTGATCAGCAACTCGCCAGCATTGAAGCGCAAAAAGCTGCAATTCGTGCCAGTCACGCAGAGTTAAAGCGCCATCAGCAAGACCTTGAGCGTATCCGTAAAATGCGCACCAATGGGTTTGCATCTGAGCAAGCCTTCTCCACCTTATCGGCAAATGTAGCCGTGGCGACAGCCAAGCTTGATCAAGCAAAATCGGCACTTAAAGGCCAACAAATAGCCTTGGCGCAGCTCGACAACCGCCGCCAACAACTAAAAACACAAGTCACGGGCCGCAAAAACGAACTGCACCTGGCCGAGCTCAACCTATCCCGCACAACGATCACCGCCCCTGTTGCAGGCAGAGTTGGTAATCGCTCACTTAACCTGGGGGAATATGTGCGCCCTGGTGAAGCATTGCTATCGCTGGTGCCGCAAACCAAGTGGATACAGGCAAACTTTAAAGAAACGCAAATTGACTCAATACGTAAAGGCTACAAAGCTCAGCTACGCTTCGATGCCCTACCTGACTTGGTTATTGAAGGCGTCATCGATAGCCTGCAACCGTCTACAGGATCTCAATTCAGCCTACTACCGCCGGACAATGCCACAGGTAACTTCACTAAAGTGATCCAGCGGGTTCCAGTAAAAATCCTGCTTCCAGAAGATTTTACTGAGCTGGAGCAAATACGTCCCGGCCTCTCGGTAGAGGTGACTGTTGACCGACGCCAATAGCACCTCAACATCCTTGCAAGAGCCTAGCTTACGCGACTGGATAGCCGTGCTCAGCACTATGTTGGGCGCGTTTATGGCGGTTATCGACATCCTGATTACCAACGCCTCACTGAAAGAAATTCAATCCGCTTTAGGTGCAACCATCACCGAAGGCTCATGGATATCAACGGCATACCTGGTTGCAGAAATCATCATCATTCCCCTCACCGTATGGCTCAGTGACCTATTGGGCAAACGCCGTTTAACAATATGGCTGACGCTTGGTTTTATTTGCTCTTCCCTGCTGTGCTCTCTCGCTTGGTCGCTCAACAGCATGATTATCTTTCGTGCATTCCAGGGTCTTTGTGGCGGGGCCTTTATTCCACTTGCGTTCAGCATGGTACTGACCCACTTGCCTGCACACCGGCGCCCAGCCGGTATGGCTCTGTTTGCCGTAACTGCAACATTTGCCCCCGCAATAGGCCCCACCATTGGTGGTTGGCTGACTGAGACTCTAGGCTGGCAGTACTTGTTCTATATCAACATCCCGCCTGGACTGCTGATGATTATGGGTTTGATGTACGGCCTGAAAAAACAACCCATCAATTGGAAACTTCTGGGTCAAGCAGACTACGCAGGCATATGCACCATGGCGGTTGGTTTAGCAGCGCTGCAGATATTTCTGGAAGAAGGTTATCGCAGCGACTGGTTCAGCTCACGCATGATCGTAATCCTGGCGATTGTCGCGTTTATCAGCCTCGGCGCATTTATTACTATTCAGCTGTCCCGCGACACCCCGTTACTCAATTTGCGTATATTGAAAAATCGTAACTTTTTCCTGAGCTGTATTGCCACCGTAGGCTTGGGCATCGGACTGTACGGTTCAATCTATGCATTACCGCTGTATATGTCGCAAATTCAGGACAACAGTCCACTGCAGATCG
Organism: Pseudomonas sp.; assembly: GCF_048265905.1. Taxonomy (GTDB): domain Bacteria; phylum Pseudomonadota; class Gammaproteobacteria; order Pseudomonadales; family Pseudomonadaceae; genus Aquipseudomonas. Next base: position 47,599 of record NZ_JBLXAP010000005.1, read on the forward strand.
GCCGACTAATTATGTGGATGGGCCTTCCGCAACTGGCGATTATTCCTTGCGTCCCCCTGCTCATGCGCTTTATTGACCCGCGCATACTCTGCGCCATTGGTTTTATGTTGTTTGGCTACGCAAGTTTTCTTAGTGGCTCGCTAAACCCAGATATGGGCGGTGAGCAATTGCTGCATATTCAGCTAATTCGCGCCGTTGGCCAGCCATTAATCCTGATCACCTCATCCCTGATTGCAACCAGTTATATCGAGCCCAAAGATGCTGGCGCAGCATCAGCTTTGTTCAACATCATCCGAAATCTCACTGGCGCCATTTTCATTGCACTGTTAGTGACCATGCTGCAAAACGATACCAGCCGCAATTATGAGTATTTACGTGAGTCACTCAGTAGCCTTAACCCGCAAGCACTCAGCCGCTTGCAATGGCTGACTGACAGGCTGGGTAACGCCGACCGGGCTCTGGCAATAGTCGTCGAGCAAACCCGTGAGCAGGCCTCGATCCTGGCTTACAACGAAGCATTCCACATCATGGGGGTTGCCCTGATAATCAGCGTGCTTGCGATGTTTTTTACCCGCAGGCTTCCGGCAGGATTGAAAGCCGGCGGAGCGCATTAAGCTCAATACTGCTCAGAGCCCTCTCAAGCAACCCTACGACGGTAAGCCCAAAGTAGCCGGGTGCGAAACGGACTGTCCACGCTCTAACGCAGACGCGTTTAGTCATTCAGGTAGCGCCGCTGCACCCTCGCTGTGACTTTGGTCAACAGCTCATAACCAATGGTGCCCGCAGCCCGAGCCACTTCATCGACGGGCAACTGCTTACCCCACAACTCCACCGAGTCGCCAATAGCAGGTGCGGCTAAATCAGTCAGATCGACCGTCAACATATCCATCGAAACCCGGCCGATCAGTGGTACGCGCTGGCCATTGACCACTGCCTCTGTGCCCGCCGGGGCATGCCGAGGATAACCGTCGGCATAACCGCAACTCACGGTACCTATTACCGAGTCTCGCGGGGCTATCCAACTGGCGCCATATCCAACAGACTCGCCCATGGCGACCCGCCGCACGGCAATCAGCTGCGCGGTCAGGGTCATCACTGGCATAAGACCAAGCTCGGCGACGCTTAAATCCGCAAAAGGTGTGGCGCCATAGAGCATGATGCCGGGACGCAGCCAATCCATATGCGCAGCAGGGATCATCAGAATCGCCGCAGAATTGGCCAGTGAACGTTGATTGAAATCCAGATCAAGCACATCAAGGAAGCACTCAAGCTGACGCTCCGTCAGCTCATGGCCACGCTCATCCGCGCAGGCAAAGTGGCTCATCAGGTTTAGCTCATTGCATTGGCGACTGTCGCGCAAAGCCAGGTGTGCCGCACGCAGCTCAGTGCTATCAAAACCCAGACGATGCATGCCACTGTCGAGTTTTAGCCATATGTTCAGCGATTGCCCTTCAGGGGCGCCAAGCACCGCAGCCAATTGCTGGTTGTTTTGCACCGCGATGTCCAGCCGCAGTTGTTGCGCCAGCTGCACCTCGACGGCTTCCAAACAGCCTTCGAGCAACAATATGCGTGCCTGCCCGTGCATGGCGCGTACCTGTGCGGCCTCTTCCAAGCTGGCAACAGCAAACCCATCAGCAATGTCATGCAACGCTGTAACCACTTCACGCACGCCGTGGCCATAGGCATTGGCCTTGACCACCGCAAATGCCTCACGCCCCGGCGCGCAGCGCTTGGCGACAGCGTAGTTATGGCAAACGGCATCCAAATCGATGGTGGCAACAAGAGGGCGCATAAACACAGCATCCAAATAGAAAAACAGGCGGCCAGTTTAACGTCTGGACGCCTGTTTTTATTGATCTAGGGAAAGTTTTACGCTGAACACACAGCCAGTCTTGGCCCGTAGTGTTTAATCTTCGTCGAACTGATAGCTACCCGGCGCCAGGTTTTCGAAGCGCGAATATTTACCGAGAAACGCCAGCCGAGTCGTGCCGATTGGACCGTTACGTTGCTTACCGATGATGATTTCGGCAACGCCTTTGTATTCAGTCTCCGGGTGATAGACCTCATCCCGATACACGAACATGATGATATCGGCGTCCTGCTCGATCGCACCAGACTCACGCAAGTCAGAGTTGATTGGCCGTTTGTTTGGCCGCTGTTCAAGGCCCCGGTTAAGCTGCGACAGGGCAACGACTGGGCAGTTGAACTCTTTCGCCAATGCTTTAAGCGAGCGCGAAATCTCGGAAATTTCGTTTACCCGGCTTTCACTGCTCGAGCCTGGAATCTGCATCAACTGCAAATAGTCGACCATAATCATGCCGATTTCGCCGTGCTCACGGGCCAGACGCCGAGTACGAGCGCGCATTTCAGACGGTGAGATACCGGCGGTATCATCGATAAACAACTTGCGGTCGTTAAGCAGATTTACTGCGGATGTCAGGCGCGGCCAATCGTCATCATCCAAGCGTCCGGCACGCACTTTGGTCTGATCGATACGGCCAAGGGATGCCAGCATACGCATGACGATGGAATCAGCAGGCATTTCCAACGAATAAACCACAATCGCCTTGTCGCTGCGCAGCACCGCGTTTTCAACCAGGTTCATGGCGAAGGTGGTTTTACCCATCGACGGACGACCCGCAACGATCACCAAGTCGGCGGGTTGCAAGCCACTGGTTTGCGCATCGAGGTCAGTAAAGCCAGTCGACAGACCGGTAATGTCATCGCCACTGTTGAACAGGGTGTCGATGCGGTCGATGGCCTTAACCAGAATATCGTTGATCGCCATCGGCCCACCGGTCTTCGGTCGCGCCTCGGCAATCTGAAAGATCAGGCGTTCGGCCTCATCAAGAATCTCTTCACCCGTGCGGCCCTCTGGGGCGTAGGCACTGTCAGCGATCTCGCTGCTGATACCGATAAGCTGGCGTAAAGTGGCGCGTTCACGAATGATCTGCGCATAGGCCTTGATGTTGGCCACCGATGGTGTGTTCTTGGCGAGCTCGCCTAAATAAGCCAAGCCACCGGCGGCAGGCAACTGACCTTCTTTGTCCAACTGTTCGGACAGGGTCACCACGTCAAACGGGTGGTTACGCTCTGCCAATTTGAAAATGGCGCGGAAGATCAGCCGGTGATCATGACGATAGAAGTCACCATCCGAGACCTGATCAAGCACACGCTCCCAAGCATTGTTGTCGAGCATCAAGCCACCGAGCACAGCTTGTTCCGCCTCAATCGAATGCGGCGGCACTTTTAGCGCCGAAGTTTGCAAGTCGTATTGCTCGGGAATGCTGATGTCGTTCATAAGTTCTGAGAATAATTCTTTAGGTGCATAAAAACAAAAGGCACGACATCGCTTTCGCAATGCCGTGCCTGATTGTCAGCAGACCCGCACCGAAGTGCAAGATCTACTATGTCGCATACTGCTTAAGTGAATCTCTGAAAAAATACTGCGCTAGAGATTACTGCGTTGAAAAGCTGCTCAAAATGCTCATTTAGAACGACTAAACTGTGCTTTTTCGCATCTTTTCGCCTTGTACTCCCGGCGCTCGCTACCTTTTTCAAAGGTTCCTACGCAGCTACAACAACAACCTTAACGGTTGCTTCAACGTCGCTGTGCAGGTGCACGGCTACGTCGTATTCGCCAATTTGACGAATAGTGCCGTTCGGCAGACGAACTTCAGCTTTAGCTACTTCAACGCCAGAGGCGGTCAGAGCATCAGCGATGTCGTGAGTACCGATCGAACCGAACAGCTTGCCCTCATCGCCCGCAGTAGCGGTGATGGTGACTTCCAGTTCAGCCAGCTGAGCAGCGCGAGATTCAGCAGAAGCTTTCTTCTCGGCAGCAATTTTTTCCAGTTCAGCGCGACGTGCTTCAAAAGCAGCAACGTTTGCAGCAGTAGCTGCAGTCGCCTTGCCTTTTGGCAGCAGGAAGTTACGGCCGTAACCAGACTTAACGTTCACTTTATCGCCCAGGTTGCCCAGGTTGGCGATTTTTTCCAGCAGGATCAGTTCCATTTGGTAATAACCTCTTAACTTTTAACCTTCACCGTTCGTGGAGTCAGAGCCTTTTTTACGCTCATGACGCCCACGAAAATCAAACAGACTGTCGACAATGGCGATTACCACCAGTAACGGATAAGTCAGCTGCATAAACAGCAGCAGCGTGATGTACAGCCCCACAAGCCAAAACTTGGACATCCGCCCTTGCGCCACCAACCCATGAATCAGGGCGATGCCTGCAAACGCCAACGGTACGCTACACAACGGTGTCAGCATGGCCATTTGTGGACCGAGGTTCGGCCCTAACAGCATGCCCACCAGCAGCAACATCGCTAACGGCGGCGGCAGTCTCAAGCTGCGAAATTCGCGCCCGAAACCACCCGGGTTATACAACAACGCCTGCCAGTATCGCCCAAGCATCAGGCTCAACAGGCTGACAATCTGCAGCAAAGCTGCCAGTAAACCGGTCAGCACCGGTGCAATTAGGTTGTCCAGACGCGCTCGCTCATCTACCGACATTTGCTGGTAGACCCCATCAAGCACTTGCGGCATGAGCTGTTTCAACTCACCCGCCATTGCATCGATAGGTTCACGGAACACCGCACCCAAAACCAACCCGTACACCAGGCCTAATGCCACACTGCAAAGCAGTACACGGTTCCACGACATACTGGAGCGCAACAACAACCCCATCCCCAGCGCGCCCAGCAACACCAATAAGGTGCGCGGTTCGCCGAAGTACCACCAAGCAATTGCTGGCAGTAATGCCCATGCGAGGATGCCTAGGGCATCACTCAAACCGCGCCGCAGGAGTACAAGACAACCTGCTGCAGCACTCAACCAGAACAGCAGCGGCAATGCCGCCGATCCGACCACTACAAGAGTGGCCTGCACACGGCCGCGCATAATAAATTCAGCTAAGGCGCGCATGCGTTAATCCCTTACTACTTGTCGAACATCCGGTCTTAGCGGCCGTGGCTGTCGGTGTAAGGCAGCAGGGCCAGGAAGCGGGCGCGCTTGATAGCGGTAGCCAGCTGACGCTGATAACGAGCCTTAGTACCGGTGATACGGCTAGGAACGATTTTGCCGGTTTCCGAGATGTAAGCTTTCAGCGTGTTGAGATCTTTGAAATCGATCTCTTTCACGTCTTCAGCGGTGAAACGGCAGAATTTACGACGACGGAAGAAACGTGCCATTTGATAGGCTCCTCAATAGATCCGTGGATTACTCGTCAGCGTTGTCGCTGTCGTTGTTGTCGCTGTCATCGCTGTTCGAGTCGTCAGACTCAGCGTTTTCAGGACGGTCACGACGCTCACGGCGCTCACTGCGGTTTTCTTCGGCCTTGAGCATCTCCGACTGTTCAACGACTGCTTCTTCGCGACGGATGACCATGTTACGGATCACAGCGTCGTTGTAACGGAAGTTGTCTTCCAGCTCAGCCAAGGCTTTGCCAGTGCACTCAACGTTCAGCATCACGTAGTGAGCCTTGTGAACGTTGTTGATAGCGTACGCCAACTGGCGACGGCCCCAATCTTCCAGACGGTGAATTTTGCCGCCGTCTTCTTCGATCAGCTTGGTGTAACGCTCAACCATGCCGCCGACTTGCTCGCTCTGGTCCGGGTGAACCAGAAAGATGATTTCGTAATGACGCATAAATGCTCCTTACGGGTTGTAGCCTGCCGCTTAATGCGGTCAGGCAAGGAGTGAAGATCACTTGTTTAGTCTTGCTGAGCGGAGGGCACAAAAGCACCTGCCGTCACGGCAAGGGGCGACATTCTAGAGAAGCACCCTACTACAAGCAAGGTAAACTGGTGATTATTTGAACAATTACAGCCGAGCGGCTGGACGCCTCGCCACTCACCGAGAATGGCCCCGGCGACCAGCCGAGCCTAAGCACCCAGCCATGAGGCACTGCGCCCGGCAGTGCCCATGCCGGTCTTATTTCTTCACATTACGACGCTGGCGCATCGCTTCAAACAGGCAGACGCCAGTGGCGACCGAGACGTTAAGACTGCTAACGCTACCCGCCATTGGCAGCTTAACCAGGTAATCACAATGCTCACGCGTGAGGCGGCGCATACCGCGACCTTCGGCGCCCATGATCAGAATCGTTGGGCCTGTCAGGTCTTGATCGTAGATCTCTTGCTCGGCTTCACCGGCAGTACCCACAACCCACAAGCCGCGCTGCTGAAGCTTTTCCAGGCTGCGCGCCAAGTTGGTCACCGCGACCAGCGGAATCACTTCAGCGGCGCCACAGGCAACTTTACGCACCGTTGCATTGAGCGTGGCTGACTTGTCTTTCGGAATCAGCACTGCCAGCGCGCCCGCAGCATCAGCGGTGCGCAGGCAGGCGCCGAGATTGTGCGGATCAGTCACACCATCGAGCACAAGAATCAATGGCGCGCCCTCAGTACGATCGAGCAGTTCGTCGAGCATTGCCTCGCCCCACACCTGACTCGGGCTGACGTCAGCAACAACGCCTTGATGCACGCCTTCGACCCAAGCATCCATCTCGCGCCGCTCACACTGGCCAACCGCTACACGCGACTCGCTCGCCAAAGCGATCAAGGTTTGCACCCGCGGATCACTGCGCCCTTCAGCCAGCCAAACCTGCTTGACTCGCTTAGGGTGGTGACGCAGCAATGCTTCTACGGCATGCACTCCGTAGATTTTTTCCAACTGACTCATGATTTCGCCTTACGTTTACGCGGTGCACTGCTGCTGGCCCCACCTGACTTCGGTGGGCCCTTGCGGTGTTTGGACGGTGCAGCCGGCCCTTCTGTCTTTGACGCCCCTTTAGCTCCAGCAGCTTTTGGCTTGCCTTTGGCGCCAGCCAGCAATGCGCGCTTAACATCACGACTTTTTTGCACATCAGCGTTAGGCGCTGGCTTGCTCGAGGATTTGCTTTCACGCTCACCCTTACCGGCACGCTCAGTCTTGCTGCTGCGCTCACCCTTTGCAGAGCGGTCATTACGCCCACGAGCACTGTCGCCACGCTTGCGACCGACCGGTGCATCGGTGACGCTTTGCGCCATCTCGAAGTCGATTTTGCGCTCGTCGAGATCAACCCGCATCACCTTCACTTCAACGCTGTCACCCAGACGGAAGTTACGGCCACTGCGCTCACCGGCCAAACGATGATGAACCGGGTCGAAGTGGTAATAATCCGCAGGCAGCGCGGTGACATGCACCAAACCTTCCACGTAGATATCACTCAGCTCGACGAACAGGCCAAAACCCGTCACCGCAGTGATTACGCCCGGAAAAGTCTCGCCAACGCGGTCTTTCATAAACTCGCACTTGAGCCAATTCACCACATCGCGCGTGGCTTCATCGGCGCGTCGCTCAGACATCGAGCACTGCTCACCAAGCTCTTCGAGAATTGCCTCGTCATACGGATAAATCCGCGCTTTGGGCATGCTCGTGGCACCGGCACGCTGGACGTGCGGGGTATCGAGCTTGGAGCGGATCACACTGCGGATCGCCCGATGAATCAATAGATCCGGGTAGCGACGAATCGGCGAAGTGAAGTGCGCATAGGCGTCGTAATTAAGACCAAAGTGGCCATGATTATCAGCGCTGTACACCGCCTGGCTCAATGAACGCAGCATTACGGTCTGAATCAGGTGGTAATCCGGGCGATCCTTGATGGTTTCAAGCAGCGCCTGGTAATCCTTGGGCGACGGACCATCTTTGGCCTTGCCCCGATGCAGGCTCAGGCCCAACTCGCCAAGGAATGCTTTGAGCTTTTCCAGGCGCTCAGGCGGCGGACCATCGTGTACACGGTACAGCGCCGGAATTTCATGCTTTTGCATAAATGCGGCGGTGGCAACGTTGGCGGCCAGCATGCACTCTTCGATCAACTTGTGCGCATCGTTGCGCTGGGTTGGGCGAATTTCAGCAATCTTGCGCCCTGCCCCGAAGATAATACGGGTTTCCTGTGTTTCGAAATCAATCGCACCACGCTCGTGACGTGCAGTCAGCAACACGTGATACAGGGAATAGAGTTGCTTGAGATGCGGCAACACCTCTTTGTACTCGCCACACAGAGCCTTGCCATCGGCAGTCTTCGGTTGCTCAAGCATGGTGCTGACTTTGTTGTAAGTCAGGCGCGCATGGGAATGAATAACCGCCTCATAAAACTGATAGTCAGTCATCTTGCCGGTTTTCGAGATGGTCATCTCACAAACCATGGCCAGGCGATCAACATGCGGATTCAACGAGCACAGGCCGTTGGACAGCTCTTCCGGCAGCATCGGGATAACCCGCTCCGGGAAGTACACCGAGTTGCCGCGCACTTGCGCCTCGGCATCCAGCGCCGAACCGATTTTGACGTAATGGGAAACGTCAGCGATGGCTACATACAGCTTCCAACCACCTCCGAACAGGCGCCAGTTGCCGCCGCCTTTCTCGCAATACACCGCGTCATCGAAGTCGCGCGCATCCTCACCGTCGATGGTGACGAACGGCAGATGGCGCAAATCAACCCGCTTCTCTTTGTCCTTTTCTTCGACTTCCGGCTTCAGCTTGCTGGCTTCTTTAACCACCGCATCTGGCCAGACATGGGGAATGTCGTAGCTGCGCAGGGCAACGTCGATTTCCATGCCCGGCGCCATGTAGTTACCCACAACCTCAACCACATCACCTTGCGGCTGGAAGCGCTGGGTTGGCCAATGGGTGATTTTCACCTCGACAAACTGGCCTTGCTTGGCACCCGCATTACGACCTTGAGTGACCAACACTTCTTGTTGGATTTTCGGGTTATCGGGAATTACGAAGCCAATACCGCTTTCTTCGTAATAACGACCAACGATGGATTCATGGCCACGGGCGATCACTTCGACCACCGCACCTTCACGGCGACCACGACGATCGAGACCGGCAACCCGCGCCAAAGCGCGATCACCATCAAAGACCAAACGCATCTGCGCCGGGCTCAGAAACAGGTCATCGCTGCCATCATCCGGAACCAGGAAGCCAAAACCATCGCGGTGACCGCTGACACGGCCAAGCACCAGATCCAACTTATCAACCGGCGCATAGGTGCCGCGACGGGTATAGATTAATTGACCGTCGCGCTCCATGGCGCGCAGTCGACGGCGCAGCGCTTCTATCTGCTCGTCAGTTGTCAGCCCGAACTCTTCCAGCAGCTGTTCACGGTTTGCCGGGGAGCCACGCTCATCGAGATGCTTAAGAATAAGCTCACGACTTGGAATGGGGTTTTCATACTTTTCCGCTTCACGAGCGGCCTCGGGATCGAGGGATTGCCAATCGGCCATTAGAGAGGATTCACCTTTTCTATATAAATTCGGTTTGCCATGCGCCTATTGAAGCGCGAAACAGGTGTCCGGGTCAGCCCGCAACACATAATATTTTTTTAACGACGGGGGTTTACAACTAAAATACCGATCCGTATTATGCGCGCCACAACGACGGCAAACGTTGTTGTAGTTGATCGTAAAAGAGCAATCTTTGCAATCAATGCCCAGGTGGTGAAATTGGTAGACACGCCAGCTTCAGGTGCTGGTGACCTTACGGTCGTGGAAGTTCGAGTCTTCTCCTGGGCACCAAATTCAAAAAACCGAGCCAAAGGCTCGGTTTTTTTATGCCTGTTATTTAGCTTAGCAGCTGTTTGAAACTAACCAACACGCGCCCTCCATCACCTTAATCTAAAGCCTTCCGGCCCCGACCAAGTCTTGAACTGCACATCCAAAAAAGCAGCAGCTCTGGCGCAAACCGCAAACAACTCTGCACTAACCAGTGCAATCGCATTCACCTGACGCAACCTCAAAAACACTTCGCTCGCAATCGCTGGACGAGTGATTTATTTAAGCCCGCCAAGATCCAACCCCAAAAAATTGCCTCGACGGCAATAGCCTCACAAGCAAACGACCCGGCCCAGAATGCAAAAAGGGCCGCCCCAGGCGACCCTTTTTAACCCCGCGCAGTGTTTACGCGAACGGGTGACGCAACACGATGGTCTCGTTGCGGTCAGGACCGGTCGAGATGATATCGATTGGCGCACCGACCAACTCTTCAACACGCTTGATGTAATTGCGCGCGTTAGCTGGTAGCTCTTCAAGGGTTTTGGCGCCCAGAGTCGACTCACTCCAGCCCGGCACTTCTTCGTACACTGGCTGCAAACCGATGTAGCTATCAGCATCAGTTGGCGCATCAACCAGAACGTCACCGTTCTGATCCTTGTAGCCCACACAGATGTTGATGGTTTCCAGACCGTCGAGCACGTCCAACTTGGTCAGGCACAAGCCCGAGATGCTGTTGATTTCGATAGCACGACGCAGGATAACTGCGTCAAACCAACCGCAACGACGAGCACGACCGGTAGTCGCACCAAACTCGTGACCGCGCTTGGCGAGGAATGCACCGGTCTCATCGAACAACTCAGTCGGGAACGGACCCGAACCCACACGCGTGGTGTAAGCCTTGGTGATACCCAAGATGTAATCGAGGTACATCGGACCAAAACCAGAACCGGTAGCGATGCCGCCAGCCGTGGTATTGGAGCTGGTTACGTACGGGTAAGTACCGTGATCGATGTCCAGCAGCGAACCCTGCGCACCTTCAAACATGATGTCTTTGGCGTCACGGCGCATTTCGTGAAGAATAGCCGTCACGTCAGCCATCATCGGCTTCAGCAACTCGGCATATTCCATGCACTCGTCCAGAGTTTTCTGGAAATCGATTGCAGGCTCTTTGTAGAAATTCTGCAGCACGAAGTTGTGATAATCGAGCAACTCACCAAGCTTGGCGGCAAAGCGTTCACGGTGGAACAAATCACCGATACGCAGACCACGACGCGCGACCTTATCTTCGTAAGCCGGGCCAATACCGCGACCGGTCGTACCGATCTTGGCATCACCACGGGCTTTTTCACGAGCCTGATCCAGCGCCACGTGATAAGACAGAATCAGCGGGCAAGAAGGGCTGATACGCAGACGCTCGCGCACCGGCACACCTTTCTCTTCGAGCTTGATGATTTCACGCATCAGCGCATCCGGGGCAACCACGACACCGTTGCCGATCAAGCACTGCACGCCATCGCGCAGGACGCCCGAAGGAATCAGGTGCAGTACGGTTTTCTCACCGTCGATGACCAGTGTGTGGCCTGCGTTATGACCGCCCTGATAACGAACTACAGCGGCAGCCTGCTCAGTCAGCAGATCGACGATCTTGCCCTTACCCTCATCGCCCCACTGGGTGCCCAGGACTACGACATTCTTACCCATAACACTTGTCCTCATTCGCGCAAGCTAGATGTCGGTGATAACCGACGGAAACATATCAGGACGCCAAGGGCGTCACTTGCCAACGACCATCACGCAACTGCAACTGACGGTCACAGCCAGCCTCATGCGCATCAGCCAAAGATTGCTCTGGCAGAGCCTGTACAACCCGCACACCTTCGCCGCGCAGCTTTTGTACCGCTTGCCACAGGTAAACATCGTGGTGATCAGGCGCCCAAATGCCCGCCGGCGCATCCGCCAGCTGCATGTTGCCCAAACTCACCAGCGTTTTTAAATCTGTCGAGAAACCGGTAGCCGGGCGAGCGCGACCGAAGTCTGCACCGATATCGTCATAACGACCACCCTGCGCAATCGACTGACCGACACCCGGTACAAACGCGGCAAATACGACACCGGTGTGATAGTGATAGCCGCGCAACTCACCAAGATCAAAGTACAACGGCAACTCTGGGTAACGCAGACTCAGCTCATCGGCAATCGCCACAAGATCATCCAGCGCCGCATGCACATCATCCGGCGCCTCAACCAGGCACGCTTGCGCCAGATCAAGCACCTCACGACCACCGCACAGCTCAGCCAGCGCGCGCAGCATTTTGCTCAGATCAGCAGGCAATGCTTCGGTCAGCTCGGCAATTTCATCAATAGCCTTGCGCTGCAGAGCATCAAACAACTGCTGCTCAACCGCACCAGACAAGCCAGCAGCGCGCGCCAGGCCGCGATAGATGCCGACATGACCGAGGTCCATGTGCACATCCGGCACGACAGCTAGCTCAAGCGTATTGACCAGCAGACTGATCACCTCGACATCACTCGCCGGGCTCGCATCGCCATACAACTCGGCGCCCAACTGGATCGGGCTGCGCGAGGTGGTTAGCGCGCGCGGCTGCGCATGCAACACGCTACCGGCATAACATAGGCGGCTCGGCCCTTCGCGGCGCAGTGTATGCGCATCAATGCGTGCAACCTGCGGGGTAATGTCCGCACGGAAGCCCATTTGCCGACCCGACAAAGGATCGATCACCTTGAACGTCCGCAGATCGAGATCCTGACCCGCGCCAGTCAGCAGCGACTCAAGGTATTCGATATGCGGCGTTACTACGAATTCATAGCCCCAGCGCTGGAACAGATCCAGCACCTGCCGGCGCGCCACTTCGATGCGCGCAGCCTCTGGAGGTAATACTTCTTCGATGCCATCTGGCAGCAGCCAGCGGTCTACCGTCGCCATTTCGCCATTCCCCTCTTGATCCGGGCGGCACAAGCCATCAGTGAAGCCAATAAAGAAGTGCTGTGCCCAGCAACATGCTGGTCAGCCCCATAAGACGCAGTCCGCGATCTGACAATTGAATTAGCTGCTCGACCATACCGCGCCAACGACGCGGATAGAGAAAGGGCAGGATACCTTCCAGCACCAAGACCAAACAGACTGCAATGCCTAATTCCTGCCACATGATTCCCACAGACGCAAAAAAGCCGGGATTTTCCCGGCTGCCGCATCATACCACGTTTTCTTAAACGGTCACCCCGACAGACGACATGCGTCCGTCGGGGCGAAAGTTATGGCTGCTTGGATTTCTCCAGATAGCGGAAGAACTCGCTACTTGGATCCAGTACCAACACGTCACGCTTGTCCGCGAAACTCTCACGGTAAGCCTTGAGGCTGCGGTAGAAGGAGTAAAACTCCTGATCCTGACCGTATGCCTTGGCGTAGATGGCTGCAGCTTTAGCATCACCCTCACCGCGCAGCTCTTCAGCTTGACGGTAGGCTTCTGCCAGCAGTACGCGGCGCTGACGATCGGCATCCGCACGGATACCTTCCGCCAGCTCTTTACCCTTGGCGCGATGCTCACGAGCCTCACGCTCACGCTCCGAGCCCATACGATCGAACACGCTGCGGTTTACTTCTTTAGGCAAATCAATGCCTTTAACCCGCACGTCAACAACTTCGATACCCAGTTCGCTCTGTGCCGCCCGGTTTAGCGATGCAGTCACGTCAGCCATCAGCGCATCGCGCTCACCCGACACAGACTCGTGCAAAGTGCGCTTACCGAACTGGTCACGCAGGGAAGCCTCAAGACGACGTGACAGACGCTCGTCAGCCGTTTGCTTGATACCGGAAGTCGCAGTGTAGAAGCGCTCAGCATCACGCACTCGCCACTTGGCATAAGCATCAACCATCAATGCTTTCTTTTCCAAGGTGAGGAAACGCGAGCTGCTTGCATCCAATGTCAACAAGCGACCATCAAACAGACGCACCTGGTTAACGTATGGAATCTTCACGTGCAAGCCAGGCTTCACGTCCGGATTGACGATACGACCGAACTGCAGCAGCACCGCACGCTCGGTTTGAGCAACGATATAGAAGCTGTTCCAAGCAACGATTGCCAGAACCACTGCAACGATCAGGGCAACCAGTGATTTACTACTCATCAGCGGCTCTCCCTTGAACGTAGATCAACCGGTTGTGGTGTACGCATCGCCCCTGCATCCGCATCACTTGCTGAAGCGCTGCCGGAAATTGCACTTGAGCCACTGCCTTTACGGCCATCAATCATTTTATCCAGCGGCAGGTAAAGCAGATTGTTCTGCCCTTTGTCGCCAGTGACCAAGACCTTGCTGGTGTTGCTCATCAGCTCTTGCATGGTGTCGAGATACAAACGCTCACGGGTAATCTCTGGTGCCCTGCGGTACTCAGCGACCAATGCTGTGAAGCGATCCGCCTCACCCTCGGCACGAGAAACCACTTCGTCACGATAACCCATTGCATCTTCGACCAGACGCTGGGCCTGACCACGTGCCTCTGGAACCACACCGTTGGCATAGGTTTCAGCTTTGTTCTTTTCGCGCTGCTCATCCTCACGGGCACGAATCACGTCATCGAACGCCTCTTGAACTTCACGCGGCGCCGCAGCACTTTGCAAGTTCACCTGAGTCACAACGATACCGGTCTTGTAAGTGTCCATGAACCGCTGTAAGCGCTCCGTGACCTCACTGGCCAACAGCTCACGACCTTCAGTCAGCACCTGGTCCATTTCAGTCGAGCCAACCACGTGACGTATCGCGCTATCAGTTGCTTGCTGCAAACTGGTTTCAGGCGAATCCACGTTAAGTACGAAATCCTGCAGATTGCTGATTTTGTACTGCACGGTCAGCGGTACTTCGATGATGTTTTCATCTTCGGTCAACATCTGCCCCTGCTTGCTATATGCACGCTCACGGGTGACGTTTTCCTGAAATTTACGATCAATCGGCGGGAAGTAGATGTTCAGACCCGGCCCTACAGTCTCGTAATACTTACCGAAACGCAGAACAACAGCTTGCTCCTGCTCATCGACAACATAGATCGCGCTGTAAAGCCAAAAAGCCACAACCACCAGAAAGCCAACCAAGAGCATGCCGTAGCCACCCTTGTTGCTGCCACTGCCAGCGTCGCCACTGCCACGTTTTTTACCGCCACCGAACAACCCGTTAAGGCTTTCCTGTAGCTTGCGGAAGGCCTCGTCGAGATCCGGAGGTCCTTTGCGGTCGCCACCGTTATTACGGCGCCCACCCCATGGATCCTGATTATTCGAGTTGCCACCCGGCTCATTCCAAGCCATAGCGCTCTCCATCTGATAAAGCAAAGACGCACCCACGGCGCGCCAGCCAATGCTACCGAATGCCTAGCCTCAGCGGCACAACCGCTGACACAGGCTTTATTGCAAAGTGTGTTGCTCGATAAACTCTAAGGGCTGCAGACCGGCGCGACTCACCAACCGGTTCAGCTCTACACGCGGCAAACGTACTGCCAACAAGCTACTTCCGTCCTCGCTATGACCTTCACTCTGTACGGCGCCCAACTCAAAAAACTGAGCACGCAACCGGCCAAGCTTTTGCGGCAACTGTAATGTGCCGACAAACAGATCATCACTCAAGAGTTCCGCAATCGCCTGTTTAAGTAAAGGCAGACCACGCCCATCGCGTGCCGACAACCATACACGTTGTGGTTTGCCATCGGCATTACGTTGAATCTGTGGTTCAACTCCTTCGAGCAGATCAAGCTTGTTGTAGACCTCAAGAATCGGCAGTTCATGCGCGCCAATTTCAGTCAACACCGCCAGCACCTGTTCCATCTGCGCCATACGCTCCGGCTCATGCGAGTCAATCACATGGAGCAACAAATCGGAGTTACTTGACTCCTCAAGGGTCGCACGAAACGCCTCAACCAATTTGTGCGGCAAGTGGCGAATAAAGCCAACCGTATCCGCCAGCACAATAGGTCCAAAGTCATTTAAGTCTAGACGACGCAGAGTTGGGTCAAGCGTTGCGAACAATTGATCAGCAGCGAAGACTTCAGAGTCGGTCACCGCATTGAACAATGTCGACTTACCGGCGTTGGTATAACCGACTAAGGAAACCGAAGGGATATCAGCCCGCTGACGGCCACGGCGAGCCTGCTCACGCTGGCTACGGACCTTATCGAGCTTCTGCTTAATTTGACGAATACGAACCCGCAATAAGCGGCGGTCGGTTTCGAGCTGTGTCTCACCCGGGCCCCGCAAGCCGATACCACCTTTTTGTCGCTCAAGGTGAGTCCAGCCACGGACCAAGCGGGTACTCAGGTGATCAAGCTGGGCAAGTTCGACCTGCAACTTACCCTCGTGAGTACGCGCACGCTGGGCAAAAATGTCGAGAATCAAACCTGTACGGTCCAATACACGACATTCAAAGGCACGCTCAAGATTACGTTCCTGACTGGGTGTCAGAACGTGATTAAAGATAACCAGATCGGCTTCAACAACCTTAACCTGGTCACGCAACTCTTCAACCTTACCGCTACCGATGAGGTATTTCGCAGTCAGCCGATTGCTCGGCACACTGAGAAAGGCCACCGTGTCAGCACCCGCTGAAATAGCGAGCTCCTGAAACTCTTGCGGATCTTCACTCGCCTCGGAGTTCTGGCCATCCAAATGTACCAGGATGGCCCGCTCACCACCTTCATGGCGTTCGAAGAACAATACAGCCCCCTAAAATCAGGCGTTACCTGGCTCGGCTTCTGCCTGCTCCGTTTCGCTAGCGGTTGGCAGACGAACCGGGCGGCTCGGCACTACGGTGGAAATTGCATGCTTATAGACCATCTGGCTGACAGTGTTCTTCAGCAAAATTACAAACTGGTCGAAAGATTCGATTTGCCCCTGCAGCTTAATCCCGTTTACCAAGTATATAGATACCGGTACGCGTTCCTTACGCAGGGTATTTAAGTAAGGGTCTTGTAGCGAATGCCCTTTTGACATGTGCCGCACTCCTTTAAGGATCAATTTCAATAATTTAAGAATCAACAAACAACTCAGCGCCGCCCTCCCTCAAGGATAGACGGCTAACGGCATGGTCTCATTTCAATATGGAGGCCGATGCAAAGTATTTCAAGGCACGTGACGCATTGTCGCAAGCTAAGCTATCCAGCCAGTGCACATCAGACCAACTGCGCAGCCATGTAAACTGCCGCTTGGCCAACTGGCGAGTTGCGATAATCCCCAATTCCTGCATCTTCGAACGACTTACACCGCCGTCGAGGTACTCCCACACTTGGCGGTAACCTACTGCTCGTATAGACGGTAAACCTGGATGCAAGTCACTTCTTTGGCGCAGAAGTTCGACCTCTTCGATGAAGCCTTGTTCAAGCATTATCTGAAAACGTTGTGAAATTCGTTCGTGGAGCACGCTTCGATCAGCCGGAGCAATGGCCACACAAGCAACATTATAGGGTAAATGCCCAGCAGTCGCCGGGTTAACGTCAACATTTTGTTGCGCCTGACGCTGACGATGTTCAGTCATGGTCAACCCACTGACTTTATATACCTCAAGAGCCCGGGTTAAGCGCTGAGGATCGTTAGGATGTATACGCGCGGCAGACTCAGGGTCGACAGCGGCCAACTCTTGATGCAATACGCCCCAACCCTCGGCCAGGGCCCGCGCTTCGAGCTCTGCGCGCACCTGTGCATCAGCGCCCGGCATATCAGCCAAACCTTCCTGAAGCGCCTTGTAATAGAGCATGGTACCGCCCACCAGGAGCGGAATCCGCCCTCTTGCGCTGATTTCAGCCATTTCAGCCAAGGCATCGCTGCGAAATTCCGCCGCCGAATAGCTCTGCGCCGGATCGCGAATATCAATCAGGCGGTGCGGGTACTCAGCCAACGTGGCTTTGTCAGGCTTGGCCGTGCCGATATCCATACCGGTGTAGATCAACGCCGAGTCGACACTTATCAGGTCACAAGGCAGCGCCCGCGCCAACTCCAGGGCCAAATCGGTTTTACCGGCAGCCGTAGGCCCCATGAGGAATATTGCTGGCGGCAGACGCTCAGACATTGGTTACATCTCTTGATAACAGCGAGACTGCGCGACCAATCAACGCCCGCGCAGGAATAATTTGTCCAGATCGTCCATACCAAGCTGCGTCCATGTCGGACGACCATGATTGCATTGACCGCTACGCTCGGTGTGTTCCATATCACGCAGCAACGCATTCATCTCAGGCAGCGTCAGGCGTCGATTAGCTCGTACCGAGCCATGACAAGCCATGGTGCCGAGCAATTCGTTGATATGCGCCTGAACGCGATCACTGGTGCCGTATTCGAGCAGGTCAGTGAGCACATCCTGCACCAGTCGCGTGGCCTCGGCCTGTTTAAGCAGTGCCGGAATTTGACGGATAGCCAAGGTTTCCGGCCCTAGGCGCTGCAACTCAAAGCCAAGCGTCTGGAACAGCGCCGCGTGTTCTTCAGCGCTATCCGCTTCACGCTGGCTCACTGCAATAGACTCAGGCACCAACAGTGGCTGACCGCGCAAACCCTCGCTGGCCATCGCCACCTTGAGGCGTTCGTAAGTAATCCGCTCGTGCGCGGCGTGCATATCAACCAGAACCATGCCCTGCACGTTTTCAGCAAGGATATAGACACCTTTGAGCTGCGCGATTGCATAGCCCAGTGGCGGTACATCACCTTGCTCTTGCGGCAAGCCAACAGGCGCTGGAGCTGGCGACATCGGCGTAAAATACTCGCGGTACGCGCCTTGGGCTTCTGCGGCAGGCAAAGCACCACGCCCGCCCTGAAAGCCCGCACCCGGCGAGCGCCAAACCGATTCAGCTTGTGGGCGTTCAAGCACATTGGCCGCCAGCCCCATCTCACCTTGCGGACCAAACTCACCAGCGGCCTGGCCCGTCGGGCGAACCATAGTGTTAACCGATGCAGGCGCTGCCAACTGATCTTCAGGGCGTACATCACCTAGCGCGCGATGCAAGGTGCCATAAAGAAAGTCATGAACCATGCGCCCGTCACGGAAACGCACTTCGTGCTTAGTTGGATGCACGTTGACATCAACCACACCCGGATCGATTTCGAGAAACAGGACAAAGGTCGGATGGCGCCCATTGAACAACACATCGCGATAAGCCTGACGCACGGCATGAGCGACTAATTTGTCGCGGACCATGCGCCCATTGACATAGAAGTACTGCAAATCAGCTTGGCTGCGCGAAAAGGTAGGCAAGCCAACCCAGCCCCACAGCCGCAGGCCGTTGCGCTCGATTTCAATTGGCAAGGCTTGCTCAAGAAAGCCGTTACTGCACACTGACGAAACGCGTCGGGCCCGACTGGCTTCATCATGCGCTTCGTGCAGTGAAAGAATGGTCTTGCCGTTGTGGCGCAACTGAAAGCCCACATCAAACCGCGCCAACGCCAAGCGCTTGATCACTTCTTGCAGATGATCAAACTCGGTCTTCTCAGCACGCAAAAATTTACGCCGAGCGGGCGTATTGAAAAATAAATCGCGAACTTCGACCGAGGTTCCAACCGGGTGCGCAGCAGGCTGCACCCGAGGCTGCATATCGCGACCTTCGGTTTCGACTTGCCACCCTTGATCAGCGTCAGCAGTGCGTGACGTCAAGGTCAGCCGCGACACCGAACTAATTGATGCCAATGCTTCACCACGAAAGCCGAGGCTCAGCACTTGTTCAAGATCTTCAAGCTCACGAATTTTGCTGGTGGCGTGACGAGCAAGCGCTAAAGGCAGATCGTCAGCGGAAATGCCACCGCCATCATCGCGTACCCGCAACAGCTTGACACCGCCTTGCTCAACATCCACTTCGATGCGCTTGGCGCCTGAGTCCAGGCTGTTTTCTAATAATTCTTTGATGACCGAGGCGGGCCGCTCTACGACCTCGCCAGCGGCAATCTGGTTAGCCAGCCGCGGGCTAAGCAGCTGGATTCTTGCAGCATCAGTCATGGTTGTGCAGCCAGCGAGGTAGCAGGAATTTTCAGAACTTGGCCAATTTTAACCACGCTTGAAGTCATTGAGTTGGCACTTTTGATCGAGGCCATGCTGACCTGATAGCGCGCGGCAATCAGCGCCAGGCTATCCCCGGAACTCACTCGATGCTCACGGGGTCCTTGGGCGATCTTGCCGGAGTCACGCATCCACGCGATATAGGTGCCAGGCGGTGGATTTTGCTCAAAAAACTGCTTTACCCCGGTCATTATCGAGCGCGCCAACGTCCGCTGGTGACTCGAGGTTACCAGCTTGTTTGACTCATTCAGATTTGAAATAAAGCCGGTTTCCACCAGGATCGACGGAATATCTGGCGACTTCAGCACCATGAACCCAGCTTGCTCAACCCGGCGCTTGTGCAGCGGCGTCACTTGGCCGATGTTACCCAGCACCTTCTGACCGACATTCAAACTCGAAGACAACGATGCAGTCATCGACAGATCGAGCAGCACCCCCGCCAACATTCGATCTTTATCATCGAGGCTGACGTTACCCGCACCACCAATCAAGTCCGACTGGTTTTCCGAGTCTGCCAACCAGCGCGCGGTTTCAGAGGTTGCACCGCGATCAGACAAGGCATACACCGAAGCACCGAACGCAGCTCGCGATGGCGCGGCATCTGCGTGAATCGAAACGAACAGGTCCGCCCCCTTCTTGCGGGCGATCTCGGTACGTTTACGCAATGGAATAAAATAGTCGCCGGTGCGTACCAACTCGCCACGGTAACCTTTCTCAGCATTGACTTGGCGTTGCAACTCTTTAGCGATGGCCAAGGTGACGTTTTTCTCCACGCGCCCCTTCACCGGCGACAGCGCGCCTGGGTCTTCGCCGCCGTGACCAGCATCAATCGCGATAACGATTTCGCGCTTACCATTGGGCACCGGGGTCAGCTTCGGCCGGGCCTGAGTCGGAGTAACCGGCACCGGCGCTGACGGGGTTACCGTGGTTGGCGGCAAGTTAGGTGTGCTATCAGCGCCTTTATCGTACAAATCAACGACTAAACGATCGCCGTATTGTTGATTAGGTGCCAAGGTGAAGCTTTTAGGCGTGACCATGTCTTTAAGGTCAATCACCACACGCAAATCATCGGCTGTGCGCTGCGCCGAACGCACGCCTGTAATGGGAGTGTTGCTCAACGCAAGCTTATCCAGTGAGGTCGCCAGCTTAGCGCCACTGATGTCGATCACGATGCGATCAGGTGCAGCCAAGGTAAATACGCTGTGTTTCACCGGGCCTGATAAATCAAAGACCAAACGGGTATTGTCCGGTGCTCGCCACAAGCGAACGCCGCGCACATCCGAGGCAGCAAAAACCTCTGACGCAAAAGCCGCCAGTACGACCCCTACCAAAACTAAACGCGCGCTTATGCGCATACCCGACCCCATTATTTTATTCATCTCCCAATGGCCAAATTGGCACACCAGGCAGTACCGCGCGAGCTATGCGCTTGAAAATGCAGCAACCGCCCTGCTCCCTGCACGCTAATGGTAATGTCCATGTCCGCCTTTGGCAAAACGCCTGTACCGCGCTCGGGCCACTCAACCAAGCACAATGCATCGCCATCGAAGTAATCACGAATACCTAAAAACTCTAGCTCTTCCGGGTCGACCAAGCGATACAGGTCAAAGTGATAAACCCGAACATCGTCCAACTCATAGGGTTCAACCAAGGTAAAGGTGGGACTTTTAACCGCACCCACATGACCAAAACCACGAATTATCCCGCGTGAAAACGTGGTTTTACCGGCCCCGAGATCACCGTGCAGATAGATTACTCCAGCACCAGCCGTAATACCGGCAATGCGCCCACCCAACTCGACCATGGCCTGCTCATCCGCTGCGTATAGCTCTAAATCAGACAACAGACTGCTCCTGTAATAACTGACGAATGGCATCACACAAATCACTGGCGGCCAATCCCTCCCCTTTGACTGCTAAACGCTCACCGGCGCACGCATGCAACCAAACCGCCAAACTTGCTGCCGCAAAGGGCCCCAAGCCTTGCGCCAGCAGCGCACCAATGAGTCCAGCTAGTACATCACCTAGCCCGGCACCAGCCATCACCGGATGGCCACGATCACAAAGATGCAATTGTCCGCCAGGATCAGCAATCAGACTACCCGCACCTTTCAATACACAGACTGTGTCAAAGCGCTTGGCCAGTTCCAGTGCTGCGGCAGGTCGATTGCCCTGCACTTGAGCAGTACTCAAACCAAGCAAGCGTGCAGCTTCGCCCGGATGCGGGGTAATTACACAATTTGCTGGCAGTGAGACACAACCAGTGGCCAACAGGTTCAGCGCATCAGCATCCCAAACCTGCGGCGCCTGGTTAATCGCGGCAGCAGATAACAGGCTGCGCGCCCATGCGCCCTGTCCCAAACCCGGACCTACGACCCAAACCGATGCGGCTTCACCCAGTGCCAGCAATTGATTGGCTGAAACCACAGCTGCAGCCATCACTTCTGGAGTCCGCACTTGCGCGGCACTTACATGCGCGCTGCGGGTTGCCAAGGAAACCATGCCTGCGCCGCCACGCAGCGCACTTTGCGCGGCCAGCAATGCGGCGCCCGCAAAACCCAGCTCACCACCCACCACCAGCACATGGCCCAACTGGCCTTTGTGCACAGTCAGCTGACGCGCAGTCAACTGCGGCAAACTCCCCTTAGTCAGCCGGTGCGCTGTGGCAGCCTGAGCCGCAACGATTGCAGGATCCGCCTGCAAATCAGTGAACTGTAATTGCCCAAGGTATTCAGGAGCTTGCCCGGTAAACAAACCTATCTTCAAACCAATCAGGCTAACGGTAATATCGGCACGCACGGCGCAACCAAGGGCTTGTCCGGTATCAGCACAGAGACCGGAAGGAATATCCACAGCCAATACCGGCAAGCCGCTGACGTTGAGCTGCTCAATAACTGCGCAATATGGCGCTCGCACCTGACCTTTCAAGCCTGTACCGAGCATTGCATCGACAACCACGCCATTGAGCACAGCCTGCTCACACCAAGGCTCGACCAGCACTCCGGCGGCCTGCGCCTGCTTGAATGCCAGCCGCGCATCGCTGGCAAGCGCACCCGGCTCGCCAACTGCAAGCACTTTGACCTGCCAGCCCGCGCGCAATGCCAACTCGGCAATCAAGTAGCCATCGCCCGCATTGTTGCCCTTTCCCGCCAGCACAGTCAGCTCACTGGCACTCGGCCAACGCTGGCGCAACGCGCGCCAAATGGCATGCGCAGCACGGCTCATCAGCTCGAAACCGGAGGTGCCTGCGGCGATCAAACTGGCGTCAAGCTGTCTCACCTGAGCACTGCTATAAAGGGCTAGAGGAAAATTGTCTGCAGAATCCGGCATGCGAGTACTCCGTTGTCTGGCAGAATTATACGCACCTCATCTATTGGTTTGCCGCTGAACATGTCTATCGATACGCTTGATCTCAACCAACTCGCACAGTCGATCAAAGACTGGGGCCGAGAACTGGGCTTCCAGCAGGTCGGTATCAGCGGGCTCGACCTCGGCGAACACGAAGCACATTTGCAGCGCTGGCTGGATGCCGGATACCAAGGTGAGATGGAGTACATGGCGGCGCACGGCAGCAAGCGCTCGCACCCGGAGCAATTGGTGCCGGGTACGCTACGGGTGATTTCGCTGCGCATGGATTACCTGCCGGGCGACACGCAAATGGTCAAACGTTTAGCCCAACCGGAGAAAGCCTACATCTCCCGCTATGCGCTGGGCCGTGACTATCACAAGCTAATCCGCAAACGCTTGCAGCATTTAGCCGAACGCATCCAACAGACAATTGGCCCCTTCGGTTTTCGCGCCTTTGTCGATAGCGCACCAGTACTGGAAAAAGCCATCGCCGAGCAATCTGGCCTCGGCTGGATTGGCAAAAACACCTTGGTGCTCAACCGCAAAGCCGGCAGTTATTTTTTTTTGGGCGAATTGTTTGTCGATATCGACCTGCCCGTAGATGCGCCACACGGCAGCGAACATTGCGGACGCTGCACGGCGTGCATGGATATTTGCCCAACCCAGGCCTTTGTCGGGCCCTATGTACTTGATGCCCGGCGCTGCATTTCTTATCTGACGATAGAACTCAAGGGCGCAATTCCCGAAGACCTGCGCGCGCCTATCGGCAATCGCGTATTTGGTTGTGATGACTGCCAGATGGTCTGCCCTTGGAACCGCTTTGCCAGCCCCACCGAGCAATCAGACTTCAAACCGCGCCACCAACTCGATAATGCCGAGCTGGCGGAGCTGTTTTGCTGGAGCGAAGAAGATTTTCTCAGCCGCACCGAGGGTTCGCCTTTGCGCAGAGCGGGTTACGAACGCTGGCTACGCAACTTAGCTGTCGGCCTTGGTAACGCACCCTCAAGCATTCCAGTGATCGAAGCGCTCAAAGCACGCCGTGGTTACCCATCAGAGCTGGTGCGCGAGCATGTCGAGTGGGCCCTCAAGCGCCATAATCAAGCCTGATCAGACCTTGAGGAAGTGCTCGCGGTAGTACTGCAGTTCAGCGATGGACTCACGAATATCATCCAGCGCCTGATGCGTACCTTTTTTGACGAAGCCTTCCTTGATTTGCGGCGCCCAACGATCAGCCAGAATCTTCAGAGTCGAGACGTCCAGATAGCGGTAATGGAAGTACGCCTCCAGCGTTGGCATGTAGCGATACAAGAAACGGCGATCCTGACCAATGCTGTTG
Source organism: Pseudomonas sp. (assembly GCF_048265905.1). Lineage (GTDB taxonomy): Bacteria > Pseudomonadota > Gammaproteobacteria > Pseudomonadales > Pseudomonadaceae > Aquipseudomonas. The sequence goes on from NZ_JBLXAP010000005.1 coordinate 71,859, forward strand.
CCGCAAATTGGCGACTTACCTTTGGGCACCCATTGCTCAAGGAATGCGATGGTTTGTGCCTCAGCCTCAGTCTGGCTGATTTTGCTCTCCCGCACACGCTTGGTCAGACCGCTTTCGCCGTGGGTGCGGGTATTCCACTCATCCATACCGGCAAGCGCTTCATCACTCTGGTGCACAGCAATGACCGGACCCTCAGCCAGAACCTTGAGATCACTGTCGGTGACAATGGTGGCCATCTCGATGATCACGTCACGCTCAGGATCAAGCCCGGTCATTTCCAGGTCGATCCAAATCAAGTTGTTTGCGCTTTGCATATGTTGCTCCTCTGAAGGCCTGCAAGTTTAACGAATTAATCAGCCGGGGATACGCCAAAGCAACAGGCTCGAATCGCGCCAATCGTTCAATTGCAGTTGCTGATCGGCCGGAACATCAGGCACCGCGAAAGTATTGCTCACCAATAATGTGTCAGGCTGCATTTCCCTGCAGGCCTTTTGCCAGAGCTCAGCCATGGGTGCTGGCGACAAAAAACAGTACACAACATTAAATTCTGCCAGGTCAGTGCGCCAAAGGCTTTGATAGCGAATGCTGCAGTTGGCTTGAAACAGCGACCGCAACAAGGCCAGCAAATAAGATAACGGCGCAGTCTCGACCCCGACAAACAGCCCCTCTGGAAACGTTCGCGCCAGCGCCAGCAACGATCCCGCCGGACCGCACCCCAAATCAACGAAGCGCAGCGGCGTAGCCTGCTGCTCGACGATACTGACCAATAACTGCGTGCCTTGAGTACCGGTCAGGTACAAGGGCACGCGCTCGCCGAAACTGTTCCAGTTGAATAGCAGCAGCGTCAAAAATGCCAGCAAAAATACCCAAGACGGCAAAGGCGCTCCGGCAAAGACCAGCAAGGCAGGCGCGAACGCCAGATTCAGCCACCACCACAAACGTGACAGCCCAAACCAACGGCCAATGGTTGCAGCCAGCAACCCGTGCAACAGCCCGGCACTCATCCAGTCAAGACGCCAACCCGCAACCGAGATGCACAGCAGCACAATTACCGCCAGCAATGCCGTTGCCAGCACTTGAGCAAACAGCGCCACCAACGCCGGATAGCGCTGAGCAAGCTGACGCAGCCCACCAACCAACCCCATCAATCCACTCCCGGCCTTGCAGCAGCAAAATTTGCTACCACCATGATTTTATTGTCTGCCATTGTTTGTCGGCTGATGCGATGCACAGTTTAGCCGGAACACTAGCCTTTGCCTTGCCCGTGCTAGAATTGCCTGCGAAATAAACGGCTGCAACTCTGCCTCCCTTAAGTAACACACCTTCGGAACCTTCATGGCCAAACGCCAACTCAATCGCCGGCAAAACTGGCGCATCGAAAAAATCCAGGGCGAGCGTGCTGCCCGCGCCGCCAAGCGCGAATCACAAGCATTGCAAACACTGGAAGGCGGTGATCTTGGCCCAGAACAAACGGGTTTAGTCATCGCTCACTTTGGTGTTCAAGTCGAAGTTGAGGCGCTCGAAGGGGAAATGGCTGGCCAGGTCTTTCGTTGCCACCTGCGCGCCAACTTACCGACCATGGTCACCGGCGATCGTGTGGTCTGGCGCCCAGGCAATCAGGGAATAGGCGTTATTGTTGCGCAACTGCCGCGCAACACTGAACTCTGTCGTCCAGACACTCGCGGCCAGCTAAAACCGGTAGCCGCCAACGTTGACCTGATCGTCATCGTCTTCGCCCCCTTACCTGAACCACACGCCAACTTGATCGACCGTTATCTGGTCGCCGCTGAGCACGCTGGCATCCGCCCGCTACTCTTGCTCAACAAGGCTGACTTGATTGACGAGCAAAACGGCGTCGCCCTCAACGCAATGCTGGCGGTCTACCGCCAACTCGGTTACCCGTTGCTGGAAGTATCAGCCCATCACGGTGACGGCATGGAGCAGCTTATGCAGCAGCTTGATGGGCACGTTAGCGTGTTCGTCGGCCAGTCCGGCGTTGGCAAGTCGTCGCTGGTCAACAGCTTGCTACCCGAAGTTGAAACTCGCGTCGGCCCACTGTCTGAGTTGACTGGCAAGGGTACGCACACCACGACCACTGCGCGTCTGTTCCATTTCCCGGGTGGCGGCGAATTGATCGATTCACCCGGCATTCGTGAGTTTGGCTTGGTGCATGTCAGCCGTGATGACGTTGAAGCAGGGTTTATTGAATTTCATGAACTGCTCGGCCACTGCCGCTTTCGCGACTGCAAACACGACAGAGAACCAGGCTGCGCACTACTCAAGGCCCTTGATGAAGGTCGCATCCAACCGCAACGCATGGCCAGCTACCGGCATATTCTGGCGAGCCTGCCTGAAGACGAATACTAAACCGTTTACGCCCGTTAAGGCTCGGGCGTATCGATCTTCAGCGCGCCATCTTCGAAGATATTCAAGCGCTGTTTGATCTCCTCGGCTGGCAAGATATCCGGGGCAGTGTCCATAGCGCCCTCCTCAGCCCCAGCCTCGCCCGGAGCTGACGGATTGGGCGCGTCTCCAGCGCCCTGCGCACCATCGATCGCGCGCTGAGCTCGCTTGGTCAACACGACAATATCAATACGCCGGTTTACCGGGTTTAACGGATCTTCGCGATCGAACAGCGCTGAAGATGCGTAGCCCACCACCCGCGCCACCTTATCCGGGTCATACCCGCCCTCGACCAATACGCGCCGCGCCGCGTTGGCGCGGTTGGCAGACAACTCCCAGTTACCAAAGCCGCCAGTGCCAGCGAAGGGTTTAGCATCGGTGTGGCCACTGACACTGATTTTATTGGGTACCGCGTTGATGGTGTCAGTAAGCGCCAGCAAGATATCCTCAAAGTAAGGCTGCAATTGGGCGCTGCCGATGGCAAACATGGGGCGGTTTTCGGCATCCATGATCTGAATACGCAAACCATCCTGGGTAATTTCAAACAGAATCTGATCCTTGAAATTACGCAACTGCGGGTCTTCGTTAACCTTGTTCTGCAACTCTTGAAGCAACAATTCCAGGCGTTCGCGCTCCATTTGCTCAGCAATACTCTCCGCCTCATGCGGATCCACCGGAGATCCATCAGAGGAAGTGTCAGGCTGCACATCCGTTGCACTCTGTTGTGCATCCGGCTGATCCTCAGGATTCAACGTACGATCAGGCGAAGGGGTTGGCGAACCGCCCAAATCAATAACATAAGGGCTGGCGCTTTCAGTGAAGCCAATCGGGTCTTGGAAGTAACCGGAAATCAACTTTTTCTGCTCAGGCGTTGCCGACGACATCAGCCACATCACCATGAAAAACGCCATCATCGCGATTGCGAAGTCGGCAAAGGCAATTTTCCAGGCGCCGCCATGACCGCCACCGACAACTTTCTTGACTCGCTTTACAATGATGGGCTGATTGTTCTCCATGATTCAGCCTTTAGTTTCCACGCATGGCCTGTTCAAGCTCGATAAAGCTTGGGCGGTGCGCCGGGTACAAGACTTTGCGCGCGAACTCGACAGCCAGCGATGGCGGCATGCCGGAAGCCGAAGCCACCAAACCGGCCTTGATCGCCTCGTAGACATTGACCTCTTCTTTGGCGTCATGCTCAAGAGAACTGGCCAGAGGGCCAAAGAAGCCGTACGAAGCCAAAATCCCCATAAAGGTCCCGGCTAACGCAGTGCCAACCTTTTCCCCGATTTCGGCGTTATTCGCTTCGGCCAGTACCGACATGGTAATAACAATACCCAGCACCGCAGCGACGATACCCATCGCGGGCAAGCCATCGGCAACTTTCGCTACCGCATGGCTTGGGTGTTCGAGCTCTTCTTTGAGGCTGGCGATTTCCATGTCGAACAAGCCTTCCAGCTCATGTGGCGCCATATTGCCGGATGACATGATCCGCAGGTAATCACAGATAAACGCGGTCATCCGCTCATCTTTAAGAATCGCCGGGTATTTACTGAATATTGGGCTTGCAGCTGGATCCTCAACATCAGCCTCAATCGCCATCATGCCTTCCCGGCGGCTCTTGTTAAGGATTTCGTAGATCAGTCGCAACACATCCAAATAATAAGAGTGTTTGAAGCGCGAACTGAACATCTTCAATGATTTCTTGAACACCAACATAAAGGTGCTGCCAGGGTTTGCCTGGAGGAATGCCCCCAATGCCGCGCCCCCGATAATCAGCACCTCAAATGGGTGCACCAATGCCATTACATGGCCGCCAGACATGATGAAGCCACCCAGAACGCTGGCGAACACAACGATGATGCCGATGATTTTTGCCATAATTTAAAAACTTATGCGCCTAAAAATAAGGGAATGCCTGAAAAACGTAGCAAACGGCAGGCGATCAAGGCTAAAAAGTGCAAAAACAACCAAGGTCGCGCTCGACTTTACTGGGTGTAAGTGAGCATTTTGAGCATCTTTCCAACACAGCGATACCTGATGCAGCCAGTTTTCCAGGATGTTCCTAGGAATATTTGAAACAACCCTTCTCTATATCGGAAGGTTTGCGCGAGACTATAGTCAGTTAATAATAAAAGCCAGTTTGGCCAACCCAATGCCCAATCCAATCGCTAGACCTCGCACTCTTAAAGCATGGCTGGAGCTGTTAGATAAACAGCTATTGCCTGTACAGATTGAAAGCAGACAGAAAGTTCTGGCGGCACTGGCTGACAGCAACCGCTCATTGCGTGAGATTGCAGACCTGATTCAAAGTAGCCCAGCTTTGGCGATCAGCGTGCTGCGCGAAGCCAATGCATCGCAAAACACCTTGGGTGAGCCCGCTGAAAGCCTTGAAAACGCACTCAACAGACTCGGCCTGCAGCGCACCCAGGCACTGCTTGAGCGCTTGCCAGCACTTAAGCGCGAAGAAATCCCCTTGGGCCTGCGTCAGATCCAACTGATCAGCCAACACGCATCGCAACAAGCCAATGGCTTGTTCTCCAGCCGTCTGGCTAGGCTATGGCAAGAAATCCACTGGGGCAGCCTGCTGTTTCTCGCCCCGGTCTGGGCATTAGTTTCGAGCTTCCCCGATTTGCTGAGCACTTGGGAACAACGCGTACTGGTCAAGGCCGAGCCTGCACAAAAGGTTGAAATTGACATGCTCGGCGTACCTTTACTCCAGCTTTGTCTCGCGCTTGCTGAACGCTGGAGACTCCCCGAATGGATTTGCTACAGCTACCGACTGCTGCTCAATGACCGGCGCTTTCTTGCCAAAGCGCTGCTGATTGCTCGCGACAACGAGCACCCATTGCATCAACAACAATGCCTAGATGCCGATCCTGATCTGCAACGCTGGCTTGGCCAGCCCGCCAATTGCATTCTTCTGGCAAACGGCCTGGCACTTTCAGCACACCACTCATGGGATGGTCAGCACAGTCTGCGCTGGCAGCAGCTCACCGGGCTCTACCTGCAATTACCAGTTGCTGACTTACAGCAGTCGATTCATCAGCAAGCCGCGATCAGCGCCCGAAAACTGGTTACCACCGATCTTTGGCACCCAGCGCAAGCAATGCTCTGGCCTTGGCACGACAGCCACTTGATCTCGCCTGAGCCGCCTCCCGCCGTTCAAACTGACGTCCAGGACTGGCGCCAGCTTTGCAAACAACTGCTCCAAGAGCCCAGCGGGTTTAACAATGTTCTGCAATTAACCGCCTGCGCCAGTCGCGCTTTGCAAGCTGGCGGAATGCAGCGCGTGCTTTTACTGCTGGCAGATCGCACGCAAAGTAAACTGGTTTCACAACACCCCATTGGTCTCAATAAGTCGGCCCAAGGGCTGAGCCTTGACCCGCAACAAAGCCAGGTTCTGCGCACCCTATTGAATGCCCCCGGACAACTGCGTTTAACCCCTGAGAATATCGCGCAATTCTCAGCACGCTTGTCGGGCGCAGTTAAAGAGCTATTTCCCAGCGAGCATTTATTGTTCAGGTCATTGGGTACCAATGGCCGGGTGGTGATGATTGCGGTCTGTGATTGCAACGGCGCAGCGCTGGACGATAAGCGCCTGCAAATCTTTGCAAAGACAAGTCAATGCATCGAGCGCGCACTCAGCAACTTTGCCAATCGCGGGCGCTAGGCTTTCCCACGCAAGGCAGTGCAACGCTGCCTTTAATGCAAGATTCCTTAGGCAAAACAGCGCCTTGAGCCTGATAAATCGCAGCAAAACTGCCGTAATAATCTCTCGCACAGTCGCTCGAAGGTTTTCCCACCTTTCCGTTACAATGCCAAGCATATCCGACTACTGAGGCCCGGCATGTCCGCCTTCGCTGAACTCCCACTGGTTATTGAGCCTGCTGAACTGGCCAGCCGCCTTGACGCGCCTGAGCTAATACTGGTCGACCTAACTAGCGCATCGCGCTATGCATCGGGGCATATTCCTGGCGCGTACTTTATCGACCCCAAGCGCACGCAACTGGGCCAACCTCCTGCTCCCGGCCTGCTGCCGAAGCATGAAGACTTAGAGCAAGTTTTCACTGAACTGGGGCACAACCCTGACGCCGTTTACGTGGTGTACGACGATGAAGGCGGCGGCTGGGCCGGGCGGTTTATCTGGCTGCTGGATGTCATCGGACACAGCAATTACCACTACCTGGACGGCGGCCTACTGGCATGGCTTGCAGAAAATCGCGAAGTCAGCGCCGCTCAACCAGCACTACACAGCGAAAAGGTTGAACTGACGCTAAATAACGCGCCAATTGCCAGCCGCGAATACCTGCAAAGCCGTCTTGGCGCTAGTGATCTGGCGATTTGGGACGCGCGCGCCCCTGGCGAATACAGCGGCGAAAAAGTGCTAGCGGCCAAGGGCGGGCATATTCCCGGGGCGATTAACTTCGAATGGACCGCCGGCATGGACCCCGCGCGCTCACTGCGTATCCGTCAGGATATGGCCGAGGTCTTGCAAATGCTCGGTATCACACCTGACAAGGAAATCATCACTCATTGCCAAACGCATCACCGCTCAGGCTTTACCTACCTTGCAGCAAAAGCGCTTGGTTATCCCAACGTTAAAGCCTATGCCGGCTCGTGGGGCGAATGGGGCAACCACCCAGATACCCCTGTAGAATATTGAGCTATCGGTAATACGCGCATCAGTATGTGCAGTGTTTGCAGCATCGCGGCAGCACTGCACAATCAAGTAAGACTCTAAGGAATCACAATGAAACAACGCTTGTTCATCATCAGCCAGTATTTGCTGCCACATCACCTGTTGTCGCGGCTGATTGGCTGCGCTGCTGAGTGCCGTGCTGCGTGGTTCAAAAATCGCCTGATCAAATGGTTTATCAAGCAATACAACGTCAACATGAGTGAAGCTCAGGTCGAAGACCCAACGGCTTTCGAGCATTTCAATGCATTCTTCACCCGAGCCCTCAAAGATGACGCACGTCCACTCGATACCAGCGCCGATGCAGTGCTCTGCCCAGCAGACGGCACCATCAGTCAGCTCGGCAAAATTGAGCATGGCCGGGTATTCCAAGCCAAGGGCCACAGCTTTAGCGTGGTCGAACTACTTGGCGGTGATACACAGCTAGCAAGCCCATTCATGGGCGGCGAATTTGCTACCGTTTACCTGTCGCCGAAAGACTATCACCGCGTACACATGCCGCTGGCAGGCACGCTTAAACAGATGGTTTACGTACCTGGCCGCCTGTTTTCGGTCAACCAGACCACAGCAGAAAATGTGCCTGAGTTGTTCGCCCGTAACGAACGCGTAGTTTGCCTGTTTGACACCGAGCGCGGCCCGATGGCGGTGGTATTGGTTGGCGCGATGATTGTTGCCTCGGTCGAAACCGTTTGGGCAGGCTTGGTCACTCCACCAAAGCGCGAGCTGAAAACATTTAGCTACGATGAAACCGCTCGTGCGCCAATCTATCTGGAGAAAGGCGCAGAAATGGGTCGCTTTAAACTGGGCTCGACAGCCGTTGTTCTGTTTGGACCTGAGCAGGTTAAATGGAGTGAAGAGTTAACGGCTTGCAGCAGTGTACAAATGGGTCAACTGATGGGTGCCAAAGCACTTTAGACTGGCGCATAAACGCCGCAGCTCAATGAATAGTGTACAGTTATAAAACGCTCGGTCAGGGAATACCGAGCGTGCATGAGTCATACAGAACTATGCTTAAGGTTGTGCTAATAGCGTTGCGACTCAACAACATACAACTCGTTTTTTGTCCCGTGTCACGCAAGGATGCTGCTAGGGTTTCTAGTATGACCACTAGAATGTCGGCTTCTCACCGGCATGGAGTATCCAAGTTTGACTGAGACACAGACTCCTCATCTCTTGCTTCGCGTTTCGACGCCGAAAAACCAGAGCCTGTCGTTCTGTGATTCTACTCCGCGTGACCTTAAACGCTGGATCGCCCACCTGCCCAAAGCCAATATTGGCGAGACGGCCCGCCAGCTTTATCAGGCGCTTGTCGAGATAAACCAACTGCTGACGCCCTCTGATAATCGCTTACAGCTTCTGGAGCTGTTGCGCCCTGAGGTCTTCTACGTTTGTCAGCACTTGGAAAAACACTTTCTCAATCAAGCCATTGTCCTTGATGAGCGCCCACGAAAAGTCGCCAACCTTTGCCAAGCTTTGCAAAACCATCTGGCCAACGGCTACAAACTGGTTATTTCGCGCAACGTCATCAAAAGCAGCAAAGAATCCAAGCAACTCCTGACGATTGCCCTGCAGCGCGCTATTCATAGTCTTTGTGGACCACTGGTGCGTGCCAGCCAGCTTTATTGCCCGGTTCCTGAAGGGTTGTGGTTTGAGCTGCACCAGCTGTATTTGATCGCCAAACAGCGTGGCCTGAAAAATATCGTGGTGCGCGACCCGCTGGCTCGACACAGCCAAGGGCTGAGTGTCGAGCAAAACTATATCGTCGCTGCATTGATGGGCTGCTCGCGCTGCAATCAGATGCGCCAGAATGCTATTGGCCGTGTTGCCGAGGCACTTGAGCAATGGAGCACCTTGGTCAACATCGAAGATGGCAACGACCCAGAGAGCTTATTTGCCGTTGCAACTCAGCTTGATGGCCCGCCACGTTACACCTCGTTATTCCAGAAAAAAGACCTGCAGGTTGCGATCGGCATTGATACCCACCCACTGATTGATGCGATCAATGAACACTTGCTCCTTCCACCAGAGTCAGTCGGCAAATCTCGAGTGCTGGTACCTGAAGGTTTAAGCATTGATTTGTTGCAGCACCTGAGCGCAGCCTGGGGCGATATTTCCGAACGGACTTTTCAGCGCAGCAATGGCCAAGGCTCGTTAACCCTTTGCATTGGCATGAGTGCCTTGCACTACTTCATCGCCAATAAACGCACCTTTGCCGATATCCTCAAACTGCCGGCAGAAATCAACAAAGTCGAATTTAAAGAATCAACGGGCAAGCCAGATATATGGTCGAATGCCTTCGATGCGCAAAAAACGCCCGGTTGGGATCACGGTCTGCCCTACGAAGAAATCGAGTACCAAAAACCGCAGACCCAAGCGGCCGAGACTTATGAGGCTGCGCACCAAGACGTCGAAAGTCAGGTTTTCCCGACATTCGAGCTGCCCATCATTAACCTCAGCCCGGGCGGATACTGCCTTACCTGGCCAAAAGAAGTGCCTAGCCAACTGCAAGCCGGGGAGCTGCTGGGTATTCAAGATGCCCCCGGTCAAGCCTGGAGTATTGCGGTGGTGCGCTGGATCCGTCAGGCACGCGGCGGCGGCACCCAGATGGGTATCGAGCTTATAGCCCCTCACGCTCAACCCTGCGGCCTGCAGCTAATTCGCAAAAGCGAGCAAAACAGCAGCTATCTACGCGGGTTGTTACTGCCAGAAATAAGCGCTATTTCTCGCCCTGCCTCGGTCATTGTGCCGCGCCTGCCCTTCCAGGAAGGCAATAAAGTAATAGTCAATATTGCCGGGGTAGAACACCGCGCAATGCTGGGTCAAAAACACACATCAACTGGCAGTTTCAATCAGTTTGAATACCGTCTCCACAGCTCTATACCTGACGATCACGGGAAGCCCGTCACACCCGTGGAAAACCAGCGTGCGGGTTCAGAGGAAGACTTTGACTCACTCTGGAAGTCGCTGTAGATTCCGTACGAATTCTCTCATTTAGCGTGCTGCCAGCGTAACCAAGCCAGTGAGACATGTTTTCTATCTGTCACTTTTGCATCGCTCGTTCCAGGCACACAATTGGTGTTCTGCACCGCACGACTCGAACGTGCATACGCCGACAACTCTGCTCAACTGACGATTAACCTTGGCCGAGAGTTCACATACCTTGGCGCAGACCGAACTGAACAATGGCCATCGAAAAAAAGACCATCCGCCTGCTGATCCTCGAAGACTCGCAAAATGAGGCCGAACGCCTTGTCAGCCTGTTTCGTAACTCAGGTAGCGCAACACGCGTTCACCGTCTTACCTCCAGCGATGACCTCAGCGAAGCCCTGCAACAAACCTGGGACCTGCTAATTTGCGCACCCAACAGTGAACAGCTGTCGCCCACAGAGGCGATCGGTTCGATCCGGCGCCTGGCCAAAGATGTACCAGCAATCCAGTTACTCGCCGACAACGACTCCGACAGCATCACCGAAGCATTAGCCATGGGCGCTCAGGATGCCTTGCCGCAAGGTGATGACGAGCGCCTGATTCTGATCGCTAAGCGCGAACTGCAAAACCTCGAGGAACGTCGTGCTCGCAGGCGTGCCGAGGTTGCCTTGCGCGAGGCGGAAAAGCGCTGCCAACTGTTACTTGAAAGCTCAGTAGACGCCATAACCTACGTCCATGACGGCATGCATATCTACGCCAACCGCGCCTACCTTGAACTCTTCGACTACGAAGACGCCGACGAGCTTGAAGGCATGCCGATGATCGACTTGATCGACAGCTGCGACCAAGGCGAATTCAAGAGTTTCCTGAAGAACTATGCAGACAGCGAAAGCGCAGCAGAGCTGAAATTCTCCGGAGTAAAAGCCAGCGGCAAGCGCTTCAAGGCGCGCATGAGTTTTCTCCCGGCCACTTACGATGGCGAACCATGCACCCAAGTCGTCATTCGCTCGGATGCCGACAATAGCGAACTGGAAGAGAAACTGCGTGAAATCAGCAGTCAGGATTTGGTCACCGGGCTGTTCAATCGCCCCCACTTCCTGGAATTGATCGACACAGCAGCAGATCGAGCAGTGAATACCGGGCAACCGTCCAGCCTGGCGTACATCCGCCTTGATCAGTACTCCACCTTGCTCGCCGACATCGGCATCGCAGGTATCGATATGTTACTGGCCGACCTGGCCAGTCTGTTACGCACCCACTTCGCCGGTGAAGCACAGCTGGCACGCTTTGGCGATGATGTATTCGCCGCCTTGCAACTGGGTGTCACGCCTGAGCAGGCAGAGCCTGAGCTCAAAGTGCTGCTGAAAAAAGTCGAAGGCCATTTATTTGATGTTAATGGCCGAACTGCACAAACCACTCTCTCGATTGGCGTTGCTGGGCTCAACGAGACCACGCCGAATGGGCAAATCGTAGTTGATCGCGCGCACCGCTGCGCCGACGAGCAAGAACAGGGCAACAACCTCAAACTATTCAACCCAGCCGATGTGATCGCCGCGGCGGCGAACCGTGGTGACATTGTGGCCATGGTGAAGCAGGCACTGGATAACAACGGCTTGCGCTTACTGTTCCAGCCGATCATCAGCCTGCGCGGCGACAACCAAGAGCACTATGAAGTGCTTTTACGCATGCTCAACTCCAAAGGTGAAGAAACTCAACCGACTGAGTTTCTTGCTGATGCCGTTACCGCCGGATTGGGCGAGAAGCTGGATCGCTGGGTAATCCTCAATGCGATCAAGCAACTCACCGAGCATCGTAGCAAAGGTCATAACACCCGCCTGTTTGTGCACTTGTCGAGCGCCAGCCTGCAAGACCAGACGCTACTCCCTTGGCTAAGCGTTGCTCTCAAGGCGGCACGCCTGCCTTCGGATGCGCTGGCCTTCCAGCTTAGCGAAACAGATGCGGTGACATACTTGAAGCAGGCGAAAGCGCTGACTCAAGGCCTCAACGAATTGCACTGCAAAGTAGCTCTCAGCCAATTTGGCTGCGCACTCAACCCGTTCAACTCGTTGAAACATCTGCATATCGACTTTGTCAAAATCGACGGTTCTTTCAGCCAGGACCTCAATCGTGCCGAAAATCAGGAGGCCCTGAAAACCCTGCTCGATAGCCTGCACTCACAAGCCAAGCTGACCATCGTGCCCTTCGTTGAGTCTGCAACTGTGCTGTCGACTCTCTGGCAAGCTGGGGTCAATTACATTCAGGGTTTCTATCTGCAGGGGCCGACACAAACCATGAACTACGACTTCGCCTCCGACGACGAATAACGTCGCAAGCTAGCTCGACGAAGATAGAACGGATTAGTTTTTATCCGACGGCCAACGCCCAAGCTATTTGCTTGGGCGTCTTGCTGTGTGAACCGAGCTGGGCGAAACCACCGAGATATCGACTGCTACAAAGGCCACGTTGCAAGCGCGCGATAGCGCCCCTTGTGCGACTCGTACAAAACAAAGTGGTCCGTCCTGAGCATAAATTCAGCTGGCTCAATGGCTTCCGGCACAACAGCTCGGTAATCGCGTGACAAGGTCAAGTGCGCTCGAAACTCATGGTGCCCAAGCAACAAACCAAAAGGTAACAACGCTTGCTCTAGCGCGTAGACCAACTGCCCAAGCGCGGGCGGCGGGTCCTGGGGTTGCAACACTAAAATGTTCGAGCGCGGCCAGACTTGCAGAGAATCAAGGCAGACGTTCAGCGACTTTCCCGTAACCGGCATCAGGCTAACCGCTGTACAGATTGCATCAATTTGGCTGACTGGCACGGCGCCGAGAAAGGCCAAAGTCAGATGGAAGTTCTCGGCGGCAACCGGCCGACCAGAGCGCAGCTGCAAACCCCTGCGCCACTGCGAAATCGCACCACGCAATGCAGGGGCGCAAGCTAAGGCGAAAAACAATCGCTTACTTGGTTCAGCGCTGCTCATCACTTACAACCTCGGGCCAGTCATGAGTTGCTCAATCGAGGCCATCACGGTCACGGAAGCCGAGCAAATACAAAATGCCATCAAGGCCCAATGTCGAGATGGCTTGCTTAGCCGACTGTTTCACCAATGGTTTGGCGCGAAATGCGACGCCAAGTCCAGCAATCGCCAGCATTGGCAAATCGTTGGCTCCGTCACCCACCGCAATCGTCTGCTCTAGGCGCAAGCCTTCTTTTTCAGCGAGCTGACGCAGCAAATCGGCTTTGCGCTGCGCATCAACAATCGGCTCGACCGCAACACCGGTGACCAACCCATCGACGATTTCCAGCTCATTGGCGTAGACATAATCAATACCAAGCTTGACTTGCAACTGCTTGGCAAAATAGCTGAAACCACCGGACAGGATCGCCGTTTTATAGCCCAGACGACGCAACTCGCTAAACAATGTCTCGGCGCCTTCAGTCAGGCGCAATGAAGCGCCAATGTCACTCAATACCGTTTCAGGCAGGCCTTTTAGTAGCGCCAGACGCTCTTTGAAACTGGCCGCAAAGTCCAACTCGCCACGCATTGCACGCTCAGTGATCTCCGAAACCTGATCACCAACACCTGCAGCCTTGGCTAACTCGTCGATAACCTCTGCCTCGATCAGCGTCGAATCCATATCGAATACCGCCAATCGGCGGTTACGGCGAAACAGCGAGTCGCTCTGAAAGGCGATATCGACATTCAACTCCTGCGCCACACTGAGGAACTCTGCGCGTAACGCCGCTGGATCAGCAGGCTCGCCGCGCACAGAAAACTCAATGCAGCCCTTGCCCTGCTCGGCAGGCATGTCCAACGGCATGCGACCAGAGAGGCGATCGATATGATCAATATTCAAGGCGTACTTGGCGGTGATTGCACTCACTCGCTGCAGTTGTTCCGCCGTGACCTTGCGCGTGAGCAGTGTGACGATGTGCCGGGCTTTACCCTGGCCAGCGACCCACAGCTGGTAATCAGCTTCGGAGACAGGCGTGAATCGCACCTGCTGATCCAGTTCATAGGCACTGAACAGCACGTCTTTAAGCACTGAAGAACCGCGCTCGGTATCAGGAATCTCAACCAAAATGCCAAAAGACAGTGTGTCGTGAATGACCGCTTGGCCGATATCAAGAATATTGACTCCACCTTGGGCCAATACTCCCGTGATGGCGGCAGTCAGACCGGGACGATCTTCACCAGTGATGTTGATCAGGACGATTTCGCGCAAGGCGCACCCTCCAAAGGCTTGATAAGTAATAAACAGCCGTTAAATAGCTGTTAAGACAATTAATGAAGCGCAAATTGGCGCGTCACAAGATGATAGTTAGGCGAAAAAAGCACTTTTCCAGCCCATTTCGACAGCAGCACATCCTGTCGGATGTTTTTTCGTCTGGCACTTATACCCAGCAGGGCCGGTGAAGAACCCACATTCTACCCACTTTCCTAGCAATTCGGACATGCGCAGTGCTTTGCCGTACGCGGGCCGCTCGCTATACTGCGCGGCATCTTCAGTCGACAAGATCAGAGCGCTGTGAACCGGCCCGCCCCCGTGAAATCCGATAATTTCTTTATCCTGCTATTTCAGGCACTGCGCCAACGTCGCGTGCCACTCGCCTTGCGCATCGCTAGCCACAGCTTATTGCTCGTCGCTATGGCGCTGGTGATCTATGCGTGGGTGATCGGCATGCAGTTCAAACAAGCCATGCAGCAGCAAGCTGAAGCGCTGGGCACCAGCCTGATTACGCAAACGGCGTCTTCCGCCACCGAGTTGCTGGTTGCCAACGATATTCTCAGCCTGAATGTGCTGTTGAATAATCTGGTGAAAAATCCGCTGGTCGCACATGCCGCTATTTATAGCATCGACAATCGCATTCTTGCCGAAGCAGGCTCACGTCCAAGCCAAGGCATGCTTGGCGAGACTGACGGGCTGTACTCGTCGCCTATCACCTTTCAAGAGGTAATAGCCGGGCAGCTGCGCATCAGCCTGGATATGCGCCAGTTCGAACAACCCATGACCATCAGCCTGCAGAGCATGGGTATTCTCAGCCTGATTTTGTTGGCGCTAACACTGACGCTAAGCCTGCGCCTGGGCCGCTATATTTCAACGCCGCTGTTGCAAATGCGCGTATGGCTGCGCGATCCCGACGATCCTGCACCTGGCGCCAGTCGTCAGGATGAAATTGGTGATCTCGCCCGCCAACTGCAAGCGCGTCTGGTCCCGGAAAAGCCGGAGCCAGAACACGAGTTGGAAGCTGAAGACCTGTACGACGATGCAGACTACGGCGATGAAGATGACAACTACGATGAAGACGCCGATGAACCGGGGTTTTCGATGCCAAATCTCAGCGCCAAAGACGATGACAACCATGACGTGCACGACTTTGACGAGTCGCCACGGCCGACGCCTAGCGTAAAAACGAGCCAGCCAGCAAACAGCACCCTTCACACTAAGAACGACCCATTTGCTGACTTGCATGACATGGATAACGACGCAGCTGAACTAGACGAAGATGACTTCACTGACGCGACGCCAGCCCCTGCTGCGCATGTGCCGGCGACGCCAAGAGCTTCCCAGCCAAGCGCAGTGCTGGCAATTCAGCTAGGCGCTCAGGAGCAACTACGTCGCTTACCGCGCGCCCGCCTGATGGATTTGCTGAAACGTTATCGCGATTGTCTGGATCGCGCAGCGAACCTTTATCAAGCTGAACTGCATACGCTTAAAGACGGCAGTAGCCTGATGCTATTCCATCGCCAAGACAGCGGTGAAGAGTTTCTGATTCATGCTATTTGCTGTGGTGAGCTGATGCGCGCACTGGGGCACGCCCTGCAAATCGAAGTTGCCGACAGTGGCATCACCTTGCAGTTGCAGCTGGGCATGACCTTGGGTGACGACCTGATGAATCTAAGCCAGGGTGAGCTGCTGCTCAACGAAACCTCACAGGACGCTCTGGCGCTGTCACAACATAGCCGCAACTTGCTGTTGGTCGAACGCGGCGTAGCCGATGATGAATTGGTTCGCCAACGCGCTCGCACCCGCTCTATCGCCAGCCCAGAAGGTGCATGTTGCGTCGAAAGGCTGCTGGACCCATATCCAGCCCTGCTAGAACGCCAGCTAGGCAAGTTGCGCGACCACTAGGCCGTACAATTGCAGCGCTAGCAGAGCCGGCCCACAGCCCTGCTCTCAAGCCTTTAGCACCAGACGACTCCTGCGCCTAAATAGAGCCGTGCATCACATGTCAGGCGCTTGCGGTACGGCCGGCCAGCGGCGCCATTCGCCACTGGCGGCTGGAACTGGCGCTAGGAAATCAATGCTGCTGAATGCAAAAAACCGCAAATTGCGGTTTTTTGGGTTTTATGCTGCAAACTGTTTTAGAACCGGAACACTTCAGAGTCAATTCGCACCGGTTGTGCCATTGGGATTTTAGGTGGATCTTGTTCTTTCTTGGATGTGGCAGGTGCTTTTTTAGGGGCTCGCTCAGCGATTGCCGGAATCTCACCGTCTTGCTGTTTGACCGCCATCGCAACTTGCTCAACCAGCTGATGCATTAGTGTGCTCTGAGCATGCACTTGTTCAGCGATGGAGCCACCGTGAGCCTGTTCCAGACGTACCAGTCGGCCATCCAGCAATTGACCGTTTTTGCCCATCAAACGCCATTGGGCTTCAAGCACGGCTGGGCGCTGCGGGCCAGAGTCAAGCCGGGCAATCGACATCAGGATCTGGACCTGCGGGGTGACGCCAGGCACAGCCGGGGCAAGCGTCAAGCGCTGGCTATTCAGTTGCGAAGACAATTGAAGAAGCAGCTGCTGATCAATGTCTGAAGCCAAGCTGCCTGCCCAGCGCGCATCTCTCGACGCGATCAAGCTGCCATCTTCCTGGCGCTGCAGCAACGCCTCACGCTGCAAGTAATCGGCAATCGATACCGGGCCCAGCAACACCGCTACACCCTCGTCAGCAGACGGTACTTTAGCGCCGCCACTGTCGAGCTGATACAAAGGCACCGGCTGGTAACGCGCACAACCAGCTAACCCGAGTAGAGCTATCAACAGAATTAAGGGGAGTCGCATTGCAATCATCAATATCATCCAGCCAGTCATCAGACTGGTCTATATATCCATAAAATTCAAAAGCGGTTTTAGGCTATAACATCCATTGTTAGCGAATTAAAAACCCTTAGAAAAACTCACTCAAGACACAAGTTCCAACCTTCAGATAGGCATACTCCTGCACGCCAACTGATGGCAATTTACCATTGCCCGCACCGGGAATATGCCCTGAACAATGAACGCTGCCAGCAGTCATATCATCCTAGAAACCTGCGTCAGACTCCAGTGTTGATCTGCCTTAGAGTATTTCAGGTGTTACCCAGCTACTCAACCAGCAGGCTGTCAACTCGCTGAAAGCCCCGTGGTAGCTTATTACCACGCCGACCTCGCTCACCTTTATAGTGTTCAAGATCATCAGCCTTGAGTGACAAGGTGCGCTTACCCGCTTGCAGCACCAGCGTTGCCCCAACCGGCAGAACAGCGAGATCGGTCAGGTACTCTTCCCGTGAAGCGACTCGGTCGCCCGGGATGCCGATAATTTTATTGCCCTTACCTTTGCCCAACTGCGGTAAGTCCGCCACCTTGAACAGCAACAAGCGGCCTTCGGTTGTAACCGCTGCAAGCCAATCCTCTTCGCGACTGACCAACGGCTTGGGTGGTATCACTTTGGCGCCATTTGGCAGACTCAGTAGAGCTTTACCGGCTTTGTTCTTGGCTTGCAGGTCTTCACCTTTAACCACGAAGCCATAACCCGCATCCGAAGCGATCACATACAACGCCTCGTCATCCGGCAACATCACGCATTCAAACGTGGCGCCAGGCGGCGGGGTCAGACGACCAGTCAATGGCTCGCCCTGGCCACGCGCGGAAGGTAATGAATGCGCTGCCAACGAATAACTGCGCCCGGTCGAGTCGATAAATACGGCAAATTGGTTGGAACGTCCTGGCGCCATGGCCTTGAAGCCATCACCGGCCTTATATGACAAGCCCGTCGCGTCAAGATCATGGCCTTTGCCGCAACGCACCCAGCCTTTCTCGGAGATCACCACGGTGACGGGCTCAGCAGGCATCAGTTCATTTTCTGACAGTGCCTTGGCCTCGGCACGCGCGACAATTGGCGAGCGTCGATCATCGCCATAGGTTTCAGCGTCTTTGATGATTTCGTCACGCACCAGCTTCTTCAGGCGCGCTTCGCTGCCAAGCAGCTTGAGCAGTTTTTCGCGCTCTTTGGCCAGCTCATCTTGTTCACCCCGAATTTTCATCTCTTCAAGGCGCGCCAACTGACGTAAGCGCGTATCGAGGATGTAATCAGCCTGAATATCTGTCAGTGCAAAGCGCTCAATCAGCACCGCTTTTGGCTGTTCTTCGGTACGGATGATGTGGATCACTTCATCCAGATTGAGGAAGGCAACCAACAAGCCTTCCAACAGGTGCAAGCGGCGCTCGACCTTATCCAGACGGAACTGCAGACGGCGGCGTACGGTATTAACCCGATATTCAAGCCACTCACGCAGTAGTTGGCGTAGATTTTTCACCTGTGGTTTGCCGTCCAAACCAATCACGTTGGTGTTGACCCGGTAACTCGACTCAAGCTCAGTAGTGGCAAACAAGTGCTGCATCAACTCCGCGGCATCGACCCGGTTTGAACGCGGAATGATAACGATGCGGCATGGGTTTTCGTGGTCAGACTCATCACGCAGGTCAGCCACCATAGGCAGCTTTTTAGCCTGCATTTGCCCGGCAATCTGCTCCAAAACTTTAGAACCAGAGACCTGATGCGGCAGCGAGGTGACAACGATATCGCCATCTTCAACCCGATAAACCGCACGCATGCGCACCGACCCACGACCGGTTTCGTAGATTTTCAGCAAATCAGCCCGTGGCGTGATGATCTCAGCTTCGGTCGGATAATCCGGCCCCAATACGTGCTCACAAAGCTGCTCGACAGTGGCATTGGGCTCGTCGATCAAGCGTACGCAGGCCGCAGCCACTTCACGCAGGTTATGTGGCGGCACATCGGTCGCCATGCCAACAGCAATACCTGTCGTGCCATTGAGCAGCAAGTTCGGCAAGCGCGCAGGCAGGGTTGCGGGCTCGTTCATGGTGCCGTCAAAGTTAGGCACCCAATCAACAGTGCCCTGCCCCAACTCGGTCAGCAGGACTTCCGAATAGCGCGACAACCGCGCTTCGGTATAACGCATGGCGGCGAAGGATTTTGGGTCATCCGGCGCCCCCCAGTTACCCTGGCCATCGACCAAGGTATAGCGATAGCTGAACGGCTGCGCCATGAGGACCATTGCCTCGTAGCATGCCGAATCGCCGTGCGGATGAAACTTACCCAGCACGTCACCGACAGTACGCGCCGATTTTTTGTGCTTTGAGTCAGCATCCAGACCCAATTCACTCATCGCGTAGATGATGCGTCGCTGAACCGGCTTCAGACCATCACCGATGTGCGGCAAAGCCCGGTCCATGATTACGTACATGGAGTAGTTGAGGTAAGCCTGCTCGGTAAAATCGGCAAGGGACCGGCGTTCAACACCGTCCAGACTCAAATCGAGAGAATCGCTCATGCGTGCCTCATTGCAAAGTTGATTGGCGCAGCAACAACGTGCCGTCGCGCTGGGTAAATTCGAGTTTCTTCAGGGCACTCATGCCCAGCAGTACTTCCTCACCGGTCATGCCGGGAGCAATCAGAGCGGCGACATCGTGGAGCACAATATCGCCTAATTTAAGTTGTTCGAGCCGCGTTCGATGCCCTGTAGTCTGGCCATTAGCCGTTCGCAGGGTAACCGCTGCACCTGCCTGCAAACCCAGCTGTCGAGCAAGCTCTGCTGGAACCGCGACATCTGTCGCCCCGGTATCCAGTAAAAATTCAACACTCTCACCGTTTATCTGCCCGCTAGCGAAATAGTGCCCTTGCCGACTACTGGCCAGACGCACCTCAACATAACCATTGGCATGCACCGATTGTGGATTACTGTTCGGGTTACGCTGTTTATCTTCAAGATTGCCAAAAAAATGCGTCGCAAGGAACAAGCCTGCGCCCCACGCCAGTATCAGCATTACCCGACCGGCGCGCTTCCCCGCAGGCTGCGCACTCACTTGCTAGCCTCCCAGCCACCTTTCGGTGCGGCAAAGCGCCAAACTATAGGGCGCGCCTCGCCATCGGCACGCACCCGACCACCGTTATCGACGCCCAGCCAAGCTCCACTTTCATCAATCTGCAGTGCTTCGACCCGCCCGTAAGCGCTTGGGTAGCGCCGCGTCTCGGTAAGCGCGTCATCCGCAAATGACCAGCAGCGCTCAATCTCACCATTGCTCAGCTTGCGCCGACAGATGCGATGAGCCTGACGCTCCAGAGTAAAGAGTTTTTCAGCGTAGTAACTCAGGTCAGAGAAGTCTTTCGGTTGCGGCTTGCCACCGAGTTGCTCGGGTCCAGGTGTTTTGCCGCTTTCGCTAAACAATACACAGCCGCCGGTACATTCCCACACTGAACGCTTCTTGTGCAGAACCAACAAACCACGGCGCTGACGCTCAGCTGCCAGCCACATACGTTCACCGGCAGGATCAATCGTGATGCCTTCGAGCAGCGCATTGAAATGCAACAACATGCCGCTGCCCCGGACTTGACGCACCAGAGACTCCGGCAGTCGCACCCACTCAGGGTCTGCGGCGACGGGCAACTGCAACACCTCAGCCTTAGCCTCACTGACCAAATAGCGATTACCGATCGAGTCGCAGGTGATGCCTTCAAAATCGAGCGAACCACCGCGCACTAAACCCGTCGCCCAAGCACGCACGCCAATCCCCCAAGGCAAGCTTGAGTCGGGAGCAGGTGGAGCCGCAAATAACTCCGGTTCAGCTTGCCACACACCGTCGCCACCGCTGAGACGGAAGACGCGATCATCATCCCGATCTGAAACCGCCCACAAGGCATCACCGCACCAGGCAAAACCTGACAAGTTGCCCGCAGACATACCATCGACCGGGTGTTCACTGATTAACTTAAGTTGCTCTACCGGCTGACTGACAGCCAACTGATTAGCCGCTACAAGCGGCGCAACACTAAGCAATAGCAGGGCGTAAAACGTGTGCCTCAAAGCAGGACCTCAGCCAGATCACCTTTCGACTCAAGCCACGCCTTGCGATCGCTTGCGCGTTTTTTCGCCAGCAGCATGTCCATCATTTCCTGAGTGGCGGGATAATCTTCCAACGTCAACTGCACCAGTCGCCGCGTGTTCGGGTCCATGGTGGTTTCACGCAACTGCGGCGGGTTCATCTCACCAAGCCCTTTGAATCGGGTGACCTGCGGCTTACCACGGCGCTTCTCGGCAACCAGACGGTCAAGAATGCCGTCACGCTCAGCGTCGTCAAGGGCGTAGAAAATCTCTTTACCCAAGTCGATCCGGTATAGCGGAGGCATGGCGACAAAGATGTGCCCGGCATCAACCAAGGCGCGAAAATGCTGAACAAACAATGCGCAGAGCAAGGTCGCAATGTGCAGGCCGTCAGAGTCGGCGTCGGCAAGGATGCAAATCTTGCCGTAACGCAGTTGCGTCAGATCGTTGGAGCCCGGATCGATACCAATGGCCACGGCAATGTCATGCACCTCTTGTGAGGCGAGGACTTCGCTGCCATCAACCTCCCAAGTGTTGAGGATCTTGCCGCGCAACGGCATGATTGCCTGGAATTCCTTATCCCGCGCCTGCTTGGCAGAACCACCGGCGGAGTCACCCTCGACCAAGAACAACTCAGAGCGCATAGGGTCCTGCCCCGCACAATCCGCCAACTTGCCCGGCAGCGCAGGGCCTTGAGTAATTTTCTTGCGCTCAACCTTTTTACCGGCCTTGAGGCGGCGGTTAGCGTTACTGATCGCCAGTTCAGCCAACTGCTGGCCAAACTCAGGGTGCGCGTTCAACCAAAGGCTGAAGGCATCTTTAACCACGCCAGAGACAAACGCCGCGGCTTCACGTGAAGACAAACGCTCTTTGGTCTGACCGCTGAACTGGGCATCTTGCATCTTCATCGACAAAACGAAGGCAATCCGCTCCCAAATATCTTCCGGAGCCAGCTTGACCCCGCGCGGCAGCAAGTTACGAAACTCACAAAACTCACGCATGGCATCCAGCAAGCCCTGACGCAAGCCGTTGACATGGGTACCGCCTTGCGCAGTCGGGATCAGGTTGACGTAGCTCTCCTGAACACTCTCGCCGCCCTCCGGCAGCCACAGCAGCGCCCAATCAACCGCTTCTTTGTTGCCAGCCAAACTGCCACAGAATGGCTCATCAGGCAGGCGTGGGTATTCACTGACCGCATCGACCAAATACGAGCGTAGACCGTCTTCAAACAGCCACTCAATACGTTCACCGCTGGCTTTATCTTCAAAGCTGACGCTAAGGCCGGGGCACAGCACAGCTTTAGCCTTTAGCACGTGCTTAAGGCGGCTGATCGAGAATTTGTGCGAGTCGAAATACTTACCGTCTGGCCAAAAGTGCACGCTGGTGCCGGTATTGCGCTTACCCACAGTGCCAACGACTTCGAGTTCACTGGCTTTAAAGCCGTTCTCAAAGGTCATGCGGTATTCACTACCCTCGCGCTTGACGCGAACCTCGACCAGGGTCGATAGGGCGTTAACCACGGAAATACCAACACCGTGCAAACCACCGGAGAACTGGTAGTTTTTGTTGGAAAACTTACCGCCGGCGTGGAGCTTGGTGAAAATCAGCTCGACCCCGGGCACCCCTTCTTCAGGGTGAATATCGACCGGCATACCGCGACCGTCATCGGTGACCTCCAGCGAGTTATCCTCATGCAGGATCACCTGAATGCTTTGCGCATGCCCAGCCAGGGCTTCGTCGACCGAGTTATCGATGACTTCTTGAGCCAAGTGATTGGGGCGACTGGTATCGGTGTACATGCCCGGGCGTTTGCGCACCGGGTCAAGACCGGAAAGGACTTCGATGGCGTCGGCGTTATAACTGGCCATAAGGTCTCTTAATTTTTAACAGTTAATCGAGAAACTCACATAACCGCTGACTGCGCTGCCGTAATTGATCGGCGACTGCGGCGCAGCGGGATACGAGTCGTTCAAAGGTCAGAAAAGTCGATATCGTGCCACAACTTGGGCGCAATACCGGCAAAAGCAAATAGCATTGGCAAGCGTTGAGCAAACCCTTGGAAACCATGGTCACCCCCTGCTTGGATACGCAGCGCGCAACCGCGATAAAAAGCCTGAGCCTGACGATAGTCCAGGGTTTCATCAGCCGTCTGCAACCATACCTGATAACGCTCGGGATCTTGTGACGGTATCACTTCCAGCTCAGCCAGAGCGTTAACGTGATCTGTCGTCAGATCCCAGGTTTCGTCGCTATAAAAGTTTTTTTGCGGTCCAAGAAAGCCGTCAAACAGTGCGTGCGGGCGAACTGCGGGGTTTATCAGTAGTGCTCTTAAGCCATACCGCTCAGCCAGATGCGTCGCATAGTAGCCGCCCAGTGAGCTGCCTACCAGCAAAGGGCTGCCCAAAGCTGCAATCTCAGCCTCGATCTGCGCAATCGCTTGGCGCGGGTGATGATGCAATGCAGGCACACGTAATTGCTCAGCCAGCCCCATACGCGTCATGCATCGGCGCAGTTGACTGGCCTTGAGCGAGTCTGGCGAACTATTAAGTCCATGCAAATAAAGGATATTTTCGGTCATGGGAAAGCAGGCTACTAGGTCACGACCACAAGCTGCAAGCGCCTGCTTCACGGTGTTTGCAGCAAAATATGAGTGTGGCTGCCCGCACGTGGCAGTTAATAGCCCTTGACGCTGTAATCGACCTCGAAATCGATTCCAGTTACGCGTGACACTCCGGTCTCTATCCGCCCGTCTCCAAACAAGCGCAACCATCGATAGCCTGGGGCGCTGGTATCAACCTGAAACTCCTCACTGCCCGGCGCAAACTGCACGCAGGTCGACGGCGAAGCCAGCAGCCGCACCGAGTTGCGCATCTGGTCGAATTCTTGATGGATATGCCCCCAGAGCATGCAGCGAACCTGTGAAAAGCGCGCCACAATCGCAAACAACGCTTCTGGATTGCGCAAGCCAATGGGGTCCATCCAGCGACTGCCAATCGGAACCGGATGATGGTGCATGCAGATTAAATGGTGGCGTTCAGGCGCTTCACTCAGTGCTCGCTCCAGCAGCGCGAGTTGGCGGTCACCGAGAAAACCGGGAACCGCTCCTGGAATTGCCGAATCGAGCAAAATGACTCGCCAATTGCCAACATCCACCACCGTGTCGAGCAAGTTGCTGCCGATACAGGCAGCCTGCATCGCGGGAACTTCATCATGATTACCCGGGAACCAACGCATGGGAGCGCGAATAACGGAGGTCATCTGCCGAAAGCGAGTGTATGAGGCCTCACTGCCGTCCTGGGATAAGTCTCCGCTGGCCAGCACCAAGTCAATTTGCGGCTGCTCGTCGACCACTCGCTCAATCACTTGTTGCAAGCTGTCTTGGGTGTCCATACCTAATAGTTTGCCGTTCGCCTCGGCGAATAGGTGACTATCCGATAACTGAACCAGCAGCACCGATGAGTCGGCAGGATAAGTTTGCGCGCTCGGCAAGGCCGTCTCCTTGAGCGGAATAGTTTAATTATGGCGGCTTGCACAACTAGGGGAAACTCAATTTGCGCGGCCTGGTTCACATATCCCACGCACAATTACAGCAAAGCCAGCGAATACACCGGCTCAAAGCCATGCGATGAATATCCCCCAACCACTGCCCACCATGTTCAACGTGCATCGTCCTTAACAACACTCAACATGCATCTCATACGCTGACGCCCCACGTCGTGAAGCACTAGCTGGCCTGTCAAATCTAGCCTGGCAAATGATCGGAGTCAGGGGTGAAGCTCAGATGGATAAATAGGCTCAATCTTAGATTTGCGGCTCGGTTTCATGACCGCAAGCCAGGCAGTGACTTAACCATTCCCCGAGGAACAGGTTGAGCTGGGTTTTCTCATCGGGTTGGTGCATATCAGCATTGGGATATGGATAAATCCCACGAAAGCGACGCGAACTCTCGGCACCGACCACCTCAGCCATACGCGCATCGTGATACACACGCACTTCCAGCGCAGGTATCGGCAGCCACGGCAAGCTGTGTTCCTGACGCACTCGAACAGTCGAAGTGTAGGGACAGTTTTCCAACACATCCAGCGCCAGCACTCCGAGCAGCTTCTCTCCCTGGCTCACCGCCACGCGGCGTGCACTCGGTTCCTCACGCATAGCCGGAAGCAAACGCATTAAACGTGCATAATTGGCCTCGCAAGCCGTCTGCAACTCGACCAAGTCAACGCGGTAACGATCACGTAGCAAATTTACTGCCATAACCCCCTAACCTCGGCGCGGTTAAGCGCCAACCATTGCAAGGCAATAATGCTTGCGGCGTTATCAATTCGCCCATCTTTTACTGCATCCAATGCATCTTCAAAAGGCCAGACATGGACCTTGATGTCTTCGCCCTCTTCGGCGAGACCATAGACCCCGCCAACTCCTTCACTGTCGCAACGCCCTACAAACAAATGCACCCGTTCGTTAGAACCTCCAGGAGAAGGATAGTACTGAGTGATCGGCCACAGCGCCCCCAACTTCAGCCCAGCTTCCTCCATTGACTCGCGGTGTGCGACTTCTTCAGGCTCTTCGTCTTTGTCAATCAACCCCGCGACCAGCTCCAGCAGCCATGGATTCTCGCTCTTATGCATAGCGCCAACCCTGAATTGCTCGATCAACACCACCACGTCACGTTGTGGATCATAAGGCAGTACGCAGACCGCATCGTGGCGCAGAAAGACTTCCCGATTGAGTATCGGACCCATTTCTCCGGAAAACTGACGATGGCGCAGATGCAAGCGATCAAGGCTGTAAAAACCTCGAAAGCAGGCTTCACGCTCAACGATTTCGACCGCATTGGGCCCCGGCTTAAAAGTGTCTGGCATTGAATCCTCACTCAGTCTTGTTAACCTGACTTTCACGCATCCTACCCCTGCAATTGGCACAACGCAGCCTCTTTACATTAGCCTCAAGAGCGTTTTTCAGGTGCACTCGTCACCAGGATCATGCAGCATAGATGGGGTCGTAAAGGCTCGAACTCAAGCGCCAGCCTGTAGTCGAAGCCTGCAACCCTCAACAGTCTTCAGCCAAACGATGGATTACATGTCTCTGACCAAAAAGCTCGCAATCGTCGGCATTAGCCTCTTTCTCAGCGCCTGCCAGAGCATGATGCCTGGCGATAAACCCTTAGTCGCTCAACGTATTGCATGGGAGCACGTGACGCCGGGCTGCACCGGTGAGCCTTGCCCCTTGGTGAATATCGACACCTTAAAGTTTGCCGAAGAGCCCCAGCTGAATTCACTAATTGAACATGCATTGCGGCGCATGACCGCTGACGCACCCGATGCGCCGCTGCCTGCGTCACTTGAGTCCTATGAAAAGGATTTCCTGGCGCGCGCCGAGCCCGGCTGGAAAACCTATTTGCAAGCCAAGATGCGCGAGCAACATGACCAATTAGTGATCATTGAGCTGTCGAGTTATTTAGCGACTGGCGGAGCCCATGGAATGCCGGGCCGTGGCTTTATCAACTATGACCGCGACCAGCATAAGGCACTGACTCTAAAGGACATGATCAAACCCGGCACCGAAGACGCCTTTTGGCAGGCGGCGGAGCAAGCGCATCAGCGTTGGTTGAAGGCCAACAAACTCGATCAAGACCCCGAGTATGTAAAAACCTGGCCTTTCACCCATACGAACAATATAGCCTTGCTGAAAAAGTCCGTATTGCTCAAGTATGACGTCTATTCCCTGGCTCCATACTCCAGCGGACATGTATCGTTGACCATTCCTTACTCGCAACTGGGCGCGATACTCAAGCCTGAGTACATACCGGCTTCGCAATAGCCCCACCGAGCAGCCATTGCAGCCCGCCAGCTATTACCAATGCTGGCAGGGTTGCACCGACATCCGGTAACCAGTTGCTCAACACGTGGTAAATCACCACACCGCAAGCCCATGCCAGAAGTGTGTCCCAGCGTAAATAGACCTTCGGCGCCAAGGCCGCCTGACGTTTGCGCAAGATAAAGTGATCAACCAGTACCACGCCAAACAACGGCGCAAACACCGAACCAATAAGCAGCAGGAAGTTCTGGTATTCAGCCAACGGCGCCAGCAAGGCAATCAGCGTGCACAGCGCGCCAATTGCCAATGCCAAGTGCTCGACCTTGAACCTGAACATGATGCCACCAGACACCGCCGCCGAGTGAATATCGGCAAAGGCGTTCTCTGACTCATCGAGCAATATCAGCAACAAGGGTATGCCCAGCCCAGCCCCCGCCAATGCAAGTAACAGCGCGTTAACCTCACCGCTCGGCGCAAAGGCCAAGGTATAAGCCACGCCTAGGCTCATCAGCCAGAAGTTACCAAGGAAGAAACCAGCCGCAGTGCCGCCGAAGACGTTCCGCGCCCGCTTGCCGAACCGGGAATAATCGGCAATCAGCGGTAGCCACGACAGCGGCATGGCGATTGCGATATCAAAGCCCAATGCAAACGGCATCGAACCATCACCCGCAAGCGCCCACAGCACAGCCAGATCGGTCTTGTCGATAAGATTCCAAGTCAGCCACACACAAGCACCCAGCAACAACCAGATACCCCACTTACGCAGGATGCGTCGAACAAAGGTCAACGGCCCGGTCACCGCAAGCAACGTGGCGATTGCACCAAAAAACACGGTCCACAGCGCCGCATTGGTCAACACGCTACCTTCACCAAACGCCTGCGCCGAGAGCAGACTTGCCGCATCGCGCATGACAATAATTTCAAACGCGCCCCAGCCAACCAGTTGCAGAATATTCAGTAAGGCGGGCATCACCGCGCCTTTACTGCCCAAACTGAGTTTCAGCGCGGCCATGGCAGATAAGCCGGTATCAACACCGATCACCGCCACGGCACCGAGCAACAACACGCCCACTGCTGTACCGCAAGCGATAGCCAGCATCGCTCCAGACATGCCCAAGCCCGGCGCCAGTAAAGCACCGAGTTGCAGCACCATCAAACCAATGCCAAGCGAAAACCACAGTGAAAACATGTCACGCGCGCCAAACACCCGCTGATTAACAGGCACCGCGTGATGTGGCGAATAAGTACTCGGAATGTTCACACGCAAGACTCTCGAAAATTATTATTGGATGCGCGAACGCCCGACTGAATACAGCCGGGCGTTCGCCGTTTCACTCAACGCATCTGAATCAGACCTGGCGGTAGATCACCGAGCCTTCTTCTTTAAAGCGCTGCGCTTGCTCTTTGAAGCCCGCCTCAATCGCTTTGCTTTCCTCTGACAAACCATTCACCTTGGCGTACTCACGCACTTCCTGGGTGATTTTCATCGAGCAGAACTTAGGTCCACACATCGAGCAGAAGTGTGCGACCTTGGCTGAGTCTTTAGGCAGGGTTTCATCGTGATAGCTGCGCGCAGTGTCGGGATCAAGACCCAGGTTGAACTGGTCTTCCCAGCGGAACTCGAAGCGCGCCTTGGACAAGGCGTTGTCACGAATCTGCGCCCCCGGATGGCCCTTGGCCAAGTCAGCAGCGTGGGCGGCAATCTTGTAAGTGATGATGCCGGTTTTAACATCATCCTTATTAGGTAGGCCCAAGTGCTCTTTTGGTGTCACGTAGCAAAGCATCGCGCAACCGAACCAACCGATCATCGCCGCACCAATACCGGAGGTGATGTGGTCGTAGCCAGGCGCAATATCCGTAGTCAGCGGGCCGAGGGTATAAAACGGCGCCTCATCACAGCACTCCAGTTGCTTGTCCATGTTCTCTTTGATCAGGTGCATCGGCACGTGCCCTGGCCCTTCGATCATGCACTGCACGTCGTGCTTCCAGGCAATCTTGGTCAGCTCGCCAAGGGTTTCCAGCTCGCCGAACTGAGCGGCATCGTTGGCGTCGGCAATCGAGCCAGGACGCAAGCCGTCACCCAGCGAGAAGCTGACGTCATAGGCCTTCATGATTTCGCAGATCTCATCAAAGTGCGTGTACAAAAAGTTTTCCTGGTGATGCGCCAAGCACCACTTGGCCATGATTGAGCCGCCACGAGAAACAATGCCTGTCACCCTCTTGGCCGTCAGTGGCACGTAACGCAGCAGCACACCCGCATGGATGGTGAAGTAATCAACACCCTGCTCGGCCTGCTCAATCAGGGTGTCGCGAAACAACTCCCACGTCAGGTCTTCAGCAACACCGTTGACCTTCTCCAAGGCCTGATAAATCGGCACGGTACCGATTGGCACTGGCGAGTTACGGATAATCCACTCGCGGGTTTCGTGGATGTGTTTGCCGGTCGACAAATCCATCACGGTGTCCGAACCCCAGCGAATACCCCAAGTCAGTTTGGCGACTTCTTCTTCGATCGATGAACCCAGCGCCGAGTTACCAATGTTGCCGTTGATCTTCACCAGGAAGTTACGGCCAATAATCATCGGCTCAAGTTCGGTGTGGTTAATGTTTGCTGGAATAATCGCACGGCCGCGGGCAACTTCTTCGCGGACAAACTCAGCGGTGATCTGCTGTGGAATTGAAGCACCAAAGCTTTGCCCCGGATGCTGATCTTCAAGCAAGCCAGCGGCGCGAGCTTCTTGCAGCTTAAGGTTCTCGCGAATCGCCACGTACTCCATCTCAGGCGTAATGATGCCCTGTCGCGCGTAATGCATTTGGCTGACGTTGCGGCCTTCCTTCGCCCGGCGCGGGTTACGTACATGGGCAAAGCGCATTTTGCTGAGTTCTGCGTCCGCCAGACGTACCTGACCAAAATGTGAGCTCAAACCGTCGAGCTGCTCTGTATCGCCACGATCCACGATCCACGCCGAGCGCACATCAGCTAAACCCTTGCGCACATCAATCTGCACTTGCGGGTCGGTGTACGGGCCCGACGTGTCATACACCAATACCGGGGCGTTTACTTCACCGCCAAATTCGGTAGGCGTAATGTCGAGGCTGATTTCACGCATAGGTACACGGATATCGGCGCGCGAACCTTCTACATAAATCTTGCGCGAACGGGTAAACGGCTGGACTGACTGCAGGTCAACCTGCGCGGACTCACTGAGATTCTTGTGGCTATTTTGTTGTTGTACGCTCATCGACGGCTCTCTCCTGAGATAGTTGTCGGAGCGAACTTGAACGAGGGAGTGCTGGCGCGGGGTCACCGGAACGGTGCAGAGAAGACTCGCCGAGGGAATGGCGAGGACATCTTGTTCCCTACGCAGGCCTTAACCTGATCAGGTTCAACGGGATCCGGCGACAGCCAATCTCAGCCCCTCAATTAGGGCACCCCGACAAGAACATCGCCATTCTATCAGCACGCCTGTGAAATCCAACCCACAAGTCAAAATAAGCTGACCCACGCGTCGGAATGCGACCCAGTCGAGTGCGGCCCATGCATTTGCGAACCCAATCATTTTGACAATCTATCGATTTGCCAACTAGTCGATTCGTGACGCGGTAATATAAGAAGTATTAACATCAACAGTACTTACACTAAACTGTGGAATTGTTGCGATAACGCAACATAGCTTGTTGCAAACTACACTCATGACGCTAATTGCCAGTCTTGACCCTCTCGTCAGCGACGCTTAGCCTTGTCGATTACTGCTAATTTTAGGATCACCTCAATGTTGCGTAGACTTTCTCTGGCTGTCGCTGTTGCTAGTGCGATAACCGGTCAAGCTTGGGCTGCACAAGCTCCGACCACAGCAATGAACGACCTGATATCGGTTTATCGGGAAGCCGCGCAGAATAACGCTGATATCGCTGCCGCTCGCGCCGATTATCAAGCGCGCCGTGAAGTCGTTCCGCAAGCACGCGCAGGGTTACTACCTAACTTATCCGCTGGCGCCGAGCTTGCTGATACCCGCACCAAACTTGACTCACCGTCCTATACCGCTAACCGCAGCGGCACGGTGTATCAGGCAAATTTAAGCCAACCGCTGTTCCGTGCAGACCGCTGGTTCCAGCTGCAAGCCGCTGAAGCCACTAGCGAACAAGCCGCTCTTGACCTGTCTGCAACCGAGCAAAACCTGATTCTGCAAAGTGCCGAGAGCTACTTCAATGTGCTCCGCGCGCAAGACAACCTAGCCTCGACCAAAGCAGAAGAAGCCGCATTCAAACGTCAGCTGGATCAGTCCAACGAGCGGTTTGATGTCGGCCTTTCGGATAAAACCGATGTGCTTGAATCGCAAGCTGGCTACGACACCGCTCGCGCGAACCGCATCATTGCCGAGCGCCAGGTTGACGATGCCTTTCAAGCACTGACCACCTTGACCAACCGCGATTACCCAGCACTTGAGGGCATGCGCCACACACTACCGATCTTGGCGCCAACGCCGAACGACGCCAAAGCATGGGTCGACACGGCGGCAGCGCAAAACCTCAATCTGTTGGCCAGCAACTATGCCGTTGATGCTGCGAAAGAAACCCTTAGCCAACGCAAGTCGGGCCACGCCCCAACGCTTGACGCCGTTGCCAGCTATCAAAAAGGTGACAATGACAGCCTGGGTTTCACCAATAGCGGCCTGAACAGCGGCATCCCGCCTTACAGCGGTGATGTAGAGCAAAGCTCGATTGGCCTGCAGCTGAATATCCCGATCTACAGCGGCGGTCTCACCAGCTCGCAAGTACGTGAAGCCTACCAACGCCTGAACCAGACTGAGCAGCAGCGCGAAAGCTTGCGTCGCCAAGTGGTACAAGACACGCGTAACCTGCACCGCGCGGTTAATACCGATGTCGAAACAGTCAAGGCACGCAAACAGTCGATCGTCTCCAACCAGAGCGCACTGGAAGCAACCGAAATTGGTTATCAGGTGGGTACGCGTAACATTGTTGACGTACTCGATGCCCAACGTCAGCTGTACAGCTCGGTTCGTACCTATAACGATGCGCGTTATGACTATATCCTCAATAATCTGCGCTTGAAGCAGGCAGCGGGCACGTTGAGCCCTGGTGATCTGGAAGCGCTAGACAACTACTTGAAACCAGACTACAACCCGGACAAAGACTTCCTGCCGCCAGATCTTGCCGAGGCAGCAGAAGCACAGCTTAAGAGCAACCCTAACTACTAAGGTTGGGCGCAGATAAAAAACCCGACTGACGTCGGGTTTTTTATGCTTAAGACATACATCTGAAAAGGCAATCACCCAGCCTTTAAGCAACGCTCCAACCCCGCCAACAATCGCTGCAGCGCACCTTGATTAGCCCGCATTACTGACAAGCCAGCGGCGCGCATTGCAGTTGCTTGCTGCGGTGTTTGCCACAGCTGTGCAACCTGCTGCGCCAACTGATCCGCATCACTCACTTCAAACAGAGCGCCAGCCTCGCGCAGTTGATTGGCGATCTCAAGAAAGTTGAATAAGTGCGGCCCACTCAACACTGGCTTGCTCAACGCTGCCGGCTCCAGCAAGTTATGCCCACCATTGGCAACCAAACTACCGCCCACAAATGCAACATCGGCCAGCGCATACAAAAACAACAGCTCACCCATGGTATCGCCCAGTAAAACCTGATGCTCAGCCGTAACCAACTCGCCCGTTGAACGCCGCTGAACCTGTAAACCGACAGCTTTGATTTTTTCAAACACCGCGTTAAACCGTTCAGGGTGACGCGGCACTAAAATCAATAGTGCATCAGGCCACTGCTGCAATAGTCTGCGATGTGCAGCAATGATCTGTTCATCCTCGCCCTCATGCGTACTTGCGGCAATCCACAACGGACGTTCAAGCGCCGCCCACTCAGCACGCAATGCATGTGCACGCTCAAGTAACGCTGGATCGACAGTCAGATCAAACTTGATCGACCCCGTCACTTCAACGCACGCTTCGCGCGCACCCAATGAGACAAAACGTGCGGCCTCAACCGGGGTTTGCGCGGCGATCAGACTCATCTGCGCCAGCATTGGCGCGGTCAACTTGGAAAATCTCGCGTAACCGCGCGCTGAACGCTCAGACAAGCGAGCGTTAGCCAACGCCACCGGGATACCATGCTTGGCACATTGATTGATGTGGTTGGGCCACAACTCAGTTTCCATTATCACCGCTAGCTTGGGCTGAACCCGATCAAGAAATCGCGCCGCCACCCAAGGCAAGTCGTAACCTAAGTAACAATGCTGCACACGGCCGTGATATTCGGCGCCACCAAACATCGCCTGAATACGCTCCGAACCGGTTGGCGTCATACAAGTGATGGTAATCGGCAGATCAGGATGACGCGCCATCAATTCACGGATCATCGGCGCGGCGGCAATACTCTCGCCGACAGAAACCGCATGCACCCAAATTCCGCCCGGCTTGAGCGGCGGTAAGTTAAACGCAAAGCGCTCGCCAATTCGCGAGGCATAAGCCGGTGCCTTGCGTGCACGCAGGGCCAGACGTACAGCGACCAATGGCAGGCCGAGATGAAATAACAAGGTGTAAAGCAAACGGTTCATTAGCGCTCGGCTTAATAAAATAAAGGGCGAGGTTTGAAAAGTGATCAGCTTATCAGAGGCTCAGCCAATTGCGCGCAAGTGCTCGGCAAAGCGGTCCGCCAGCCAACGCGCTGCGGGCCCCAGCGTTTCATCTCGCCGCCACACCAATTCAACCACCAGCGGTGGCGGTGTCCAGTCACTGCTCAATTCGACCAAGTGGTTCTGATACGTGGGGTACTGCACCACATGACGCGGCAACCACGCCCAGCCCAAATTGCGTATCAATAGCTCGGCCATGGCGTAAAAGCTGTCGGCGCGCCACACGGCCGGGCTGATCTGCTCGCCGCCGGGATAATGACTGTCCTGTAGCGCCATCAGTAGTTGCCGATGACGAGCCAGCTCACGCCGATCAACCCGCTTGAGTCCGGCAAGCGAATGCCCTGCACCGCAAACAGTAACCATCTCAACCGTGCCCAAGCGCTGGCGCTCAAGCGTGTCAGGCATTTGCTCATGGTGAAACAACAAGCCCAGGTCTGCACGGCGCTCAAGTAATTTTCGCGCGACATCGCCTTGTGCGCCGCTTGCCAATTGAACTTCAATCAAGGGATACGCCTGCGAGAGCGCCTCCAGACTATCGAGCACCGGTTGATAAGGCATGGCCTCATCTTGCGCTAAGCGCAAACACAGCTCCTCGCCCCGCACCAAACCTAGCGCCCTGCCCTCCAAACGCTGACATTGACGCAAAACCTCGCGCGCTTCTTCCAAAAGCGCAGCACCCTCTTTTGTCAGTCGCGGCTGGCGACCACTGCTGCGCTCAAACAGCAGTACACCAAGATCCGCCTCAAGCATCGCAATCGAACTGCTGACGGCGGACTGAACCCGGTTCATTTGCCGCGCAACGGCCGAAAACGATTGCCCTTCGGCAACGCTTACAAATAAGCGAATTTGTTCAAGATTCCATTGCACAACCTATCTCCAATACAGGCAGGTAATCACTTTATCCCATCAGCCAAATAACTAGAATAGCTGGCTTGCACAGGAGACATGCATATGAGCGGATACCTTTACTTAGCTATTGCAGTGACAGCTGAAGTCATCGCGACAACATCGATGAAAGCCATCAGCGGCCTGAGCAAACCACTGCCACTGATGCTGGTGATCGTCGGTTACGGGATTTCCTTCTGGATGCTCAGCCTGGTCGTCAAAACCATTCCCGTAGGCGTTGCATATGCTGTTTGGGCGGGACTGGGAATCGTGCTGGTCAGTATTGCCGCGACCTTTATTTATCAGCAGCGGCTCGACTTACCAGCCATGCTCGGCATGGGGCTGATTGTCGCAGGAGTCATGGTTATTCAACTGTTCTCCCAAACCACCGGCCACTGATCGTGACACTCAATCGCGCCGAAAGCCTTGGCCGTCTACAGGTTTTCGGCGTCACATGGCGAGCCGAGTCCAGCAAGCAGGTTATACTGGGCGTCTGATATTTTGATGAGACGCGAGTATGCCCAGCACTCTAAGCACAGACGTTCTAATCATCGGCGGCGGTATCGCTGGCCTGTGGCTGAATGCACGTTTGCGCAAAGAAGGTTTCGCCACCATTCTGGTTGAAAACCACACATTAGGTGGCGGCCAGAGCGTCAAATCACAGGGAATCATCCATGGCGGCGCCAAGTATGCGCTGCATGGTGCGCTCACCGGTGCTTCCGAGGCGATTGCCGATATGCCAAGACGTTGGCGCGAGGCGTTGGCTGGCACAGGTGAACTTGATCTAAGCGGTGTTCGCTTGCTTTCCGACGCCCATTATTTGTGGTCGCCCGGCACAATCGCAGGCAACCTCACCAGCTTTTTTGCCAGTAAGGCTGTGCGCGGTCGCGTTGATCAAGTTAAAGGCGATCAATTGCCACCAGCGCTGCAGCACGCAAAATTCAAAGGCAAAGTTTACCGCCTCGCAGAGCTGGTGCTGGATGTGCCCAGCCTGATCAACCGCCTTGCCGAGCTGTCTGGCGATAGCTTGCTTGCAGGACAGACCATCGAGCCATTATTTGAGTCTGGCAAATTAGTTGGCCTGCGCGTTGATGACTGCGAGATTCGCGCACAACGAATCGTCCTCAGCGCGGGTGACGGTAATGCTGAGCTGCTCAAGACCCTGAACATCAGCCAGCCCACTCAACAGCTGCGTCCGCTGCATATGATTTTAGTCAAAGGGCCGACCCTTAAGCCGCTATACGCTCATTGCCTCGGCAGCGGGACGAAACCTCGGGTTACAGTCACCACTCACCCAGCAGCAGATGGTCAGTGGGTTTGGTATTTGGGCGGAGACATTGCAGAAGCTGAAGGTGTCGCCCGCGACCCAGATTCACAGATCAAAGCTGCACAAAAAGAACTGGGTGACCTGCTGCCTTGGATCGATCTATCCAGTGCGCAATGGGCAACCCTGCGCGTTGACCGTGCAGAACCCGCGCAATCTGGCCTAGTACGCCCAGACAATGCATTTCTCGCCGAATCAGATAACTTGCTTATTGGTTGGCCGACTAAGCTGGCGCTTGCCCCCGACCTTGCCGACCGGGTGCTGGCAAGCTTCAAACGCGATGGCGTCGAGCCCAGCGCAACCTCTGCCCTTCCTGACTTACCACGTCCTGTAATTGCCCAGCCAGTATGGGAGAGCTTGTTTTGACTCAGACCCTGCATGGCCTGCACCGCCCGCTTGGTTCAACCGGATTATCGGTCTCCCCGCTAGGGCTGGGCACCGTCAAGATTGGTCGTGACCAAGGGGTGAAATACCCCAATGGCTTCACCATTCCCGATGATGCCAGTGTGCGCAACCTGCTCGCGCTCAGTCAAAGTCTAGGTATCAACCTGATCGACACTGCTCCTGCTTATGGCACGAGTGAAATGCGTCTAGGCCCCCTATTGCGCGGCCAGCGACAGGATTGGGTGATTGTCAGCAAGGTCGGCGAAGAGTTTGAAAACGGCTTGTCGTATTTTGATTTCAGCCCAGCGCACACAAGACTATCCGTCGAACGCAGCCTAAAACGCTTGGAAACCGACTACATTGATATGTTGCTGGTACATTCCGATGGCAACGATGCCTCGATACTTCATGACAGTGGTATTTACCAGACGTTGTCCGAATTGAAGCGCGAAGGCAAAATCCGCAGCTTTGGTCTGTCTGGAAAAACAGTTGAAGGAGGTCTGTTAGCGCTGGCCGATGGCGATTGTGCGATGGTGACCTACAACCTGAGTCAACAAGACGAGTTACCTGTATTGGATTACGCCCAGGCGCACAACAAAGGCATTTTGATTAAAAAAGCCTTGGCCAGCGGTCACGCATGCTTAGCACCTGGAGAAGATCCGATCCGCGCCAGTTTCGAATTGATATTTGCCCACCGTGCCGTTTCAAGTGCAATTATTGGCACCATTAATCCGCAACATTTAACCGCTAACGTCGCAAGCGCAGCAGCCGTGATTCGAGACATTGCCTGAAACATTTTCTGTCCAGCCCATCACCTTAGTGACAGTGAAATTGTGGCAGGCTCTAGCGTCAAAAGCCGTCACCCACCGCATTGGCTAAATGGTTAATCGCAGAGGAGTTCAGATGTCGCGCACCTTAATCAGCAAAGATCCTGGCAACTTTAAAACCTTGCCGTTGCGTGTCGAAGCCACTCCCGATGGCCTGACTTACCAAGGTTACGGCTGGCCACTTAATTTCGATGAAATGCTTCAGCGCCGAAAAAAGGTAAACATTACCGACGCTCAACGGTTTTCAGTTGAGCTGGCAAATCTTGGTGTTTCCGTTCGCCTGACTCTGAACTGGCAAGGCCGCGAATATTGGGTACTGGTCCGCCAACGCCGTCTTGATCGCGGTGATGTGGTGCTCAAGCTGATATCGGGCTATGTACCCGCCCACGAACTCAACCTGCCGTTGCTCACCGCCATTCAAGAAGTTGCTGAGGAGTGCCTCTTGGAGACACCAGAAGGCTGGCTTAGTGGCCGGTTTGGCGACACTTGGCTGCCGGCGCCGTATCAGGGCACACTGCATTATCGCGAGGCGGTCAACTTTCGCTTAAGCCCGCTCTCGGGAGCCGCCCGCCCGGTCCAATGTGGCAATCTGACCTTACTTGAGCGTCCACGCGCCTATGTACATATGCCGACCGCTTCATTGCAGCTGGTTTATGACCTGTGCTTGGAGTTGCCGAAAGAGGCCAAGCAGTTGAGCCTGTTCCACGTTGACGAGTGCCTTGAGGGCGGCAAGTTAGTTGCACGCTTGCAACGCACTCGCCCCGACCTGTTTTTGCTGCCATTGGAGCAAGGCCGCCCCACCGGCGAGCTGTTCACTTTGCACAAAGGTACCCTGAAAGTAGCAAGCACCCGCGGCGTTTGGCTGGCAGAAAGCTTTGCGCCTCAAGATGGCTGGGTGGTTCGAGATGCGCACATCCGCTGGAAAGACTGGGTACAACAACAAGACCTTCAAACACCCGCCAAAACCAAACAAACGCCTAAAACTGCTGCGCTTAACCCACCGCCACCGCAGCTCAAAGCGGCTGGGCATGCATAAGGCCACACGTTTAATCCAGGGTTGAGCGCAACGGAGTGACCAGCCGACTACTTCAATTCGGACGATGTCTTACCGAGCAGGCGTCGAGCAATAATCAATAACTGGATCTGCTGGGTGCCTTCAAAAATATCAAGAATTTTTGAGTCGCGCGCCCACTTTTCCAGTAGCTCATCCTCGCCATATCCCAGCGCCCCGACTAACTCAACACACTTTAACGTCAGTTGATTGGCCACACGCCCAGCTTTAGCTTTCGCAACAGACGCCTCTTTCGAGTTAGGAATACGATTGTCTGCCATCCATGCAGCCTTAAGGGTCAACAAGCGTGCTGCTTGCCAGTCAGCTTCTAGCTGATACAACGTGGCTTGAGCGTGGCTGACATTAAACAGCGTCGTAGCGTAATCAAACTTGAGTTTTTTCTTGAGCAACTCGCGAGTGCGGTCAAGCGACGCTTTTGCCACGCCAATGGCCATACCCGCCACTAACGGCCGGGTGTTATCAAACGTTTCCATCACCCCGGCAAAGCCTTTTTCGACATTGATTTCCGAGGGGCCCAACATATTGCGAGCAGGCACCCGGCAATCCGTAAAGCTGATGGAGGCGGTGTCCGAAGCTTTAATCCCGAGTTTTTTCTCTAGCCGCGTCACGCTCATACCCGGCGTGCCATGCTCAACTACAAAAGACTTGATTGCCGCACGCCCCAGAGCTTTATCCAACGTAGCCCAAACCACTACCGCATCGGCGCGCTCACCAGAGGTCACGAAAATCTTTTCGCCATTGATGATGTAGTCGTCGCCGTCCTTGGTAGCTGTCGTGCGGATGGCAGCGGAGTCAGAACCGCAACCCGGCTCAGTGATTGCCATTGCCGCCCAGATCCCCTTGAACCGCTGCAGTTGATCCGCATCAGCCACCGCAGCAATTGCAGCATTACCCAAGCCCTGACGTGGCATCGCCAACAGTAACCCTACATCACCCCAGCACAGCTCCATAATGCCCAGCAACGCCGCCATATTGCCGCCGTTTTTGATTCCCTGATCGCTTTCAGCGTCGCTGCGTTTACTTGCCGAGGTCGCACCGATCGCCTCAGGTGAACTGGCATTCATACCGTCAAGCAGCGTCGCCAGAAGCTCCAGCTCACGCGGATAGCTATGCTCGGCCTTATCGTATTTGCGCGAAATAGGTCGGTAATAATGCTCTGCCACTTGATGAGCATGATTCACCAGGCCTTTGAATTTTTTTGGTATATCAAGATTCATCTTTATTCCTCAAGGCAAATGCCGGAGATAGGCGGACTACAACTGGAGCCCGCCTTTCATTAGCGCAACAGCGCGAATGTCTCGGTACCAGCGCTCCGCCGGATGATCTTTGGTGAAACCATGGCCACCCAATAACTGCACCGCGTCGGTTGCAATTTTCATCGCCTTCTCTGCACAGAGCAGATGGGTTAGGTAACTCATCTGCTGAAACGGTTTGCCGCGCTCGGCTAATGAGCAGGCGTTCCAAACCATCAGGCGCATGGCGTCGACCTCAACAGCCATGTCGGCGATCATGAATGCGACCCCTTGCCGGTGGCTGATCGGCTCTGCAAACGCTATGCGTTCGTTGCAGTACGGAATCACGTAGTCCAGAGCGGACTGGGCAGCTCCCACCGCCAATGCACACCAGGCAAGGTCGGCATAATTGAGAAAACTTTGATAATTGAAGTCATCAGCACTTAAGCGCGCCTCAACCGGTACTTTCACCGCGTTCAATTGCAGCCGGCAGGTACCCGTTGCTTTGAGCCCCATCGCTGGCTCAGCTTTACGCTGCACGCCCTTGCTGCTTGCGTCGACAATAAATAACCCCGGCCCCTTTGCAGTCTGTGCGGCAATAATCAAATGACTGGCATCAAGACCTCTTACGACCAGACATTTCTCGCCATGAAGCACATAGTGCTTACCTCTGCGCTTGGCCTGAGTTGTCAGCTTGAGTGAATCAAATAACCCATGCGGTTCATTGACCGCAATCGCCATTTGTGGCGCGTCATTCTCATCGAGGAATTGCGGTAGCCAGTGCGCCTTTTGGCTAACTGACCCCCAACGCCGAATACAATTCGCGCTGGATAATGGCACCAACATGTTAGCTGCCAGAGATAAATCCCCCTTTGCAAGGGACTCCGCCATTAAGGCATTTGTCAGAGTCGTGCGGTCTCCAGCCAAGCCGCCGTGGAGCTCACTCACCGCATAATGAACCAAGCCCAACTCATGCATTTTCTTAAGCAGCGGTTCTGACACTGCTGCCTGCTCATCAGCTGAGTACGCTGCTGCTCGCAAAACTTCGCTGGCGAAGCCTTCAAGCATCTCAACCAGCATTTTCTGCTCGTCAGTCAATGACAGATCGAACAGCGCGCTCGAATCCTCCAGCGCCAGTGGCGCTTGCATGTTGGTTGAGCGCCGCGCGGCAAGTTTAAAACCTGTTCTCGCACCGTTATAAACCAACGTCTCAAAGGGTTTGCGTAGTTTTAGGTAATCAGGCCAATCTGCTTGAGCAAAGCGATTAAGCAAGGCCAAGGCATGACCGCTAACATCGGAGGACATGGCATCTCGCTCCTTGAGCGATGAAAGATGCCAAAGATCATGCCGTCATGCCTGTAACCAGACCATGACCGCATAGCCGCTAGCCGGTGGCGATAAAGCCAGTGGCTAGCGCGAGAGGATGTTAACGATTGCGGATTTTGTCGACAATGGCAGTGGTCGAGCTATTTTCGACCAAGCCCAGCACTCGAACCTCGCCACCATAGGCAGTGACGATGTCTGCGCCGACAACTTTATCGATTGAGTAGTCGCCGCCTTTAACCAGAACATCCGGCTGGACCAGCTTGAGTAAGTTTTCCGGGGTGTCTTCACCGAAGCTTACTACCCAGTCCACTGCGCCAAGCCCTGCCAATACCGCCATTCGCCGATCCACCGAGTTTATCGGTCGGCCCGGCCCTTTCAGGCGACTTACCGAAGCGTCATCATTAACCGCCAGCACTAGACGATCCCCCTGAGCGCGTGCTTGCTCGAGGTAAGTCACGTGACCTGCATGCAGGATGTCAAAGCAACCGTTAGTGAAGACTATTTTCTCGCCATGGGCGCGAGCATCCTCAATCGCGGCCAGCAGTTGATCTGGACGCATCACGCCACGTTCAGAGCCCTGCTCACGTTGCACAGCACGGCGCAACTCTGGCGCGCTGATTGCAGCAGTGCCGAGTTTGCCAACCACAATGCCTGCTGCCAGATTAGCAAGGGCCACCGCTTGCGGCAGTTCCTCTCCAGCCGCAATTGAAGCGGCTAAAGTTGAAATCACCGTATCACCGGCACCGGTAACATCGAACACCTCACGGGCGCGAGCTGGCAGGTGCAGCGGTGCATGTTGTGGACGCAACAAGGTCATGCCGTGCTCGCCACGCGTCACCAGCAATGCACCCAGCTGCAGCTCCTGCATTAGCTGGGCGCCTTTGCTGACAAGCTGAGCTTCATCGATACAGACGCCAACAATCGCTTCAAACTCACTGAGATTGGGCGTGATCAGACTCGCGCCACGATAGATCGAAAAGTCCTTGCCTTTAGGGTCCGCCAACACCGGAATGCCACGCTTGACTGCGAGCTGCACCAAGGCTTGATGGTTTTTCAGAGCGCCTTTGCCGTAGTCCGACAGCACCAACACTTTCACCCCGTCGAGCAGCGACTCGACATCTTTAGCTAGCGCATCAGAGTCGGTATTGAACGGCTCTTCAAAATCCATACGCAACAGTTGCTGGTGACGACTCATCACTCGCAACTTAACAATGGTCGGTTGGTCGTTAATCCGCTGAAACCGGGTTTTAACGCCCACGCAACGTAAGCTGTCAGTCAAACTGTCAGCCGCTTCGTCTTCGCCGGTCACACCCACCAGCGTGGCTGGAGCGCCCAAGGCAGCAATATTCAGGGCAACGTTAGCGGCGCCGCCTGGACGGTCTTCAATTTGATCGACCTTGACCACCGGCACGGGTGCTTCGGGAGATATCCGCGAAGTACCGCCATGCCAATAACGGTCGAGCATGACATCACCCACGACTAAAACCGGGGCTTGATCAAAACGTGGCATGGACAACTTCATATGAACTCCGAGGGCCGTTGGTGGCGGTCGAATAGTTTATCAGGCGTGATTAAGTGGTGCGTTTTCATCCAGACCCATGGCATGCAAACGTGCGTAATAGCCATTCAATGCCAAGAGTTCAACGTGGGTGCCACGCTCTACAATCTGCCCCTGATCCATAACCAGAATAAGGTCGGCCTTTTCAATCGTCGACAACCGATGGGCAATCACCAATGTCGTGCGCCCTTTCATCACGCGATCAAGCGCTGCCTGAATATGCCGCTCCGACTCGGTATCCAGCGCTGAAGTGGCTTCATCGAGCACCAACACCGGAGAATCCTTGAGCAAAGCACGGGCAATCGCCAAGCGCTGACGCTGGCCACCGGAAAGCAGAACACCATTTTCGCCAACTTCGGTGTCTAAACCTTGTGGAAGTTTGTCGACAAACTCCTTGGCGTACGCAGCCTCCACGGCTTTCTCAATATCTTCACGGGGCGCACCCGCCAAGTCGCCGTAGGCAATATTGTTGGCAACCGTGTCATTAAACAGTGTGGTCTGCTGGGTCACCAAAGCTATATGGCGACGCAAATTACGCAGTTTGTAGTCCTCGACATCGACACCGTCTAGCAAGATCTGTCCGCTTTCGT
This sequence comes from Pseudomonas sp., assembly GCF_048265905.1. Classification (GTDB taxonomy): domain Bacteria; phylum Pseudomonadota; class Gammaproteobacteria; order Pseudomonadales; family Pseudomonadaceae; genus Aquipseudomonas. Next base: position 114,716 of record NZ_JBLXAP010000005.1, read on the forward strand.
GGTGATAGAAGCGCGGAATCAGGTTCGCCAGCGTCGACTTGCCACTGCCAGAACGCCCGACCAGAGCGATCATTTGCCCGGGCTCAGCGACAAAGTTAATGTCCCGCAACACCTGCTTTTCTGCACTTGGATACTTAAAGTTGAGGTTCTTAACCTCCATACGGCCTGTAGCTTTGTCGATCTCGAACGTACCAGCGTCTACTTCAGACGGCTCATCCAACTGCTCGAAAATACTGTCCGCAGCAGCCAAACCTTTCTGGATGGTGGCACTCACCTCGGAAAGCTGGCGAATCGGCTTGGGCAACAAGCCTGCTGCTGTGATGTAGGCGACCAAGTCACCCGCCGTGGCATCACCGCGCAAAAGCAGCACTAAGAACAACAAAACAGCCATGGCAATGTAGATGACTAACTGCAGCATGGGGGTATAGACCGCCCCGGTTTTAGTCATTTTCAGCTGTTTAAGAGTATTGTCGCGACTTGCAGTCTCAAAGCGTGCGGCTTCGTAGGTTTCACCGCCGAAACTACGAACCACTCGATAACCTTGAATAGTTTCCGAGGCCACATGAGTAACATCCCCCATCGCAACCTGGATCTTCTTGCTTTGCTTACGGAATTTTTTGCTGGCACTGCTGACCATCACGGCAATGACCGGCAAAATCGCAAGCATCACCAGCGTGAGGTGCCAATTCATCCATAACAAATAGGTGAACAGGAAAACCACTGTCAGGCCTTCGCGAATAACAACCTTGATTGCATCCGTAGCAGCCCCCGTCACCATGGTTACGTTAAAGGTGATGCGAGAAATCAGATGGCCTGAGTTATGACTGTCGAAATAGCGATTAGGCAAACCCAATAGGCTGTTAAACAGTGCGGTACGCAAATCATGGACCAAACTCAACGAGACTTTGGCCAGATAGAAATTACCCAGAAACGAGCCCAGGCCCTGCCAGGCTGCAATCAGCACAATCAGTAGTGGAACAGCCTGCAATAGCTGCAGGTCTTGCAGATAAGGCACGTCGGGAAACAGCACTGCTTGCGGATTCGACAAACCATCCACGAAATACTTGAGAATTCCAGCAAGCATCGGTTGGGTTGAAGCAAAAATCACGTAGCCAAGGATGCTCAAGCTAAAGTAGCCAATGTAAGGTTTTACATAGCTCAGTAGGCGAAAATATATTTTCAGGCTGGTTGGGGCAGGAGTTTTAACGCTCATAGGGCTCGACGCACCGGTAGGATAAAAAAGTATATCACAGGCCCTCTACGACTCGAGATGCGCCTGTACTGCAGGCATAAAACTGATCACAAATCAGCGCTTAAAAACCGACAAAATCTCCATATTTTGGGCAGATGAATTATGCTACGCGCCTTTCTAACAACCCCGTCCTGACAATGCAATCTACCTCGACAGCAAAAATGGGTGCAGGTACAAGGCTACACGCGCTAATTGAACAGTACTGGTTACCACTAGGCTACGTTGTGCTACTGACTGGGCTCATTTGGGTCCGCGACACAAGCCTTTATACCAAGCTGTACTATGGTCTTTTTGCGTTCCCAGCACTGCTGGGGCTGATATTAAAGCCCCACTATATAAAGCAGTTGCTAAGCGAGCCTATAGTTGTATGTTTTCTCTTGTTTTCGATCTGGTTACTTATCAGCCTGACCTGGAGTCTCTCGGACTCAAGCCCATCAAGCGTAGCAAAACGCCCCGTGTATGTACTGATGCTGTTTGTTGGGTGCGCAATGATGGCGTGCAAAAGTGAACAGCTACTATTCAAGGCATTATGGTTCAGTGCGGTCGTCATGGCGATCGGAGCTGTGGTTAACCTTATTCAATTCTTGCCAAATGCTAGCAGCAGCGCACGCCTGATTGGCACCGGCGCCATGCGCAACCCATTGCTGTCCTCCCATGTATTTGGCTTTTTCTGCACCTATTGGCTAGCTTACTGGACAACGCAACAAGGCCGACTCAACAGCTTTAGTATTCTCCTGGCGCTCCCATTGCTAGTTGTTCTGATTGAAACTGGGTCTAGAACGCCATTGATGGCGCTTTTTGCAGTGACCATCTGGCTGATGCTGATATCAGGTAAGAAAGGGGTCTATCTGTTTGCCGCTGCCTGCCTCGCTGGCACCGCACTCTATTTCTTCCTGCCCAGTGCGCTGATGGCCCGAGGCTTCTCCTATCGCCCGGAGATCTGGCAGCAAGCCCTCGCTATTGCGCAAGAAAAGCTCTGGCTGGGTCATGGTTATCAGAGTGAGTTTATTTTCAACGCAGCCGGACGCAAGCTCGAAGACCCGCACAATGTCGAACTGGCGGTGTTGCTGGATACAGGCCTGATTGGGCTGGCGCTTTGGTTTTCGATGTACGCAGCCCTATTACGCAAAACCGTGGAGTTGCGGCACAACAAGACCATTCAACTGACGTCTGCCCTGGCCTGTTACGGGGTGTTCGCCGGGCTCACCGAGGGCAGCGCCTTTCTTTCAAGACCGAATGAGAACTGGTTTCTAACCTGGATCCCGGTCGCGCTTTTTGCCGCACTGTCTCTCCGCCAACGCATGCAGGCCTCAGCATGACCACACTGACGCAAGCACAACTCAAAGCAAAACTGCTGGGCTCGAAGACCATTGAGGAAGATGGCCACGGCCTGAAGGTCGCAGAACTCGCCGACGGTAGCTTCCTCAAACTATTTCGGCGCAAGCGCTTATTCTCCTCGGCATTGTGGTCTCCGCCGTCAGTACGCTTCGCACGCAATGCCGAACGCTTGATCGAACTTGGCATTCCAGCCCCCGTAACCATAGAGCTCATTGTAGTGCCGGAACTGGGCCTGAACGGCCTGCAATACGAACCCGTTGCCGGTGACACCCTGCGCAATTATTGGCGTGAGTTAAACCAAGACCAGTTAGCTGAGCAACTGTTTAAGTTTGGTGTTTTCCTCGGATGCGTACATAAATCCGGTGTTTACTTTCGCTCGTTACATCTAGGTAACGTCTTGAGTATGCCCGACGGGCAATATGCACTGATCGACGTGTCAGATATGAAGATATTCTCGCGACCGCTCTCGGCATGGCAACGCGCTCGAAATGTTCAACATCTGATGCGTTACCAGGAAGATGCCACCTGGCTCGCCAATGAGCATCTAGTTACGCTGCTGCGCGGCTATGCTCAAGCCACTGGAGAGTCGGCGGCCAAGCAATTGGCTCAAGCCTTTGCCAAACATAAACAGCGTGCCGAGTGACCCACGCTGTTGATGCATCATTCAGGCAGGGATTAGATAACGACCAAATGCACGCAGCGTCTTGGTGTTCCAGGCGCTGACTGGCAAACGCTTGAAAAGCTCGCGGGCGAGTTTTTTATCTGTACGGGCGCACCTGACTAGCATCGAGTTAATGAAGCGATTACACACATCAGGATAACGTGGGTGATCGCTAAAGCATGCGTAAGTGGCGAGTACATTATCGATCATGAACCGCAGGTTTTTATAGGTATTGGTGTCATGCATCCGGTATTGGGCCAAGACCTCTTGCAACACATCGATGTAGTAGCCCGCCTGGGTTATTCTCAGTTCGATATAAAGGTCTTCGAGGCGAATTTTCGGGTCGAAGCCGCCGACCTTTTCCAGTGCTTCACGGCGAAATAGCAAGGTGGGTGCTGGCGCAATAGGTTCGGTCTTGAGAAATACAGCGTCGAAATCCATGCGCCTTGCAGCACGAATGCGTTGCCTTTCCCTCACCCGCCCCTGGCTGTCAATTCTTTCAATATTGCCTGCACAAATGCCCGCTTCGGGCGCCGTTGCCATGTGTGCAACTTGAAGCGCTATGCGCTCAGGGAACATGATGTCATCAGAGCCGAAAGGCGCGATAAGGCTGCCCTTGGCTAAGGCAATAGCCTGATTCAAGGTACTTGAGAGCCCTTGGTTCTGCTGCGCCTTGAAATAGAAACCATGCTGTTTTTGCAATGCAGTTATGCGCTCAACGCTGTCATCGCTTGAACCGTCATCAATGACCATCAACTCAATATTGGGGTAAGTCTGAGCCAATACGCTGTTTATACTCTCTTCAATGTACTGCGCATGGTTATACGAGGCGATAATCACCGTAACCAAAGGAGATTCAAGCGACTTATCCATGGGGTAATGCCTCAGCAATGCTTATCTGTTCGATCAAGTCCCGGTAGTTTTGCTGGAAGTCAGCGATCGAGTGAGACCGACACACGTAGGCATAGGCGCTACTTCCTTTGGCCTGTAACTCTTCTGCAGACAGGGACAACACCTTCTGCATCTGTTCAGCCAACGCAGGGACATCCTTGACCGGGAACACATAGCCTTGGCTATCCTCAAGAATAGACTTGAGGCTGTCGATATCAGAGCCGATCACCGCCAGATGCCCAGCCATCGCCTCAAGCATCGCCAGAGGCAAGCCTTCGGACAGCGATGGCATCATAAATACATCAAAAGCCTTTACGTACTGCTGTGCATCATTGCGATCGCCCAATAGATGCACACGCCCTTGCAACTCCAGCCGCACGATGTCTTGTTCCAGCTCAGCCCGAGAACGGCCTTCACCAATAATCGCCAGTTGCACATTAGGATGGCGATCCTTGATCAAGGCAAAGGCTTCAAGCAGGTAGATATGCCCCTTCACCGGAACCAAGCGACCGATAGCACCAAAGATAAAAGGCTCTGGCGCAAGCGCTAACGCTTCACGCGCCTGCTGACGCGACAACTGCAAGCTTTCAGCACGTTGAATATCAATCGCATTATCAATTCTCAGGGTATTGGCAGGTGTAAAGCCCCCACCGCAATTGAGCAGGTACTCATAAACGGCGCGAGACACCCCGACGATCCGCCAATTACCGGTCAATAGCCTGCGCGTTTCCCAGCGACGGTATGCACGATCAAAATCGCCGACACCATGCTGAACACCTATACACAGCGGAATATTCAACCAACGGTTGAGTAGCATCAAAAGACTGATTGGTTTAAACCGATGAGCAATAACCACATCGAATGATTCGGCACGGCAGAACGCATACAAACGGAACAAGGCCTTAAGACGCAACCCTTTAAGCTGCGACTGACTTAAGCCAAAGTAGACTGAGCGAGATGCAACGCTTTGCGGTTCCCCCTCGCTTGGCGCACTCGACAAGAAAGCGTTGACCACTTCCACCCGCTCTGCGGGAAGACCTTGAATGATCTGCTCGGCCAAGCCAGAGATACCTATGTTGTAGCTGCCCTGCAATTGTAAAACCTTGAGTCTGCGCGACATTAACGCCCTCTCAGCAAGAGCTTCAGCGCCTTGCGGGTATAAGACCAATTTGTTATTAGACGCCAATCTGCCTGTAGCGCTTTACGATAAAAGCCGAGGCTGGCTTGCCGCTCACCCGCACTGTAGAAAGTACGGAACAACGAGGCGCAGCGCTGGGCGGTGAAACTACGCTTCAAGTCCTGTAACTCAGCTGGCATACGAATCGGGTCAAATACTTCGTCAACCAGAGCCAGCCCGGTTTCATAAGCAAACTTCAAGTTATGCCTCAAGCTGGTCGGATGTTTATAAATCAGCGCCAGAGGCTGATCTAATGCCGTGCAAGGAAAGCGCGCCAGCACCTGAGCAAATACCGGGATATCCTCAGCACTACGAAATGACTCAGGATAGTTACCAGGCGCAAAGACCTCACGGTGCATTGCACAAGCACCATTACTGACTGCAATGGTTTTCTTTATCAGGTAGCCAGACACGCGTTCACGTGCAGTACGCGGAATCACTGGGGCCTGACGCAGTCGATGCTTGCCATCAACAGTCACAGACCAGAATCCACCAATAACCATGCGCGTCGCAGGATTGCTTTGAATATGCTCGGTTAAGGCAGCCAATGCGCCAGACGCCATTTCATCATCAGCGTCCAGAAAAACCAGGTATCGGCCTTTGGCTTCCTTGATCCCAAGGTTACGCACCGTAGCCAAGCCACCATTGGCCTTGCTAATAATCCGGAAGCATCCTTGGTGTTGAGCCTGTAACCGTTCGAGCACCTGCAAGGTCTGATCAGTAGAACCATCATCTATCACCAACAAGTCGGCGGCAGCTTCGCCAAGCTGAGCCACCACTGACTCAACTGCCCGCGATATCTTTTCCGCGTAGTTATAGGCGGGGATGATCACACTGATCAGGGGTTCAGACATCGTCGAACCAATCCACGCCATCTTTGACCACCAAGATATCCTCCATGATCAGGTACTGCAGATCTGAGCCATAGAACATATTGAGCGCATCCGTTGGCGAGCAAATCATCGCTTCACCGCGGCGGTTTAACGAGGTGTTCAACGAAACGCCATTGCCGGTGAGGTTTTCAAGCTCTTTCATCATGTCGTAATAACGCGGGTTGTACTCACGTTTAAGCACTTGCGCACGCGAAGTGCCGTCTTCGTGAACCACTTCGGAAACCCGGGTTTTCCACTCTTCATTGACTTCAAAGGTGAAGGTCATGAATGGTGACGGATGATCGACCTTGAGCATTTGCGAGCCCACGGTATCAAGCATTGACGGGCAGAATGGGCGCCAGCGCTCACGAAACTTGATCTGCTCGTTAATCCGGTTAGCCACGCCCGGAATACTTGGGCAACCAACAATGGAACGACCGCCCAAGGCGCGCGGACCGAACTCCATACGGCCTTGGAACCAGGCAACCGGATTGCCATCGACCATGATTTTGGCGATGCGCTGAGGCATGTTGTCGATTTGCTTGAACACCGGTTTGCTCGGGTGACGCGCACATGCCGCAATCACATCTTCGTTAGAGAATGATGGGCCGAGGTAAACGTGCTCCATCTTCTCGACCGGCACACCGCGCTGGGTCGACACATATGCCGCAGCTCCCACCGCAGTGCCTGCGTCTCCGGCTGCTGGTTGAACGAACAGCTCTTTGACTTCTGGACGGGCGATGATTTTCTGGTTGAGCTTTACATTCAAGGCGCTGCCGCCCGCATAGGCGATCTTGCCAGTTTCCTTGATGATATCGCCCAGATAGTAATCCATCATTTGCAGCGCCAGCTTCTCAAACAGTGCTTGAATGCTGGCGGCGTAGTGGATGTACGGATCATCGGCGATATCGCCTTCACGCTTTGGACCGAGCCAGTCGATCAGCTTTTGCGAAAAGTAGAAGCCTTTGCCGTTTTCTTTATAGCGACGCAAACCGATAACGTTGGCGTACTCAGTATTGATCACCAACTCGCCGTTCTCGAATGAGGCCAGGCGCGACAGATCATACTTGGACGCATCGCCATAAGGTGCCATGCCCATGACCTTGAACTCGCCGTCGAGCATTTCAAACCCGAGAAACTCGGTCATCGCCCCGTAAAGGCCGCCAAGCGAGTCTGGATCATAGAACTCTTTGATCTTGTGGATCTTGCCGTTCTCACCGTAGCCAAAGAAGGTTGTGGCGTATTCGCCTTTACCATCGATGCCGAGAATCGCGGTTTTTTCCTTGAAACCAGAGCAATGATAGGCGCTGGAGGCATGGGCCAAATGGTGCTCAACGGCTTCAATCTTGACCTTCTTCAAGTCAAACCCAAGCTGCTCCAGACACCATTTGATTTTGGTGCGGTAGCGCTTGTAGCGACGGTTACCGGTCAGGATTGCATCCAAGGCACGATCAGGCGCATACCAGTAACGCTTGGCATAGTGCCAACGGGCCTTGTCAAAAATGCTGATCGGCGCAAATGGAATCGCCACAACATCGACATCAGACGGCTTGATCCCTGCCTGTTCAAGGCAGAATTTTGCCGATTCATAGGGCATGCGATTTTTTGCATGCTTGTCTCGCACAAAGCGCTCTTCCTCAGCCGCTGCGATCAACTTACCGTCGATATACAGTGCAGCAGATGGGTCATGGCTCAGTGCGCCAGATAATCCAAGAATCGTCAGTGCCACAGGGTAAACCTCTTGAAATCTGCCGCACGATTAAACGTGCAGCACTTATTTATTTACATAGCCTAACTGGCTACTTACACCCAGCGGGCCTCAGCTTTTAGCCTTCGGCAGACTCACCGGCTTTAGGTAAACGTTGATCAAGTAGCTGGTACAAACCACTACTTGCGGGCCAATTACGCAAAAAACGCGCCCGGTCTCGTGCAAATGCCGGTGCAAAACTACGCTCAGAGGCATGCTGCTGCATGGCATCAAGATCAATCAATGCCCAGCGATTACCTTGCCACAGCAGGTTATTACCCTTGAGATCACCATGACTGATGCGCTCACGCTTGAGCGCAGCAAACAACTCATCCAACGCTTCCAGTTCAGCGTCTGCAGGCATGCCAGCAGACTCAACATAGGGCTTAAAGCGGCAGATTATATCCTCACCGGCAACATGTTCGGTAATCAGATATGCCCGGCGTCGTAACCAAAAGCTGCGCACTTCCAGCATGGCAAGTGGTTTGGGGGTTGCGATGCCTAAAAAGTCCAGGCGATTGCCCTCATACCAACTGTGCCAAGCGCGACTCGGCCGCCAAAACCGCTTTAGCCAATGCATAAAGCTTTTGATGTTATAGCGTTTAACCACCAATTTGCGCTCGCCGAGTTGCACTTCGGCTACCGTTGATGAGCCGCCAAGCTTTAGCGCTTTGCCAGCCTCAATAGCCACATCCGCGCTGGCCAACAGCGGCTCAAGCTGAGTCTGCTCATCACGCCTGAAGATACGTAAGGCTGACGCGCTACGCTGCACACTGAACAGGCTGCAGTCGCGGCCTACCTTTTTCAAATAATCACTCAAGCGCCAGCGACGAACCTTGTTGATCTGCTTTTGCAGCGCCTCAAGTGGCAAAGCATGCTCGGCATTAACCAGCAGATAGTTCACCAACAGCTCTTCAAGATAAGCATCGACACTCGCCGGTAACTGGGCAAAGAACACACCAAGATTAGCCAGCACCTGCTCACGACTGAGCGGTTTCCCTGACGACTCAACACAGACGCCGCCCCCATCAACCAAATACAACTGGCCCGTATGGCGCATCAGGTTATCGAGGTGTAAGTCTTCTTGCCACAGGCCTTGGCTGTGCATCTGAGCAATCACAGCCAGCGCTTCGCCAAGCAGGCTCCGCTGAGCATCATTGAGCGAGGCTTGTGACTCACTTTCGCGCCATGCATCACTGAGACTTTGCGAGCCCTCAAGGTATTCAAACAGCAACCAACCGCCTTGCCCTGGGCGACTGTCATGCTGCAAAAGTTTAGGCGTCAACAAACCATGAGTTGCCAGTAACTGAGCGCCCTCGACTTCGCGTTTAAAGTGTCGTTCTGCGTTGTTACCGACCAATATTTTTGCAAGAACAGCGCGACCATTCCACAGTGCCTTGCCAACATAACGTTGACCCGGCAGCACCCGCAGTAAAGTTTGTAACTGCAGCGGCGCCTGGCCGATATCCTCAAGCACTATGGGCAGATCCGGAGTGCGCCCTGCCCGCTGAAGCTGAGCCAGCATCATGCGCTCACCGCCTTGGTTTTGCGGCGCTTGGTTAGCCGTTCCAACCAGTGTTGCAAGTTTGCACTGGAACCCAAATAAGCGCTCAGAAACCGTTGGATCTCGGCGTCATGCCAAACGTGAGCACGGCGCAAGAGTGGCTCGAGGTCTTTGACCCGGTCACGCTCGCCCAGCAGTGCGGGACGGGTTTTCTCCAGATCAATCAGTTTCGCCACAAATGCTTCACCGCGCGCCTGCAAAAAAACATGCTTCGGGTAAAAGCAACCATGCACCTGACCGCTTGCGTGTACTTGTCGGGCCAGCAGGGCACAAGCATCGATAATCGCATTGCGTTGCTGCGCCAGCATCACATGCCAGCCTTGCAGCACCTGTTCGAGGTCTTGCCAATCATCCAGTGCCCGCGTCAACAACAGCGCACGCTGCTCACCGCCTACTTTGCGTTGAGCATAGAAAACTGCCTGCAATGCAGGAATGCCCAAATTGGCGTAACGCTGAATATTGCGAAACTCACGAGAAAAGGTCGGCTCGCCCAACGGGCAGGTTAAGGTATGAGTCAGGTAGTTGCTTTGGCGCTTGAGATAAAAGCCTTTACCGTCAAGATCCAGTCGAAACACCGTGCTCCAACCACCTCGCTCGGTATTGGGCTCATCCACAGCCTCAAGCTTGAGCGCCCACAGCGCATCAAAGCTATCCAGGCCATGCCTTGCGAGGAGTTGCCGCTCCTCGCTGGCGATAAAATCTTTCACTCTCGCCCCTCGAAGAATTTAAGGATTTGACGAATATTTTTCTTGTCGCGCTTATCCAACTGCTGATGCCCGGCATACTGCATATAAAAGCGTAACCGCTGGGTGCGCGACAGTGTGTATTTGGCGACTTTATCAAGACACGCCAAATCTTTAATAATCCGGTATTGAAGAAACACGCCAAACCAGAAACTACCGGTTGGACAGTCGATGAAATACACCTGCCCCTCGACGTCGACCAGCAGGTTTCGCCACTTTAAATCGTTGTGGGTGAAATTATTGTCGTGCAAACGGCGGGTGGCCTGCGCAATTTGCGCACTCACATTACGCACCCAGTCGGGCTGAGAAAGACGCGCATCAGACTGATTAGCCAGTGCCGCCAAGTCCTGCGTACGAGGCAATTCCTCGGTTATCAAGGCACCACGAACAAATGCACCGTTCTTACGCTCAAGGCCAGCGGCGACAATATTCGATGTCGGCACGCCCCACTTAACGAAGCGTTTCAGGTTACGGTACTCGGTGCGCAGCCGAGTCCGGCCGATGTAGCGGCGAAACCCCTTACCGGCACTGCGATAACGCTTGATGTAATAACCGGTTCCTGCACGCTCGACACGAATCACCTCAGATATCGGATCTTTAGTGATTGTTTCGCCCTGCAGACTAAACACAGCATCCAGACTGCCAAAGTCATCAATCCTTGCGGTGTAAGGGTCTTCGAGTTTCCAGTCGAGCATTACAGAGCGCCCCCGTAACGCACTTTCCGCGAATAGAGTTTTGCCACCTGACGCTCTAGCTGCGCCAATAACGGCTGTTCTTCAGCAAGAATCTGCCGCAATGGCCTTGGCTGGCCCGCTGCCTCGAAGTAGGCACACAGAAAACGGTATTTATCGCGCTGGGTAAGGCCGATTTCCAGTGCGGAATAGTACAGCGCACTGAGGTCTTTATCGCGCCAGCGCCGGGGCACCGCCGGGCGAATTTGCGCACGGTGCAGGTCAATCACTGAGAGCTTGAAGTCATCAGCTGTAACCGGTTTATCGGTATGCAGCAAAAAGTGGCAAATATAGCAATCGCGGTGGTTAACTCCGGCGTGATGCATCTGCCCAACCATTCGCGCAACACGCTCGACCAAGGCGCGCTTGAGTAGTGGCTCTGGCGGCTGCGTTGGCCAATCGACAGCGTAATCTTCAAGACTGATGGTCGGCGCCAGCTCATCGGTGATGATGAACGAATGCTGCTGCGCCGGGTTGCTGCCGCGCTCGCCAAAGGCCACGCAGGTCATTGTGTCAATTCCCACCGCTTGCAAACGCTCGATAGCATCATGTTCCTGCCGGGCGCCAAGCACAGGCAGCTTGGCTACCAGTAGATTTTTAATGATTTCACCCCAGCCAATGCCACGATGAATTTTCACAAAATATCCACGCCCCGCCACGACTGTGCGCAAGGTGCGGCGGCCATCTAATTCGCGATAGACCTCCCCTTGCAGCTGCTCGACCTCAACAAAGGGGTCTTTGCCAGCCCACAGGGTTTTAAACGGTTCGCTCAACATTACTCGCATGGGCGCTCCGCCAATATCACATCGGCCGCATGTTGCGGCATGCTGTATAAATCTGCCTGATCGGCATATGCCAACCCGTTTCGTTGCCAGTCAGCACGTTGCTGATCATCGGCCAACATCTCAGCCAGCATTGCATTCAATCGTTCTTGCTCAAACGGGCTAGGCACAACCTTTCCCGCATCTGCATCACTAATGTAGTGAGCGTAACCACAAACATCGGTCACCAGCACTGGCAACCCGGCCACGAGCGCCTCGAGCAATACCGTGCCGGTGTTTTCGTTATAGGCCGGATGAATCAATAAATCAGCGCCCAGTAAAAAGCGCGGAATATCGCTGCGCCCTTTAAGAATTTGTACCTGATCAGACAAGCCCAAGCTCTTGACCTGCGACAGGAAAGTTGACGGATCATCCTGGCCAATGGCGATCAAACGCGTGCGCTTCTTCAACTCACGCGGCAGGGCGGCCAGTGCTTTCAAGCTGCGATCCAAGCCTTTGGTCTTGAAGCCTGAACCGATTTGCACCAGTAACAAATCATCATCGGCCAGCTTGAACTCGCGGCGAAACTCGGCACGCACCTCAGCGGCATTAGCCGGTGCCCGGCGATCCAGAGAGATACCCGGCGGCAACAAGTGAAAACGCTCAAGCGGTGTCTGGTAATGCTTGATGAACAGCGGTTGCTGAACTTCAGAAATCATCAGCACTTGAGTTTTTGATTCCGGCGCAAACACCGCGCGCTCGTAATCAGCGAAATGCTTGTAGCGCCCCCATTTGCGGTAGATCGAGTTGCGCAGATTTTGCGCCTTGTCTTCAAAGCAACCGTCAGCGGCGTAGTAAACATCGAGCCCCGGCATTTTGTTGAAGCCAACAACGCGGTCAACCGGGCGTTTTTTCAGATCCGCCTTGATCCAGGCCGTAAGCTTCTCGTTGCGCCGATGATTGAACAACGCCTTGACCGGCACCACGATTACATCAAAGCCTTCAGGCACATCACCTTCCCAGATCGGGGTGTATACGCGAATGCTGTGCCCGCGTTGCTGGCATTCGAGGGCGATGCGCATAAAGTCACGCTGCAGGCCGCCAAATGGGAAGTATTTGTAGAGGATAAAAGCCAAACGCATTACACCGCCTCCTGAGTCGAAAGTAAGGTGTTGAGCTCAGCAGCAACCTGACTTGCTGGTAAGCTCTCAAAGCATGACTTGTGTCGATCGCCCAGCCCCGCATTCGGGCCTGCCGCGCACAGATGCACTTGCGAGCGACCGTAAGCGCCCACCCGCCCCGGTAACGTCGGTCCATATAAAGAAATGCTCGGTACATCCAAAGCTGCAGCCAAATGGCCAAGGCCGGTATCAACTGCAACACAGGCTTGAGCACCTGCGATAACTTTAGCTACCGCCACCAGATTTAACTTTGGTAAAACCTGCGCGTTGGGCAAACCGCTGACGATTCGTTCGGCACGGGCTTTCTCATCCGCATTGCCCCACGGCAAACGCACTGCCCAACCTTGCTCGCTCATCAACTGCGCCAGCTCGCGCCAATTGGCTTCCGGCCAGTGCTTGCTTGGCCAAGTAGTGCCATGCAAAAACAACAAGTAGGGCGTGCCCTGCTCGCCAGCCATAGCGACACGATCAAGTCCGTAATCAGCAATCTCACCCGGCAACGGATAACCCAAGGCTTGAGCGAACAGTTGCCGCACGCGCTCCAAGGCGTGTTGATCACGCGGTACGCTATAGCGTCGGTCATAAAAACGGCTGGCAATAGGCTCGCGCGCCGAATCACGGTCAAGGCCGGCAACTGGCGCATCGACATAACGCGTCAGCAAGGCACTTTTGAGCAGGCCTTGCGCATCAATAACCAGGTCATAAGTGGTTTCTCGCAGGCGCGCCTTGAAACGGCTCCACTCGCCATTTTTCAAGGTTTGCAGCAGGTTTTTCCTCCAGCGCCGAATCGCCACTGGAATCACTCGGGCCACAGCGGGATGCCATGTCGGAATCTCGGCAAAACCTTCCTCAACCACCCAGTCGAACTGGATGCCGGGAATCGCCCGTGCAGCATCAGTCAGCGCAGGCAATGTATGAATTACATCGCCCAGCGATGAGGTTTTGATTAGCAGAACCCGCACTATTCGACCTCGACCGGATCAGCCACCAAGCGATCCAACGCTTCAATGACAGGGCGTGGCTTGAGTTGGCGCAGGCAATTGTAGTGACCAAACCTACAGGTGCGATCAAAACACGGGCTGCATTCAATCCCCAGGCGAACAATTTCAACCTGTTCAGCCAGCGGTGGAGTGAATTGCGGCGAGGTTGAGCCATACACCGACACCAGCGGGCGATCCAGCGCCGCGGCGACGTGCATCAAGCCAGAATCGTTGGAAACCACGGCACTGGCACAGGAAAGTAGATCAATCGCCTGAGCTAGGCTGGTATCGCCCGACAGGTTACTGACTTCTTCACGCAAGCCGGGAATCAAGCGGTCGCGAATATCTTCACCCACCGCGTGATCGTTCTTCGAGCCAAACAACCAGACTTGCCAGCCCGCACGAATCTTCAGCTCCGCGACTTTGGCGTAATGCTCGCTCGGCCAACGCTTGGCTTCGCCAAATTCAGCACCTGGACACAACGCCAGCACCGGACGATCCAGACTCAGGCCGAACGCTGCCAACGCCGCATCACGACTGACCGGATCAATCTCCAGCAAGGGTTTCGGATAAGGTTTTGGCAGCTCGACACCAGGCTCGAATGCCAGCGCCATAAAGCGCTCAATCATCAACGGATAGCGCTCTTTGTCCAGCGTGCGCACATCATTTAGCAGACCGTAACGCATCTCGCCTTTCCAGCCCGTGCGCTTAGGGATACCTGCAAAAAACGGCACCAACGCTGACTTAAGCGAGTTGGGCAATAATATCGCCTGATCGTATTGGCCTTTGAGCGACTTGCCGATTTTACGCCGCGTAGCCAGCTGCAACACACCGTGCCCCAACGGGAAACTTAGCGCGTTACGCACTTCAGGCATGCGTTCAAGAATCGGCCGGCTCCAATCGGGCGCCAGCACGTCAATTTCGCAGTCGGGATGAAGCACTTTCAGACACTGAAACAGCGTCTGCGCCATCACCATGTCACCCACCCAACTAGGGCCTACGATCAGTATTTTCATGCTCATTCCAGAAACGACCAAGGAGGCAAACCGGCCGGAAAGCGTTGCGAACAACGCTCAACCGGCCTGAGTGCCTCCTTGTTTCAGGTTATACCCAGGCCTTACTTAACCAGTGTGCGCCACTGCGCGTGTGCACTCGTTTGGCCGGTAACCAAGTCAAAATAAGCCTTCTGCAACACTTCGGTTACAGGGCCGCGACGGCCTTCACCAATTTGACGGCCGTCGACCTCACGAATTGGTGTGACTTCAGCAGCCGTGCCGGTGAAGAACGCTTCGTCAGCGATATACACTTCATCGCGGGTGATGCGCTTCTCGACTACCTTGATACCGTGCTCTTCAGCCAAGGTCAGGATGGTGTCGCGAGTAATGCCGTTGAGGCAAGAGGTGACTTCCGGCGTATAAACCACGCCATTTTTGACCAAGAAGATGTTCTCGCCCGAACCTTCAGCAACATAACCTTCCGGATCAAGCAGCATCGCCTCATCAGCGCCGCCAGAGATCGCTTCTTGCAGCGCCAGCATCGAGTTGATGTAGTTACCGTTGGCTTTAGCGCGAGTCATCGAGATATTAACGTGATGACGGGTAAAGGAGCTGGTACGCACCTTGATACCGACTTGCAGGGCTTCATCACCCATGTAGGCACCCCAGTTCCAGGCTGCAACTATCACTTGGGTTTTCAGGCCGTGAGCACGCAGGCCCATGGCTTCTGATCCGTAAAACACCATCGGCCGGATGTACGCGCTTTCAAGGTTGTTTTCACGCACCGCAGCACGCGTGGCTTCGTTGATCTGTTCTTTGCTGAACGGAATCGTCATGCCCATGATGTGAGCCGAATCAAACAGGCGGTCGGTGTGCGCTTCCAAACGGAAGATCGCCGTGCCTTCGGGGGTGTTGTAAGCACGAACACCCTCAAAAACACCCATACCGTAATGCAGCGTGTGGGTCAGCACATGCGTGGTCGCATTGCGCCACGGAACCAGTTCGCCGTCATACCAAATCACGCCATCACGGTCGGCCATCGACATAATTACCAGTCCTCAAGTTCGATTCAAACACACCAGCCAGAGCGCTTCGCGCCACACAGCCGAGCTAAATTCAGGTTAAACCCAGTACTTGCCAGATTCGCAAGACACTACGTCTTTGTTCATGAAACTGATCACCACTGACTACGCCCGGCTGCTTCTGTAGCGCCTGGCGATGAGCGGCTGAACGGTAAGCTTTGTAGACATCCTGCAAGAGCAGAACATCATCTCCAGCCAGGACACCAACCTGTTCCAGTCCCTCTAATATGCGGATATTGTCGGTAAATTCAAGGAGTTCAGGGTGCTCATGCGACCAAGCAAGAGCCGCGTATTGCACCATAAATTCAATATCGACGATACCTCCAGCATCTTGCTTGAGGTCAAACACTGAATCCGCACTGAAGGCATTTTCAGCCGTTCCAGCTGCAGTTTTACGAGTTCCAAGGTTATCGCGCATCTTCGCTCGCATCTCGCTGACTTCCGCACGCAGCTTGTCGAGATCACGCTTACGCCCCAAAACAGACGCCCTAACCCGCTCAAACTCAGAGGTCACCAACTTGCAACCAACCAGCGTGCGGGCTCGCACCAAGGCTTGATGCTCCCAGGTCCAGGCTTCATTCTCTTGATAGCGCTCAAAGGCGCCAAGTGAGCTGACCAACAAGCCAGATGCGCCAGATGGACGCAGGCGCATATCCACCTCGTAAAGCTGGCCGGAGTTAGTCTGCGTGGTCAACAGATGAATGATGCGCTGACCCAGACGCGTGAAAAATTGCGCGGTATCGATTGGTTTTGGCCCATCAGTTTCCGCCTGCGGATCACCGTCGTGGATGAACACCAGATCCAAATCCGATGCATGCCCCATCTCAATCCCGCCGACCTTGCCATAACCAACAATAATGAAACCTGGGTCGCAGTCACCACCACCCACACGCTTCGGCGTGCCGTATTTGGCACAGGTGTGGCGCCAAGCCAAGGCCAACACCTGATCAAGAATCGCCTCAGCCAACCAGGTCAGATAGTCGCTGACCTTCATCAGCGGCAAGGTTCCGGTAATTTCGGAGGCAGCAACCCGTAAGCGATGCGCCAACTTGAAGTGACGCAAGGCTTCCATTTGCTGTTCAAGGTCTTCTTCTGGAATCCGCGCCAGTCGTTCACGCAACTCAGCCGCGAGCTCCGGCGCCAATGGAGGGTTAAACAAACGTCCCTCATTTAGCAACTCATCGAGCAGCAGCGGGAAGCGCGTAATTTGCTCGGCAATCCAAGGGCTGCCCGCGCACAAGTTCAACAACCGCTCAAGCGCACCCGGGTTTTCAGTGAGCAGCACTAAATAGGCAGAGCGGCGCGCGACGGCTTCAATCAGCGGCAATACCCGTTCCATGACCAAGTCAGGGTTTTCGTGCTCGACTGCTTGCGCCAATAACCGTGGAATAAACGCATCCAGCCGTTCACGGCCCAGGCGCTGCATGGCACGAACTCTATTACCGGTGCGCAAATCAACTAAACGGCGCCACGCGGCTTGCGCATCACTGAAGCCCGCTTCAGCCAATTGCCGACACGCCGATTCTTCGTCCTGCACGTCATCCCACAGTGGCATCCACTCACAACCGACCACTTCATCAGAGTCCGCTGTGCTTTCATCTTCATCAGGATCAGCAATTACCTGACGGAAATGCCAGTCGACCCGACCACGCCAATACATCAACTGCTGGTGAAATGCCTCCCAGTCGTCAAAACCGAGCATCAGCGCCACCCGCTGCTTGTCCAGCGGGTTATCCGGCAGCATTTGCGTTTGCCGGTCATCAATCGCCTGCAACGCATGCTCGGTGTAGCGCAAAAACTCGTAACCTTGGCGCAGCTCATCCGTTACCGTCGCAGGCAGATAACCTTGCCCTTCGAGCGTAGAAAGCACTTTCAACAGCGACCGCTGCTGCAGGCTCAAATCCCGTCCGCCGTGAATAAGCTGAAACGCCTGGGCGATAAACTCGACTTCGCGGATACCGCCAGAGCCCAACTTGATGTTCGCCGCCATGCTCTTGCGGCGCACTTCCTGCTGGATTAACTGCTTCATATTGCGCAGCGCTTCGATTGCCGAGAAATCCAGGTAACGCCGATAGACAAACGGACGCAGCATTTCCAACAACTCAGCGCCCTTGGCCTGATCGCCGCCAACCACCCGCGCCTTGATCATTGCGTAGCGTTCCCAGTCGCGACCCTGATCCTGGTAATACTGCTCCAGCGCATTGAAGCTGAACACCAGCGAACCCGAAGAACCATACGGACGCAGACGCATATCAGTGCGAAACACAAAACCATCGACCGTGATCACATCCAGCGCCTTGATCAAGCGCTGACCCAAGCGGATGAAGAACTCCTGATTATCCAGCGGCCGCTTTACACCTTCGGTCTCGCCGCCTTCGGGATAACCAAAGATCAGATCAATGTCTGAAGACAGGTTGAGCTCATGGGCACCGAGCTTGCCCATTCCCAGAATGACCATATGCTGCGCTTCACCCGTGCGCCGGCCGATGGGCGTACCGAACTGTTCGCAGTGACGCGGATACAACCAGTGATAGGCCAGATCGATACTCGAATCCGCCAATTCGGAAAGGTCGGCGCAGGTTTCACGCAAATCCGCCAAACGGTTGATATCGCGCCAAATGATGCGTACCTGCTGGCGATTACGAAACCGTCGCAGAGCGCTCGCCATGCCATCTTCGTCATCGCACTGAGCCAGCTCAGCAGCTAACTGCCCGCGCATTTCCCCAGCCGCCAGCGCTCGTTCCAACTCACCACTTGCGGCCAGATCAAGCAACATTTGCGGATCACGCAAGGCTTGCTGCGTCACAAAGTCACTGCACGCACAGACACGAAGCAAGGCTTCATGGCGCTCGCTTGACCATCCATCGAACTGGCTACGAGCAGCTACAGACTGATCGCTCATGGCAACACACAGTGATTGCTTTGCACTGCCAGCCAAGGCTTGCAAGTTGGCGGGTAAAGCGACGAGCATGGGCAGGCTCATGGTCTATCCTTTTGGAGGGCTGCAATTGTGTAAAAACGACCAACCCCTTGATTTAGAGGGGTTTACACAGGCTGCAACTAAATAAAGTGTAGTTTTGCTACTAAAGATTGTATCCAAAGTGCTGAAATCGACGTCCAAATGTAGTAAAACTACACGGCGCCGGTCCTACCTCCGGTACATCCAAGAATTTTAAATGGCCAGTTTACAAAACCGGCTGTGAATCCTGGCCTCCGATTCTGGAAGCCTTTCCGCCCTGGAGCAAGCCATGCAAGACCTCGATCCCGTCGAAACCCAGGAATGGCTGGACGCACTTGAGTCTGTACTCGACAAAGAAGGCGAAGACCGCGCTCACTACCTGATGACTCGCTTAGGCGAACTGGCCACCCGCAGTGGTGCCCAACTGCCGTACGCCATCACCACACCATACCGCAATACCATCCCAGTAACCCACGAAGCACGCATGCCTGGCGACCTGTTCATGGAACGCCGCATTCGCTCGTTGGTGCGCTGGAACGCAATGGCGATGGTGATGCGCACCAACCTGACCGACCCTGACTTGGGCGGCCACATTTCCAGCTTCGCTTCCAGCGCGACGCTGTATGACATCGGCTTCAACTACTTCTTCCAAGCCCCGACCGAAGAACACGGCGGCGACCTGATTTACTTCCAAGGCCATGTTGCTCCCGGCATTTATGCCCGCGCATTCATGGAAGGTCGAATCAGCGAAGAGCAAATGATCAATTTCCGTCAGGAAGTTGATGGCAAAGGCCTGTCGTCTTACCCGCACCCTTGGTTGATGCCCGACTTCTGGCAGTTCCCGACTGTATCGATGGGCCTCGGTCCGATCCAGGCGATCTACCAAGCACGCTTCATGAAATACCTCGAAGATCGTGGCTTTATCCCAGCAGGTAAGCAAAAAGTTTGGTGTTTCCTGGGTGACGGCGAATGTGACGAGCCAGAATCGCTCGGCGCCATTTCCCTGGCTGGCCGCGAAAAACTCGACAACCTGATCTTTGTCATCAACTGCAACCTGCAGCGCCTCGATGGCCCGGTTCGCGGCAATGGCAAAATCATTCAGGAACTCGAAGGCGTTTTCCGTGGCGCCCAATGGAATGTGAACAAAGTCGTTTGGGGCCGTTTCTGGGACCCACTGCTGGCCAAGGATACCGACGGTATCCTGCAACGCCGCATGGATGAAGTGATCGACGGTGAATACCAGAACTACAAGGCCAAAGATGGCGCCTTCGTTCGCGAGCACTTCTTCAACTCTCCTGAACTCAAGGCGATGGTCGCAGACCTCTCCGACGACGAGATCTGGAAACTCAACCGTGGCGGCCACGACCCATACAAGGTGTATGCGGCGTACCACGATGCAGTCAACCACAAAGGTCAACCGACCGTGGTTCTGGCCAAGACCATCAAAGGTTACGGCACCGGTGCAGGCGAAGCGAAAAACACAGCGCACAACACCAAGAAAGTTGATGTTGATAGCCTGAAGAAATTCCGCGATCGCTTTGACATCCCAGTCAATGACGACCAGCTTGAGAACCTGCCGTTCTTCAAGCCAGAAGATGGCAGCGCAGAAGCCAAGTACCTGCACAAGCGCCGTGAAGCGCTGGGCGGTTTTGTGCCGCAGCGTCGCGCCAACAGCTTCAATATCCCAACGCCACCGCTGGATACGCTCAAAGCGATCCTTGATGGCTCGGGCGACCGTGAAATCTCGACCACCATGGCTTTCGTGCGGATTCTCGCGCAACTGGTCAAGGACAAGGAACTCGGCCAGCGCATCGTTCCGATCATCCCGGACGAAGCCCGTACCTTCGGTATGGAAGGCATGTTCCGTCAGCTTGGTATCTACTCATCTGTAGGCCAGCTGTACGAGCCGGTCGATAAAGACCAGGTGATGTTCTATCGCGAAGACAAGAAAGGCCAGATTCTCGAGGAAGGCATCAACGAAGCGGGCGCGATGTCCTCGTTCATCGCCGCGGGCACCAGCTACAGCTGCCACAACCAGCCAATGCTGCCGTTCTATATCTTCTACTCGATGTTTGGCTTCCAGCGTATTGGCGACCTGGCCTGGGCCGCGGGCGACAGCCGCACCCGTGGCTTCCTGATCGGCGGTACAGCGGGACGTACCACACTGAACGGCGAAGGCCTGCAGCACGAAGACGGTCACAGCCACATCATGGCGGCGACCATCCCGAACTGCCGCACCTTCGACCCAACCTACGGCTACGAGCTGGCGGTGATCATTCGCGAAGGCACGCGCCTGATGATGGAAGAGCAGCAGAACATCTTCTATTACATCACCGTGATGAACGAAGCCTACCAGCAGCCAGCCATGCCAGAAGGTGCTGAAGAAGGCATCATCAAAGGCATGTACCTGCTCGAGGAAGACACCAAGGAAGCAGCCCACCACGTGCAGCTTCTCGGTTCCGGCACCATCTTGCGTGAAGTGCGTGAGGCAGCGAAGATCCTGCGTGAAGAGTTCAACGTCGCCTCTGACGTGTGGAGCGTTACCAGCTTCAACGAACTGCGCCGCGACGGCCTGGCTGTTGAGCGCCGTAATCGCCTGCACCCAGAACAGAAACCAGAGCAGACTTACGTCGAGCAGTGCCTGACTGGCCGTAAAGGTCCGGTTATTGCCAGCACCGACTACATGAAGTTGTTTGCTGACCAGATTCGTCAGTGGGTTCCAAGCAAAGAGTACAAAGTCCTGGGCACTGACGGTTTTGGCCGCAGTGACAGCCGCAAGAAGCTGCGTCACTTCTTCGAAGTTGACCGCCACTTCGTAGTGCTGGCCGCACTTGAAGCTCTGGCTGATCGCGGTGATATCGAACCTAAAGTGGTGGCTGAAGCCATCGCCAAGTTCGGCATCAACCCAGAAAAACTCAACCCACTGGACTGCTAAGGAGCGAAACGATGAGTGAATTGATTCGCGTACCCGACATCGGCAGTGGTGAGGGTGAAGTAATTGAGTTGTTCGTTAAGGTCGGCGACACCATTGAAGCCGAACAAAGCCTGCTGACCCTTGAGTCTGACAAAGCCAGCATGGAGATCCCGGCGCCTAAAGCCGGGGTCGTCAAAAGCATCAAGGTCAAGCTGGGCGACACCTTGAAAGAAGGTGACGAGCTGTTAGAACTCGAAGTTGAAGGCGAAAGCGCAGCCGCCGAGCCTGAGAAAAAGACTGAGCCAGCTGCAGCCAAAACAGAGGCACCGAAGGCTGAAGCTGCTGCAGCTCCTGCCGAGAAAGGCGCTTCAAGCATCGAAGAAGTACGCGTCCCGGACACGGGCTCGGATACTAAAGGCAAGATCATTGAGATCTTCGTCAAGGTCGGCGACACCGTTGAAGTTGATCAATCCTTGATCACCCTCGAATCGGATAAAGCCAGCTTTGAAGTGCCTTCGTCAGCGGCAGGTGTGGTTGAAAGCCTTGAGGTCAAACTCGACGATGAAGCTGGCACCGGCGACCTGATCCTCAAGCTAAAAGTTGAGGGAGCTGCTCCTGCGGCTAAACAGGAATCTGCTTCCGCCCCAGCCAAAGAAGCACCTGCCGCGGCCGCAGCACCTGCTCCGGCCAAGGGTTCTTCGATTGAAGAAGTGCGCATTCCGGACACCGGCTCTGACGCCAAGGGCAAAGTTATTGAGCTGTTCGTCAAGGCAGGCGACACCATCGAAGTTGATCAGTCCCTGCTCACGCTTGAGTCAGACAAAGCCAGCTTTGAAGTGCCTTCGCCATCTGCTGGCGTGGTTGAAAGCGTTGAAATCAAACTGGATGACGAAGCCGGTACCGGCGACCTGATTCTCAAGCTCAAAGTTGCTGGCAACGCACCTGCAGAAGCGGCGCCTTCCGCGGCCCCTGCCCCGGCGAAAGCAGAAGCTGCCAAAGCACCTGAAAAAGCTGCAGCTCCGGCCGCCGCGACCAGCCCAGCCCCTGCCACCAGCGGCAAGGTTCACGCAGGCCCGGCTGTTCGTCAGCTAGCACGCGAGTTTGGTGTTGATCTGGCTGATGTGCCTGGCAGCGGTCCGAAAGGCCGAATCCTCAAGGAAGACGTGCAGGTTTACGTCAAATCCATAATGAACAAAGCCAAGCAAGCACCGGCAGCAGCTGGCGCGACGGGCGGCGCAGGTATTCCTCCGGTTCCGGCAATCGATTTCAGCAAGTTTGGTGAAATCGAAGAAGTGGCGATGACTCGCCTGATGCAGATTGGCGCCGCCAACTTGCACCGCAGCTGGTTGAACGTGCCGCACGTGACCCAGTTCGACTCGGCCGACATCACCGAACTTGAAGCCTTCCGCGTTGCGCAAAAAGCTGTAGCCGAGAAAGCTGGAGTTAAATTGACCGTGCTGCCACTGCTGCTTAAAGCGTGCGCATTCATGCTCAAGGAAATGCCCGATTTCTGCAGCTCGCTCGCACCAAGCGGCAAAGCCTTCATCCGCAAGAAATACGTGCACATTGGCTTCGCCGTGGACACCCCGGACGGCTTGCTCGTTCCGGTTATCCGCGACGTCGACAAGAAGAGCTTGCTGCAATTAGCGGCGGAAGCGGCTGAACTGGCGGATAAAGCGCGCAACAAAAAGCTTTCTCCGGACGCCATGCAAGGCGCCTGCTTCACCATCTCCAGCCTTGGCCACATTGGCGGCACCGGCTTCACGCCGATCGTCAACGCGCCTGAAGTTGCGATCCTTGGTGTCAGCAAGGCGACCATCCAGCCGGTTTGGGATGGCAAGGCCTTCCAGCCAAAACTGATGCTACCGCTGTCGCTGTCCTACGATCACCGTGTGATCAACGGCGCTGCAGCTGCTCGCTTCACCAAGCGTTTAGGCGATGTACTGGGCGATATCCGCACCATGCTCCTGTAACGACTTAGCAATACGTTTCGAGCACGCCACGCTCGCATCCTCAACCCCGCCATTGGCGGGGTTTTTTTATCTTGCGGTCTAACCTTTCTGCACGTTACGGATCAAGTAACTCATGGCCTTGGCCAACTCAGCAGCACCCTTGTTATCTCGCACAATGGTGATCATTTTGTTGCTCGTTACAGGATTATTCAGGCTGCAGCTTATCCCGCTCGTCGGACAGTCATAGCGAATAAAAGGGTCAACACCGAAGACGTCGATACGTTGGTTGCGTACGGCGATATCGCTACTGTTCTCGCCACGAGTCTCTTCACGCAACAACAACTCGCCCTGCGCGCCTAGAGCCACGCTGTATATAAGGTCATTACGGTCTGCTTGACCGACCTGATACCCCGCGCGCAAGGCATAGGTCAGGAGCAGTTTATTGACATGCGCAAGCAGCGCTTTGCGCTCATCTTGAGTGTTGTATAGACGTTTAAGCTCATGCAGGTAATTTGCTTGCTCGGCACTGCTCAAGCCTGCGGCAGGTTCGGCCGATACAGTGGTTACAGGAACCAAGCCGCTGCCAATCAAAAAGGCAAAAATTAGTTTTCTTGTCAGTCGCATTTGCATAATGCACCCTTACTTGACGCTATAGTGAATTGGGCGGATTACCTCGCCCAACGCAGCATACTGGAAGCAAAGCACTTAATGAGAAGCCATCCCACCGTCGCCAGCCAACTGGCGGCCGAGGTTGTGACGCAGTTGCCAGTACCATCACGGTTGGGCATGCTGCGTTTCGAGCGGATGAATGAGGCCAGTTGGGCCTTACTGTTTCTTGACCCTTCTTGCGAGCGTCAACTAGGTATTGCTGCGAGCGATTTATGCGCACTGGTTGAGTCCCCCTACGCCAGTCTGATGGAGCCAGAAGCGCGCCATTCACTGCATGATCAAATCCAGCAGCAACTGAGCCTGCAATCACATTACCTAGTGCATTACACCCTGCACACGCCTTTAGGCGCGCTCAACCTGATGGAAATGGGTGAGCCGTTCAAGCAGCGTGGACATCATCTATTACGCGGCTATTTGTTGGTCACCGACACGCCTCAATCGGAGCTGGCGCCGGGTGCGCAACACAACCCGCAAGAACAACTGCTGCCGCTGATTGAAGATCCGCTACAGCAGAAAAAACGTACTCTTGCCCAGCAAAAGTTAATCCTGCGGTTGGCCAGCCATGTCTATCAAGGTGACGCATTACAGGATGCAGCCAAACTGATTACTCAAACGGCATGCGAAACCTATTTGGCTGGGCGGGCGAGCATCTGGCTGACCAATGGCGAATTGCTTGAATCGGTGACGGTGTACCAGGCTGACAATCAACAACACCATAAAGAAGAGCAAAGCCTCAAGCTCAACTCAAACTACATGAACATCATGCGCGCTGGGCGCTCGCTGCATATCGAAGATGCCTTGAACGATCCACGCGCGATTGAATTGCAGCACTATTTAAAGTCACTGAATATTGGCGCCATGCTCGATGCCGGGATTCGCGTGGACGGTGAGGTCATCGGCATCCTGTGTATTGAGCATGTTGGCGGGCCACGTCAGTGGAAGACCGACGAAATAGCTTTTTGCGGCGAACTGGCTGATCAATATGCGCAAGTGCTGTCAAACCAAGAACGGCGCACCGCAACACAAGCGTTGTACCTGTTTAAACGCGCGGTGGAGCAAAGTGCCAGTGCATTCATATTGCTCAACCGTGATGGCTTGGTTGAGTACGTAAACCCCAGCTTCACCGCGATAACCTTGTACAGCTCTGAAGAGGTGCAAGGGCGACGCATTTCTGAACTGCCCGCGCTGGAGAACCTCAGCGATCTGCTATTTAACAGTCAGTCGGGCCTATCGGGTCACAATAGCTGGCAAGGCGAATTCAAAAGCAGACGCAAGAACCTTGAGCCGTACTGGAGCCAGTTGTCGATTTCCAAGGTACATGCCGATGACGGGACGCTGACCCATTACATCGGCATCTACGAAGACATCACCGAAAGCAAAAGCGCATTACAACGCATTGAGCGCCTCGCCTTTCGCGATAACCTGACCGGTCTTGGCAATCGCTATTCGTTTATCCGGGCGCTGGAAAAACGCTTTGCGGTGCCTGACAACACCGGCATCAGCCTGCTACTGGTAGACATCGATAACTTCAAGCGGATCAATGACAGCCTCGGCCACCAAACCGGTGACAAGCTGCTTTCCAGCTTGGCTAAACGCCTGCGCAATACCTTGGCGCCGACAGCAATTATGGCGCGCTTTGCCAGCAATGAATTTGCCATCATGCTCGATCATCACGATCTTGATGCTGGCCAAGTGATTGCTGCGCAAGTCCTGAAAACCTTGGACAAACCGCTGTTCGTCGATAATCAACTGATCAGTATTACGGGCTCGATTGGCCTGGCCTGCGCACCTGCTCATGGCACCGATCCACAAATACTCACTAAGCACGCCGGTCTTGCGCTGCATAAGGCCAAAGCCAACGGTAAGCATCAGGTCTGTGTATTCACCGAGGCGCTGAATGCCGAGGCCGACCACAAACTATTTGTCGAAAATAACTTACGCCGCGCCCTGACCCAGAATGAGCTTGAGGTGTTCTATCAACCCAAGCTGTGCCTGAAAACCGGCGCATTGGTCGGCATTGAGGCGCTATTGCGCTGGCATCATCCGCAAAAAGGCATGATCAGCCCCGACCAATTCATTGGTGTTGCCGAAGAGACTGGACTGATCATCCCGATTGGAAAATGGGTGTTTCGCCAAGCCTGTCGCATGAGTGTGCAACTTGCCGCCGTGGGCATGGGCGCCATACAAGTGGCGATCAATGTCTCGCCCAAACAGTTCACTGACCCGGACCTGGTCGGCGCGATTCGCGCAATCATCGAAGAAGAACAGCTACCGCCCGAACGGGTAGAGCTTGAACTAACCGAAAGCCTGCTGCTGGAGGCGACCGACGACACCCGCAGCCAACTTATAAGCTTAAAAAAACTCGGCCTGAGTTTGGCTATGGACGACTTCGGCACGGGTTACTCGTCGCTTAGTTATTTGAAGAAATTCCCGATTGATGTGATCAAAATTGATCGCAGTTTCATCAAAGACATCCCCCAGAATCAAGATGATATGGAGATCACCTCGGCGGTGATCGCCATGGCGCATAATCTTAAGATTAAAGTTGTTGCAGAAGGCATTGAAACCAGCGCTCAGTTGAAGTTCTTAAGGCGCCAGCGATGCGATATCGGCCAGGGTTTTCTGTTCGACAAAGCGATAGCCGGGCGCAACCTGATTGACAGCTTGAAGCGGTATATTCGCAACTAGAGCTTAGGTCTTAGCTGCTTTGCCTAAGTTCAGGCTGGCCGATTTTGTAACGTCGTCGCACAATGACGGTCTATCAAGCACATGAAAACGATGTTGAGGAAATGGCTCATGGCTCTGCGTTCGCAAATTCTTGTAAACAAACTAGAACTCCCAACAGCCGAGCAGGCATTGCCGGGCCGGGACGTAGCAATGACTGTACCCGACGCTCACTTCGTCAATGGCAACGCTCTCCAGGGGCCGTTCCCGCATGGACTGGAAACCGCAGTGTTTGGCCTTGGCTGCTTTTGGGGTGCTGAGCGGCGCTTCTGGCAACAGCCCGGCGTGTGGAGCACGGCGGTGGGCTACGCTGGCGGGATCACCCCCAACCCAACCTACGAAGAAACCTGTTCAGGCTTGACCGGGCATGCTGAAGTCGTACTGGTGGTGTTTGACCCTAAAATCACCAGCTTTGAGGCGCTGTTAAAAGTCTTCTGGGAGGCTCACAACCCAACGCAAGGCATGCGTCAGGGTAACGATCAGGGCAGCCAATATCGTTCAGCGATCTATTGCAACAGCGAAGATCAGTTGGCTAAAGCGCTGCAAAGCCAGGCAATGTTCCAGGCAGAGTTGGATAAAGCAGGCTTAGGCAGCATCACCACTGAAATCGCGGAAGCTGGCGAGTTCTATTACGCCGAGGCCTATCACCAGCAATACCTGGCAAAAAACCCAAGCGGTTACTGTGGCTTGGGCGGCACCGGTGTTTGCCTGCCCGCATAATTAAACGCATACAAACAGGCGACCTCGCTTCTGCCAGGTCGCCTTTTTTATGGGTGCGCTTAACTCGAGGTTTTTTCTTCGATCAACCAGTCCATACGCCAGCCACCCTGAGTCAACCCAAGACGCTCGGCCAACCAAGGCAGCAACTGCTTGAGTTCGTCTTCCAGGCCCCACGGCGGATTGCTGATGACCAGCCCGGAACCATTCAAGCGCAGCGACTCATCGGCAGGATGAACATACAACTCGACACGCAGCAGTTTAGGCGCCGAACTCTTTTCAAGATCGCGGTAAAACTTGCGTAGCTGCCGCAGATCCTTGATTGGATACCAGATCGCAACTATTGCTTGGCGCATACGACCAATCGCATCGTTTAATGACTCGACGCAGCGGTCCAGCTCATCATCTTGCTCAAACGGTGGATCAATTAGCATCAACACGCGTTTTTCCTGAGTCGGCAACAACGCACGCGGCACATGCCAGCCTTCACCAAGATGCACAGCCACGCGCCGATCACCCTTCATGTTTTCTTTGAGTAAACGTCCATCTTCCGGGTGTTTCTCATTGAGCTGCAAACGATCCTGTTCACGAGTAAGCATTCGCGCCAGCTCTGGCGAGCCTGGGTAATGACGCAGCTCACCACCCGGATTCATTGTACGGATCACCTGCAGATAGTCGGCAAATTGCTCAGGCACGTCATCGGCCAGCCAAAGCTTGGCAATCCCTTCAAGCCACTCACCTGTGCGCGTAGCCTGGTCGCCGCGCAAGTCATACAAGCCCACACCCGCATGGCTGTCGAGGTAGGCAAATGGCGCTTCCTTACGTGACAACAGGGCAATCATCCGGCATAAGATCAGGTGTTTTAAGACATCGGCGTGATTGCCGGCGTGATAGGCGTGGCGGTAGTTCATGGTATTGGGCTCCTCGAAGCCCTACAGTTTAACCGCTTCGCTCGACTTCGCAGCTTGAATTCACGCAGCATTTAACCGGCAGGCGCTATGATTGCCGTTGATGGCAATCTTCTGCTGGCAGTACCCGCTAGTTTTTTGTTCTCACTTTATTAAGTCCTCGAATGAATACTCTCCCCCAGCGTCACGTGATCCTTGCCTTGCTCGCCGGAGCAAGCGCGTTGGTTGTGGTTCATGGGCTAGGCCGCTTCGCCTATACGCCGCTACTGCCTTATTTGATCAGTGATGGTTTCCTAACGCTCGAACAAGGCGCAAGAGTCGCGACCTGGAACTACATCGGCTATCTGATCGGTGCATTGCTCGCATTGGCCCTGCATGCCCCAGCACGCATGCGCATCGCTCTGCCCTTGGCGCTCTTGTTCAATGCTCTGCTGACATTGGCGCAAGTCTATGCAACCTCGGTTGAAAGCCTGACATGGCTGCGCCTGGCTAATGGCATCACCAATGGCGTGGTGTTTGTTCAAGCTCCGGCGTTGGTCCTTGAGTGGCTGGCCCAACACCAGCGCACGCGCCTGAGCGGCTTGATTTACCTAGGGCTGGGCGGTGGCTTGTTGCTTTCAAGCGCAACCGCTACTTGGCCAGCAAATTGGTTAGACGGCGCAGACCGTTGGTGGCCAATGGCGATATTGGGCCTGCCGCTGGCTTTGCTCAGTATTGGATTGCTCAGCCGACTTAAACTGCATGCGCCTGCGGCTCAGGTACAGCGCTCACACTCTCGCTTGTTTGACCGCGCCAGCACGCCGCTATTTCTTGCCTACACCGGCGCCGGGCTGGGTTACATCTTGCCGATGACATTTTTACCCTCACTGGCAAAAGCGCAACTCGACCCGAGCGACCCGCTCGTCAGTGGCGCCTGGTTATGGACGGCCACTGCCAGCCTGATCTCAATTGCACTGTGGAACAGCCTCGGCGCGCGAATTGGCGATCGTCGGGCATTGCTGTGCAATTACGCCGCGCAAGGGCTTGGCGCTGCGGCACCCATGTTGTGGCCCGGTTCGGTGGGCATTTTGCTCTGCGCAATCTTGGTCGGCGGCAGTTTTATCGGCACAGTGTTTTTGACCCAACGCCTTGCCCGGCAACTCCACCCGCATCAAGGTCCACGCCTGTCTGCTGCACTTATCGCCTTGTATGGCGCCAGCCAGTTACTCGGCCCGTGGCTTGCAGAACAAGCCCTGCAAATGGGCGCCACGCTAACCCAATGCTTTGCGATTGGCGCGGGAGCGCTGTTCTGGGGGCTTTGCTGGACATTTGTGATTCCACGCAACACGGTCCAGCCCCGTTAAGCAGGTGTATACAGCTGGCGGCATGCGGTCTGATGTAGAGCTTTATCACGCCGATGGATAATACTGGGCAGTGCCGCGGCGCCTGCCTAGACTCGGCGCGACTAACAGGAGGCCAATCATGTCCGAGACTTTGCTTAACGCCCGTAATCTTGCGTTCGAACTTTACGAAGTGCTCGACGCCCAGGCATTGACCCAGCGCGAACGCTTTGCTGAGCACAGCCGCGAGACGTTCGATGCGGCAATCGATACCGCGCGGAGCATCGCTGAAAACCTGTTCGCACCGCACAACCGCAAGAATGATGAAAACGAGCCCGAATACGTTGATGGTGCTGCCAAACTGATTCCGGAAATCAAACCAGCAGTCGACGCCTTCCTTGAAGCTGGATTTCTCAACGCCACACGCGAATTCGACGTTGGCGGCATGCAGTTGCCTAATTTGTTATCACAAGCCTGCTTCGCCCACTTTCAGTCGGCAAACATAGCCACATCTTCCTACGCAATGCTGACAATGGGTGCTGCCAACCTGATTGAAGCATTCGGCGATGAAACGCAAAAAAAACGGTTTCTAGAGCCGATGATTGACGGGCGCTTCTTCGGCACCATGGCCCTTACCGAGCCGCATGCGGGCTCCTCGCTTTCGGACATTCGTACCCGTGCCGAACCCGCGGCGGATGGCACTTACCGGCTCAAGGGCAACAAGATCTTTATTTCTGGCGGCGACCATCCATTGTCAGAAAATATCGTGCACATGGTTCTGGCCAAACTGCCCGATGCGCCACCCGGCGTTAAGGGTATTTCGCTGTTTATCGTGCCCAAGTTTCTGGTTAACGACGACGGCTCGCTGGGCAAGCGTAATGATGTATTGCTGGCTGGCTTGTTTCACAAGATGGGCTGGCGCGGCACCACCTCAACAGCGCTTAACTTCGGCGATAACGGTGAATGTGTCGGCTATCTGGTAGGCAAGCCACATCACGGGCTGGCGTATATGTTCCAGATGATGAACGAAGCGCGGATTGGTGTCGGCATGGGCGCCGTAATGCTCGGTTACGCAGGTTATCTGTATTCATTGGACTATGCCCGGCAACGCCCGCAAGGTCGGTTGCCCGATGGTAAAGACCCAAGCGCATCACAGGTGGCAATTATTGAGCATGCGGATGTGCGCCGGATGCTGCTGACACAAAAAGCCTATGTCGAAGGTGCGTTTGATCTGGGTTTGTACGCCGCACGCCTGTTCGATGACACCCAGACGCTGGAAACCGAAGAGCAACGCCGCACCGCGCTGGAGTTGCTCGACTTGCTGACGCCGATTGTTAAATCATGGCCCTCGGAGTATTGCCTCAAGGCCAATGAACTGGCTATCCAGATTCTTGGCGGCCACGGCTACACCCGTGAATACCCGGTTGAACAGTATTACCGCGACAATCGCCTGAATCCGATTCACGAAGGCACACATGGTATTCAGTCTCTCGACCTGCTGGGCCGTAAAGTGTCGATGAATAATGGCGCTGCGCTCAAACAGTTGGTCAAGCTGATCCAGCAATGCTGCGAGCGAGCCAGCGCTTTCGAATCACTGAACAATCTGCGCGCGCCCCTTGAGCAACTGCTGGCGAGACTTTCCAGCGTTACCCTGACATTGCTCGGTGACTTGATGAGCGGCAAAGTTAATCAGAGCCTGGCCAACTCAGCTTTATACCTGAAAGTGTTTGGCCATGCGGTGATTGGCTGGCGCTGGCTTGAGCAGGCAATCCATGCGGAACAAGGGTTGGCAAAGGGTAATTCGGCTGATCAGGATTTCTATCAAGGCAAACTGCAAGCGGCGCGCTATTTTCTGACATGGGAAGTGCCGAGCTGTCATCACGAACTGACAATCCTCGAAAGCCGCGACGACACCTGCCTGAATATGCAGGACAACTGGTTCTAGGCATAAAAATGCCACCTTGTGCATGCAACGTGCACAAGGTGAACGCCAACACACACCGCCTCCCAGCGCCCAGCCTTCCTTACAATATTGCGGCTTGCAACCCAGTCATACCGCGCCTCAAGCTTTTGCACATATAACGCTATGTGTTTTTTTAACCACGCGACAACCTCACAGGTTATTATATGTGGCACGTGCCATGCATAGGCGCATTGCCAGTCGATAAAGGAGTATGCCGCTTTGGATGCCAGTACCATCAACAGTCTCTTCTTGATCGGTGCATTGCTGGTAGCCATGAGCATTCTGGTCAGCGCATTTGGCTCGCGTTTCGGCATCCCGATTTTGGTCATATTCCTCGGCGTGGGCATGCTTGCAGGCGTCGACGGCCCTGGCGGCATAAGCTTTTCTAATTACCCGCTGGCCTATTTGGTCGGCAACCTTGCGCTTGCCATCATTTTGCTTGATGGCGGCATGCGTACCCGCGTCTCAAGTTTCCGTGTAGCCCTTTGGCCATCCCTTTCGATGGCCACGGTTGGGGTCATGATTACCGCCGGGTTAACCGGCGTTGCAGCCGCTTGGCTGTTTAACCTGAGCTGGATGGAAGGCCTGCTGATTGGCGCGATTGTCGGCTCAACCGATGCTGCGGCCGTATTTAGCTTACTCGGAGGGCGCGGTCTTAACGAGCGGGTGAGTTCAACGCTGGAAATCGAGTCCGGCAGTAACGACCCGATGGCCGTGTTCCTGACCGTGACGCTAATTGCCATGCTGCAAGCAGGGCAAACCGGTTTCAGCTGGAGTTTACTGGGCAGCCTTGGATTACAGTTTGGCTTGGGCGCATTTCTCGGTTTAGTCGGCGGCTGGTTGCTGCTAAACCTGATAAATCGCATTACCTTGGCCAATGGCTTGTATCCCTTACTGGTAGTCAGTGGCGGCCTGATAATTTTTGCAATCACCAATGCCTTGGGCGGCAGTGGCATACTCGCGGTTTACCTGTGTGGCCTATTGCTTGGTAATAAAGCCATTCGCTCGCGCCACGGCATTCTGCATATGCTTGACGGCCTGACATGGCTCGCGCAGATCGGCATGTTCTTGGTCCTCGGCTTGCTGGTAACACCGCACGAATTACTGAAAGTCGCTCTGCCTGCACTTGGCTTGGCATTGTGGATGATTTTAATCGCGCGGCCACTCGCGGTGTACCTCGGGTTATTACCCTTCCATGCCTTCCATGACCGTGAGCGTGTATTTATTGCCTGGGTTGGCCTGCGCGGCGCAGTGCCGATTATTCTCGCAGTATTCCCGCTGATGGCAGGCCTGGAGAATGCTCAGCTATTCTTCAACGTGGCGTTCTTTATTGTCATCGTCTCGTTACTACTCCAAGGCACCAGCTTGCCACTCGCGGCCAAGTTTTTACGGGTAACGGTTCCACCCGAGCCGGCGCCATTTTCACGCTCAGGCCTAGAAATTCACCCGACCAGCCAGTGGGAGCTATTCGTTTACCGTCTAGGTGTCGAAAAATGGTGTATTGGCTCACCGCTGCGTGACCTGAAAATGCCAGAAGGTACGCGGATTGCAGCACTGTTCCGTGGCAATGAATTGCTCCACCCGTCGGGCAGCACCAAGCTCGACGCTGGCGATTTGCTCTGCGTAATAGGCCATGCGCACGACTTGGAAGCACTCGGCAAACTGTTCAGCCAGGCGCCAAAACGCGGCCAGGACCTACGCTTCTTCGGCGACTTTGTACTTGAAGGCGATGCGGAGGTGGGCGCCGTTGCCGCGCTCTACGGCCTAAAACTGAACGAAAGCGAAGGCAATATGCTTCTCGGTCGTTTCATTGCCCATAAAATCGGCGGTGAACCAGTTATTGGTGATCAGGTCGAATGGCAAGGTTTGACCTGGACGGTCGCCGCGATGGAAGGCAACAAGATCCGCAAGGTGGGTGTTAAATTTCCAGAGGGCAGTCGCCCCGGGCCCGGCCTATTCCTCTAAACTCTGTTAACTTCGAGCCGCCCGAACGCAACCATGCCCTCTATCCGTGAATACATTGCTTTCGTTCTCATCAGTCTGCTGCTACTGAGCAGCCCTCTGGCATTTGCAGATGAGCCGCCATCATCCAGTGATGTACAAAACCAGCTAGCGGCACTGGCTGACAGCAAGCTGCCTGAAGCCGAGCTTGCAAAGCTGACGCAGACACTTGAGAAGACTCTCAGTCTGCTGCGCCTCAAAGAACAGAGTGAGAAAGACCTCGAAGATCTCAATCAGCAGCTAAGCGCAGCCCCACGTTTAATTGGTGAGGCGCAGCGTGAGCTAACGCGCCTCAAAGCCAGCCAGCCGACACCGGTTGCCGAGCGCTATGGCAGCAGCAAAGTCTCCGATCTCGAGCAAATGCTCAGTGATCGCAACAATCAGCTTAGCGAATGGCAAAAACAGATCATTGATGCCAACAGCCTGATCATTACCTCGCAAACTCGCCCTGAGCGGGCGCAAGCGGAGATCAGTAGCAACCAAGCGCGCGCCCGCGAAATAGGCGAGGCACTGAAGGACGGCAAACTCGCTGGAACGCCACTGACCAACGAAACCCGTGATCAGCTGAATGCTGAGCTGGCCCAGTTAAATGCGCAAACCCAACTGCGCCGCCAAGAACTGAGTGGCAACAGCCTGCTACAAGACTTGGGTGCGAGCCAACGAGCCTTATTAGACGAACGTATCAAACGCCTCGAGCAGGAGCTGACCAACCTTCAGGAGCTGGTCAACAAGAAACGTCGCGAAATGTCCGAGATGACCTTTGCAGAGCAATCGCAAAGCGCAGAAAAACTGGGCGGCGACGGTTTGCTGAGCCGCGAAAGCGCACTCAATGTCAAATACTCTGACTATCTGCTCAAAGCCACCAATCGCCTCAACCAAATTACCCAGAAAAACCTGCAGACCAAGCAACAGCTCGACACACTCAATCAGAGCGACCAGGCACTGGATCAACAAATCAGCGTGCTGCAGGGCAGTATTTTACTGTCGAAGATCCTCTACCAGCAAAAGCAAGCCTTGCCGACGCTGGATATCGATAAGAACCTGTCGAATGACATCGCCGACATCCGTCTCTATCAATTTGAGATTAATCAGCAGCGTGAGCTCATTAGCAACCCAGCCACCTATATCGATACCTTGATACAAAAACAGCCAGATGAAGACATTAGCCCAGCGCTACGAAACTCTCTGCAGAGCATCATCGAGAAGCGTCGGGAACTGCTCGATCTGGTAAGCAATGAGCTGGGTGCACTCCTCAATGAGTCCATCACCCTGCAACTCACGCAAAAGCAGCTCCAAACCACCGCTACCGCACTGAGCGAAACGCTTGAAGAGCAGATGTTCTGGATCCCGAGCAACAAACCGCTCAATCTCGATTGGTTTATGAGCTCACCGGCCAAGCTCAAGCGCCAGCTCGCTGAGTTGCCGTGGTTCTCAACGAGCCGGGAGTTCGGAGCGGGCTTGGTCGGCAAACCCCTTCTGTTCCTGCCTTTGTTACTGGTTATTGGCCTGCTGTTGTGGCGACGCCACGCAATTACCAACAAGCTTATCGACATCCACAAGGATATCGGACACTACAAAAACGATAACCAGCTGCATACGCCAATGGCGATTTTGCTGAATATCCTGCTGGCTCTGCCGGGGGGGCTGTTCCTGACGCTATGCGGCTTTGCCCTGCAAATAGATGCGCGCGGACAAAACGCCAGTCTCGCTTCAGCCTTTTTCAGCATGGCGCAAGCCTGGATGGTGCTGTACACCGTCTACCGTATTCTGTCGCCAAGCGGAGTCGCTGAACTGCACTTCCGTTGGACTCGACCGCACGTTACCTTCTTGCGGCGCTATGTTCGCTATCTAGGCTTGATTGTTCTGGCCCTTGTAGCGGTGGTGACCATTGCCGGGCATCGACCAGCAGAACTGGCAGATGACGTGCTCGGCATCGCAATCTGCATCACCTGTTACGCGCTGATGACCTGGCTACTCAGCCGGGTTCTGTTAACCGGGCCCGCCCGCGAAAAC
Organism: Pseudomonas sp.; assembly: GCF_048265905.1. GTDB lineage: Bacteria > Pseudomonadota > Gammaproteobacteria > Pseudomonadales > Pseudomonadaceae > Aquipseudomonas. The sequence continues at coordinate 150,830 of NZ_JBLXAP010000005.1, forward strand.
AGCTCGATGTTCCGCACCCTCATTGCTGGGATTGTCTGCCTATTGCCCTTGGCCCTGATCGTTGTAGTCGGCATGGGCTATTTCTACACCGCAATCAGACTCACCGACCGCTTGCTCGATACTCTTGGCCTGATGATGCTTGGCCTGATCGTCGAAGCAACCTTTGTCCGCGGTCTTGCGGTGGCTGCCCGTCGCCTGGCTTATCAGCGTGCAATCGCCAAACGCCAAGCTGCGCAAGCCGCAGAAGAATCAGAGACTGGCGAGGTGATGACCGAAGAGCCGACACTGGATATCGAGCAAGTTAACCAGCAGTCACTAAGACTTGTGCGGCTGGCCTTGCTGGGTGTGTTTATCAGCTTGCTCTGGCTGATCTGGGCTGACCTGATTTCAGTGTTCTCATACCTCGACAACGTTACCCTGTACGAGTACATCAGCGGCACCGGGGCGATGGCAAGCATGGTCCCAATCAGCCTCAGCGACGTCCTTGGCGCATTGGTGATCATCGGTATTACCATCGCGCTCGGGCGCAACTTACCCGGCTTACTTGAAGTGTTGGTGCTCTCGCGCATGAAGCTCGCCCAAGGCAGCTCATACGCAACCACCACCCTGCTGTCCTACGCCATCGTAGCCATCGGTACGGTCACAACCCTATCGACTCTGGGCGTGAGTTGGGACAAGTTACAGTGGCTGGTCGCAGCGCTATCGGTAGGTCTTGGATTTGGCTTGCAAGAAATTTTCGCCAACTTTATTTCCGGTCTGATCATTCTGTTTGAACGCCCGGTGCGTATTGGTGACGTTGTGACCATTGGCAATCTGTCCGGCACGGTGAGCAAAATTCGCATTCGGGCAACGACAATTACCGACTTTGACCGCAAAGAAATCATTGTGCCGAACAAAACCTTTGTTACTGACCAACTGATCAACTGGTCGCTGAACGATACCGTCACCCGTATCACCGTAATGATCGGCCTGGCGTATGAGTCCGATCTCGAACTGGCCCGCAAGCTGATGATGCAAGCCGCGATGGAAAACCCGCGTGTGCTGCGTGATCCAGAGCCACTGCTGTTCTTCCTCTCAATTGGCGCCAGCACCTTCAACTATGAATTACGGGTTCATGTTCGAGAGCTTGGCGATCGCAACGCTGCGACCGACGAGTTACTGACGCGCATTGCCATGAGCTTTCGCGAGCACAAAATCGAGATGGCATTCAATCAGTTGGATGTTGTGGTCAAGAATCTCAATGGTGCTGAGTTGAACCTGAAAACCGTTAGTCCGGTCATGGTACAAAGCAGTCAGGCCCCGCAGCCACAGGCTGAAGAAGAACCGACTCAAGTGTCACTGACCAAACCAACACCGCCTGCGGTCGACCCGAACTGAGCATCGCGTTATTGTGAGGCGCTGTATCTGCATTACCGGAGTAGCGCCTTGAAAAAACTCAGCGAGCTGATATTTGATAATCGCTTTGCACGCTTGGGCGATGCATTTTCAACCCATGTACTACCAGAGCCGATTGCCGAGCCACGTTTAGTGGTTGCCAGCCAGTCAGCCTCAGCGCTGCTTGACCTCGACCCGAGCGAGGTAGAAACCGAGGTTTTCGCACAGATATTCGCCGGCCATAAACTTTGGAGCGATGCCGAACCACGGGCCATGGTTTACTCGGGCCATCAATTTGGCGGCTACACCCCAAGACTCGGTGATGGACGCGGCCTATTGCTCGGCGAAGTCATTAACGAGGCTGGCGAGCATTGGGATCTGCACCTCAAAGGCACCGGACAAACGCCTTACTCGCGCATGGGCGATGGCCGCGCCGTGCTGCGCAGCTCGATCCGCGAGTTTCTTGCCAGCGAACACCTTCACGCGCTGGGCATTCCCAGTTCGCGGGCGCTCTGCGTGACCGGCTCAAGCACACCTGTTTGGCGTGAAAAACAAGAAACTGCCGCCATGGTCTTACGCCTTGCGCCAAGCCATATTCGCTTTGGCCACTTTGAGTATTTCTATTACACCCAGCAACACACGCAGCTAAAACAGCTGGCCGAGCACGTTTTGCACAACCACTTCGAAACCTGTGTGGAACAGCAAGATCCGTATTTGATGATGTTTCGCCAGATTGTTGAGCGCACCGCCGAAATGATTGCCTACTGGCAAGCGTACGGTTTTTGCCACGGCGTGATGAACACCGACAACATGTCGATTATGGGTATCACCTTCGACTATGGCCCTTACGCCTTTCTTGATGATTTTGATGCCAAGCACATCTGTAATCACTCCGATGACACCGGCCGCTACAGCTTCAGCAATCAAGTGCCCATTGCACAGTGGAACCTTGCTGCGCTCGGTCAGGCGCTAACGCCGCTGATCAGTGTCGATGAATTACGCGCCAGCCTTGAGCTATTTCTACCGCTGTACCAAAGCCATTATCTGGATTTAATGCGTCGACGCTTAGGCTTTACCAGCGCCAAGGACGACGACGAAGCATTGGTCCAGGACCTTCTGCAGTTGATGCATAACAGCGCGATTGACTACAGCCTGTTCTTCCGCGAGCTGGGTGAAAGCGAACCGCAGAACGCCTTGGCACGCCTGCGCGATGACTTTACTGACTTAGCAGGCTTCGACGCCTGGAGTGAGCGATATATGGCTCGCGACCCGTTACAGGGTCAGTCACAACAGCAGCGTCGTGAGCGTATGCATGCGGTAAATCCAAAGTTCATCCTGCGCAATTATCTAGCCCAGGAAGCAATCGAGGCTGCAGAAAAAGGCGACTACAGCGTCGTGCGCGAGCTGCACCAAGTGCTTAGCCAACCCTTTGCCGAGCAGCCGGGCAAAGAACGCTTCGCCCAACGCCCGCCAGATTGGGGCAAGCATTTGGAAATCAGCTGTTCGTCATAAGCCTAAACGTCCGCCAGTATCCAATTGAGCCCCATCTCAACATGCAACTCGGTGCTGTCGAGCATTGTCAGCGCTGCTTCAGTGCCGTCCAACAGCAAGCCAATCTCGGTGCAACCGAGTATCGCGACTTCAGCGTCTCGCTCGCGTAATTGCGCCAAACACTGCAGATAGTATTCACGAGAGCTGGACTCAAAACGCCCTTGGCACAACTCGGCAAAGATTATCCGGTCGACCTCCTCAACCTGCTCGCTGGGCGGGATCAATACTTCAATGGCAAAGCGCTCAGCCAAGCGTTGCCGATAAAAATCTTCGAGCATAGTGAACCGCGTTCCCAACAATGCGGCGCGCTTGACTCCTCGTTGCTGCAGCGCCTGGCCAACAGCATCACCTATATGCAGCAAGGGGATGTCTATAGCCGCCTCAATCGCTGGCGCGACTTTGTGCATGGTGTTGGTGGCAAGCAACAAGGCGCTGGCACCGGCGCCTTGTAAACGCTGGGCAATATCGGCAAGAACCTGCCCTGCCGCCTCCCAGTCGCCTTGTTTTTGCAGCGCCGCGATCTGCGCAAAATCAACCGAGTGAAGCAGCAACGGAGCCGAATGCAGGCCACCCATACGCTGGCGCACTCCTTGATTCAACAACCGGTAATAGCTGCTGGTCGACTCCCAGCTCATCCCGCCCAAAATACCAAGCTGATGCATTGTCTGCTCCTTGCCTGTCTCAGTTTTTTAGAGTCTGAACCTATCGCGCATAACCTGCGGAGCACAGTAACAGTGGCGATATGTCATACGGGTACAGCTTATCCATTAAACCGAAAAAGCATATAAACCTTCTCAAACATTCTTAGACTATCTAAGCAAACCCCACTATCTTGGCGACCAAGTGCAATTGGCAATAGTGCAATTGGCAATATTGCGCTTGATACCTCATACGAGATTCAACGTTAAAGGACGCCCATGTTCGGGGACTCACTACCACTGCTGTTTGTTGGCGCTCTGATTATATGGGTCCTGGTTGCCTTCATCAGAGAAACGTGGAGCCCGGATATCGTTGCCGCCATTGCGGTCGCCGCACTGTTGGTCACGCAACTGCTGACCCCGTCTGAAGTGCTCAGCGTTCTATCCAACTCAGCCCCGGTGACAATTGCGTGCATGTTCGTGCTCTCCGCAGCGCTTGAACGTACCGGGTGCATCGATGCGCTGGGAAATTGGCTAGGAAACCTAGTCGGCACCAACCCCGTCCGCGTCCTGACCGGTTTAACCTTAACGGCGCTGATAGCCTCCGCCTGCCTGAATAACACACCCGTTGTAGCGATTTTGACGCCGGTCGCCATATCACTGGCGCGTCGTGCGGGAAGCATGCCCTCGAAGCTGTTGATCCCACTGTCGTACGCCACGATTCTCGGTGGCACTCTGACCATGATTGGCACCTCGACTAATATTCTGGTCGACGGTGTTGCCCGTAAAGCCGGGATGGCCCCGTTTGGGATCTTCGAGATCACCGGCGCAGGCCTGATTCTGGCGACTGCCGGCATGGCTTACTTACTCTTGGTCGGTCGCCACCTGCTGCCAAACCGCGACACCTTATCGCGACAGTTACGCCCAGACCTCGACCGCACCTTTATGACCGAGCTGCTGGTTCCCCATGACTCGCCAGTTATCGGCAAAACCCTTAGCGAAGCCAATCTCAATGGCGGTAGCGGGCTGCAAGTACTCAAGCTGTTTCGCGCCGATCAGGAATTCACTGAGCCAGCGCACGATACCCTGCTCGCCAATGGCGACCGCCTGGTACTCCATGGCCAAGTCAAAAATGTGGTCGAACTGCGCGAAAGTGGTCATTTGTCGTTCAATCGCAGTGATGCCTTTGAAACCATTAGCAGCCACGATGTAATTCTCGCCGAAGCCATCGTCGGCCGAAATTCACGTTACAGCCACCGACCGATGCGCGATCTCGACCTGACCGCGCGTTACGGCATTGCCGTGCTTGCAGTGCATCGCCAGGACGAAAATGTGCAGGGCAACCTCGATGACTTCGAACTGCAGTTTGGTGATGTGATGCTGGTCGAAGGCACCCCGGCGCAGATCAAACGTTTCGCTGACAACGGCGAGTTGATCAGCCTTAACGCCGTACAAGAACGCGCATTCCGCCGCGACAAAGCCCCGATCGCAATCATTGCAACATTTGCGGTGATGATTCTGGCTGCCTTTGGCGTGATGCCGATTGAGGGCCTGGCGATCATCGGTGCGGTCACAGTGCTGGCGACGCGCTGCCTGGACGTTGAGGACGCGTACAAAGCGGTCGACTGGAAAATTCTCAGCCTGATTTTCGGCATGCTCGCCATCAGCATCGCCATGGACAAAGTCGGGTTGGTAAAAATATTGGTCGAGAACATGATGGGCTGGCTGCCGTGGGCCGGTCCATTGATGATGCTTTCAATGCTTTATCTGTTCACCTCGGTGCTCACCGAGGTGCTCTCAAACAACGCCGTTGCGGTATTGGTAACCCCTATCGCAATTGGTTTGGCGCAGCACCTCGGCATCGACCCTCGCGCCTTTGTGGTCGCCGTGATGTTTGCCGCCAGCGCCAGCTTTGCGACGCCAATTGGCTATCAGACCAACACCTTTGTGTATAACGCCGGCGGTTATCGTTTTACCGACTTCATGAAAATCGGTATTCCGCTCAATCTATTATTGTGGGTAGTGGCGACTCTGGTCATTCCGCTGTTCTGGCCATTGGTTCCAGTCTGAGCCACAGGGTCCTTCAGCTCCTTGAAAAGCTCCAGTTGCGACCGCAAATATAGGCAATACATCTGGAGTGCATCATGTCCAAACCACTGCTTATACCCTGCCCCAACTGTAATGCCATGAACCGCATTCCCAGCGAACGCATCAGCGACAAGCCGAGCTGTGGCCGCTGCAAAGAAATGCTGCTAACCAGCGCACCAATTGAACTCACCCAAGCCAATTTTGCCAGCCAGACTAAAGGTGACCTGCCATTATTGGTCGATGTGTGGGCCAGTTGGTGTGGTCCATGCCAAGCATTTGCGCCAACGTTCAACCAGGCCGCCATCCAGTTACAGGGACAATACCGCTTGGGCAAACTCGACAGCGAGGCCAATCAGCAGTTAGCCGGACAACTGGGTATCCGCTCAATCCCGAGCTTGATTCTGTTTCGCCAAGGTAAAGAAGTGGCTCGCCAGAGCGGAGCGTTGCCGTTGCCCCAGTTGCTGGCATGGCTTAAAAACAACTAGCCCCACAACCACTGCGCACTCCTCAGCTCCAGGTTAGTTGAGCGCTGCGGTCAAGCCCAACGACAGATACGGTCAATTGCAAGCTGACATTCAAGGTTTAGGCTAAACGGCATATCTAGCATGAGGCTAAACCATGTCATTGCCGTTCGAGATAGCCCGCCAACTGACGGAAGAACAAATTGCTTTTGTAAAACGCAGCGGCCTCAAGGCTGAAGCCCTTGAGCCTGGCTTTGTCAGGCTATGTATGCCTATGGCTGGCAATGAAAATCACATTGGCAGCATGTACGCGGGCGCGCTGTTTACCCTTGCAGAAATTCCCGGAGGCGCGCTATTTCTCACGAGCTTCGACGTCAAGCGCTTCTACCCGATCGTTAAAGAGATGAACCTGCGCTTTCGGCGCCCGGCCAAAGGTGACATCACTGTTGAAGCACGCTTAAGCGCAACTGAAATACAAAACTTGCAAGATGAAGCCCAACGTCTGGGAAAAGCCGAGTACATGCTGGAACTTCAGCTAAAGGATTCAAGTGGGGAAGTGGTCGCTGAAAGTTGTGGTCATTACCAGTTACGAACCCACTGACACATGACCTTGCTAAAGCTCAAAAGACCAGCTAATTGATGGGTAATAATAAAGGAGCCTCTGAAAAACTACTGCGCTCGATATTACTTCGTTAAAAAACTACTCAAAATGCTCATTTACAGTACGTAAACTCCGCTTTTTCGAAGTTTTTTGCCTTGTTCTATCTTCGCTCGCTACCTTTTTCAGAGGATCCTAAAGCGTGTCGACCGGAGAGTTCTTTAATGACTGCACATATTCTTATTGCCCACGACTTAAGGGAAACTGCCGATCTCGCTTTGAGCAGAGCCGCTCAACTCGCCACCCAACATAATGCCAAGCTGACCGTCCTGCACGTCCTTGATCCCGCGCAGAACAAGCAACAACACGAAGCAGCCAAGCTCGCTTTAGATCACAGCCTGAGTAAACTCGCGCCCAAAACGACGGCATTGCGCATTCTCAGTGGCAAGCCCTCAGAGATTGTCTTGCAGCAGATCAACGAACTTGGCTGCGACTTACTGGTTCTCGGCGCACACCACTCGCGCCATGATTATTTTTCCGGCACCAGCCTCGACCGAATCGCCCGGCGCAGCAACGTGCCAATGCTGATTGTCGCGCGCAATGATGTGAAGCCCTACAAGCGCTCGCTGGCAGCGATCGACTTCTCGGTTTGCGCTTGCTGTGCCCTGAGCAAAGCCTATGACCTGCTGCCCAACTCAGCTGAACTGCACGCCTTGCATGTGTTCGAGCCCAATAAAGGCAACGCTAAGCAGATAGAACTGCAGCTACAGACCCAGAGCGCATTGATCGACCAATTAATGGAAGATGAAGCGCTCAAGCTACCGCCAAACGGCCCCAAACTAAGCCACTCGGTGCAACAAGGCAGTATTCTGAGAGCGTTGCAGGAACAGCTTAATAACCGCCGGGCTGAATTAATGGTGCTCGGCAGCCATGGTCGAAGTGCGTTGTCACAAGCGCTGCTTGGTAGCCTTGCCCAGCACTTTCTGCACAAAGCCCCCTGCGATATTTTTGTTGTGCGCTAGTATTTTTCCAGTCACAAAAAAAGCGCCTGATGGGCGCTTTTTGTTTACTTGGCATGCCTAATCAGCGCTATTGAGCAAGTCGTGCAGCTCAACAAACTGTTGAGTCAACTTGTGCCGAGGCTCCAGGTAGATCAGCGGCATGCAGGCTTGATGCGACTCACGCATCTTCACCGAACTCATCAGGTTAATCGGCAATACGGGTAATCCTTCGGCAACCAACTCATCAAGCAGCTGCTGCGGCAAGGTAGCGCGCGGCTGGAACTGATTGACCACAATGCCTTCGACTTCAAGGCCCTCGTTATGATCTTCCTTCAGCTCTTCAATTTCTTGCAGCAAGCCATACAGAGCATTACGCGAAAAACTGTCGCAATCGAACGGAATAAGTACTCGATCAGCGGCGATAAGCGCTGAAACCGTATAAAAATTCAAGGCCGGCGGCGTATCGAGGTAAATCCGCTCATAATCTTCAGACAAGTCTTCAAGCAGCTTTCGCAGCTTATTAATCTTATGCTTGGCCTCAAGCTTAGGCTGCAAGTCTGCAAGCTCAGCCGTTGCAGTAATCACATGCAGATTATCGAATGGGGTTTCGTAAATATCGACCTTGGCCTTTTTGGCAAAAGCCCCACCGGACAGGGTCTGATTGAAGAATTCGGAAATACCCAACGGAATTTCACTGCCCGTCAATCCCGTGAGGTAATGGGTCGAGTTGGCTTGCGCATCAAGGTCAATCAACAACGTCCGATAACCTTGGTAGGCACTCACCGCCGCTAAATTGCACGCGATACTGGATTTACCAACACCGCCCTTCTGGTTAAACACCACACGCCGCATTTTAATTGCTCCCAATCCCTGAATAGCCATGAATTTTAGCGAAAGTACATGACAAGGCTGATGTAACCTAGCGTCTCAGTGTAATCGTTGGAAAATAATTGACGTCAAGGTTTGCGCAAGCTTCATGCCACCTAGATAATGCCATCACTTTGCCTGATCGGCTTCGACAAGCCTAATCCAGTTGCTCCTGACAATCATTGGTTTTTGTCCGCACATTTTGTCCAGATAATGGACAGCTATAACGGACAAGGATGTCCCAAAAGCCAGGTATTTCCTTCCGTGATGCATTTCAACATAGAACAGTGGCGTGCCTGGGCACCAACACTGCAAAGCACACAACAGTGGCGTGACTGGTGCCAGTCACCTGTACCTGTGTCTGATGAACAGCAACAGCCCGATGTCAGCTTTATTGCACCGATGCAGCGCAGGCGCCTGAGCCGACTGGCACGAATGGTCTTTAATGTCGCGTGGCCATTGGCCGAATCATATCCAGCCTTACCGCTGATTTTTGCCTCACGCCACGGCGAAACCCCACGTACATTGGCCCTGCTTAACGACCTTGCGCACAATGAGCCGCTGTCGCCCACACAATTTAGTTTATCGGTACATAACGCGATTATCGGTCAATGGTCGATATTACGTGGCGACACCAGCGAAATGACCGCCCTCGCCGCGTCCAGAGACAGCCTTGAACACGCCGTACAGGAGGCGTGCTTATTACTCAACGAGGGCGCCCCGGCGGTATTGCTGGTGATTGCCGAAGAATCCCCTCCGGCCATCTATACACCGTTTATCGACGACGTCCCCTTTGCCTACGCCGTTGGGCTTTTACTCACACCCGGCGACGACTGGCAGTTACAACTGCACGCGGGAGGTGGCCCAATTAGCCAATGGCCACACGCCTTAAGTTTGCTCAGAGCACTTTGCAGTGGCCGAGACTTCACCCACTACTGGAATAGACGGCAATGGACGTGGTCACGCAAGCCAAACTAAGCCCGCACAGCCCGCCGTATGCCTGGCGCCTTGTGGCCACAGCCTTGTGCTTTATCCTGTTTGGAATCGGCGGGGTATTACTGCGCGTCCTGGTCTTCCCTCTTTTGGCGCTCTTGCCCGGCGATGCCGAGGCGCACCGGGCAAGGGCGCGCAAAACCATCAGCCTGAGCTTCCACTGGTTTGTTCAACTGATGTTCCGCAGCGGCGTGCTTACTTACAGCATTGAAGGTGCAGATCGTCTGGGTAAACCTGGGCAAATGGTTATCGCCAACCATCCGTCACTGATTGATGTGGTGGTGTTGATCTCGTTAATTCGCGACGCCAACTGTGTGGTCAAACAAAGCCTGTGGAAAAACCCGTGCATGCGTGGTCCCATCCGAGCGGCGGAGTACATCAGCAACAGCGGCAGTATGGAAATGCTTGATGAAGCGGCTGCCGCATTGCAAAGCGGGCAGTGCTTGATCGTATTTCCCGAAGGCACCCGCACCACACCCGGGCAACCACCCAGCTTTCATCGCGGTGCAGCAGCCATCGCCATCCGCGGCGCAGAGCGAATCACCCCGGTAACAATCAGTGTCTCGCCAACCACACTGACCAAAGCTGAGCCCTGGTACAGCATTCCCGCCCGGCGATTCCACTTTCAGCTGCAGGTTGGCCCGGATATCGACCCAAAACAATTCAAGGCATCTGCCCCAGCGCCGATAGCTTCACGCAAGCTCAATGACTACCTACACCAATACTTTATTAAGGAGCTCGCAACAGATGAGCGAACTGCAACTCGAAATTAAGAATTTGATCATAGATTCACTGGGGCTTGAAGACATGTCCGCAGAGGACATCGATACCGATCAACCGCTATTCGGTGATGGCCTTGGGCTCGACTCGGTAGATGCACTTGAATTGGGACTGGCCATTCAAAAGCGCTTCGGTATCAAAATCGATGCGGAAGACAAGGACACCCGTCAACACTTCGCCAACGTTGCTAACCTGGCGGCTTTTGTATCTACACGTCAGGCTGTTTGAGAGCGTTATTAGCATGCAAAATCGTGATGAAATATTTAATACCCTGCGCGATGCACTGGTCGAACTGTTCGAGCTCGACGCAGCGGATATCAATCTCAACGCCAATCTTTACCAAGACTTGGAAATCGACAGCATAGATGCGGTCGATCTGATTGATCACATCAAACGCAAGACCGGCAAGAAAATCGCCGCCGATGAATTCAAATCGGTACGCACTGTTGGTGATGTGGTCGAGGCCGTGTTCAAGCTGGTCAACCCAGAGCTCGCATGAGTCGCCTGCTAGGCCTGATCTTGCTCCTGGCCGGACTGGCATACCCATTTGCGGTGTATTACGGCATCGAGCATTTATCACCGCGCGTGTTTGCCGCGTTACTCGGTGGCTTGTGGCTCGCCCGACTCCTGCTTGGCGAGCAACGCCCGGGCGGCCGCTGGATGGCGCTGGCTGCGCTGCTCTTTTGCGCACTACTTGGCGTCGCGGGTGCGCCTGCATTGCTGCGCTGGTATCCAGTGCTGTTAAGCGCCATGTTACTGAGCCTGTTCGTGCTGAGCCTTAAATTCGGGCCGCCAATTGTTGAACGCCTCGCGCGTTTACGCGAGCCTGACTTGCCCGCTGTAGCCGTGCGTTATACCCGCCAAGTGACTCAGGTATGGGCCTTGTTTTTCTTCTGCAACGGCTTGATCGCCACCGCGTTGACGTTATGGGCACCGCTGTCATGGTGGACGCTGTACAACGGCTTGATTTCCTATTTATTGATGGGGCTGCTATTCGCTGCGGAATGGTTAGTTCGCCAACGTGTAAGGAAATTCGCATGAAATGGATTTCCCTTGAAGCATTGTTACTTGAGCCACTCGCTCAACGTAATGTCAGTCTCGACCCAGCACTGAATCATCAACAGTTTTGTCAGCGAGCGTTGTTGCTGGCGAGCTACTTCAAGGCTCAGCAGATTCAGCGAGTCGCCATTCATCTCGACGATGCCGCCGACTTGGCGATTGCTCTGTTTGCCGCCTGGCAGGCTGGGGTGACCATATTGCTGCCCGCTGACGCACAACAGCAAACCCGTTTAAAGCTGGGCACACAGATTGATCTCTGGCTCGACGCCTTACCCGACACGCGCGACTACACGCCAGCTATTGCTACACATTTAGACAGAGATACTTGCCGCCTGACATTGTGCACATCCGGCTCCAGTGGCGAATCCAAGCTGATCGAAAAGAGCATTGCCCAACTGGCCAACGAAGTCGCGGCGCTGGAACAGTTATGGGGCAACGCGCTAGGCAATGCGGTCGTGGTCGCCAGTGTCTCTGCGCAGCACATCTACGGCCTGCTTTTCCGGGTTCTGTGGCCACTGTGTGCAGGGCGGACTTTTCTACGTCACGCCCAGCCTTTTAGCGAAGACATGCAGCGCGCCAGCCTCACGCATCCACACTTTGTCTGGGTCGCCAGCCCCGCCTTGCTTAAACGCATGAGCGACAACCTCGATTGGCCAGCCTTGAGCCGAGTAAGCATGCTGTTCTCATCTGGCGGGGTATTACCCAATGAAGCGGCGCAGAGCCTGCAAGCACGCTTAAAACAGTTACCCACCGAAATTTACGGCAGCACTGAGACCGGTGGCATCGCTTGGCGACAAGGTGGCGAATATTGGCAACCGTTCAAGGGCGTGGAAGTAAGCCTCAACCCGCTGGGCGCACTGAGCCTTACTTCGCCGTATCTGCCTGCCGGGCAGCGTGAGGAAACCGCCGATGCCGTGGAGATTGAAGCCGATGGCAGGTTTCTGCTGCGTGCCCGACTCGACCGCATTATCAAGCTGGAAGAGAAACGCGTATCTCTGCCCATGCTTGAAAACACACTCAACAGCCACGCTTGGGTCAGCGAATCTCGAATCGGCGCGCTGCACAAAGGCCGGGCATTCCTCGGTGCCTTGATTGCACTCAGCCCAGCGGGCCTGCATGCGCTACGCAACCGCGGCAGACGCGCCGTCACCCAAACCCTGCGCAATCATCTCAGCGAGCATGTCGAGCCCATTGCCCTGCCTCGCCGCTGGCGGTTAACCACCGAGTTACCCTACAACAGCCAAGGCAAGCTCGCGCAGGTGCAGGTTGAACAACTTCTGGACACACCAAGAACCACCCAAATAACACCTCAAAGCATCGCTGAAAACGATGGCGAGTTTTTGCTGACACTGCGCGTACCGATTGATCTTGCCCACTTCAGTGGTCACTTCACATCAGCCCCGGTGGTGCCAGGAGTGGTGCAGATTGATTGGGCACTGCGTCTGGCCCGGCAACTGATCAAAGATCTACCTGCGCGCTTTGGCGGAATGGAAGTTCTCAAGTTTCAGCAACTCATGCGCCCCGGCGACGCTATTCAGCTTTCGCTGCGTTTTGATACCAGCCGCGGCAAGTTGTATTTCGCTTTCAGACATAACAATGCAGCGTGCTCGTCCGGACGCATCTTGCTGGCTGATCATGTATAACGCCTGCGTAGTTGTTCCGGTATTCAACCATGAACAGGCTTTAGTGCATGTCGTAGCCGCATTAGGCAAGGCCAAACTGCCGTGCATTCTGGTGAACGATGGATCCAGCCCGGCCTGTACCGCCGTGATCGAAAAACTTGCCGAACAGGCTGATTGCTATGCCGTGCACTTGCTGCAAAATCAGGGCAAAGGCGGTGCAGTGATGGCCGGGCTGCGTGAAGCGCAGATGCTCGGTTTCACCCATGCCCTGCAAGTAGACGCCGACGGCCAACACAACCTCGGTGACATTGGATCGTTTCTCGCCGCCTCGAAGTTGCATCCGCAAGCCGTTATCTGCGGTTTTCCGGTTTATGACGCAAGCGTACCCAAGAGCCGTCTATATGCGCGCTATCTGACGCATATTTGGGTGTGGATAAACAGTTTGTCGCTGCAGATACGCGACTCCATGTGCGGTTTCAGGGTTTACCCACTGGCCAGCACCGTTGCGCTAATCAATCGGGTCAATATAGGCAGACGCATGGATTTCGACTCCGAAATTCTGGTGCGTATGGCCTGGCAGAACCAATCGATGCAGTGGTTGCCGATTCGCGTGCATTATCCGTTGGGCGGTATCTCGCACTTTCGTCTGATACACGACAACCTGCTGATCTCTAAAATGCACGCCAAATTATTCTTTGGCATGCTGCTGCGGGCGCCGCTGATTGCCTGGCGCAGGTGGCGCCAATGAATCAGGCAAACAAGCACCAACACTGGGCGGCTCAGCAAGAACGCGGCAGCCTGCTGCTGATGAAGTTCACCGTATCCGCAGCGCGCCTTCTCGGCCGTAAACTGATCGGCCCGCTGCTCTATTTAATCGTCCTGTACTTCTTTGTATTCGGCGCCAAGGCGCGGCGCAGTATTGCCGAGTATCAGCAGAATTTGATGTTCTGGAGCGGCAAAACCGCCGCTCCCACGCAGCGCTCGGTGTTTGCGCAGTTCATGGCATTTGCTGACGCCTTGCTCGACAAACTGGACATCTGGCGCGGTCAATTGAATGCCAGCGACATCGAGCTGGTCGACCCTCAACAGCTACGCCAGCAAATGCGCGGCCAGCGCGGACAAATGCTGGTTGGCGCGCACTTGGGCAACCTTGAAGTGTGCCGCGCGCTGGCCGAGCTGGGTGACAAGGTCAAGATGAATGTGTTGGTGCATACCAAACATGCAGAGCAATTCAACCAGCTACTCGGTGAGGCCGGCGCCAGCAATATGCGCCTGATCCAAGTCAGCGAGCTAAACCCAGCAGTTATGCTGCAGTTATCTGAACGCCTTGAACAAGGCGAGTGGTTGGCCATCGCAGGCGACCGCATCGCGCTACACGGCGGACGTCGTGTCAGCGTCGACTTTCTCGGTAAACCGGCAGCATTTCCGCAAGGGCCGTGGTTGTTGGCCGGGCTACTCAAATGTCCGGTTAATTTTATGAGCTGCGTCAAAATAGCGGGCCGGTATCAGATCTTGCTTGAGCCTTTCGCCGCCAGTGTGCAATGGAAGCGCGACACCCGTGACAGCGTAATCCGCGAGTGGACTCAACGCTTTGCCGACCGTCTGGGTCAGCGCTGCCTGGATGCACCCGATCAGTGGTTCAACTTTTATCCGTTTTGGAATACAGATGACGACACATCAGCCTGAGCCGGTCATTTTCGGCGAAACTCACCTGACGATCGAGAATGTTGTCGCGCTATCACAACAACGCGCCAAGGCGCACTTGCAACATGATGCCGACTACCGGGAAAAAATCGCCAAAGGGGCGCGCTTCCTCGATACCCTGCTGGATAAAGAAGGTGTGATTTACGGAGTCACAACCGGCTACGGTGACTCCTGCGTGGTTGCAGTGCCATTGCATCAAGTCGAAGCCTTGCCCCGTCATCTGTATACATTTCATGGCTGTGGCCTTGGCAAATTGCTTGAGCCCGACGCAACACGCGCGGTGCTGGCTGCGCGTCTGCAATCGCTGTGCTTTGGTGTCTCCGGCGTGCGCGTGGAGTTGCTGGAGCGTTTGCAGGAGTTTCTTGAACACGACATTCTGCCGTTAATTCCAGAGGAAGGCTCGGTCGGGGCCAGTGGCGATCTAACGCCTTTGTCTTACGTCGCAGCGACCCTCAGCGGTGAGCGCGAAGTGCTCTACCAAGGTCAGCGCCGCAGTGCGCACGAGGTGCATGAACAACTTGGCTGGACACCGCTGACCCTGCGTCCGAAAGAAGCGCTGGCGTTGATGAATGGTACGGCGGTCATGACCGCACTGGCGTGCCTGGCCTATTCCCGCGCCGACTATTTGCTGAAACTGGCCACCCGTATCACCGCGCTCAACGTGATCGCGCTGGAAGGCAACCCGGAACACTTCGACCAGCGCCTGTTTGCCGCCAAGCCGCACCCGGGGCAAATGCAGGTCGCCGCCTGGCTGCGTGAGGATCTGGCGATTACCGGGCCCACAGCAGCGCTACACCGTCTGCAGGATCGCTACTCGCTGCGCTGCGCCCCGCATGTACTTGGGGTCATGGCCGACAGTTTGGGCCTGTTGCGGCAATTTATCGAAACAGAGCTCAACAGTGCCAATGACAACCCGCTGATCGATGCAGAGACCGAGCGCGTCATGCACGGCGGGCATTTCTACGGCGGACACATTGCCTTTGCCATGGACAGCCTGAAAAACCTGGTGGGCAACGTTGCCGACCTACTCGACCGACAGCTCGCCTTGCTGGTCGATGTACGTTACAACCATGGCCTGCCGAGCAACCTGTCCGGTGCTCCTGCCAGCAGTTCAATGATTAACCATGGCTTTAAAGCCGTGCAGATCGGCGCCAGCGCCTGGACTGCAGAAGCCCTGAAAAACACCATGCCCGCCAGTGTTTTTTCACGCTCGACCGAGTGCCACAACCAAGACAAAGTCAGCATGGGCACTATTGCCGCGCGCGACGCCTTGCGCAGCCTTGAACTGACTGAACAGGTTGCCGCTGCCACGTTGCTCGCGGCTAACCAAGGCGTCTGGCTACGCCTGCAAACCAGCCCCCGGCAACTGCCAGAGCCGCTGCTGAACATGCGCGCACAACTGGCGCAGGACTTCCCACCGGTTATAGAAGATCGAGCATTGGAAGGCGAGCTAAGGCTGTGTCTACAACGTATTCGTAATCAGCACTGGAGGCTCTATGCGCAGTAGCGGTGTATTACAGGTTGAGAGCGAAATTGTCGTGCCGTTCTTCGATGTCGACATGA
Source organism: Pseudomonas sp. (assembly GCF_048265905.1). Lineage (GTDB taxonomy): Bacteria > Pseudomonadota > Gammaproteobacteria > Pseudomonadales > Pseudomonadaceae > Aquipseudomonas. The sequence goes on from NZ_JBLXAP010000005.1 coordinate 167,129, forward strand.
TGGAAGTGGTCTGGCATGGCCATTACGTCAAGTACCTCGAAATTGCGCGCTGCGCCCTGCTCGACAAAATCGGCCACAACTACTCGCACATGCGTGATGCAGGTTTTGCCTGGCCGATTATTGATCTACAACTGCGCTACATCCGTGGCGCCACATTTGGCCAGACACTCATCGTTCGCGCCGACCTTGTCGAGTGGGAAAATCGCTTGAAAATCCATTACCTGATCAGCGATGCCGCAACCGGTGAACGCCTTACCCGCGCGAGCAGTGTGCAAGTAGCCGTTGAAATTGCCAGCCGAGAAATGCAGCTCGCATCGCCGCGCGTATTCGTTGACGCCGTTGAGCGCGCGCTGACATGAGCCATTCAATCCGGCGCATAGCACTCAGTCTCTGCTGCCTGTTGATGACACCCATTGCCTGCGCGTTTGACTTGACCGCGCTCAGCAATCAGCTCGCTGATAACGCCGTGGTGCGCGGCCCGTTTATTCAGGAAAAACACCTGCGAGCGATGGCCCAGCCCTTAACCAGCCGCGGCCAGTTTGTCCTCGCGACTGACAAGGGTTTGCTGTGGCAGCTACAGAGCCCAATCAGCCAGACGTATCGGATCAACAGTGAAGGCATCGCCAGACGTACAAACGCTGGCTGGCAGATGCAACCCGGCAATAACGCTGCCGCCCAGCAAAGCCGCTTGTTTCTGGCTTTGTTACGTGGCGACAGTTCCGGTTTAAAGGCTGACTTTGAGCTGCAATTGCAAGGAACAAAAGATGACTGGGCGCTGACATTGGAGCCCCGTGCACTGTTGCTCAAGCAAATATTCAGTCGCATCGAAATCAAGGGCGGTGAACTGGTGCAGCGCATCGAGCTGTTTGAAACCCAAGGTGACCGGACGCTCCTGCAACTGCCCAACAGCCAAGCTGCAGCTGCACTGAGCCAAACCGAGCGAGACAATTTTGCAGACTGAACGCAGCCTGCCGCGCCTGTTCGGCGTGTTGCTGGTGGCGCTAATCTGCCTGGTCGCCTGGCAATGGCGCAACGGCCCACCCGTGGTTGCCAGCTTACTTGCCCTGCTGCCGCAGAGTCAGGTTGACGCTGAAGTTCAAGCTGCAGAGAAACGTATGCAGGAACCGCTCAACCGCGAACTCCTGTTATTAGTCGGCCACAGCAAACGCAGCACGGCCATCCAATTAGCCTCCGAGATTGGTCTGCAACTGCGCGCGAACAAACACTTCGCTAAGGTGCAGTGGCGCTTGCAGAGCGATGTGCCGAGCCTACGTCGGCAACTCTTGGATGGGCGCTTGTCACTGCTCCCAGCGGCCGACAAACACCTGCTGATAAATCAGCCGCAAGCATTCATTGAACGCCGCGTAAGCGAGCTGTTCGATACCTTCGCAAGCACAACCCTTGTGCCAATCAAGCAGGACTGGCTAGGCCTGACAACCCGCGCGCAAACCACCTTGAATCCGCACAGCAAGGTACAGATCGATCTCGGCAGCGGCGCGTTATTGATCACCGACAGAGACATGACCTGGGTGCTGCTACGCGCGCAAAGTCATGGCAACGCATTTGATCTGCAAGCTCCGCCGTTGGTGGCGGCAGAGGTGGCCAGCGCTCGCCGCACCACCATGGCCGCCGGAGGGCAGTTACTGGCAAGTGGCGGCGTGCTGTATGCCAATGCCGGGCAAACCCAAGCCAGCAGTGAAATCAGCCTGCTGGGCAGCAGCGCAATCATTGCATTGATAGCGCTGTTGTATTTGGCCTATCGCCGGGCACGGGTGCTGCTGAGTCTGTTGCCGGTGGCGGTTGCGCTGTTGGCGGGCAGTGCCGCGTGCGTCATGTTTTTCGGCCAGATCAATGCCATAACCTTGATTCTCGGCGCTAGCCTGATCGGCGTGGCCATTGATTACCCGCAACATTACCTGAGCAAGTGCTGGGCACAGCAAGACTGGCAAAGCTGGGCGGCGATGCGGGCAACCCTACCGGGTTTAAGCTTGAGTCTGGCCACCAACCTATTGGGTTACATCGCGCTGGCGTTCACCCCTTTTCAAGCCCTGACGCAAATTGCAGTGTTCTCGGCTGCAGGGCTGATCGGCGCTTATTTAGCTGCGATTTGCCTGCTGCCAGCCTGGTTTAAAGGCATGCGTCTGCAACCCGCCCCCACTCTGCTGAATATCGCTTACCAATTACTGGCCTGGCGCACGCGTCTACTTAAAACCGCCCGCTGGCCACTTCTGATCGGCTTGGCGCTGTTTTGTCTGGGCGGCATATTGCAGTTGCACACCCAGAACGATCTACGCCAGTGGCTGGCGAAAGCACCCGATTTGGTTAGCCAGGCGCAACGCATCGCCGAGCTGACCGGGCAACAGCCCACCAGCCAGTTTTATCTGGTTAAAGCGGCGAATGAGCAACAGTTATTGCAACGCCAAGCGGCACTCAGCAAACGCCTCGACAGCCTTGTCGCCAGCAAAGAACTACGCGGTTACCGGTCACTCAATCAACTGATTCTGCCCGACGCACAGCTTAGTCAATTGCGCCACTCACTTAAAACGCTCAATCAGTATTGGCAGCCTCTGCTCGATGCAGGCATCTCGCAGGCAGCACTGACGGCTGAGGTGGATGCGTTACTGCAGCAACCGGCTCAAACACTGGAGGCGGTGCTCGCAGAACCGTTGTCAGAGCCGTGGCGCCCCTTATGGATGGGCGCCAATGCACAGGGAGTAAGTGGCTTGGTTAGCCTCGAAGGCCAGGCCAGCACGGCGCTCTTGCAAGACGCTGCTGAAGGTCTTGAAGGCGTCGAATGGGTTGATCGCCTGGGCGAGGTGAACAAGCTGTTCAGCCAAACCCAAATCAGCGCGGCAAGCCTTAAATTGATTTCCTGCACGGCGATTGTTGTCTTGCTGTGCATACCTTTTGGTCTCAGCGGCGCATTGCGAGTCGTCAGCTTGCCGCTACTGGCAGCGCTGACAACACTGGCCTGTCTTGGCTGGCTCGGACAACCCCTCACGTTGTTTAGTGTATTTGGCTTGCTGCTCATCACCGCCATTGGTATCGATTACGCAATTCTCATGCGTGAATCGATTGGCGGCCCGGCAGTGAGCCTGATTGGCACCTTGCTTTCAGCACTCACCAGTTGGCTGTCATTCGGCCTGCTGATGTTCAGTAGCACCCCAGCCATCGCCAACTTTGGCCTGACCGTCAGCCTGGGCTTGTTATTGAGTTTTATCTACTCGCCATGGGCAAGTTCCGAGCCATCACCAGACAATCTAAAACCACAAAAAACCAATCACACAGAGACGCCCAGTGAAGCCTGTTGAAAGCGAAAATCGAACGATCGTAGTGATCGGCGCTGGCCCGGCAGGCGCAATTGCCAGCGCCCTGCTCAAGCGCAATGGTCACGATGTTTTAGTGCTCGAACGCCAGTGTTTTCCGCGCTTCTCGATTGGCGAAAGCTTGCTCTCGCACTGCCTCGATTTTATCGAAGAAGCCGGCATGCTCGAGGCAATTCAGAACGCAGGCTTCCAAATCAAGCATGGTGCCGCGTTTGCTTGGGGAGAACGTTATACAGACATCGATTTTCGCGACGGCTTCACTGTCGGCAAGGGCTCGACCTTTCAAGTCGAGCGTGCCAAGTTCGACAAGATTCTCGCAGATGAAGCCGAGCGCCAAGGCGTCGAGATTCGCTATGAAGAACAAGTGGTGGCCGGCGACTTTGAGGCAAGCCATCCGCAGTTGCGAGTCAAACGCTTGAAGGATGGTGAAGAGTATTTAATCAACTGCCACTTCGTACTCGATGCCAGCGGTTATGGGCGAGTGCTCCCGCGTTTGCTCGACCTCGAGTTGCCATCAACCTTCCCTGTGCGCAAAGCATTGTTCAGCCATATCGAAGACCGTATCGACAGCCCCGCCTTCAACCGTGAACGCATCCTCATCACCACGCACCCGCAGCTACGGGATATCTGGTACTGGACCATTCCCTTCAGCAACGGCCGCAGCTCGGTTGGGGTGGTCGCTGACGCCAAGCGCTTCGAGGGCCTGAGTGATGACCCAAATATCTGCCTGCGTGAGCTAATAAAACAAGCGCCCTCGCTGGACACTGTTCTGGCAAATGCCGTCTGGGATACTCCGGCAAGCCCGCTCGCCGGGTACTCGGCCAACGTCAAGCGCCTGCATGGCCCCGGCTACGCGTTGTTGGGTAATGCGGCAGAGTTTCTTGACCCAGTGTTTTCCTCAGGTGTGACCATTGCCATGCGCTCTGCGAGCATGGCTGCCGACATACTGCATCGCCAGCTGAGCGGTGAGCAGGTTGATTGGCAGAGCCAGTTTGCCGAGCCTTTGAAACGTGGGGTAGACACTTTCCGGGCCTATGTCGAAGGCTGGTATGACGGCACTTTTCAAGATGTCATCTACTTCGAAAATGCGGCTCCACATATCCGCCGCATGATCAGTTCGATCCTAGCTGGCTATGCCTGGGATCAAACCAACCCCTATGTTGCCGAGCCAAAACGCCGCTTGAGCGTACTCGCCCAATTATGCTCGCCAACCTGACAAGGACCATGATGAATCCTGCCGCTGACACTTATGTCGAGGAAACCAAGTTTGGTTTCTGGTTTCTCCAAAGCTATGTTTGGCAGCATCACGTTTTGCGTGTCGCTATCAATGATCTCAAGTCTCTGGCTGGCTCGGCTCTACCGACAGCGCCAGTGCTGCTGGATGCAGGTTGTGGCCAAGGCAAGTCATTCAAACTCTTGCAGCAAGCCTTTGCTCCGAGCAAATTAATTGGACTGGACGCCGATCGCCGTAGTTTGCAGTGTTCGCAAGCACAAGCCAGCGATGCCGGTATCGAGGTGCAATTGCTCAGCAGCGACTGCGCGGCGATACAACTGGCGGATGCCAGCGTCGATATTGTGTTTTGTCATCAGACGTTCCACCACTTGGTTGAGCAAGATCAGGCCTTGGCGGAGTTCTACCGAGTACTCAAACCGGGCGGTCTGTTACTGTTTGCCGAATCGACTCGTTTTTATATCGACACCTGGGTAATCCGCTGGCTGTTTCGTCACCCCATGCACGTGCAAAAAACTGCGGAGCAATACCTGCACATGCTGCATAAGCAAGGTTTCGAATTTTCTCCAGAGCAGATTTCATACCCCTATTTATGGTGGAGTCGGGCGAAAGATTTCGGCCTTTTGGAACGCTTGCGCCTGCGTAAACCCAAGCCCGCTGGCGAACGCGACGAAACGTTAGTCAACGTCGTGGCGCGCAAGCCTGTACAGGTACATTTTTGATGAGCCGCAGCTTGATAGTACGCAGTCTGATACTCGGCCTGTGCCTGCTACTGGGGGCTTGCGCAGCGCATACGCCAGTGCCGCCGACAACGCCACAACTGCACAGCCAATTGCCGCTAACCCTACAGGTACAGCGCCAAGCTGAAGCTGGCGGGGAGACTTGGCTGCTGGTCATTCAGGCGCAGGGCTCAACATTACGCTGGTCATTGTTTGACCCAATGGGCACGCCGCTGGCGCGCCAGCAACTGGTCGCGGGCACTTGGCAAAACGAAGGTTTATTACCGCCTAACCCTGCCGCCCGCGAACTGTTCTCCGCTTTGTTATTTGCGCTTAGTACGCCCTCCAGCATTGCTGACAACTATCCTGCGAACAGTTGGCAAATCATCAGCGACACGCAGCGAACGCTGAGCCCCGACTGGCGGATCAGCTACAGTGAACCGCTTGATTTCACCCTTGAGGCAGGCGACCTGACGCGTTATCACGTCACTCAGATTGTCTCGCGTGAGAACCAATGATGCCCAGTTACTTGAACCATTTAGGGGTGATTTGCGCACTCGGCGCCGATACCCAGACAGTCGCCAAAGCCCTGTTCAGTGGCGATACCTCGGGCATGCGCAAACAAGGCGGCTGGGGCACCGGACGAGAGCTGACCCTTGGCGTAGTCAACGGCCAACTGCCACCGATGCCAGCCACAATGGAGGCTGCGCAGAGTCGCAATAATCAGCTGTTGCTGGCCGCTGCGTTGCAAATCGAGCCACATATCCGTCAGGCAATCGAGCAGTTTGGTCGTCATCGAGTGGCGGTGGTGATCGGCACCAGCACCTCGGGAATTGATGAGGCAACACAAAGTATTGGCTTGCATCACGCACAGGGCTCTCTGCCCGCCGACTACTCATACGCACAGCAAGAGATCTCAGCGCCGGCAAATTTTTTAAGCGATTGGCTCGGCCTCTGCGGCCCGGCTTACTGTATCTCCACCGCATGCACCTCAAGTGCACGCGCACTGCTTAGCGCCCATCGTCTACTTCAGCAAGATGTCTGCGATGTGGTGCTCTGCGGCGGCGCAGACAGTCTGTGTGGGCTGACGCTGAATGGCTTCAGTTCACTTGAAGCGGTGAGCGAAGAACGCTGCCAGCCATTCTCACGTAACCGTCAGGGAATCAACATCGGCGAAGGCGCGGCGTTGTTTCTGATGTCTCGTCAACCCAACGTCGGGCAAGCTGAGTCGATTGCCCTGCTCGGTGGCGGCGCATCCTCGGACGCTCATCATATTTCAGCGCCTGAACCGAACGGCATTGGCGCACAGCAAGCCATGCGCGCCGCCCTCAAGGCAGCCAAACTCGAGGCCAGTAACATCGACTATCTAAACCTGCACGGCACCGCGACGCAACATAACGACGCCATGGAGTCGCTGGCGGTACAGGCCGTGTTTCCTGACGGTGTCAATTGCTCTTCAAGCAAAGCACTCAGCGGCCATACGCTCGGCGCAGCAGGGGCGCTGGAGGCGGCTTTTTGCTGGCTGACCCTGAGCGAGCACAACCCAAGCAAACTGGCGCCGCCACATATTTGGGATGGCGCGGCCGACCCGCAACTGCCGCCCATCAAACTTGCTGCACCTGACACCCGGTTCAATACTGCACCGCGCCATGCCATGAGCAACTCCTTTGCCTTTGGCGGCAGTAACGTCAGTCTAATATTAGGAGTCGTGCCATGAGCCTTTTTCCGTTGGCCGAGTTAGTGCCTCATTCCGGCGATATGGTGCTGCTTGATGAGGTCGTACGTTATGACATCGATGAAGTTGAGACCCGCCTGCAGGTAAAAGCCGACGGCCTGTTCAACCAGGAAGATGGCAGCTTACCCGCGTGGCTGGGTGTTGAGTTGATGGCACAGAGCATTGCCGCCTTTGCTGGCTGCCATGCACGCGAAGCGGGCAAAACCATAGCACTGGGTTTTTTGCTCGGCACGCGTAAATTCGAGTGCAATGTTGAGTCCTTCCCGCTAGGTGCAGAGCTGCATATCAAAGCGCTGCGCTCGCTGCAGGATGACAACGGCATGGCGGTTTTCGAGTGTCATCTGACAGGACCGGACATTCACGCAACCGCGCGGCTCAATGTATTCCAGCCACCTAACGCAACCCAGTTTTTAGAAGAATCCGGCGAGGCCGAACAACATGTCTGATCCTATATTAGTAACCGGTTCCAGCCGCGGTATTGGCCGTGCCATTGCCTTACGTCTGGCCCGCGCTGGGCATGATCTGGTTTTGCATTGCCGCACCCGACGTGAAGATGCGCAAGCGGTGCAAGCCGAGATTACCGCGCTGGGGCAAAGTGCCCGGATCATTCAGTTTGATGTAGCCGATCGCACAGCGTGCCGCGAGCAACTGGAAGCCGACATCGAGCAACACGGCGCCTATTACGGCGTGGTATGCAATGCCGGCCTCACCCGTGACGGCGCCTTCCCAGCTCTGAGCGAGGATGATTGGGACCAGGTTTTGCGTACCAACCTGGATGGTTTCTATAACGTCCTGCACCCGCTGACCATGCCAATGATTCGCCGCCGCAAACCCGGCCGGATTGTTTGCATCACCTCGGTTTCCGGGCTGATCGGCAATCGCGGACAAGTCAATTACAGCGCTTCTAAAGCAGGCGTTATTGGCGCCGCAAAGGCCCTCGCCATTGAGCTTGGCAAACGCAAGATCACAGTCAACTGCGTAGCCCCTGGTCTGATCGATACCGACATGCTTGACGAGCATGTGCCGGTAGATGAGTTACTCAAGATGATCCCGGCGCAACGTCTCGGTACACCTGAAGAGGTGGCGGGCGCGGTGAACTTTCTAATGTCAGATGAAGCCGCCTACATCACCCGTCAAGTCCTTGCGGTCAACGGAGGGCTGTGTTGATGACCAACATTAAACAGGTCGCCATTAAACGGGTCGTAGTCACAGGCATGGCGGGTGTCACCTCGCTGGGCGATGACTGGGCCAGCATCGAGGCCAACTTTCGCGCCAGTCGCAGCGGTATTCGGCGCATGGATGAATGGGACACCTATACCGAGCTCAATACGCGTCTAGGTGGGCCAATAGATAACTTCACCACCCCAAAACATTGGACGCGTAAGCAATTACGCAGCATGGGCCGTGTGTCGAAACTGGCGGTATATGCTGCGGAACGGGCACTTGATGACTCCGGCTTATTGGGCGACCCAAGTATTCAGGATGGCCGCATGGGCGTTGCCTGTGGTTCATCAACCGGCAGTACCGAAGAAATCAAAGCCTTCGGCAATATGCTTCTGAACTCGGTGGCCGATGGGCTTAACGCCAACTCATACATTCGCATGATGCCGCATACAACGGCGGCGAACATCAGCATCTTTTTCGGTCTCAAGGGCCGCTTGATTCCAACTTCAAGTGCCTGCACCAGCGGTAGCCAAGGTATCGGTTATGCCTATGAAGCGATCAAGTTCGGACGCCTGCCAATGATGCTGGCCGGTGGTGCCGAAGAGCTGTGCCCGACCGAGGCCATGGTCTTCGATGCGTTGTATGCCACCAGCCTGCAAAATGACGCACCACAAAGCTCACCGCGCCCATACGACGTATCTCGCGATGGCTTGGTCATCGGTGAAGGCGCCGGGATATTGGTTCTTGAAGAGCTTGAGCATGCCCTCGCCCGAGGGGCGCGGATTCATGCAGAGATTGTTGGCTTCGGTTGCAATGCCGATGGTCTGCACATTACCAAACCGGAGCAGACCACCATGCGTCAAGCCATGCAGTTGGCTTTGGATGACGCAGGGCTGGAGCCGCAAGCGATTGGCTATGTAAATGGTCATGGCACTGCAACCGAACAAGGCGACATCGCAGAAACATTGGCCACCAGCAGCTTGTTTGGTGAGCAGATGCCGATCAGCTCACAGAAGAGCTTCTTCGGCCACACCCTTGGCGCTTGCGGCGCGCTGGAGTCGTGGTTCAGCATCGAGATGATGAATCGCGACCAGTACGTGCCGACTCTCAACCTCGACCAAGTGGACGCGCGCTGCGGCCCGCTCGATTATCTACGCGGTGAGTTCCGGCAAATGAGCAACGATCACGTCATGAACAACAACTTCGCCTTTGGCGGGGTTAATACCTCGCTTATTTTCAAGCGCTGGGGCTAGGAGAATATTTCGCGCAGCAACACATAACAGCCATCGATAAGGCTGAACACAACCAACAAGGAAATAACAATGCAAGTTAAACACTGGAGTTTTGCCCTGGCTGTACTGGCTGCCATGCCAAGCATAAGTCAGGCACGCGACACCACCTTGATCCTCGACTTTCATACCGTCGTGGTCGATGCGACTGAAGAGGGTCGTCTCGATGGCAGCGTCAAGTTCTACCTGGCCGGTGAGAAAGTGCCAGGCAAAGCCAGCACGTTGCACGAGGTCGTTACCAATAAAAAAACCAACGCCTTTAACAAATCAGACGATGAGGCGTGCTCCTGGGTTCTGAAGTCTGCGTTGATCGCCTTACAAGATGAGGCCAAGAAAGCCGGGGCCAATGCTGTTGTGGATATCAGCAGTTACTACAAGCGCAAGGAAATGCGCGACAGCAAGAACTATGAATGCCATGCGGGCGCTTTCGTAGCGGGCGTCGCACTCAAGGGCAAGCTCGCCAAGCTCAAGTGAGCAGATACGGCAAGACGCTGCGCGGCTAGACCGCCGCGCAGCAACACAGGTTATTGGTGATACTGCGCCGACAACTCGTGCACAGCTTCCAGGAAGGCGCCTGCGTGGGCTGGATCAACTTCAGGGGTGATGCCATGACCCAGGTTGAAGATGTGGCCCGTACCGTTGCCGTAGCTGGCGAGAATACGCGCAACCTCTTTACGGATCGCGTCAGGCTTGGCGTACAGCACGGTCGGATCCATATTGCCCTGTAGCGCAACCTGATTACCCACTCGCGTACGCGCCTCACCAATATCGCAGCTCCAATCCAGGCCCAGCGCATCAGCGCCAGTCGCAGCCATCGACTCAAGCCACAGGCCGCCATTCTTGGTAAACAGGATAACCGGAACTTTGCGACCTTCGTGTTCACGAATCAGACCACTGACGATCTTCTGCATATAAGCCAGCGAGAACTCCTGATAGGCCGCAGACGACAGGTTGCCGCCCCAGGTATCGAATATCTGTACCGCCTGAGCGCCCGCAAGTATCTGGCCATTGAGGTAAGCGGTGACTGACTGCGCCAGTTTATCCAGCAAGTTGTGCATCGCTTGCGGATTGTCATAAAGCATGGCTTTGGACTTGCGGAAATCCTTCGAGGAACCGCCTTCAACCATGTAGGTGGCTAAAGTCCACGGGCTGCCCGAGAAACCAATCAGCGGCACACGACCATTGAGCTCGCGGCGGATGGTGCGTACGGCATCCATCACGTAGCCGAGGTCTTTCTCCGGGTCAGTCACCTGCAGGGCATCAACATCGGCTGCTGAACTAATGACTTTCTTGAAGCGCGGACCTTCACCTGTTTCAAAATACAAACCCTGACCCATCGCGTGCGGGATAGTCAGAATGTCTGAGAACAGAATGGCAGCGTCGAGCTGTGGATAACGATCCAATGGCTGCAGGGTGACTTCACAGGCGAATTCCGGATTCATCATCAGGCTCATGAAGTCGCCCGCCTTAGCGCGGCTCGCACGGTATTCCGGCAAGTAACGGCCAGCCTGACGCATCATCCACACGGGAGTGACATCAACAGGCTGCTTGAGCAGGGCGCGCAGGAAACGGTCATTTTTCAAGGCTGTCATGTTCAGAGTTCTCGGTAATTCATCAAATTCATTAGCTTTCACAGCCTGCGCGGGGACACTCACAACAGTCCGCAATCGCCAGCAAGAGAAAAAAGTGCGGGTATTTTCGCAGACCACAATGCAAAAGGCACGGCGAGTGCCGTGCCTTTTATCTATCGTGACGATTTGCCGCGTCTGGCCAGGCCAGCAATGGCCTGATTAGACGCCCAGATAGTCGAGAATACCTTCAGCGGCATTACGGCCTTCGAAGATCGCCGTCACCACCAGATCAGAACCGCGAACCATATCGCCACCGGCGAAAATTTTCGGGTTGCTGGTCTGGTGCTTGAAGGTGCTCTGCTCTGGCGCAATCACCCGGCCTTGGCTGTCGGTTTCAATTTCAAACTGAGCAAACCAAGGCGCCGGGCTTGGACGGAAGCCGAACGCGATCAACACCGACTCAGCCGGGATGATCTCTTCCGAACCCGGAATAGGCTCAGGGCTACGACGGCCACGAGCGTCTGGCTCACCAAGACGGGTTTCAACCACCTTGACGCCTTCAACCTTGTCTTCACCGACAATGGCGATGGGCTGACGGTTGAACAGGAACTTGACCCCTTCTTCCTTGGCGTTCTTCACTTCTTTACGCGAACCCGGCATGTTCTCTTCGTCACGACGATAAGCACAGGTCACGGACTTGGCGCCTTGACGGATCGAGGTGCGGTTACAGTCCATGGCGGTATCACCGCCACCGAGCACGACAATGCGCTTGCCCTTCATGTCGATAAAGTCTTCTGGCGACTTCTCGAAACCGAGGTTGCGATTAACGTTGGCGATCAGGAAATCCAATGCATCGTGTACACCCGGCAAGTCTTCGCCCGGGAAACCACCTTTCATGTAGGTGTAGGTGCCCATGCCCATGAATACGGCGTCGTATTCGGCAAGCAGCTCATCCATGCTGATGTCTTTACCGATTTCGGTATTGAGACGGAACTCGATGCCCATGCCGGTGAAAACTTCACGGCGGTGGCTAAGCACGGTTTTTTCCAGCTTGAATTCAGGAATACCAAAAGTCAGCAGGCCGCCGATTTCCGGGTTCTTGTCGAACACCACTGGCGTCACACCGCTGCGCACTAATACGTCTGCACAACCCAGTCCCGCAGGCCCAGCACCAATCACAGCAACACGTTTGCCAGTCAGTTGAACACCGGACATATCCGGGCGCCAGCCCATGGCGAAAGCGGTATCGGTGATGTACTTCTCGACCGAACCAATGGTCACCGCGCCGAAACCATCGTTAAGGGTGCAAGCCCCTTCACAGAGACGGTCTTGTGGGCATACACGACCACAAACTTCCGGCAATGTGTTGGTTTGGTGCGACAGCTCAGCAGCGGCCAGAATGTTGCCTTCTGATACCAGCTTCAACCAGTTAGGGATGAAGTTGTGCACCGGGCATTTCCATTCGCAATATGGATTACCGCAGCCCAGGCAACGATGCGCCTGATCGGCAGCAACCGCCGGTTTGAAGTTGTCGTAAATTTCGACAAATTCTTTTTTGCGTTGACGCAACAGCTTCTTCTTTGGGTCTTTACGCCCAACTTCGATGAACTGGAAGTCGTTATTCAGACGTTCAGTCATTTCAAAACCTCTCAACAGCATGCGCTCGGTTTAAAGCGGCGCAGCAAGACAATCACGGTGAGCGGCTGGCCTAAGTATTCAGGTCAGCCGCTTGAAGCTGTTTTATTGCGGGTTAGCACGCATGCTCGACAGCAGGGACTTGAGGCTCGCAGCCTTCGGCTTGACCAACCAGAACTTACGCAAGTAGTCGTCCAGGTTTTCTAGCAGATTAGCGCCCCACTCACTGGCTGTTTCAGCGACATACTCAGCCAACACAGCTTGCAGGTGGCTACGATAGGCCTCCATCGCTTCACTGTTGATGCGCTGGATTTCGACCAGCTCATGGTTGACCTTGTCGTAGAAGCTGTTGTCCAGATCAAGCACGTAAGCGAAGCCGCCGGTCATGCCCGAACCGAAGTTGTAGCCAGTTTTGCCCAGCACACAGATGAAACCGCCGGTCATGTATTCGCAGCAATGGTCGCCCGTGCCTTCAACAACCGCATGGGCACCCGAGTTACGCACGCCAAAACGCTCGCCAGCAGTGCCAGCGGCAAACAGCTTGCCGCCGGTGGCGCCGTACAGGCAGGTGTTGCCGATGATGGCGCTGTCCTGCGTTGCAAACGGGCTGCCTTGTGGTGGCGTGATCACCAGCTTACCGCCGGTCATGCCTTTACCGACGTAGTCGTTGGCATCACCTTGCAGGTACATGTTCAAGCCACCAGCGTTCCACACCCCAAAACTCTGACCGGCAGTGCCTTTGAAGCGGAAGGTAATCGGCGCCTTGGCCATGCCTTGGTTGCCGTGCTTACGGGCAATTTCACCGGAGACACGGGCACCAATCGAACGGTCGCAGTTACAGATGTCGAGTTCGAACTCGGCGCCACTGGCTGACTCGATTGCCGCGCTCGCCAACTCAACCATTTTCTCTGCAAGCAGACCTTGGTCAAATGGCGGGTTGCGCTCAACAGTGCAGAACTGCGGCTTGTCGGCCGGAATCAGGTCACTGCCGAGCAGCGGACTGATATCCAGATTGTTCTGCTTGGCCGTTTCACCCGGCAGGATGTCCAGCAAATCGGTACGACCAATCAGCTCTTCCAGGCTGCTAACGCCAACCAGCGCCAACCATTCACGGGTTTCTTCGGCCACGAACTTGAAGAAGTTCATGACCATTTCAACCGTACCGATGAAGTGGTCTTTACGCAGTTTGTCGTTCTGGGTCGCAACACCGGTCGCACAGTTATTGAGGTGACAAATACGCAAGTATTTGCAGCCCAGTGCGATCATTGGAGCAGTACCAAAACCGAAGCTTTCAGCACCGAGAATCGCTGCCTTGATCACATCAAGACCGGTCTTCAAGCCGCCGTCAGTCTGCACCCGAACCTTGCCACGCAGATCGTTACCGCGCAGGGTTTGGTGAGTTTCCGCCAAGCCCAGCTCCCACGGAGCGCCCGCATACTTGATTGAGGTCAGTGGCGATGCACCCGTGCCGCCGTCGTAACCAGAAATGGTGATCAGGTCAGCGTAGGCTTTAGCCACACCCGCCGCGATCGTTCCAACGCCAGCCTCGGCCACCAACTTGACCGAAACCAGCGCAGATGGATTGACCTGCTTGAGGTCATAGATCAGCTGGGCCAAGTCTTCAATCGAGTAGATATCGTGGTGCGGCGGAGGCGAAATCAAGGTGACGCCCGGCACAGCGTAACGCAGACGCGCAATCAAACCGTTAACTTTACCGCCCGGCAACTGACCGCCCTCGCCCGGCTTGGCGCCTTGGGCAACTTTGATCTGCAGCACCTCGGCATTGACCAGGTATTCCGGAGTAACACCGAAACGACCGGTTGCGACTTGCTTGATCTTCGACGTGCGGATGGTGCCGTAACGCGCAGGATCTTCACCGCCTTCACCGGAGTTGGAACGCGCGCCCAGACGGTTCATCGCTTCAGCGATAGCTTCGTGTGCTTCTGGCGACAATGCACCCAGCGAAATGCCCGCCGAGTCAAAGCGCTTGAAGATCGACTCCAACGGTTCAACCTGATCAAGGCTCAATGGCTTGTCGGCCAGTTTCAGCTTGAGCAGGTCACGAATCATCGACACCGGCCGGGTATCGACCAACGCGCTGTATTCCTTGTACTTCTCGTAGTTACCTTGCTGCACAGCAACCTGAAGGGTATTGACCACATCAGGGTTGTAAGCATGGTATTCGCCGCCGTGGACGAACTTCAGCAAGCCACCTTGCTGGATCGGCTTACGGTTACTCCAGGCTTCATTAGCCAGCAGTTTTTGTTCGGCTTCAATATCAACAAAGCGCGCACCCTTGATGCGACTGGCAACGCCGCGGAAGCTCATGTTAACCACTTCATCGGACAAACCAACTGCTTCAAACAACTGCGCACCGCGATACGAGGCAACTGTCGAAATACCCATCTTCGAGAGGATCTTCAACAGGCCTTTGGAAATGCCTTTGCGGTAGTGCTTGAACACTTCATACAGGTCGCCGAGGACTTCACCGGTGCGGATCAGATCACCCAGCACTTCGTAAGCCAGGAACGGATAAACCGCCGAAGCACCGAAGCCGAGCAACACCGCATAGTGATGCGGGTCACGCGCGGTGGCTGTTTCGACCAGAATGTTGCAGTCACAGCGCAGGCCTTTCTCGGTCAAACGGTGGTGCACCGCGCCAACAACTAAAGAGGCATGCGCCGGTAATTTACCCGGTGCGATGTTGCGGTCACTGAGCACCAGCAACACTTTACCTGAACGCACGGCTTCTTCTGCCTGATCAGCCATGTTGCTGACCGCAGCCTGTAAGCCGATGCTTTCGTCATAGTTCATGTCGATGAAATGACGTTCAAAACCTGGGCTATCCAGGTTCATCAAGGTGCGCCACTTGGCTGGCGAGATGACTGGCGAGCTGAGGATTACGCGAGTGGCGTGCTCTGGCGACTCTTCGAAGATATTGCGCTCGGCACCGAGGCAAATCTCCAGCGACATCACGATGGCTTCACGCAGCGGGTCGATCGGCGGGTTTGTCACTTGCGCGAACTGCTGACGGAAGTAGTCATACGTCGAGCGCACACGCTGCGACAACACGGCCATTGGCGTGTCATCGCCCATCGAGCCAACGGCTTCCTGACCTTGCTCACCGAGCGGGCGCAGGACTTGGTCGCGCTCCTCAAAGGTCACCTGATACATTTTCATGTATTGCTTCAGGCGATCCGCCGAGTAGAAGTCTGAACCGTGGTCGTGGTCGTCCATGGTTGCTTGAACCCGCAAACCGCTCTTACGCAACCATTGCTTGTATGGGTGACGTGACTTCAAGCGATTGTCGATGTCTTCGGCGTTGAGCACCTGGCCGGTCTCGGTATCGACAGCCAGCACCTGGCCCGGACCAACACGTCCTTTGGCGATCACATCTTCCGGTTTGTAATCCCACACACCGATTTCCGATGCGAGAGTGATGTAGCCATTCGAGGTGGTCACCCAACGCGCCGGACGCAGACCGTTACGGTCAAGCAGACACACGGCATAGCGGCCGTCGGTCAGCACTACGCCAGCCGGGCCATCCCAAGGTTCCATGTGCATGGAGTTGTATTCATAGAACGCGCGCAAATCGGCGTCCATGGTTTCAACGTTCTGCCACGCAGGCGGAATGATCATACGCACGCCACGGAACAGGTCGATACCGCCGGTGACCATTAACTCGAGCATGTTGTCCATGCTCGACGAGTCCGAACCGACGCGGTTAACCAGCGGGCCCAACTCATCAAGGTCGGGAATCAAGCCATTGGCGAACTTGGTGCGACGCGCCTGCGCCCAGTTACGGTTGCCGGTAATAGTGTTGATTTCGCCGTTGTGCGCCAAGAAGCGGAACGGCTGCGCCAACGGCCATTTCGGCAGTGTGTTGGTCGAGAAGCGTTGGTGGAAAACGCAAATGGCGGTCTGCAAGCGCTCATCACCCAGGTCCGGGTAGAACTGCTGCAAGTCAGCCGGCATCATCAGGCCTTTATAGATGATGGTCTTGTGCGAGAAGCTGCAGATGTAGTGCTCGGTGTCTTGCGCATTGGCGACCGAGGAGCGACGGCGTGCGCAGAACAGTTTGATCGCAAACTGTTGATCGCTGAGCCCTTCACCACCAATGAACACCTGCTCGATCTGCGGCAAGCGCTCAAGTGCCAGCCTGCCTAATACGCTGGTGTCGACCGGCACTTTTCGCCAGCCAATCAGACTCAGACCTGCGGCCAGAATCTCTTTATTCATATTCTCGCGGGCAGCGTCAGCTTTTGCCGAGTCTTGGTTTAAGAAGACCATGCCGACGGCGTATTGCTCGGGCAACTCAACAGACAACTGCTCCTGAGCAATAGCTCGCAGGAACGCGTCAGGCTTCTGCATCAACAGACCACAGCCATCGCCAGTCTTACCGTCAGCGTTGATCCCACCACGGTGGGTCATGCATGTCAGGGCTTCGATAGCAGTCTGGAGCAGGTGATGGCTAGCCTCGCCCTGCATATGGGCAATCAGGCCGAAGCCGCAGTTATCCTTGAACTCATCAGGACGGTACAAACCTGCTTTCATAGGGACTCTCACCAGGCGGCCTCCTTTTTTAGGGAGGTAATTGCTTTCTAATTCAACAACTTACCGTACGCGCAGGGCATTGCTCCAGCTTTGCGCAGGCAAAAGGGTGGTCATTGTACATAGCCGATCGGATCGTCACAAATTTTAGTGACGATCTAATGCAATCATATGTCGCGAAAACGATGTTTTAGACCAGGCAGTCGTGCTAACGACTGTCTGGTCATGTCGATCCAGGCCGCGTGATTAACGAGCTTGAGCGATTTCTAGCTTGATACTGGCAAACGTACGCGGCCAGGGTTTACCCGCCTGTACTTTCGTCGGCATTTTACTAATGGCGGCTTTTGCTGCGTCCGCCGTGGCAAAACTACCATAGGTTACAACGTACAGTGGCTTCCCTTGGTAGAGTTTCTTGAAGTAGTGATACTCGCTGCCATTCTCACTGACAAAAGCCTTGGCGTTGCTTTCAGCACTGGTTCCCACTACTTGCAAGGTGTAGCGCGACCCAGCCTGATCGGCATACCAACCCGTTACATTTGCAGGCTTTGCTGCAGGCGTTGCTGTTTCTGGCTTAGGTGCAGGCTTAGCTTCGGGCTTGGCGGCTTCTGCTGTTTTCACCGGGGTAACAGGAACCGCAGGGGGCACTTGCTCACGTGTATCGACCAATAAGCGCGGATTAGCTTCCGGAGTGGGTGCGGCAACCGTTTCATCTTGCGGCTCTGCAGGCGTCTCAGCCTCTTGCGCCTGATTATTGCTCACAGCATCAGCCGACTGCGCCTCGCCACCGAGCGGCAGGGGCTTCGGTTCGCCAGAACCGGCAAACTCAATGGCTGGTGCACCAGAGTCGCCATTTTGAGTGGCGGTCTCAGTTGCTGGCTCAGTCACCGGCATCTGCGGCTGAGCATTTTCTGCTGGCGCCTGGGCCTGGCCCTCCGGCATTGCTGGCTGGTCACGCCCTTGCATCATCCAGGCAACCAACACACCAACAACAACGACAGCCAATGCCAACATGTGCTTACGCGGCATGTTGAACGAGAAACCAGAGCTCTTGCCTGCAGTTCGCTTGGCCTGCATGGCATCAACCAATACCTCACGCGCGGCCAGATTGATCGCACCCGGCCAGCCTTCGGACTGCTCATAAATCGTCGTGAGCTGCTCCTCTGTGAAAACCTCCAGCCCTTGCGCTGCACCTTCCAGGCGCTGCGCAAGGTATTCGTGCGTTTCTTCTTCGGTGTAAGGCTGCAATTCAATGACGTGGAAGCACTCTTCACCATCAGCCACCTGATCAAACCGTGGCAGCATCGCAGTTTCAGCGAACAGGAATACATGCGGGCGTCCTTCTGGGCCGCCAGCAGCCAAGGTCACCAAGTTGCGCAAGTCGCCATCACTGAGCTGCTCAGCATCATCAACCAGTACATAGACTTCTTGACCAGTGATGGCCAGCTGACCGATTTGCGCCAAGATAGACTGCATATCAGGCTGGGCAACCTGCAAGCCTTGAGCGACCTGACGCAACACGCCCATGCCTTCACCGGCATTTTGCGTGACAACTACGCTGAGCACCGCCTGCTTATTGGTGCTGGCAACCAGCGCTTGACGCAAAAGCGTCTTGCCACTGCCTTGAGGGCCAGTGACGGCAAGCAGCAACTGGCTATAACGCGCCAAATGATGCAATTGACCGAGCACGGGCTTGCGCTGCGCCGGGAAGAACTTGAAGCCGGGCACCCGCGCTGCAAATGGGTCATGGCTAAATTGGTAATGGTCGAGGAACGCCTCGTCAGCGTGCAAACTAGTCATGGGGGCACTCTTTAATTTTTTAGCTGTTCAGCCATCGCTGCATAATCGGCGCTTAGCGTGGCACTTAAAATTTCACGTGGATACTCACTGGTAATCACGGCGTCACCCATCTTCCGGAGCAACACTAACCTCAGCTGACCATCGAGTACTTTCTTATCGACAGCCATATGCTCAAGAAAGTGCTCCGGCGTCATAACTTTCGGCGGCACTACAGGTAAGCCTGCGGCCTGAAACAGGCGAATGGCTCGATCACGTTCTGCAGGCTCGATCCAGCCCAAACGCGTCGACATCTCCAGCGCCATGACAGTGCCCGCTGCAACAGCTTCACCATGCAGCCACACACCATAGCCCATGTGCGTCTCGATCGCATGGCCGAAGGTATGCCCCAAATTAAGCGTCGCTCGTAACCCTGACTCACGTTCATCGGCGGCGACTATACGCGCCTTTGCAGCACAAGAGCGCTGAATTGCTTCAGTTAAAGCTGTTTGATCCAACTCACGCAGTGCAGACATGTTCACTTCCAGCCACTGCAGGAAGGGCTCATCACAAATCAACCCGTACTTGATCACTTCAGCCAAACCCGCAGAAAGCTCACGCTGCGGCAAGGTCACCAGGCTTTTAGTATCAATCAATACCGCCTGCGGCTGATAAAACGCACCAACCATGTTCTTGCCCAGCGGGTGGTTGATTCCGGTTTTGCCACCAACCGATGAATCCACCTGGGACAACAAGGTTGTTGGAATCTGGATAAAGTTGACCCCACGCTGATAGCACGCAGCGGCAAAGCCTGCCATATCACCAACAACCCCGCCGCCCAGCGCAACAATTGTCGTACGCCGGTCATGCCGCGCAGTCAAAAGCCCGTCAAAAATCTGCTGGAGCACTTCCCAGGTTTTAAAGGCTTCGCCATCCGGCAGAACAACCGAAGTCACACTAAAACCATTGAGCGCAGTTTCCAACGCCTGTAGATACAGGGGCGCGATGGTCTCGTTGGTGACGATCGCCACCTGGCGACCGGCAATATGCTGAGCCAGCAGTTGCGGCTGCACAAGCAGGTCTGCACCGATATAAATAGGGTAACTACGCTCACCGAGCTCGACTTGAAGAATTTGCATGCAGCCCCCTGTCAGGAAAGGGCTCTAGGATAGCGCAGTTCTCGCTGCGCTTTAACGGGGAGGAAGCGCTTCTAGTCGCTCAAGTATCTCTTGCACGACCATTCGCGGGGGGCGTTCATCGGTTTCGATGACAATATCCGCGATTTCACGGTACAGAGGATCACGTAAAGCGAGCAAGTCGCGCAGCACTTTACCCGGATCAAGAGTACGCAACAGCGGTCGATTACGGTCTCGTGCGGTCCGATTGATTTGCTGCTCAACTGAGGCATGCAAATAAACCACTCTGCCGCCCTGGTGCAAAGCAGCACGATTCTCAGGACGCATGACAGCACCACCACCGGTGGCCAGCACCATGCCCTGAGACTCGCACAGCTCAACGATTACCGACTGCTCACGCTCACGAAAACCCTGCTCACCTTCAACATCAAAGATCCAGGGAATATCTGCTCCAGTACGGTGCTCGATTTCTTTATCAGAATCTTTAAACGGTAAACGAAGTTCTTTAGCTAGCAAACGCCCGATGGTGCTTTTTCCAGCGCCCATCGGGCCAACAAGTATCAGATTTTGCACTTAATCAACGGCTCACCGCGACAGCTTGGGTGTTCATGATGCGCGGGGTGAGGAAGATCAGCAACTCAGATTTTGAGTCCTCAACGATATCGCGACGGAACAGGCGGCCCAGATAAGGCAGATCGCCCAGGAAAGGCACCTTATCGACACCTTTACGCTGCTCGTTGGAGAACACACCACCAATCACAATGGTTTCGCCATCGTTAACCAAGACCTTGGCGTTGACCTCATTCTTACGAATGGTTGGCGTACCGTTGACCTGGTTGGCGAAGTCCGGCTCATCCTTGTTCACTTTGACTTCCATGATAATCCGGTTGTCAGGCGTGATCTGCGGAGTGACTTCGAGCGACAGAGCAGCTTCAACGAAAGTGGTCGAGGTCGCACCGCTTGAGGACGCTTCCTGGTATGGAATATCCGCACCCTTGAGGATTTTCGCGGTTTCTTTATCCGAGGTCACGACCTTGGGTTGAGATACAACCTCGCCGTTACCGGTTTTTTCCATCGCCGACAGCTCAAGGTCAAGAATGGTGTTGTCGGTAACAAAGCCGATGCCCAAGGATGAAGTTGCGTTTGCCACGCCCATATCGACGAAGTTACCTAACGCAGTAGCTGGGTTGCCACCCGAGCCGACGCGGTCACCACCACTCCCGCCAACAATGAAGTTACCGTTGCCGACCTGTGCACCACGCCAGTTAACACCCAGCGATTTGTCATAGTCGACGTTCGCCTCAACAATTCGCGCTTCAATCATCACCTGACGCACTGCGACATCAAGCTGAGCGACCACACGGCGCAGCTCATCAAGACGATCTTGGGTTTGGTAGGCGATGATGCTGTTGGTGCGGTCATCAACTGTAATAGAACCACGATCGTCTGCACTACCGTCAGCACTGGTCACCGACTGGAACAGTTTGGCCATATCCGATGCTTTGGCGTAGTTAACCTGAATCAACTCACGGCGCAGCGGAGCCAGTTCAGCTATTTGCTTTTGCGACTCCAGTTCTTGACGCTCACGAGCAGCAATTTCATCCGCAGGAGCGACCAGCAAGACGTTACCAACCTTGCGCTTGTCCAAACCTTTGGTTTTCAGCACCAGATCCAGCGCTTGGTCCCAAGGCACATTCTGCAAGCGCAGCGTGATGTTACCGGCAACGGTGTCACTGGCAACCAAGTTGAGGTCGGTAAAGTCAGCAATCAACTGCAATACCGAACGCACGTCGATATCCTGGAAGTTCAGCGAGAGTTTTTCACCGCTGTATGCAAACCGCTCAGTCTTACGCTTTTCCGCATCGTCTTTGGTCAGTGGCTTGATGCTCAGCGTCAGCTTGTTATCCGTTTGAAAAGCCAGGTAGTCATAAAAGCCCGTTGGCTCAATGATGATACTGGCTTTGTCGGCCGAACCGGTGGCGCTGACAAACTGCACTGGGGTTGCGAAGTCTTTAACATCCAAGCGCACACGCAGCGCTTCAGGCAACTGGGTTTTGGCAAAATCCAAACGGATTTTCCCGCCTTGCTCTTGGATATCCGGGCTTACCGAAGGATCAGACAAGGTGATGACTACATTACCTTCACCTTGCTCGCCACGCTGGAAGTCGATATTGCTGATAGCCTTCGACTGAGCGACATAACTTCTTGTTTGTGGCTTTTTATAAGTAGTGGCTGCAGGAGCAGGAGCCGCAGAGGCTTTTGCTGCGCCTGCATTCGCACCCACCAGGACAAACAGGTTATTGCCTTCCACGCGGGTGCTGTATGGCGCCAAGTCAGACAGGTTAATAATCAGACGCGTGCGATCTTTAGCCTCTACCACCGTCACGCTGCGAGCATTACCTACACCCAGCTCACGGTTTTTAGTCCCTAGCTGGTTAGACACCCCTGGAAGGTCAAGCGCAATACGCGCTGGCTGCTCGATCGTGTAACCACGTGGTGCAGCAACTGGCTCGTCGAACGACATTTTCAGCTCAACGCGATCACCCGGCAACGCAGCTACGTCGAGCGACTCTAGATTGGCTGCCATCAGCACAGGCGAAAGCAGAACTCCCAACAAGGAGATACTTAGTCGTGTAAGGGAGCAATTCATTCTCAGGTTCCGTTTGGCAGACCGATTATTTTTCTTCATGTTCTCTCCGCTCATTTAAGAGCGCTCCTTGAGGGAGAGGCTTCGCGGCCGTTCAAGCCAGCCACCTTCACCATCGGGAACGATTTCAATCACATCGATTTTCGACTCATTGATAGCAATGATGCGTCCGTTATTTCGACCCAGGTAATCCCCGACCTTGATTCGATGAACGCCTCCTGCACCACTAACCAAGGCAAAAGTGCCGCGATCATTGGACAACGTACCGACCATCTCGAAGATTTCAATATTGAACCCTTCAAGGAATTGTTTAACCCGCGTCTCATCAGGCTTGATTTCTTTCGAGCCTTTGGCGCGTTGAATCATTTCTATCTTCACCGGCGGCTGGAATGGGCTTCTCAGCGACGCGGCGCTATAGGTAAAACTTTCATAGGGCTGAAACTTAGGTAGCGGCTCAATTGACCCTTTAGGTCGAGCACGTACCTCATCCATATAAGCCTGCAAGTCAGAGAAATCACTACTTGAGCCACAACCGCTAAGCGTTAATACCGTTAGTACAACTGCTAAATGGGCGCGTTTCATTTTTGCACCCCCTTATCGTTATAACGGTAGGTTTTAGCGAGAATCGACATACGCAACTTGCTCGTTGTGTCTTTATTCGCCGGTACCAGATCAAAATCATGCAACGTGACAATACGCGGCAAACTGGCCACACCACTGACAAACGTCGCTAAGTCGTGATAGCTACCAACAACTTTAATCTGTATCGGCAACTCGATATAAAACTGTTGCGCAACTTCAGGCAGGAGTTTGATCTCTTCGAATTCAAGACCGCTGCCTAAACCGGTGCGGGTAATATCTTCGAGCAAGCCAGGCACTTCAGTGTCACTTGGCAACTGTTTAAGCAGCGCGCCAAATGAAACCTCCATTTCCTTCATCTGATCTTTATATGCCTCCAGGTTTGCAGCCTGAAAAGCCTTGGATGAAAACTGCTCTTTTAGCGTGACCTCTTCTTGCTGCTTGCCGGTGAGCTGCGTTTGCAGGTCTTCCAGGTGGAATTTATAACCAAGCGCCAGCACCAAAACCAACAACAAGGCACCTGCAATCACTTTTACTGCGGCAGGCCAAGAGCCAAGGTTGTTGAGGTCAAGGTCGTTAATATCGATCTGCTTCAAACCGTCCAGCGATTCTCTCAGGCTCATTTTTTAACTTCCTCGCCATCAAGCTTCGGTTGGGTTTGCTGCACCGTCAGCTGAAACACATTCGCCTGATCAACCGCACCCGCAGTCACTGCTTTAACTTCAGTTAAATTCGGTTCGGTTAACCATTCGGAAGAATCGAGGTTGCGCATTAAATTGGAAACACGGTTATTGGATTCAGCGGCACCGACAATTGCGATGTTCTTACCGGTCATTTTAAGCCCGGTAAAGAAAACGCCATCGGGCAGAGTTCTCACTAACTGATCAAAAACCCGACCAATAATCGGTCGATTGCCTTGCAAGTCCTGAATGATCTTCATCCGTTCAAGTAATTGCTCGCGGCGTTTTTTCAGCTCGCTTATTTCTTTGATCCGGGTGTCGAGCACAGCTATTTCTTTACGCACGAATTCATTACGCGCATTTTGCTGTTTGATAGCACTGCTAAAGTACTGATCCCCCAGAAACACCAGAGCTGCAGATACTGCCAACACACCGCCGAGGGCAACGAGGAAGCGCTGCTTGCGCTCCTCGCGTAACTGCTCTCGCCACGGAAGTAAGTTGATCCGTGCCATTAGTCGAAACTCCTCATCGCCAGACCACAAGCAATCATCAGTGCAGGTGCATCACTCGCGAGCGCCCCTGCATTGACCTTGCTACTTAACGCCATATCAGCGAACGGATTGGCGACCAATGTCTGGGTGCCGATCTTCTGCTGAATCAAGCGATCGAGATCAGGAATGGAAGCCGTACCTCCGGCTAACAGGATGTAGTCAACGTCGTTGTACTGCCCCGCCGCGAAGAAGAATTGCAGCGAGCGCGAAACCTGCTGCACAACCGCTTGTTTGAACGGTTGCAAAACCTCGCTGTCGTAGTCATCTGGAAGGCCGCCTTGTTTTTTCGCAAGACCGGCTTCTTCAACAGATAAGCCATAACGGCGCTGAATCTCTTCGGTCAGTTGCTTGCCGCCGAACATTTGCTCACGGGTATAGATAGTCTTGCCATTATGCAAAACGCTCAACGTGGTCATCGTTGCGCCGATATCAACAACCGCTACGGTCAGGTCATCAGCGCCGGAACCGAGCTGCTCTGCGAGCAAAGCAAAAGAGCGTTCGAGCGCATACGCCTCAACATCAACCACCTTGGCGGTCAGGCCTGCAAGCGCCAACGCAGCTTCACGCACCTCGACATTCTCTTTGCGGCACGCCGCAAGCAACACCTCAACACGTTCAGCATTACGCGCAGACAATCCCTGCACTTCGAAGTCGATAGCGACTTCTTCGAGCGGGTAAGGAATGTATTGATCCGCTTCGATCTTCAGTTGATTCTCAAGATCATCATCAGAAAGCCCGGCTTCCATTTCGATGGTCTTGGTAATCACCGCAGACCCTGCCACTGCAACAGCAACAGTTTTAACGCCTGTCTTGGCTTTGGAAAGCACGCGCGTGAGCGCTTGGCCGACCCCTTCCATCTCGGCGATATTTTTCTCAACTACAGCATTAGGTGGGAGCGGCTCAACAGCGTAGGCCTCTACTTTGTAGCGGCCTCCTGAGCAACTCAACTCGAGGAGCTTTACCGAAGTCGAACTTATGTCGATCCCCAGCAGCGTATTCGCTTTCTTATTGAAGAGCCCTAGCACGACCGATTTCCTATTGGCATCCGTTACTTACGGACTATTTATGTTTTTCTACATTAAATAACAGTCTTGACAGAAGCGCAAATGGCTCCCAGTGGAAAAAAACGCTTATAATGTGATCGGTTTTTTCCTTTTTGCTTTGTCTTGTTCTTAACTCATTCTTTTATCTGGAAATCCAAAAATCTTGATGCGTTTGCTGAAATTCTTTGCTTGGTCCTGCGTCGCCATTTTTTGTGGCCTATTACTCAGTTTAAGTGGGGCTTTCCTCTACCT
Source organism: Pseudomonas sp. (assembly GCF_048265905.1). GTDB lineage: Bacteria > Pseudomonadota > Gammaproteobacteria > Pseudomonadales > Pseudomonadaceae > Aquipseudomonas. The sequence continues at coordinate 193,011 of NZ_JBLXAP010000005.1, forward strand.
AAGCCCGAGCCTGCCTTCTGTCGACTCTTTGCGTAGCATCCAACTGCAAATACCTTTAAGGGTATTTAGCAGTGACGGTAAGCTGATCGCTGAGTTTGGTGAAATGCGACGCTCGCCAATCGAATTTAAAGATATTCCGCCTGACTTCATTAATGCGTTACTGGCTGCCGAAGACGACAACTTCGAGCACCATTATGGCGTCGACCCGAGCAGCTTGATGCGCGCTGCCACGCAAATTTTGAAAAGTGGTCAAATTCAAACTGGTGGTAGCACTATCACCATGCAGGTCGCCAAGAACTACTTCCTAACCAACGAAAGAAGCTTTTCGCGGAAAATCAACGAAATCCTGCTAGCCCTGCAGATAGAACGTGAGCTAAGCAAAAACGAAATCCTTGAGCTTTACGTCAACAAGATTTACCTCGGCCAGCGCGCCTACGGTATCGAAGCAGCATCACAGGTTTATTACGGCAAACCCATTAGTGAACTGAACCTATCACAGCTGGCGATGATTGCAGGCCTACCCAAAGCCCCGTCTCGCTATAACCCGTTAGTGAATCCGACTCGTGCCAAAGAGCGCCGCGACTGGATTCTTGGCCGCCTGCATCTGCTTGGCAAAATAGATGAGGAGCGTTATCAAGCGGCCCTCGCCGAACCAGTCGACGCCAGTTATCACGTAGCCACGCCCGAGCTTGCAGCTCCTTATATAGCTGAGATGGCCCGCGCCGAGATGGTCGGCCTGTATGGCAGTGATGCATACACCGAAGGTTTCAATGTTTACACCACAGTACCCAGCAACCTGCAAGAAACCGCCAACAATGCACTGCGCAGCGGGCTTCTGACCTATGATCAGCGCCACGGCTATCGCGGCCCGGAAAGCCGTCTCCCCGGCATGACCAAAGAGACCTGGCTGGCAGAGCTGGCGAAAAAATCATCCCTCGGCGGGCTTGAGCCAGCGGTCGTCACTCAAGTTGAGAAGAGCGGAATATTGGTAATGACCCGCGACGGCAAAGAACAAGCAGTCAGTTGGGACAGCATGAAGTGGGCGCGCCCCTTCCTTAATACCAACAGCATGGGCCCTCGTCCCAAGCAGCCAAGCGACGTCGCCCAAATCGGCGACCTTATTCGCGTGCAGCGCCAGGAAGATGCCAGCCTCAACTTTGTGCAAATGCCAGCAGCCCAAGGCGCACTTGTCTCGCTCGACCCGAAAAACGGTGCAATCCTCGCATTGGTTGGCGGCTTCTCATTCGAACAAAGCAACTATAACCGCGCGATACAGGCCAAGCGCCAACCTGGCTCAAGCTTCAAGCCTTTCGTTTACAGCGCAGCATTAGACAAAGGCTACACCGCCGCAACACTGGTCAACGATGCCCCTATCGTTTTCGCCAACAGCAGCACCGATGAAGTCTGGCGCCCGAAGAACGACAACAATACCTTCCTGGGCCCAATACGCTTACGCGTCGCACTGTATAAGTCGCGCAACTTGGTTTCGATCCGCTTGCTGCAAGCTATTGGCATTGAATACGCCCGCGACTACGCCACCAAATTCGGCTTCAACAAACAGGACCTGCCACCTAATCTGTCCCTCGCCCTAGGCACAGCCGACTTGACCCCGATGGAAATTGCGGGCGGCTGGTCGGTATTTGCCAATGGCGGCTACAAAACCCAGCCGTACCTGATTCAGAAAATTGATGACCGTCACGGCAAAACCGTTTTCACCGCCAATCCGCCAACAGTGCCCGATGTTGAGCTCACTGAAGCCGAGCAAGAACAACAGCTCGCCGAAGATAATGCTGGCCAAGCGGCACCTCAAGCCCCGGCACTGGATACAGGCGTTGCAGCCCCAAGTGAGGTAGTCGACCCAGCAACGCCTGTTGAGCCTGCAGTTGCCAAACGAATTATCGATGCACGCACAGCTTACATCATGACCAACCTGCTTCAGGACGTGATCAAGCGCGGCACTGGGCGTCGCGCCCTGGCGCTTGGTCGTGATGACCTTTCCGGCAAAACCGGCACTACCAACGAATCGAAAGACAGTTGGTTCTCCGGCTACAACGCTGACTACGTAACCACTGTGTGGACCGGCTTTGACCAACCAGAAAGTCTCGGTCGGCACGAGTTCGGCGGTACCGTTGCCCTGCCTATCTGGATGAAATACATGGGCGCGGCACTCAAAGACAAGCCAAGCAACCCACCGAAAGAGCCAGCCGGCATCCTGACCCTGCGTATTGATCCATTCAGCGGGCGCGCTGCGTCGCCGGGCACACCTGATGCTTACTTTGAACTGTTCAAGAATGAAGACACACCGCCGTCAATGGGTGAGATCGACCCTAACCTCGGCCTTCCTGGCAGCCCCCTGCCTGCGGACGACTCGGCGCCAATCGACCTGTTCTAAAACTGTCGAGCTTGCGCAAGCGAGCTCGGGCATAACCAAACAGCAGCCATTAAAAAACCCGCCGAAGCGGGTTTTTTAATGCAGCAAACTTAACCTTTGAACACATCGTCCACCGACTGTAGTGGATAGTGTGCAGGGTATGGCAAGGTTGCCACGCCGCTTTCGATAGCCGCTTTTGCAACTGCATCAGAGATCAGGGTGATCAGACGGGCATCCATTGGCTTTGGAATGATGTATTCGCGACCAAAGGACAACTCGATACCGCCATAGGCGTCGCATACGTCCTTAGGCACCGGCAACTTGGCCAGATCACGCAGAGCAATAGCTGCAGCAATCTTCATCTCTTCGTTGATGCGAGTAGCACGAACGTCCAGAGCACCACGGAAGATGAACGGGAAGCCAAGTACGTTGTTGACCTGGTTTGGATAGTCAGAACGACCGGTCGCCATGATCACATCGCTGCGGGTGGCGTGCGCAAGTTCTGGCTTGATCTCAGGATCAGGATTTGAACATGCGAAGACGATTGGGTTTGCTGCCATACGCAGCAGACCTTCAGGGCTGAGCAGGTTTGCACCCGACAGACCGACAAATACATCTGCACCATCAAGCGCGTCATCCAGAGTGCGCTTGTCAGTTTCGCTGGCGAAGACTGATTTGTACTGATTGAGGTCGTCACGACCCGCATGAATGACGCCTTTACGGTCGATCATGAAGATGTTTTCGACCTTGGCACCCATGCTCACCAGCAGTTTCATGCATGAGATCGCAGCAGCACCAGCGCCGAGACAAACAATTTTAGCCTCCTCGACTTTCTTACCAGCAATTTCCAGCGCATTGAGCATGCCCGCAGCCGTTACGATCGCGGTGCCGTGCTGGTCATCGTGGAATACCGGAATATCACACTGCTCGATCAACGCACGCTCAATTTCAAAGCACTCAGGGGCCTTGATATCTTCGAGGTTGATGCCACCAAAGGTGATAGAGATGCGTTTAACCGTATCGATAAATGCCTGCGGGCTTTCAGAGTCGACTTCAATATCGAATACATCGATACCGGCAAACCGCTTGAACAACACGCCTTTACCTTCCATGACTGGCTTTGAAGCCAATGGACCAAGGTTACCCAAACCAAGAATTGCGGTGCCATCAGAGATTACCGCGACCAGATTACCTTTACCGGTGTACTGGTATGCCAACTCGGGATCGCGGGCAATTTCGCGCACAGGCTCGGCAACACCGGGACTGTAGGCCAGGGACAAATCACGAGCAGTTGCAGTTGGCTTGGTCAGCTCTACGCTCAGCTTACCCGGACGTGGCTGGGCATGATATTCGAGAGCGGCAGTTTTCAAATCAGACATATTGGCGTTCCGCTTTTTTGGACTGTTAAGGCAGACCGTCGAGGATACTCAAATTGTATACAGCTGCACAAGACTGTTCGGTCAGACCTAGCACTCAATACCCACACACGCCTATCGAAGCTGCTCTTGCAAGCGATAAAAACAGGCCTTTAGTCAGGGCTGAATGACGCAATCAAGGCAGTACCTGCAACATCGACTCATGCCCCAGCGTTAGCATCCAGCGAGCTTGTTTATTGGTAGAAGCCGAACGCCTAGCACGATCGACCACCCAGCCACGCGCCTCAACCGCACGCCCGACCAGACCCTGCCCCTGTGCTTTGCTAAAGGCATCCGCCTGGTCAACCGGAACGCGCAACACCAGAGAGCCGCCTATCTCAAGCCAAATACCACCGCGATTTCGCTGCACCCGCTTGACCGTCCCACGCACTAATGCGAAGCCGCCAGCTTTCAGCGTGTCAGGTGTAATAAACGGTGGATTGCGCCAGATACCGAGCTTGGCTACACGAGCTGTTTGTTCTGCGGTTTGCAAACATTGGCGCTGCTCAAGGTTAGGCGCCACGGCCACCCAATAACCCAGCCCTTCGGCCAGTAACTGGGCTTCAAGGCTACGGCCTTGAGTATCGTAGACATGCGCAAGGGTGCGTCCATAGCGATCTTTGGACTCGATACCCAGCTGCAACACTATGCGTCCGTCGCTGGCCGCAACCAAAGCACTTAGACGGCGCCTGGCCTGCTCAGCATAGGGCTCAACGCTTCGTCCTTTACCGGGCATCTCAGGAGTATTGATACCGATCAAACGCACGCTACGCCCATCAGCCAGGCGCAGCGTGTCGCCATCGACGACCCGAGTGACATCCACCGGCTTCCCGACAACCGCCGCAGGACAAAGCGCCAGCGCTGGCGAAAGGTAAATTGCAGAAACAAAAAAGGCGCCCGCAAGGGACGCCTTTTTTAGTTTCGAGAAGAGAGCCATCTGGCCGCTCTTGACGATTCGGCTGCTTACTTAGCGCCGAACACACCGAAACGCTGCTTGAAGCGGTCGATACGGCCACCAGCGTCAAGAACTTTCTGCTTACCGGTGTAGAACGGGTGGCACTCAGAGCAAACGTCGAGGCTCAGTGGCTTAGCCAGAGTCGAACGAGTGTGGATAACGTTACCGCAGCTGCAAGTAGCTTCGATAGCGACGTATTCTGGATGGATATCGGCTTTCATCGGGTATTCCTCAATAATGTGTGCCGCCACCTAACCGGATGTCAGGTACCGCACGGAACGGGTTGCGGACTATACCAGACCCTGAAACCCACGCAAGCAGTGTAAAGCACCGGCTGTCGCCTGATCACATGCTAATATTCGGCTCCTTCTCACCGGGAGCCTGTGTGTGACCGACGCTATTTTGCGCCTTGCATTGCCTTCGCCACTGCGCCGGCTATTCGACTACCTGCCGCCTGCCAATGTTCCGCTTAGCGCGTTGCAGCCGGGCGCCCGGCTACGCGTGCCGTTTGGTCGGCGCGAGATGGTCGGGATTCTGGTTGAGGTCTGTGAGCATAGCGACATACCAGCCGACAAACTGAAACCAGCGCTGGAGCTGCTCGATCCACAATCACCGCTGCCCAGTGCATTCTTTAAGTTTTGCCTGTGGACAGCACAATATTACCAACACAGCTTGGGCGACACCTTTAGCTGGGCGCTGCCGATTTTACTGCGTCAAGGCGAACCGGCGCAGGCGCGCCAAGAGCGTTTTTGGCTGGCGAATGACGGCGCCAGCGTTGACGACCCCCGCCTCAGTCGCGCGCCGCGCCAGCGAGATGCGTTAAAAACCATCGCGCAGCACCCGCATGGAGTTGCACACGGCTTACTCAGCCAGTTGCAACTCAATAAAGACAGCCTTGAGCTATTACGCGAAAAAAATCTGGTTCGCGTAGAAGTGCGCCGCCATGCAGCACAGCCTCGTCCGTCTAACTGGCTGGCGCAGCCTGAACTGACTTTAAATGCAGAACAAAACGCAGCCACCACGGCGATTCGTTCAGGGCTCGGTAGTTTCAATACCTATTTGCTCGCAGGCGTAACCGGCAGTGGCAAAACAGAAGTCTATTTGCAGCTAATCCGCGAAACGCTGGAGGCTGGCAAACAGGCGTTGATCCTGATTCCCGAGATCAACTTAGGTCCGCAAACACTGGAACGCTTCGAGCGCCGTTTTAATGCCCGGATCGCGTTGCTGCACTCAGCCGTCAACGACCGCGACCGACTCGATGCCTGGTTGGCAGCACGCGATGGCGAGGCCGATATCATCATCGGCACCCGCTCGGCGCTATTCACTCCGATGAAAAATCCGGGGCTGATCATCATCGACGAAGAGCACGACGCGTCCTATAAGCAACAGGAAGGCCTGCGCTACCACGCCCGTGACTTAGCCATTGTTCGCGCTCACCAAGAAAACATCCCGATTGTGCTCGGCTCGGCCACGCCCTCTCTTGAAAGCCTGCACAACGCCAACATCGGCCGCTACGCCCTGCTGCGCCTCAACCAGCGCGCGGGAAGCGCCAAGGCACCGAAGTTCCTGCGGCTCGACGTAAAGAGCTTGCCGCTCGACTCGGGAATTTCCGGCCCCATGCAGCAAGCTATTCGCAAAACCCTGGAGGCAGGCCAACAGGTTCTGGTGTTCCTCAACCGTCGCGGCTTTGCGCCGACATTACTGTGTCATGACTGTGGCTGGTTATCCGAATGCCCACGCTGCGACGCCCGCATGACGGTGCACCAACGCACCCGTGAATTGCGCTGCCATCACTGCGGCCACGCTGAACGCCAGCCGCACAACTGCCCGAAATGCAAAAGCGTTGATCTGCGCCCAGTCGGCGCAGGCACCGAGCGAGCTGAAGAGCGTTTGCAAATTCTTTTCCCGGACGTTCCGGTATTACGGGTCGACCGCGATAGCACTTCACGCAAAGACGCCATGACCAACCTGTTCAATACCGTTCAAAAAGGCGAGCCGTGCATCCTGGTCGGCACCCAAATGCTCGCCAAAGGTCACCACTTCCCACGGGTGACGCTGGTGGCAATCCTCGATGCGGACGGTGGTTTGTTTTCCGCGGATTTCCGCGCCAGCGAGCGCATGGCCCAGTTGATTGTGCAGGTTGCCGGACGTGCCGGGCGTGCCGAAGAGCCGGGAAAGGTGATCATCCAAAGTCACTTGGCCGATCATCCGTTATTGGTGCAACTCACCGAGCAAGGTTACTTTGCATTCGCCGAGCAAGCCCTCAGTGAACGGCGCAGTGCGGGCTTACCACCATTTTGTCATTTGGCCCTGTTACGCGCCGAGGCGCATAAGCCGGGTCAGGCTGAAGGCTTTCTTGATCAGGCCTGCACCGAGGCTGAGTTACAGCTTGAAGAGCTGCAACTCAGCGGTATCGAACTCCTGGGGCCGGTGCCCGCACCAATGGAACGCCGGGCAGGACGTTATCGCGCGCAACTACTAATCCAAAGTAATGCCCGGGCACCGCTGCACCGCTTGCTTAACAATTGGCTCAACGCGCTGGAACAAATGCCCAGCGGCCGCGCGGTACGCTGGTCGCTGGATGTCGATCCAATAGACCTGTTCTAATCGGCAAAGCTAGATTACCGGCACCAACACGCTAGGCTTAAATGGGCAAGCGATCAGGGTTTTAGTCTCCACTGATAGCTTTGCCCTTGATGCGAGCCCCCCAAGCTGCCGATAATGTGCAGTTTTCAACCAGAGCCTCACGCGCAGCCGCGCCAGATCGGCCGACAGAGCAGACCATGAAAGACAGCATTCGCCACCTGATCCAACAAGCCCTGACCGCCCTTATCGCTGAAGGCGTGCTGCCTGAAGGCTTGACCCCGACGATTCAGGTGGAGAACACCCGAGACAAGAGCAACGGTGACTTCGCCAGCAACATCGCCATGATGCTGGCCAAGCCTGCGCGGATGAAACCACGTGATCTCGCTGAAAAGCTGGTTGCTGCACTCCCTGCAGACCCGCAAATCACCAAGGTCGAGATCGCCGGCCCCGGTTTTCTCAATTTTTATCAGAACAACGCCGCGCTGGCTCAGCGCCTTGAGGCCGCACTGGCAGACTCGCACCTGAATGTACGCAAGGCCGGTGCAACACAACGAGTTGTTGTCGACCTGTCGTCACCGAATCTGGCCAAAGAAATGCACGTCGGCCACCTGCGCTCGACCATCATTGGTGACGCGGTTGCTCGGGTGCTTGAGTTTCTTGGCGACGAAGTCATCCGTCAAAATCACGTGGGCGACTGGGGCACTCAGTTCGGCATGTTGCTGGCCTACATGGAAGAAAACCCTGAGGCTGCAAAAAGCGAACTGGCTGACCTCGAAGTGTTCTACCGCGCCGCGAAAAAGCGTTTTGATGAGTCAGAAGACTTCGCCAATCGCGCTCGCGAGCTGGTGGTTCAACTGCAAGCCGGTGAGCCTGAGTGCATGCGCTTGTGGCACCGCTTCAATGAAATCTCGCTGAGCCACTGCCAGAAAGCCTATGACCGCCTCAACGTCAAACTGACGCCAGCTGATGTACGCGGCGAAAGCGCCTACAACGACGACCTGGCCAATGTAGTCGCTGACCTGCAAAGCAAGGGCTTGCTCAGTGAAAGTGAAGGCGCCAAATGCGTGTTCCTCGACGAATTCAAAAATGCTGAAGGCAATCCCCTGCCAGTGATTGTGCAGAAAGCCGGTGGCGGTTATCTGTATTCAACCACCGACCTTGCGGCCATGCGTTATCGCAGCCAGACGCTGAAAGCCGATCGCGCCTTATACTTTGTCGACCAACGCCAAGCGCTGCATTTCCAGATGGCATTTGAGGTGGCGCGGCGCGCTGAGTTTGTCGCCAAAGACATGCAACTCGAACACATGGGTTTCGGCACAATGAACGGCGCAGACGGGCGTCCATTCAAAACCCGCGATGGCGGCACGGTAAAACTGATCGACCTGCTTGATGAGGCGGAAGAACGCGCCTACCAACTGGTCAAAACGAAAAACCCGGACACCGCTGAAGATGATTTGCGCGCTATTGCGCATGCCGTCGGTATTGGCGCAGTCAAATACGCAGACCTGTCAAAGCATCGCACCAGCGATTACAGCTTCAACTTCGAATTGATGCTCAGCTTTGAAGGCAACACCGCACCCTATTTGCTCTACGCCTACACCCGGGTCGCCAGCGTACTGCGCAAACTAGGCAAGTCTTTCGATGAGATCAACGGCGCCTTGGACCTCCAAGCGCCACAAGAAATCGATTTAGCAGGCAAGCTGGCCCAGTTTGGCGAGGTGCTCAACAGCGTCGCCGAAAAAGGCACTCCACATATTCTCTGCACCTACCTTTACGATGTTGCCGGCCTGTTCTCAAGCTTCTACGAACACTGCCCGATCATCAACGCCGAAAGCCCTGAAACTCAGCAAAGCCGCCTGCGTCTGGCTGCGTTGAGCGGGCGCACACTCAAGCAAGGTCTGCAATTGCTCGGCCTGGAAACATTGGAGCGCATGTAAGTGGCAGCCCGTAAAAAACCGGCTCCCAAACGCGGAGCCAGTCGCTATAAAGCACCTGCTAAAAAACCTGTCCCGGGATGGATCTGGCTCGCCTGTGGCCTGGCGATTGGCGTGTTTGTGATGTTGCTGATGAACCTCAAGCCCGGCAGTGGCGAGGTGCAACGCGACCGTGCCGAGCAGGCGCGCAATGCACAGGCAAAACAGGCTAAGCCGACAACCAAACCTGAGCAGACAAAGCCCAAGTACGACTTCTACACCTTGCTACCCGAGTCAGAAGTCATTGTGCCGCCCGAAGCCTTGCCACAAAGCAAGCCTGAGCAAAAACCGGTCACACCAGCAGAAGCGGCCAAGATCGACGCAGCCCGTGCTGAAGCGGCACTGCGAGGTGAAACGCCGCCGCCACCGCCTGCGGTGGTCGCACAAGTTGCGCCGGTAACCACTCAGTTCTTCCTGCAGGCTGGCTCGTTCCGGCGTAAAGACGATGCTGAAAGCGTGCGCGCGCAAATCACACTGCTCGGCCAGAGCGTACGGGTAGAGGCTGGCACCGTCAAAGACGAAACCTGGCACAGGGTTTTAGTGGGGCCGTTCTCGACCCGCGAACAATTGTCGCAGTCGCAAAAGACCTTGGCTGCCAACGGCTTCAGCAACCTGCTGTTACAGCAGCGTCAAGCGAACTAAGCCCTATCCATGACCGGCTCAAGCTGAGCCGGTCAGCAATTTTCTGTTACGCCCTCAGCAGCCGTTAAGACGAAAATCTGTGCGCTTCGGTTGAAAAGCACGATTCGCCCCCCCATTTGTTTCTACATTGGGCATTTTCGCCCCGCAGCGTGGAGACTCACCCCTTGACCACAATCGTATCAGTGCGCCGCCACGGCAAAGTCGTCATGGGCGGCGATGGCCAGGTTTCTTTGGGCAACACCGTGATGAAAGGCAACGCGAAAAAAGTTCGCCGCCTGTACCACGGCCAAGTACTCGCAGGTTTTGCTGGCGCAACTGCAGACGCCTTCACCCTGTTTGAACGTTTTGAAGGCAAACTTGAAAAGCATCAGGGCCATTTGGTCCGCGCCGCTGTTGAGCTGGCGAAAGACTGGCGTACCGACCGCTCACTGAGCCGCCTCGAAGCCATGCTCGCGGTCGCTAACAAAGATGCTTCGCTGATTATTACGGGCAACGGCGATGTGGTTGAACCCGAGCACGGCTTGATCGCCATGGGTTCTGGCGGTGGGTTTGCCCAAGCCGCGGCAATCGCTTTGCTGCAAAACACCGAAGACATGAGCGCCCGCGAAGTGGCCGAAAGCGCACTCAATATCGCCGCCTCAATTTGTGTATTCACCAATCAGAATTTGACTATCGAGGAACTGGACTCGGCGATTTAAACCGCCTGAGCGCCATTCGGAGCCCTTATCCATGTCCATGACACCCCGTGAAATTGTCCACGAACTGAATCGCCATATTATTGGCCAAGACGACGCCAAGCGCGCCGTTGCGATTGCTCTGCGCAACCGCTGGAGACGTATGCAGCTGCCTGCTGAGTTGCGTGCAGAAGTTACGCCCAAGAACATCTTGATGATTGGCCCGACCGGGGTCGGTAAAACCGAAATCGCCCGACGTCTGGCTAAGCTGGCCAACGCGCCATTCCTTAAGGTCGAAGCAACCAAGTTCACCGAAGTGGGTTACGTCGGCCGCGATGTTGAGTCGATCATTCGCGATCTGGCAGATGCCGCCCTGAAAATGCTCCGCGAGCAAGAGATCATCCGAGTGCGCCATCGCGCCGAAGATGCTGCCGAAGATCGCATCCTTGATGCCCTGCTGCCGCCTGCGCGCACGGGTTTCCAAGAAGAAGCCGCTCCAGCCACTGATTCCAACACTCGTCAGCTGTTCCGCAAGCGTTTGCGTGAAGGCGAGCTGGATGACAAAGAAATCGAAATCGAAGTTGCAGACAGCCCAGCTGGCATCGAAATCATGACCCCTCCGGGCATGGAAGAAATGACCAACCAGCTGCAAAATCTGTTCTCGAACATGGGTAAAGGCAAAACCAAGAGCCGTAAGCTCAAAGTTAAAGATGCCTTGAAGATGGTTCGCGACGAAGAAGCGGCGCGCCTGGTTAATGAAGAAGAGCTCAAGACTCGCGCCCTGGAAGCCGTTGAGCAGCACGGTATTGTTTTTATCGACGAAATCGACAAAGTCGCCAAGCGTGGCAACACCGGCGGTGCTGATGTATCGCGTGAAGGCGTGCAACGTGACTTGCTACCACTGATCGAAGGCTGCACCGTCAACACTAAACTGGGCATGGTCAAAACCGACCACATCCTGTTTATTGCCTCCGGCGCCTTCCATCTGAGCAAGCCGAGCGATCTGGTGCCAGAGCTGCAGGGTCGCCTGCCAATTCGGGTCGAACTGAAAGCCTTGAGCCCAGAAGACTTCGAGCGAATTCTCACCGAACCGCACGCTTCGCTGACCGAGCAATACGCAGCGCTGCTTAACACCGAAGGGCTGGGCATAGAGTTTGTCGGCGATGGCATTAAGCGTATTGCTGAGATTGCCTGGCAGGTCAACGAAAAGACCGAAAATATTGGTGCACGTCGCCTGCACACCTTGCTTGAGCGCCTGCTTGAGGAAGTGTCGTTCAGCGCTGGCGATATGGCTGCCGAGCATACTGGCAAGCCAATCCAGATCGATGCAGCTTACGTCAACAGCCACTTGGGCGAATTGGCCGAAGACGAAGATCTGTCGCGCTATATTCTCTGACTATGGCGTAGGGTGGGTAATGCTTTTTTGCCCACCAAACTGGCTAGACTGTAGGATGTTTTAATCCACCCTTTTGCCAGCAGACAGTTGAGCAAGTTACTAACACTTGGATGTTTTGATCTTGAGCAAATGGTGGACAAGCTTCGCGTTGTCACACCCTACGCAGTCGCACCCTACGCAATACCAATGACTGCTTTTAACCTATGCAAGGCGTAAGCAATGACCATGGCGAAAATCCCCAGCGCAATCGAACTGCACAAAGCATCGAAAACCCTGACGCTGAAATACGCCGAGGACAGCTACACCTTGTCTGCCGAGTTTTTACGCGTCCATTCGCCTTCTGCTGAGGTGCAGGGACACGGCAATCCAATCCTGCAAACCGGTAAGATTAACGTTGGCTTGAGTAGTATCGAACCCGCTGGCAATTACGCACTAAAATTGTGCTTCGATGACGGCCATGACAGCGGCCTTTTCAGCTGGGACTACCTTTACCAGCTCGCCACTCGTCAGGATCAGCTCTGGTCAGACTACCTCGCCGAGCTGCAAGCCGCTGGCAAGTCACGCGACCCCAACGAGTCGATTGTGCGGCTCATGCAGTAAGTCCTCGGGGTACAATTTTCTGCGGCATGCTCTATATCGCGATGCCGCGCACCAAATCTGTCATTCCAGCGCCCGCAGTCAACTATTACTGCACAGTTAGAACGCATTTTCTAATCTCTGAAGGCATACTGCTTTTCACCCAAAGCAGTGCACGTGTGTCTTGCGCAAACGTAAAAACTCGGGTAACCAAGTAACTGGCAAGTTACCTGCATCTGGAGCATCCAGCGGCATACAGTCGTCATGTTGATTGCATACGGTAACCCGAGTCATGCCAAGCTCTTCATTATGTCCACGCGCATAATGCAATTGAGGTAGGTGTCTTAGGACAATGGAGCGTCAAATGGTTGATAAAAATAATGATGCGCTGAAGCATCAAGCTTCAGAGAACACCCTTGGGCTCAATCCCGTTGTTGGAATCCGAGGTAAAGACCTGCTCACATCGGCGCGGATGGTCCTGTCCCTTGCGCTCAAACAACCCTTACACAGCGCCAAGCATGCCGCGCACTTTGGCCTTGAGCTAAAGAACGTTATGTTTGGCCAGTCTGAACTACAGGCCGACCCCACGGACCGCCGCTTCAGCGACCCAGCCTGGAGCCAGAACCCGCTCTACAAACGCTACCTGCAAACCTATTTGGCGTGGCGCAAAGAACTGCACCACTGGATCGACGAAAGCACCTTATCGCCACAGGATGCCAGCCGCGGCCATTTCGTGGTCAACCTCATGACTGAAGCCATGGCGCCAAGCAACACGCTGGCAAACCCAATGGCGGTCAAACGTTTCTTTGAGACCGGCGGCAAAAGCCTGCTCGACGGTCTCTCCCATCTCGCCAAAGACATCGTCAATAACGGTGGCATGCCCAGCCAAGTTAATATGTCTGCCTTCGAGGTCGGTAAAAATCTTGCCACCACGGAAGGCGCGGTGGTCTTTCGCAATGACTTGCTCGAGCTGATTCAGTACTCACCCGTCACCGAGCAAGTTCACGAGCGGCCACTGCTGGTCGTTCCGCCGCAAATCAACAAGTTCTATGTATTCGACTTGTCGACAGAAAAAAGCGTTGCGTTGTTTCTTTTGCGCAACGGCGTGCAGACCTTCGTCGTCAGTTGGCGCAACCCGACTAAAGCCCAGCGCGAGTGGGGCCTGAGCACCTATATCGAAGCGCTTAAAGAAGCGATTGATGTGGTCAGCGCCATTACCGGCAGTAAAGATATCAACATGCTTGGCGCCTGCTCTGGCGGCTTGACCACCACCTCGTTACTCGGCCATTACGCCGCATTGGGCGAGCAGAAAGTCCATGCCCTGACCTTACTGGTGAGTGTGCTCGACACCCAGCTAGATTCTCAGGTCGCGCTGTTCGCCGATGAAAAAACCCTGGAGGCCGCAAAACGTCGCTCATACCAAGCTGGCGTGCTTGAGGGCAGCGACATGGCCAAGGTATTTGCCTGGATGCGGCCCAATGACTTGATCTGGAATTACTGGGTCAACAACTATCTGTTGGGTAATGAGCCGCCAGTTTTCGATATCCTGTACTGGAACAATGACACCACACGCTTGCCAGCAGCCTTGCATGGCGAGTTCATTGATATGTTCGTCACCAATCCGCTGACACGCGCTGGCGCGCTTGAAGTCTGCGGCACGCCGATTGATCTCAAGCAGGTCAAAAGTGACCTGTTTTGCGTCGCCGGTAGCGCTGACCACATCACGCCTTGGGAGTCTTGCTACAAGTCAGCCAAGTTATTTGGCGGCAATTGTGAGTTTGTACTTTCGAGCAGTGGCCACATCCAGAGCATTCTCAACCCGCCTGGCAATCCCAAGTCACGCTACATGACCAATACCGAAATGCCGGATGACGCCAAAGACTGGCAGGCAAGCGCCACCAAACACACTGACTCCTGGTGGCTGCACTGGCAACAATGGTTAGCTGAACGCTCAGGCAAGACCAAACCGACAAAAGCCCAGCTTGGCAATAAAAAATACCCAGCGGGTGAAGCCGCACCGGGCACCTATGTACACGAACGTTAACTATGGGACCTCTGAAAAAAGTAGCGAGCGACGATAGTACAAGGCAAAAAAATGCGAAAAAGCGGAGTTTAGTTAGCCTAAATGAGCATTTTGAGCAGTTTTTTAACGCCGTAATATCTAGCGCAGTAGTTTTTCAGTGGTTCCCTAACTGCGCACTGATGCCCGCAGCGCTAGACAGCGCTGCTCATTTAAACTCAGCGGACCAGAATGATCTGGTGGCTATGAATACAGCCAGAACCGTCCTGCAGACGGTTTAACTGATAGGGCTATGCGTATGTCGCTACCATTTGTATTTCGCACCATCGAACTGGATGGCCAGACAATCCGTACCGCGGTTCGCCCCGGTAATAGCAAGATAGCGCCGCTGCTGATCTTCAACGGCATCGGCGCCAACCTTGAGCTGGTCATGCCGTTTGTTAAAGCACTCGACCCCGAACTCGAAGTCATCGCCTTCGATGTGCCCGGAGTTGGTGGTTCCTCAACACCCAGCACGCCATATCGCTTTCCCGGACTCGCCAAACTGGCCGCGCGGATGCTCGACTACCTCGATTATGGTCAGGTCAATGTCATCGGCGTATCCTGGGGGGGTGCGTTAGCCCAGCAGTTTGCTCACGACTACCCCGAACGCTGCAAAAAACTAGTTTTGGCAGCGACCGCAGCGGGCGCAGTGATGGTGCCGGGAAAACCTAAAGTATTGCTGCGCATGGCCAGTCCTCGTCGCTATATCCAGCCCTCATACGGCGTACAAATTGCGCCAATCATCTACGGCGGTGCATTTCGTCGTGACCCAAAACTGGCCATGGCCCATGCCAGTAAAGTGCGTTCATCGGGCAAGGTCGGTTACTACTGGCAACTGTTCGCAGGCTTGGGTTGGACCAGCATTCACTGGCTGCACAAGATTCGCCAACCAACACTGGTACTGGCCGGTGATGACGACCCGATTATTCCGTTGATCAATATGCGGCTGCTGGCTTGGCGTATTCCAAATGCGGAGCTGCATGTGATTGATGACGGCCACCTGTTTCTCGTGACCCGTGCTGAAACCGTGGCGCCAATCATCATGAAGTTCCTTGATGAAGAGCGCCAACGCGCGGTTATGCACCCCGTCCCGGTCGCGGCCTCAACCCATTAACCTCGCCGCGACAGTCACATGACTGTCGCACTCTTGTAGTGCTTGCGCCCTATAGTCGACTCATTTAAGGGCTTGGTATTTTCCGCCAGAAAGCCTCGCAGGCTCTGCAATGCAGGTTTAGCCACATTGGTACAAGCCTTGCTGCGCAACACAAAACAATGAGTCCTGACCTGCATGCACCTGGTGCTTAAAGCTGCGCACGACCAGCCCCAAAGCCAAAAACATGCGTACAAGGGTTCGCAGCGTAATAACGACGGAGTGTTATTTCATGCCTGATAAGATTAGCAAAAGCAGCTTGCCAAGCTCAGCCAGAGCCATGAATGCGCAAAACGTTATTTCTGGCCTTCGCGGGCGCGATGTTATCTCTACATTCCGTGTTCTAGCGCTGCAAGGACTTAAACAGCCAGTACACAGCGCCAAGCATTTGCTGGCGTTTGGCGGTCAACTAGGTCGCGTGCTGGTGGGCGATACACCGCACAAGGTCAACCCACACGATAGCCGTTTCAGTGATCCGACCTGGCACCTCAACCCCTTCTACCGCCGCAGCTTGCAAGCCTATCTGGCATGGCAAAAACAGCTAAATAGCTGGATAGATGAAAGCACGCTGTCGGCCGATGACCGCACACGCGCTCGCTTTGTCTCGTCGTTGTTGAGCGATGCGCTGTCACCGTCCAACAGCCTGCTCAATCCACTGGCCTTGAAAGAACTTTTCAACAGTGGCGGCAGCAGCGTTTTCAAAGGGCTCAACCACCTACTTGATGACTTGCTGAACAATGGCGGGATGCCCAGCCAAGTCAGCAAGCATGCATTTGAAGTCGGTCGGAACCTGGCGACAACACCCGGCGCAGTGGTGTTTCGCAACGAAATGCTGGAATTGATCCAGTACAAACCGATGAGCGAAAAGCAATACGCCAAACCACTGCTTATCGTGCCGCCGCAGATCAACAAGTTCTATATTTTTGACCTGTCACCTGAGAAGAGCTTCATCCAGTACGCCCTGAAAAACAACCTGCAAACCTTTGTTGTCAGCTGGCGCAACCCTGACCCACAACATCGCGAGTGGGGCCTTTCAAGTTATGTGCAAGCACTTGAAGAGGCGCTTGATGCCTGCCGCGCCATTACCGGCAGCAAAGACGTTAACCTACTCGGTGCCTGTGCTGGCGGCTTGACCATTGCCGCGCTGCAAGGGCATTTGCAGGCTAAACGCCAACTGCGAAAAATCTCCAGCTCAACCTATATGGTCAGCCTGCTCGACAGCCAGATCGAAAGCCCGGCGATGCTGTTTGCCGACGAGAAAACCCTTGAAGCTGCCAAGCGACGCTCCTATCAACAAGGCGTACTCGACGGACGCGACATGGCCAAGGTATTTGCCTGGATGCGGCCCAATGACTTGATCTGGAATTACTGGGTCAATAACTACTTGATGGGCAAGTTACCGCCCGCCTTCGACATCCTTTACTGGAATAACGACAACACGCGCCTGCCAGCAGCGCTGCATGGCGATTTGATCGAATTTTTCAAGTACAACCCGTTGACCCGGGCCGGCGCCCTGGAGATTTGCGGCACACCGATTGATATGCAGAAGGTCAACGTCGACAGCTTCAACGTCGCGGGGATCAATGATCACATTACCCCGTGGGATGCTGTCTACCGCTCGACCTTGCTGCTCGGTGGCGACCGGCGCTTTATTTTGTCGAACAGCGGACACATCCAAAGCATTCTCAACCCGCCAGGCAATCCTAAAGCCAACTTCTTCGAGAACCCCAAACTCACCTCGGCCCCTCGCGCCTGGTATTACGACGCAAAAAACCAGCAAGGCAGTTGGTGGCCTCTATGGCTGGAGTGGATTCAAGCGCGCTCGGGCACTCAACGCGAGACCATCATGGCCATTGGTGATCAGAACCATCCACTGTTGGCAGAGGCTCCCGGTAATTACGTGCATGTGCGCTAGGGAGTTTCCTGGCGCACCTAGGCAACTCGCAATGCGAGCACAACCTGCTACTGGCCGAAACCGCGTGACACAGTTATCTTGAGGCCATGAGCATCAACAATAAGAAACCAGCATGAAAACTCGTGAACGGATTCTCGAATGCGCCCTGATGTTGTTCAACCAAGAGGGCGAGCCCAATGTTTCAACCCTTGAAATCGCTAACGAGCTTGGCATTAGCCCAGGCAACCTGTATTACCATTTCCACGGAAAAGAACCTTTAATCAACGAGCTCTTTGAGCGCTTTCAAGCTGAACTTGCACCTTTGCTTGACCCGCCTGAAGACGCACAACTGGATGTTGAGGATTACTGGCTGTTCCTGCACTTGATTGTCGAGCGCATGGCCAACTACCGTTTTCTATTCCAGGATTTATCCAATCTGACAGGGCGCCTGCCCAAAATCGCCCGCGGCATGCGCCACTGGCTTAACGCGCTAAAACGCACGCTAGCAGCCTTGCTTGGGCGGCTCAAAGCTGAAGATCAACTGCTTAGCGACACCCAATCCCTTGGCCAACTTGTTGAGCAGATAACCCTGACTCTGCTGTTCTCACTCGACTACCAACGCATCGTCGGCAATGAAGGCGAAAGCCGTTTAGTGGTCTACCAAGTCATGATGCTGGTTGCACCGCACTTGAACGCCGAGTCACGGTTTGCCGCCGAGCACCTTGCCCAGCGCTACCTGGAAAACTAATTCGCAGATAGCAAAAAGCCCGGCACAAATGCCGGGCTTTTTGTTTAACCGCTAAACGCTTACGACTGTGTAGTAGGCGTCGCTGGAGTTGCTGCCGGTGTGGCCGTTGCTGGCGTAGCAGGTGTGGCCGGTGTGGCCGGTGTAGCTGGAGCAGCGGGCTTAGCTGCAGTTGGTTTAGCTGCAGTTGGTTTGGCAGTTGGCTTAGCCGCTGGCTTGCGCACTGCTGGCTTCTTTGCTGCTGGTTTGGCAACCGGCTTAGCAGCAGGTTTTGCAGCTGGTTTAACCGCAGGCTTAGCTGCTGGTTTCGCCGCTGCTTTAACTGCAGGTTTTGCAGCAGGCTTAGCCACAGCTTTTGCCGCAGGTTTGGCTGCTGCCGCCTTGGCGACTGGCTTTTTCGCCGCAGGTTTAGCCGCTGCTTTTGGTGCTGGCTTAGCCACGGTTTTAGGCGCAGGTTTGGCCGCAGGCTTAACCGACTTAACCGAAACGCCGGTGAGCTTTTCGATTTGCTTGGTCAGGCTTTCAACTTTTGCATTAAGCGCTTTCACTTCATTGCGACTCGGAACACCAAGACGCGAAATAGCATTGTTCAAACGCTTGTCAAAAGCTTCTTCCAACTCACCCCACTTGCCGATTGCCCTGCCACGTACTTCGTCGACTTTCGACTTGGCAGAACCTACACGTGAGTCAACGGAAGATTTAGCAGCACCCACTTGTTTGTCGACTTCGGTCTTGGCTTGCTTCTCAGCTTTCTCGCCATCCTTGACCAGCGTATCGAACAGCTTAGTGCCGTCCTTGCTGACTTTGGAGTAGGCGCCCAAACCGGCCAGCCAAATTTGACGTGAGTAACGCTCTACGCCGCCGATCCACGAACTAGCTTCTTTTTCGACTTTCTTTTTAACAGCCATCCGACTCTCCTTATTTGGTACGCGAGACGTGATCAAGCAAAGCACTCAGCTCATCCAGCTTAGCAGAGAGAACATCGATGTCCTGCTTTGACGGAATACCAATACGGTTCAGAGCGGAGGCAACACGAGTGTCGAACGCCTTCTCGATTTTGTCGAGTTGCAATTCAACTTTGCCTTTAACACTGCTGACATTGCTGCGCACATTGCTTTTCACGCTGTCGATCTGACTGTTAGCCGCATCAACTTGTTCATCAACAATTTTTTTGCCTTTGCGCTCAACACCTTCACCGGTCTTGATCAGCTCTTTCAAATACTCAACGCCTTCCTGACCGGCTTTGGCGTATGCGCCCAAACCAGCAAGCCAGATTTTACGCGCATAGATTTTGGCGTCGGTCAGCACTGTGGCGCTGTCTTCGACAACAACTTTCTTTTTGATAGCAACTTTTGACATGGTGCACCTCACTCATAATATTTAGAGGAAACGCCCACAAAGTGCAGGCTTGAGACACACCATATCGATGAAAATTAGAAACTACATACTAAGAGCTGCAATTAATGCGCAACCCCAAAGCGCTAGGCGAGATGTTTATCCAGCACCTGCTCAATCTCGCGTTTGATCGTACCGCTCAATGCCGAGAGCATTAAACCAAGGCTAAGCTGCACGCGGACCTGATCTTCGCCAACCTCAATTCGACCGTCAGCGCCGCTGCGCTTGAATTCGAGCACATCACCCTTCCATTGATAACGCACGCCATATTCGTTGGATAAGCGCTCTGCAAGATACTCAGCCTTCTCACGGGCCCCATCGCGGCCCAGTGAATGAGGCCGTTGAATGTCAATTTTAGCCATTGGTTTCCTCGTGGCTGTGACCCTAATTGGCCTGACTATAGCAGGCCAATTGGTCACTCTGCTCGCGGCCATGCAGCGCATGCCAAGACATAAGCCACGTCGCGGGTTTAGAATGGCGCTCACTATGATTCAAGTGAGCGCAACATGAACGATCCGCGCAAGAACAGCGACAGCGAACCGACCACACACTTTGGCTTTAAAGACGTGCCGGAAAGCCAAAAGGCTGAAAAAGTCGCAGAAGTGTTCCACTCGGTGGCAGCAAAATACGACGTCATGAATGACCTGCTTTCTGGCGGTATGCACCGCCTGTGGAAGCGCTTTACCATTGAACTGTCCGGCGTTCGTGTCGGCAACAAGGTGCTCGACATCGCGGGCGGCACTGGCGATCTCACACGCCAGTTCTCACGCTTGGTGGGCCCGACTGGCGAAGTGGTCCTGGCGGACATCAACGATTCGATGCTTAAAGTCGGCCGTGACCGCCTGCTTGATCGCGGCGTTGCTGGCAACGTCAAATTTGTTCAGGCGGATGCCGAAAAACTGCCATTCCCGGACAACCACTTTGACTGCGTGACCATCGCCTTTGGCCTGCGCAACGTGACCCATAAAGAGGACGCTCTGCGTTCGATGTTGCGGGTGCTCAAGCCGGGTGGGCGCTTGTTGATTCTGGAGTTCTCCAAGCCATCGAGCGCCATGCTCTCGAAAATCTACGATCGTTACTCATTCACCTTTATGCCGCTGATGGGCAAGCTGATAACCAATGATTCAGAAAGCTACCGCTATCTGGCTGAGTCGATCCGCATGCATCCCGATCAAGATACGCTGAAGGCGATGATGGTCGATGCCGGTTTTGAGCGCACCACGTACCACAACATGACCGGTGGTATCGTCGCGCTGCACCGGGGTATCAAGCCCTGATGCTGCTGAGCGGGCTACTGGCTGGCGTTGAAACCGGCCTCAACCGGGTGCTGGCACTGGATAGCACTGCGCTGCCGCGTCTTGAGTCTCTGGCTGGCAAGGTGATTGCAATTGACTGTCAGGCGCCAGCATTAAGCCTGTTCATCATGCCCGACGGTGAAGGTCTGATGCTTGCCGCCCATTGGGAAGGTGACGTTGATTGCCGGTTACGTGCACCCGCATCCAGTTTGATTCGCCTGGCCACCAGCCGCGATAAGACAGCGGTGCTGCACAGTCCGGAAGTTGAGCTCGAAGGCGATAGCGCGGTGCTGCTCGACTTCGCCGCCATACTCCAAGACCTGGAACTGGACTGGGAATACGAACTGTCGCGCTGGCTAGGTCCGGTCGGCAGCCAGTTACTCGGTAGCCATCTGCGCAGCCGCGCCAATTGGACAACACAAACACTGGACACCCTGCGTTTAAACCTCGCCGATTATCTCAGCGAAGAGTCACGCACCTTGGTTGGCCAACGTGAAGCCAATGCGCGCTTCACTGAACTGGATGACCTCAAGTTAGCCCTCGACCGTCTCGATGCCCGCATCGAACGTCTCGCCCAACGTAATAAGCCCAAAGAATGAAGCTGCTCGCCGTACGTCGCTTGTTTCGAATTCTGCGTGTAATCATCCGCTACCAGCTTGATGACTTACTCTTTGCCTTACCGTTGCCGCTGTGGCTGCGCGCGCTCAGTTATGCCCTGCCATGGCGCTGGTTACCGCGCAAAGACTTGGGTCTAAGCCGCGGTGAGCGCTTACGCTTATCGCTTGAAGAACTCGGGCCAATTTTCATCAAATTTGGCCAACTGCTCTCCACCCGTCGTGACTTGATGCCGCTCGACGTCGCCGACGAGCTGAGCAAGCTGCAAGATCAGGTGCCACCGTTCGACCCTGCGCACTCACTGGCGCTTATCGAAGAACAACTCGGTGCCAAAGTTGCCGACACCTTTGCCCGCTTCGACCCGCAACCACTGGCCTCGGCGTCAGTTGCTCAGGTTCACGCAGCACGGCTGAAAACCGGCGAAGAAGTGGTGATCAAAGTCATCCGCCCCGGCCTTAAACCAGTGATTCGCCAGGATATCGCCTGGTTGTTCATCATCGCCAAGATTGCCGAAAAAGCCTCTGCAGATGCCCGCCGCCTGCGTCCGGTTGAGGTGGTCAGCGATTACGAGAAAACTATTTACGACGAACTGGATCTGCTGCGCGAAGCCGCGAATGCGAGTCAGCTGCGCCGCAACTTTGAAGGTTCGCCGCTACTTTATGTACCGCAAATCTACTGGGATTATTGCCGCCCGAAAGTGCTGGTCATGGAGCGCATATACGGCATCCCTGTGACCGATCTGGCGACATTGGCGGATCAACGCACCGACATGAAACTGCTGGCCGAGCGCGGCGTTGAAATTTTCTTTACCCAGGTGTTCGACCACAGCTTTTTCCATGCTGACATGCACCCCGGCAATATCTTCGTCAGCACCAGCCAACCCTGGAACCCGAAGTACATCGCCATCGATTGCGGCATCATTGGCAGTCTGACCCCAGAAGATCAGGACTATCTGGCGCGCAACCTGCTCGCATTCTTCAAACGCGACTATCGCCGCGTTGCGCAACTGCACATCGACTCGGGCTGGGTGCCGGCGCAAACCAAGGTCAATGATTTCGAGGCGGCAATTCGCACCGTCTGCGAGCCAATCTTCGAGCGACCACTCAAGGATATTTCCTTCGGACAGTTGCTGATGCGTCTGTTCCAGACGGCACGACGCTTCAATATGGAGGTCCAGCCGCAGTTGGTACTACTGCAGAAGACCTTGCTCAACATTGAAGGGCTTGGTCGTCAGCTTTACCCAGACCTTGACTTGTGGAGCACCGCCCAGCCATTTCTGGAGCGCTGGATGCGTGAGCGAATCAGCCCGCTGCATTTGTTGCGCAACCTGCAACAACAAGCAGAGCAGGTGCCGCACCTGTCGCAGATGGCCCGCGATACCCTGGAAAAACTCAACCAGCAAGAACTTAGGGTTAAAACTGTTGAGCCAAGGTACTCAATCTGGCCAGCCCGCCTGCTCGGCGGTGCGTTGATTGCAGGCGCGGTTAGCCAGGGCTTGCTGCTTGACCTGATAGCATGGCCGATCTGGACAATGCTCGTCGCGGGTATTTATCTGGTGCTGCGCCGATAGCCACGCCCGAGCGGTACTGGCAAACTAGAGACTCGAAAAGCCCGAATTGGGCGGAATCTGTAATGAACGATTGGCTTGATGAAATAAACTGGAACAACGATGGCTTGATTCCGGCAATTGCTCAGGATCACCAAACTGGCCGAGTGCTGATGATGGCCTGGATGAACCGTGAAGCATTGGCGCTGACAGCCAGTGAAAACCGCGCCATTTACTGGTCACGCTCGCGTGGGAAACTGTGGCGCAAAGGCGAAGAATCCGGGCACGTACAAAAGCTCCACGAGCTGCGTCTGGATTGCGATGCCGATGTGATCATCCTCAAAGTCGAGCAACTCGGCGGAATCGCTTGCCATACTGGACGGGAAAGCTGCTTCTATCGCGTATTTGAAAACGGCGCATGGAAAACAGTCGACGCAGTGATCAAAGACCCAAAAGCAATCTATGCCGAAGGACACAGCCATGACTGATACCCTGACCCGCCTGGCTGAAGTACTTGAGTCGCGCAAAGGCGCAGCGGCGGATTCCTCCTATGTGGCGAGCCTGTATCACAAGGGCTTGAACAAGATTTTAGAGAAAGTCGGCGAAGAATCAGTTGAAACCATTCTCGCCGCGAAGGATGCTGCAACCAGTGGCGATTGCAGCGACGTAATTTACGAAACAGCCGATCTGTGGTTTCACAGCATGGTTATGCTTGCCGCCCTTGGGCAACATCCTCAAGCTGTGCTGGACGAATTGGATCGACGCTTTGGATTGTCTGGACACGCAGAAAAAGCTGCTCGTTCAGAGTCCTGAATCTTATTTAAATCGGAGTAAACATCATGGGTTTCGGTGGAATTAGCATTTGGCAGCTTCTGATTATCCTGCTGATCGTGGTCATGCTGTTCGGCACCAAGCGCTTGAAAGGCGTCGGTTCTGACCTCGGCGATGCAATCAAAGGGTTCCGCAAGTCGATGGGTAATGAAGACGCGGACAAACCGCCGGTTGAGGACGAAAAAGGCCAGACCTTTGACGCTCAGGCGCGCAAGGTTGAAGACCCAACCAAGAAAGACTAAGCCTGCTGTAGTCAGCTCGCTTGATCCAAACGGCCCGCCCGGATGCCGCGCAGCATTAATGCGTAGCATCTGCTGGCTGCTCTCCCGCTCTCCAGCAGGTCCTGTGTTACAGGTCCAAAGAGTCAGCTCTCATGTTTGATATCGGTTTCACTGAACTGCTTTTGTGCGGACTAGTTGCGCTGGTCGTGCTCGGTCCCGAGCGTTTGCCGGGCGCAGTACGTACAGCAGGCTTATGGATTGGCCGGATCAAACGCAGCTTCAACGCAATCAAAGCTGACGTTGAGCGAGAAATTGGCGCGGATGAAATTCGCCGCCAATTGCACAATGAGCAGATTCTCGAGCTTGAGCGCGAAATGAAGGCGATGAAGAACGACATTCTCGCCCCAGGCAAAAGCTCAGACAAACCGGTCGCCGAAACGCCGCAAACGACCGCTGCCGTTGAGCCAAGCGACGCGGCTCAAGCACCCTTTGGCGAGACCCCGAGCGTAGCGCCCGAGCCAAGCCTGCCGAGCGAAACTCCGCCCGCAGCAACAGAGCCAAGCACTTCAGCCAGCCAGGATAAAGCCCAACAACCATGAGCCGTTTACCTGAACACGACGACGAAATGCCACTCGTCTCGCACCTGACTGAACTGCGCACTCGCCTGCTACGCTGCGTATTGGCAATATTTGTCCTGTTTGCTGGCCTGTTTTACTTCTCGCAAGACATCTATGCACTGGTAGCGGCGCCGCTTCGCACTTATCTGCCAGCGGGCGCGACGATGATCGCAACCGGGGTGGCCTCACCGTTTCTGACACCGTTCAAACTGACCCTGATGGTTGCGCTGTTTCTGGCGATTCCGGTGATCCTGCATCAGATCTGGGGCTTTATCGCGCCCGGCCTGTACAAGCATGAAAAGCGTATTGCCGTGCCCTTGCTGATCTCCAGCATCCTGCTGTTCTACGGCGGCATGGCGTTCGCCTACTTCGTGGTCTTCCCAATCATGTTCGGCTTCTTCGCCAGCGTCACCCCGGAAGGGGTCGAAATGATGACGGACATCGGCCAATACCTCGACTTTGTGTTGACCCTGTTCTTCGCCTTCGGCGTAGCCTTCGAGATTCCAGTGGCAACGTTTCTACTGATCTGGGTGGGTATCGTTGACGTCCCGACCCTGCGCAAAGGCCGGCCCTACGTTGTGGTTGGCTGTTTTGCAATCGGCATGGTCCTGACGCCACCCGACATTTTCTCGCAGACCTTGCTCGCCGTACCGATGTGGATGCTGTTTGAAGCAGGCTTACTCTGCGGCGCAATGGTCAAACGCCGTGAAGAACAGGAAGCCAATGAAGCAGAGGCAGCCGAGAGCGATAAAGCCGACCAGCCGCCTGCTACCAAGCCGTGAACCTGCTGCTGCTAGAAGACAGCGATTGCATTAGCGCCGACCAAGCTATCCTCAGCGGTCGGCGGCTAAAGCACATGCAGGAAGTGCATCGCGCCGAAGCTGGAGACAGCTTACGTGTCGGTCGCATCAATGGACTGATGGGTAATGCGCAGATTCTGCAGATGGATGCACAGCAGGCGCATATCCAGTTCGAACTTGATCAAGCGCCGCCAACAAAACTGCCCCTTACCTTGCTGCTGGCACTGCCGCGCCCGAAAATGCTCCGCCGCGTGCTGCAAACCATCAGTTCAATGGGCGTTGCCCGCGTGGTGCTGCTCAACAGCTACCGGGTAGAAAAAAGCTTCTGGCAGACACCCTTTCTGCAACCAGAGGCGATTCGTGAGCAACTGATTCTGGGGCTGGAACAATCCCGCGATACAGTGCTGCCGGAGATCAGTATCGAAAAACGCTTCAAACCCTTTGTTGAAGATCATCTGGCGCAGATGGTTGGCGACAGCCTGGGCCTGGTCGCTCATCCCGGTGAGTACCCCGCGTGCCCGCGTGCGATTGAGCGCCCGGTAACGCTCGCCATCGGCCCGGAAGGCGGCTGGATCCCTTATGAGGTCGAAAAACTGCAAGAGGCCGGTCTGGAACCGGTTCAAGTCGGCGAGCGCATCCTGCGCGTCGAGACAGCCGTTACCGCCCTGCTAGCCCGCCTCTTTTAGGACGTGCTAATCGCCAACCGTACGCACTGACCAATGCGCAGGCAGCAGCTTGCCGCGATATTTGGGCGACTCCTCCAATTGCACATCCTGCGGCAGCAATGGCTCAGCACAGTGTGAACAGACCATCAAACCGTGCATCTGCTCGCCGCAACTCGTATGACGATGGCGAATTGGCGCTTCACCCTCCTCACTCATGTGCACATCGCCCCAACGCACCAGCGCCATGATGGCTGGATACAGATCGCGCCCTTTAGCTGTTAGCCGATACTCCTCGCGTACAGGCCGCTGTTGATAGGCCTGTTTGCTCAACACCTGCGCTTCAACCAGCTTCTTTAAACGGTCAGACAATAGATGCCGCGTCACGCCAAGGCGCTGCTCAAAGTCGTCAAAACGGCGAATGCCCATAAAACATTCACGCAGCACCAGCAGCGTCCAGCGGTCGCCGACCACCGATAAGGTGCGGGCCAAGGAGCACGGTTGTTGATCAAGTTCTTCCCAGCGCATGCATTGCCTCCACCAATCTGGCGTTAAGAATAGCTTGACAGGTTCTAAAATGGAACTGACTATTTAGGCAAGTTCCAAAACAGAACCCTGAGGCAGAATAACTATGACAACTCAACGCAAAGCAGTTTTGATAGTAGGCGCTGGCGACGCGACCGGTAGCGAGATCGCGAAACGATTTGCCCGTGAGGGCTACGTCGCTTGCGTGGCCCGGCGCAACGCGGAAAAACTTCAGCCCTTGGTCGAGAGCATTGAGCAGGCGGGCGGCACTGCTCGGGCGTTCGGCTGTGACGCCCGCATTGAAGAACAAGTGATTGAGATGTTCACCACGATTGAGCGTGAAATCGGTCCGTTGCATGCGGTGATCTTCAACATCGGCGCCAATGTGAGTTTCTCAATCACCGAAACCACAGAGCGCGTTTACCGCAAGGTTTGGGAGATGGCCACGCTAGCCGGTTTCCTGACGGGCCGTGAAGCAGCCAAAGTGATGCTGCCACGCGGACAAGGCACCATCATCTTCACCGGCGCGACGGCTTCGTTACGCGGCGGCAAAGGATTTTGCGCTTTCGCTGGGGCTAAATTTGCCTTGCGCGCATTGGCTCAGAGCATGGCCCGCGAGCTTGGGCCACAAGGTATCCATGTAGCCCACCCAATAATCGACGGTGCCATCGACACTGCATTTATTCGGGAGAACTTCCCGGAACACTACGCCCGCAAAGAGCAAGACGGCATTCTAAACCCCGAACACATCGCCGACAGCTATTGGCAACTGCATTGCCAGCCACGCGACAGCTGGACACATGAACTGGATTTACGTCCGTGGATGGAAACCTTTTAAAGCCGCGCGCACAGCAAAACGACAGGAGTTACCCGATGAGTAAACAGGTTGAGTTTTTCTTCGACTTTGGCAGCCCCGCCAGCTATCTGGCCTGGACCCAACTGCCAAAGATTGCAGGCAATGCGGGCGCACAAATTAACTGGCGCCCCATGCTGCTGGGCGGTGTATTCAAAGCCACTGGCAATTTTTCCCCAGTGCAAATCCCAGCCAAAGGTCGCTATATGCTGCATGACCTTGGCCGCTTCGCCAAACGCTACAGCGTACCCATGAGGTTTAACCCAAACTTCCCGATCAATACCCTGACCTTGATGCGTGGCGCAGCCGGTTATCTCGATGACGAGCGCTTTGAGCTGTTTGTCAAAGTCATATTCGAAGCGATGTGGGTAGACGCCAAGAACCTGGCCGATCCACAACAAATTGCAGAAGTGCTCACAGCAGCAGGCTTCGATCCTGAAGAGTTCGCACGACTGGTAGCAGACGAGGCGGTCAAGGAGCGCTTGAAAGCCAATACCGAGGAAGCCGTCAAGCGCGGCGTATTTGGCGCACCGAGCTTTTTTGTCGACGGCGAGCTGCACTTTGGCCAGGACCGCCTCGACTTTGTCGCCGAGGCGTTGGCGCGCTAGCACCTTTCAGTGCGCTGCCCGAAGATGGGCAACGCCTTTGGATCTGGCACTTTGGCATTCGCAAGCTGGGCAAACTCTGTGGCTATTTCGGTGAGCAAGCTAGGCGTTGTCACACCCTGCTTGCCAAAGCTTATGTCTCAAGCAGGAAGGTCACTGGCCCATCATTGGTCAACTGCACTTGCATATCGGCACCAAAGCGCCCGGTGGCGACAACCGGGTGCTGGCGGTGTGCTTGCTCGAGCAACAGATCAAACAGCTCAGTCGCCAATGCAGGTGGCGCAGCGGTGGAGAAGCTTGGACGCAGGCCGCTTTTGGTATCCGCGGCCAAGGTGAACTGAGACACCAGCAGCAAACCGCCAGCGACATCACTCACCGAGCAGTTCATCTTGCCATCGGCATCGCTAAAGACTCGGTACTTGAGCAGTTTGTGCAGCATTTTGCTGACACTCGCGGGCGTATCGTGCGGCTCTACACCGACGAGCACCAGCAAGCCTTGTCCAATCGCGCCAACTACTTCGTCCTCAACCGTGACTTGCGCACTGCTTACCCGTTGAATGAGTGCCTTCATGCTTCATCCGGCGCCAAATCAAGGATACGTCGTGCAACCTGATCTGTTGCGCGGACCAATGCATCGGTAATTCCGACTTCAGCTGCTGCGTGGCCAGCGTCGCGGATGATCTGCAGCTCACTGTTTGGCCAGTTCTGGTGCAGCTCCCAAGCGTTGTCCAGCGGGCAGATCACATCATAGCGGCCGTGCACAATTACGCCGGGCAGATGGGCAATTTTGTGCATGTCGCGGATCAGCTGGTCGGGCTCAAGGAAGCCATTGTTAACGAAGTAATGGCACTCGATGCGAGCGATTGATAAGGCTCTATGCGAGTCGCAAAAGCGGTCTACCACTTGCGGGTTTGGTCGCAGTGTCGCGGTGCGACCTTCCCAGGCAGACCATGCCTTAGCCGCATGCATCTGGGCGATCTGATCATTACCGGTCAGGCGCTTGTGAAATGCGCGAACAAGGTCGCCACGCTCCTCCTGCGGAATCGGCGCAACGTAATCCTGCCAGTAATCCGGAAACAGGCGGCTGGCACCTTCCTGATAGAACCACTGCAGCTCTTGCGGACGGCAGAGGAATATCCCGCGCAAAATTAAAGCGTGGACTCGCTCGGGATGCGCTTGAGCATAAGCCAAACCGAGAGTCGAGCCCCACGAGCCACCGAATACCACCCACTTGTCGATACCCAAATGCTGGCGAATAACTTCGAGGTCAGCGACTAGATCCCAGGTGGTGTTGTTCTCCACGCTTGCGTGCGGGGTTGAGCGCCCGCAACCGCGCTGGTCGAAGGTGACAATGCGGTACAAGTTTGGGTCAAAAAAGCGCCGGCTCAGTGCATCACACCCAGCACCCGGACCGCCATGAATAAACACTACAGGCAAACCATCCGGCGATCCGCTTTCATCCACATAAAGCACATGCGGCGCATCCACTGCCAGCTCATGGCGGGCGTAGGGTTTAATCTCCGGATACAACGTTTGCATGGTTAGCTCCTGAAATATTTTTTACAGTGTCATCGGCACTGGTAACGATCTTTCTGCCGAGCATCATAACCATGGAGTAGGCATCGCGTATGTCAGTAAAACTATTTGCTTTACCGCTACTGCTGGGTTTCGCCCTGCTCTCAGGTTGTGGCGCCAAAGATAGCCCACAGGCTGCACTAGACAACGCTGTACAGCAACTACAGGACAACCTTGAAGCGAAAAAAACCAGCGCGGTGCTGGACCAATTACACCCTGAATTCGCCGCCCAGCAGCAGTTTGATCACGACTGGGCCAAGCGCACCATGACTTTATTGTTTCTGCGTTACAAGAACGTCAAAGTCATGGCCCTGAGCAAAGACAGTCGAATCGATCCAACTTACAGCTCTAAAGGCTACACCGAAGCCCAAGTGGCCCTGACCGGAGCTGAAGGCTTGATCCCGGATAGCGCGCGTCATTACGCAGTCAAACTTGAATGGTGGCTTGAAGGCGATACCTGGAAGTTGGCACGACTGAACTGGCAATAACGCGCCCGATGTTGCGGCGGGCGCATTGTGCTTATTGTTTTGGCATCTCTGCAGGCGTGCGCCAGATCAAATCCTCGGTGTCATAACCGCGGTCATGCGCCACTTCAAGCAGCTTGTCGCGCTGCTCTTTGCTTAACTCAGTGCTGCGTGACAGGATCCACAGGTAGCTGTGGTTGGGGCTGCCAACCAGCGCATGCTGGTAGTCATCATCCAGATACAGAACCCAGTAATCACCCTTGGCCACGCCCGGTAAGAGATCGCTAAACCAGTTATCGAAGCTCACCCAGAGTTTATCTGTCTTGCCCTCAACCTGAGGCACCGCCTGGCCTACGGCCTCCTGCCATTTCCCTTCGGCATCGCGGCATTTGTTAATGACGCTGACACTGCCGTCAGCCTGCAGCGCGTAATGCGCCTCGGACTGCTTGCAGTTGCGCTGGAAGAACATCGGCAAACGCGCCTGCTCATACCAAGTGCCCTGGTAACGCTCCAGATCAACCTTGTCTACAGTCTTGGGCGGCACGGCTCCGGTGCCAGAATTGGCGCAGCCCGCCAGCATTGCAGCGGCGCATACCCCTAAAAGAATGCGTTTCATAGTTTCCTCAATTCAGGCCTTCACCTGAAAACATCACGACTTTGTCGCCGGCGTATTGAACGCTGATAAATTGCTTTCTATCGCCCCAGGTACAGCTCGACAACCCCATGGCGCCCGCGCAATCAGTTGGATCACCGAGCAATGCTTCAACCTCGGCTTTAGTCATTCCGGTTTTGAGTTTGGAATAGTTTTCCTGTGTGACTTTGCTGCATGCAGCCAGCACAACACAAAAACACAGCAACGCGAATTTACGCAGCGACATAACTAAAGCTCCCTATTTATTAGTTAATCAAGCTTGGCATAGTCCATCATCTGCCGCATAGGACGTCAGAAACCCGAGCCGGGTTCCTGCAAAAATAACTGTTCTTGTTCCGTCGAGGGACGACCTAGCACCTTATTGCGATGCGGGAAGCGTTGAAAGCGCGCGATAATTCGATGATGACGCTCAGCGTAATCAAGATAATCTGCAAACAGTGCTTGTTCAGCCTGAGGAGCCTGGTCAAGAAGCCCGGCGAAGGCAGCAACCGCCTGATCCTGCAGGCGCAGGTCTTCGGCGTGTTCCAGCACCAGATAGATAAACACCCGCTGGATAGGTGCTAATTGCAGGTCAGAGCCTTGCGCAATGCCTGCTTGAACATATTGCTGAGCAAGCGCATCACCGGAATACCCCCGTGGATCATCACGAAAGATCATTCGCGGCAATTGATCAAGCAACAGAATCAGTGCCAGCCAGCCCTCGGGCTGCCTTTGCCATTCAAGCAACTGACCCGCCAATGCCTGCTCAACCCAGTCACCGAAGCGCTCTCGCGCCTCGGCATCTTGGCTGTCACGCTTACCAAACCAAAGCTTGGAGCGCGCACCTGCAGCCTCAACGGCACTTGTCGATGGACCAAACCACCACTCAAGCAATTCTTGCCAAGGCTGATTCACGGCTTACTTCTTATGGTAAGAGGTAACGCGCTCAACTTCTTCTTTCGAACCCAGGTAGACCGCAACACGCTGGTGTAAAGAAGTCGGCTGAATATCCATGATGCGCTGTTCGCCGTTGGTTGAGACGCCGCCAGCCTGTTCAATAATGAACGACATCGGGTTAGCTTCGTACATCAAGCGCAACTTGCCTGGCTTCTCAGGTTCACGGCCATCGCGCGGGTACATGAACAAGCCACCACGGGTAAGAATACGATGCACATCAGCCACCATGGCTGCAATCCAACGCATGTTGTAATTCTTCTTCAGCGGGCCTTCTTCACCGGCCAGTAACTCGCTTACGTAACGCTTGACCGGCTCTTCCCAGTGGCGTTGGTTGGACATATTGATGGCAAATTCCTGAGTAGTTTCAGGCACCTTGATATTGTCATGGGTCAGAACAAAGCTGCCCAGTTCACGGTCCAGCGTGAAGCCTTTAACGCCGTTGCCCAGAGTCAGCATCAACATGGTCTGCGGGCCGTAGATCGCGTAACCGGCGGCAACTTGCTCAGTCCCCGGCTGAAGGAATGCATCTTCACCCAAATCGCCCTCGTCACCGTTACGCTCAGGACAACGCAGGACAGAGAAGATGGTTCCAACAGAGACGTTCACATCGATATTCGAGCTGCCATCGAGCGGGTCAAAAACCAGCAAGTACGCGCCCTTCGGATAACGCCCCGGAATTTGGTAAGCGTTGTCCATTTCTTCAGATGCCATGCCCGCCAAGTGGCCGCCCCACTCGTTGGCTTCAAGCAGAATCTCGTTGGAAATAACATCGAGCTTCTTTTGCACTTCACCTTGGACGTTCTCGGTTTCCATGCTGCCTAGCACACCGCCAAGCGCGCCCTTGGACACCTGATGGCTGATCGCCTTGCAGGCCCGTGCAACAACTTCAATCAGGAAGCGAAGATCAGCCGGGGTGTTGTGGCTGCGGGTTTGCTCGATCAGATAGCGACTCAGGGTAACGCGGGACATGTCAGGCTCCGAAGATAGGAAATCGCGCGCAGTTTAACCGGTTATGGGCGCCAGCGTCTTCTGCTGCCGCCCATCGGTACTTACCAGTCCCAAGCCAGCGACAGCGCAACACCTTGCTGCTTGTTGTCGTCACTCTTACTCAAGCTGTAAACCCCGCGCAGCGCAAGGTCGCTAGCCAGTTGCTGGCTAAAACCCAGGCTGGCACGGTCAAGGTTGTCATCCGGGGTGTATCCCTCAAGCTTGTAGTCAATGCCGGGCAGGCTGTTGAGAGAAACCCGCACATCAGTGCTGTCATCGTCGTATTCGGTTTCATGGGCAACTTCAGCAAACACCTGAGTCGCTTGAGTGATTGCCCAGCGGCCCTGCATACCGATACCTAGGCGTTTGGAGGTGCGATCCTGATCGCCGAAATTAAGGGCAGTGGAACTCGCACCGCTTTCGTCGTAGCCATCGACCTCTACTTTTGCATAGTCAGCGCTGACAAACGGACTCAGGTGCCAGTCGCTGCCAGGCTGCGCGATGTCGTAGCCAACCCGTCCGGAAAGTGCCCATAAGGTGCCATCAGTATCGCCTTTCTCCGAGCGTGTGACCCGACCGAGCTCGAGCTTGCGCTTGAGGTCATGGTAGTCAAGATAGCCAGCAGTCACGGACGCATCCGCCCACCAGCGATTGTGTTGATACTGGGCAAATGCGCTGCCCAGATAGCTGCGCATGTCGTAGTCGGAATCCGCACTGCCGACCTCGAGATTTTGCTCATAAAGCCCCATCACAACACCAAATCGCCAGCTGTCATCGACACGATAGCTGCCGCCTACGTTGAGGCTGTAACCGTCGCCGTCACCACTTGGCGAAGCGGCCTGGCTGTCAAAGTCCAGATGCTGGCCCGCGCCCGAAACAATGGCCCGCCACTGCCCCACCGGCTGCCAGGCTTCCCAGTCCGCAATGTACTGGTTACGCAACTGGTCCTGATGCGCGCGCAAGGTGCCGTGGGCCATTTCAGGCAACAGACTGGCTTCCCAAGGCGCCGCAAGCAGCGAGTAGGCGTAATCGGCGAAAATCTCTTGAACGGCGGTGGTCGGGTGCACGCTGTCGTTATAAATCAGCTTGCTTGGGTCTGGTGTTGCGCTATTGATGCCCCAGGTGGCGTTAACGTCGCCGCAATCGGCAAAGCAGCTGCCGGTCAGGTTCTGGCTGGAGTCAAAGCCATAAGCAGCAGCATTCTGCAGCACCTCGTTGAACAGTACCGGTACGTTAAGCGGGATGATTTGCGCATCGATTTGTGACAGCTGGCTGACCAACTCCGTGTTGAAATCCTTGCCAATCGCAGTAATCGTCGGCGCTAAAGCGGTGCCCGAAATAGCCGGTGTGGTGCCAACGTCTGGCAGCAGTGAAACCATGATATAGCGTGCACCTGCACCTTGTAGGGCGCGCACGCTGTCGGCCAGTTGGGTTGCCGCTGCTTGCGGGCCCGAGCTGAAGATGGTGCCTTGAAGGAAGTCGTTACCACCGCCATTGACGTAGAACAGCGCGTTGCGATCCAGGCTCAAGCCCCGATTTGCAAGATCGACCAGATAGCCATCGCGAGTACGTGTGCCTGCTACCGAGCCGCCAGCCTGGGTAATTGAGTCGTAAATTTGATCTGTACGGTAACCGCCTACAGCCCAGTTATTGCCGTCGGTTAAGCCTTGATCAGCATAAACCTGTGAAGTCGAAGGCGCTTGCGGACCCAGACCTAACTGCTCGCCCAACAACATAGGTGAAGTCGAACCGTAGATCTCACCGCTACCATTTTGATAGGTCGGACCAACCCGGTTGGTGAAGCGACGAGTCGCGCCAGCGGGGCCATCTGCATCAGCAAACTGCCCGGCGTCACTTAAACTGTCGCCGAATACAATTAAGCTGCTGAAGGGACCTGCACTGGTAAAGGTTGAATAGCTGGCGAGCATGCACGCCACGGCGAGCGGAGTTAGGGTGCGTTTCACTGGGCAATCCTTTATTTATTGTTATAGGCAGTACCAACAGCTCAAATTTAGCCAGTTTTTGCAGTGATTGCACTACTTGGTCTGACTGAATGCCCCTCGCCAGTCATTATGCAAACGTCATTCAGGGCAATGCGACCACTTGGTTGCGACCCGCGCGCTTGGCTTGGTAGAGGGCAGCGTCAGCGACATCGAGCAACTCATCCAGACTGGAACCCTGCATCGGCCAACATGCAATACCTGCCGACAAGGTCACCTGACGTAAACCACCACGGGTTTCCAAAGGCTGCGCCGCCAGCTGTTTACAGATGATATTCAAGCGCTTAGAAGCCTCTTCAAGGTCCGCCCCCGGCAACACGAGAAGAAACTCTTCACCACCGATACGAAACGCCGCATCCGAACTGCGCACGTTAAGCCGCAGATTATCAGCCAGCGCTTTAAGCACATCATCACCCTCAAGGTGGCCATGTTTGTCGTTGAGCAGTTTGAAGTGATCGAGATCTATCAAAGCCAGTGATAATGGTTTTTGCTCGCGCTGTACGCGCGCGATCTCCAGCGAAAAAAACTCTTCCAGATAGCGCCGGTTGTAGAGCCCGGTCAACGGGTCGCAAAGTGCTTGCTCACGTAGCTGTTCATGCAAATTTGAGATAGTAAGCAGGCGTTGCTCACTGACCGCCAAGGCTTCAGCCAACTGCAGCTCGCTCATATGACGCTGAGAGACATCACGCAGATAAAGCATTTGCCCCAAGAGCGCGACTTCATGGCGCGTGGTGCGCTCGACCGGGCGAATGTTGAGCTCGAAATAGCGATTCAAGGGCGGTAAAGACAGCAACTGATTGGGTTCGCATCCCTGCGCCTGATTAAGCAACTCAGATAATTTTGCCCCCACCACTGGCCAATCCTGCAAATAACGCCCCTGCCAGTCACGTTCAAGCCCTGAAAGCCTCAGCGCTGACGGGTTCGCCTCAACCACTCGTAACTGCGAATCGACCACCAAAACAGGGTCAAACAACGCCTCGAGTAATAAATTGCGTGCAACCGGCAATAGGTCAAACAGGCGCACTCCAACAATTAGCCAGGCAAAGGCCATCAGGGTGAACGCGAAACTGAATGGCGTCGGGTCAAAGCCAAAAAGCGACACCCCCAGAAATACGTGGCTGGCGTTTGTCGCCCAAGGCACCAAAGTGAGCAACAAAAAAGCCAGGTAGTGACGCCGATAAAGACCGCTACTACTGAGAACCGCACGGATGACAATGCCGGAGCAGAACGCCATGCAAAGATAACCGTAGGCTGTGGCCAGATAATAAACGCTGCCATGCACGTACTTGATTGGCGAACCGAACTCACTGCTGAACGGCGCGGTTTCCTCAATGTACATCAAGTGATGCCACGGATTAGTCAGCGCCAAGACCCAGCACAGCGCGGGCGCCAGAGTGAGCACCAACAGCAGCCGATTGCTCAGGCGTTGATGATTACTGTAAATGTACTGCCAGAGAAACACCGCCCAGAAAGTCGGCGTCATGAGAATTCCGGGCCAAGCCATACTCGCCCAAAACATCTTGCACTCAGCGCCTTGCGCAGCCATCTCAAGGCTTGCTGCAAACATCCACCAGAGGCTGGCCAAGTGCAGCCAGATAAAACTGCTCTGCCCTGGGAAGTAGCGCTGCTGCGAAACCCAGCGTGATAGCAGGATCACCCCGAAGCACACAACACTGGTGATCAACAACTGCACAGAAAAAGACCAGTCAGACTGGTTGCATGAGCTGAAAAGACTCAACGGTGTGCACTCCCAAGAGCCGGCCACGCACCGATAAACGTGCAATGAAAACAATTACGGCTAAAGACCGAGCATGGCCATGCCCCACAACCGCAGACGCGCAAAGGATCACCCTAAACCAGAAGAAAATGTGGGCTACTGCTAGCCGTAAAATACTGCCTATCGCCTAGTTCCAAATCGCGCTGCTAAACCGCTGAAACGCAATGCTGGGCGCAGTTTAGCAGCTAGATTAGACACCAACACTGCCAGCGCTGCTAAACTTGCAGGAGGCTATAATCAACCGGTCAGCAGATGTTGCTTCACAAAACGGCTGACATCGCTATTATCGCCCGCCGCAACTCCCTCCTACGCTTAGCAGACCGATGAAAAACAACCTGATTGCCGCCGCCGAAATCGACCGCCTGGATACCTGGGCCAAATACACCAGTGACATGTGCCACAGCTGCAACTCCAGTTGCTGCCAACTGCCCGTCGAAGTGCGCCTCAACGACCTGATTCGCATGGGTGTGGCCGATGAGTTCGAAAAAGGCGACCCGCCGCGAAATGTCGCTAAACGTTTGCAGAAAGAAGGCATTATTGAGCGCTTCAACCAGAAATCGGGCATCTTCACCCTGACACGCCTGTCGAATAATGACTGCATGTATCTGGATCGCAAATCGCGCCTGTGCACCATCTACGATGTACGCCCGGAAACCTGTCGCAACCACCCAAAAGTCGGCCCACGCCCCGGTTATTGCGCCTATATTCCCAAGCCAGCACGCTAAATCGTAGCTGACGCCTTTATTCCGGAAATAAAAAAGCCCCGCAAAATCTGCGGGGCTTTTATCTGGCAAACCCAGGCCTGGCAAACTCAGGATCGACCGGGCTAGTTGGTCGCCACATCATCCTTACTCAACTGGATTTTCTTTGGCTTGATCAAGCTGAAATCAATCAAGGATTTCGGTTTATAAGGGTCGCCAATAATTTGCGGACGGGCGATGAACTTGTTACTGACCAAGCTCTTGCTCCGATCAAGCTCACCAAAGCTCAGCCCAGCCAAATCAGCCCAGGTATGAATCAGGTTCGAGCTGCTGTAAGGCCGCTCAAGCATGCTGCTGAAATCAAAAGAGCTGTGCGCCTTCCACTTGTCCGAGGCCCAGACCATAAATGGAATGGTGTACATCGGCGAAGTTGGCTTGCCTTCGTTACGACCAATCACACCGCCTTTCGGGGTGTCGAACACGGCTTCGCCATGATCCGACAGGTACAACAGAAAACCATCCGGCTTGGTCGCTGAGAACTGCTTGATCAGGCTAGACACTACAAAATCGTTATACAGCACTGCGTTGTCATAGCTGTTGTAGGTCGCTATTTGGTCCTCGGTCACCCACTTGGGCGCCCCTTTGTTATCGGTGAACTTGTCGAAGTCTTCCGGGTAACGGTACTTGTAGCGCATGTGCGTACCCAGCAAGTGCACCACAATCAGCTTGCGCGGCGCTTTGTCAGCCAACACCTTGGCAAAGGGCTCAAGCACATCACCGTCGTACTGGCGAGCGTTCTGATTGAGGTTGTTGTTCAGGTAATACTGCTCATCCGTCTGTTCAGAGAAAGTCGTGAGCATGGTGTTGCGCTTGGTCATGGTCTGCTGATTGGTGATCCAGAAGGTCTTGTAACCGGCCTGTTTCATCATGTTGACCAGCGACGGCGTGGTCAGGTAACCGTCTGGATTTTTCTCATCGGCAAAGGTCAGAACCTGCTGCAGCGCCTCGATCGTGTAAGGGCGCGGCGTGACTACATTGTCGAACACCTGCAACTGATCGCGCAGCTTGTCCAATTCAGGCGTAGTTTCACGCGGGTAGCCATAAAGGCTCATGCGCTGGCGGTTGGTTGATTCACCAATGACCAACACCAAGGTTGTCGGCTTGTCAGCACGCACATCCTTCATGCCCTTAAGTGGCGCAAGCTTGGCGTTGCCCGCCAGAAGCTTTTCCATGCTGTCGAGTTGCTGGCGGTATTTACGAAAACCCACAACCAACTGCCAAGGCACTGCCGGCTCAATGCGCTCTTCAAACTTCTCGAAGGCCAGGCCCAGCGTTGCTCGCTTACTGATTTCTTTAGCCAACGGGTAGCCAATCAAGCTAAGCAGCAGCACAACACTGAGCACCCGCGCCTGAGTAACACCGAATTCCAGCGGTCGGATCTTGCGCCATAGCAGCCAGGCAATAAAGGTATAAGCGAGGTAGACCGGAATCATCCACCACACGAAGTAGTGGCCAAAATATTCCATGCTCTCAGCCACGTTCGACTCGAACATGATGAAAATAACGCTTTGAGAAAATTGCTGGCCGTAGATACAGAAGTAGCCCAGCCCCACTAAAGAGCACGCCCACAAGATCACGCCAACCACAGCGGCGATCGTTTTGGTTTGTTTAGGAAACAGCAAGACTGGGATCAGCCAAATTCCACTGACCAAAAACGCTTGGCGGAAGCTGACAAAACCGGTGGTGTCGGTCAGTTGGATCAATAACTGGGTAACACCGGAGAAATACCAGAAAAACAGGAACAGCCAACCGAGTCCGGCCCAATCCCAACGTTTTCCATCCTTGGCGGCTGCCGATACTTGCATGTCCAACTCCTACTCAATACCGATACACTCAGAAGCCCCGAACATGTGCACTTAAAACGGGGCGAGCGATTAAAGCCGGCCAAAATAGCAGAAACATTGTGAAAAGAATGTCGGTTGCAAGGTCCGAATTCCATGGTGCTTTTGCCAGCCAGCGGACACAAAAAAGCCCCTGACAGCCAAGCTGCCAGGGGCTTTTTAGGTGTAGCTAAAACTAATGCTTAGTTTTTGCTAGCACGCTTACGGTCAGTCTCAAGCAGGAACTTCTTACGCAGACGGATCGACTTAGGCGTGATTTCAGCCAGCTCGTCGTCTTCGATGAATTCCAGAGCTTGTTCCAGGGTGTAACGGATTGGCGGAACCAGAGCGATGGTTTCGTCTTTACCGGAAGCACGCATGTTATCGAGCTTCTTACCCTTGGTTGGGTTAACAACCAGATCGTTGTCACGGCTGTTGATACCAACCAGCATGCCTTCGTATACGTCGTCGCCGTGGCCGAGGAACAACTTACCGCGAGCCTGCAGCGTTTCCAGCGAGTAAGTCAGAGCCTTACCAGTGGCGCTGGAAACCAGAACGCCCTGAATACGACCGCCCATATCGCCCGACTTCATCGGACCATAGTGGCTGAAGATGCTGGTCAGGATGCCCGAACCCGAAGTCAGGGTCAGGAACTGGTTACGGAAGCCGATCAGGCCACGCGCAGGAATGGTGTACTCAAGACGTACACGGCCCTTGCCGTCTGGAACCATGTTGGTCAGGTCACCTTTACGGTTACCCATCTGCTCCATCATCGGACCCTGATGCTGCTCTTCCAGGTCGATGGTGACGTTTTCGAATGGTTCGTGCTTAACGCCGTCAACCATACGAATGATAACTTCAGGACGGCCTACAGCCAGTTCGAAGCCTTCGCGACGCATGGTTTCGATCAGTACCGAGAGGTGCAACTCACCACGGCCGGAAACCTTGAACTTGTCAGCGCTGTCGCCTTCTTCAACGCGCAGGGCAACGTTGTACAGCAACTCTTTGTCGAGACGCTCTTTGATATTACGGCTGGTGACGAACTTGCCTTCCTTACCGCAGAACGGCGAGTCGTTAACCTGGAAGGTCATGCTCACGGTTGGCTCGTCAACGGTCAACGGCTCAAGCGCTTCAACATTCAGCGGATCACACAGGGTGTCGGAAATGAACAGCTCGTCCATGCCGCTTACGCAAACGATGTCACCGGCTTGCGCTTCGTTAACTTCAACGCGCTGCAGGCCCGAGTGACCCATGATCTTGAGGATACGGCCGTTACGCTTCTTGCCGTCAGTGCCAATAGCGGTCACTGGGGTGTTGGTCTTGACCTTACCGCGAGCGATACGGCCGATACCGATAACACCGAGGAAGCTGTTGTAGTCCAGCTGCGAGATTTGCATCTGGAACGGGCCATCAACGTCTACGGCTGGAGCCGGGACGTGGTCGATGATCGCCTGGAACAGTGGGTCCATGGTTTCTTCGAGCTTATCGTGCTCAAGACCTGCAATCCCGTTCAGGGCGCTGCAATAAACGATTGGGAAATCGAGTTGCTCTTCGGTTGCACCCAAGTTATCGAACAGGTCGAAAATCTGGTCAACAACCCAGTCAGGACGTGCGCCCGGACGGTCGATCTTGTTGATTACAACGATAGGACGCAGGCCAGCCTTGAACGCTTTCTGAGTTACGAAGCGAGTCTGTGGCATTGGGCCGTCTTGGGCGTCAACCACCAGCAGCACGGAGTCAACCATGCTCATTACGCGCTCAACTTCACCACCGAAGTCGGCGTGGCCCGGGGTGTCTACGATGTTGATGTCGTAGTCGTGCCATTTCAGAGCGGTGTTTTTAGCCAGAATGGTAATGCCACGCTCTTTTTCCTGGTCGTTGCTGTCCATCACGCGCTCGTTTTCAAGCTCTTTACGGTCAAGCGTGCCGGACTGGCGCAGGAGTTTGTCTACCAGGGTGGTTTTACCATGGTCAACGTGGGCGATGATTGCGATGTTGCGTAGATTATCGATCACTTGTGTATCTCGATCAGAGGATTCGGTTTGCCGCATAGTGTAGACGGCGAGTATTAAGGTTGTGCTAGACGACGTAAAAACGCATTGAGCGGGTCGCGGCTCAGAAGCTTTTACGCCGCCTGTATGTCGGGAGGGCGATGGCGGATGCTGCCGCCATTCAACCCGGGCGTCTTATGTCGGACGATAAACGCGCACATTCGCATGCCCCTCATTTAACAGGTGGTGAGCATGCAAGCGACTCATGACACCCTTGTCGCAATACAACAAATACTGGCGACTAGGGTCCAACTCTTTAAAGCGACTGTTGAGTGCGTAGAACGGCAAAGTCTGCACTTCAGTGCCGGGCAGCTGCAGTGGCTCGTCCTCGGCGCTGTCCGGATGACGGATATCAATGATGACATGACCGGCAAGGGCTTCGCTGACTTCCTCAACATGAATATCTTTGCCCAGCTCGTCGATAACCTTATCAATCGGCAACTGGGTTGCGCTCTGTACTGCACGCTCAAGCACCGCCATGTCGAACTGCTTTTCTTCGTAAGCAATGCGGTCGGGCTTGGCCTTGGTGGTCGGGTTCACCGAAATCACACCGCAGTATTCAGGCATGTGCTTGGCAAAATCGGCAGTGCCGATCTGCGTCGCGGTATTGATAATGTCTTGCTTGTGGCTGGCCAATAGCGGACGCAGCACCAGCTTTTCGGTGGCGGCGTCGATCACCGACAGGTTGGGCAGAGTCTGGCTCGACACCTGTGAAATAGCTTCGCCTGTCACCAGAGCGTCGATCTGCAGACGATCGCTGATCTGCGTAGCGGCGCGCAACATCATGCGCTTCAACACCACGCCCATCTGGCTGTTATCGACCTTGCCGAGGATTTCGCCGAGCACTTCTTCAAACGGCACGCTAATAAACAGTACGCGCTGCGAGCTGCCGAATTTCTTCCACAGATAATGCGCAACTTCCATCACACCCAGTTCGTGGGCGCGGCCGCCGAGATTGAAGAAGCAAAAGTGAGTCACCAGACCGCGACGCATCATTTGATAAGCAGCGACGGTTGAATCAAAGCCACCCGACATCAATACCAGCGTCTGCTCCAGCGAACCCAGCGGATAACCACCCAGGCCTTCATGCTGGTTATGGATGACGAACAGGCGCTGATCACGGATTTCCATGCGCACGACAACATCAGGATTTTTCAGCGAGATGCCGGCAGCGCCACACTGCTGACGTAACTGACTGCCTACATAACGCTCAACATCCATCGAACTGAAGGGGTGCTTGCCAGCACGCTTGCAGCGCACAGAGAAAATCTTGCCCGGCAATTGATCGGCGAAATGCAGCTTGCACTTTTCCAGTACATCGTCGAAATCACCCAGCGGGTATTCGTTGACTTCAAGGAAATGAGTAATGCCCGGCGTGCAGCTCAGGCGGTCAGTCAGCTCGCCGAGAAGCTTGGCATCGGTTAGGGTTGTCTCCACTTCCAGATTATCCCAGACACCGCTAACCGAGAGCTGCGGATCGAGATCGCGCAACACCGAGCGGATGTTCTTGGCCAATTGCCGGATGAAGTTCTTGCGAACAGGCCGACTCTTGATGGTGATTTCTGGGAAAACTTTTACGATCAGTTTCATGGAAGCAACGCGCGCCAAGCTCGCGAAAAAACAGGGGCGCGGATTATAGCGGAAATTGTGCAAGGTTTGATCAAAAACCTTACCTAAACATTTTAGCGCACTAAAATGGTGCGCCATTACTTCGCGCGGCACTTACTTGGTGCGCCGGTCGATTTATAAATTGCGATCAACCCCCGCCGCTCCTGCGTTTGCGGGTTTTAGCCCATCACAGTGCACTGGCATGCAAATTGCTCCCTTGTGAGGCAGGTAGTACTGGCGGAGTATCCGCCGAGCTTTTCCGAATTTTGTGGGCTCAACAGATTGAGCCTTATCCGCCTGGAGGACAGCATGTCGAAGTCGATTCAACTTATTAAAGAACACGACGTGAAGTGGGTTGACCTGCGCTTCACTGATACCAAGGGTAAGCAGCACCACGTAACCATGCCAGCCCGCGACGCACTGGACGAAGACTTCTTCGAACACGGCAAGATGTTCGACGGCTCCTCTATTCATGGCTGGAAAGGCATTGAAGCTTCCGACATGATTCTGATGCCGGTTGACGAAACAGCTGTACTGGATCCATTCACCGAAGAGCCAACCCTGATTCTGGTTTGCGACATCGTTGAGCCAAGCACCATGCAAGGCTACGACCGCGACCCACGCTCCATCGCCAAGCGCGCTGAAGAGTTCCTCAAGTCGACCGGTATCGGTGACACTGTATTCGTAGGCCCAGAGCCTGAGTTCTTCATCTTCGACGAAGTGAAGTTCAAGTCGGACATCTCCGGCTCGATGTTCAAAATCTACTCCGAGCAAGGTTCCTGGAACACTGACGGCGACATCGAAGGCGGCAACAAAGGCCACCGTCCAGCCGTCAAAGGTGGCTACTTCCCAGTTCCGCCATGTGACCACGACCACGAAATCCGTACTGCCATGTGCAATGCCATGGAAGATATGGGCCTGGTCATCGAAGTTCACCACCACGAAGTGGCGACTGCTGGTCAGAACGAAATCGGCGTCAAATTCAACACCCTGGTAGCTAAGGCTGACGAAGTTCAGACCCTGAAGTACTGCGTGCACAACGTTGCTGACGCCTACGGCAAAACCGCTACCTTTATGCCTAAGCCACTGTACGGCGATAACGGCTCAGGTATGCACGTTCACATGTCGATCTCCAAAGACGGCAAGAACACCTTCTCCGGTGAAGGCTATGCCGGCCTGTCTGACATCGCTCTGTACTTCATCGGCGGTATCATCAAACACGGTAAGGCACTAAACGGCTTCACCAACCCTTCGACCAACTCCTACAAGCGTTTGGTCCCTGGCTTCGAAGCTCCAGTAATGCTGGCTTACTCAGCTCGCAACCGTTCTGCTTCGATCCGTATTCCTTATGTTGCCAGCCCTAAAGCTCGCCGTATCGAAGCGCGCTTCCCGGATCCAGCTGCCAACCCATACCTGGCCTTCGCAGCATTGCTGATGGCCGGTATCGACGGTATCCAGAACAAGATCCACCCTGGCGATGCAGCTGACAAAAACCTGTATGACCTGCCACCAGAAGAAGGCAAGTTGATCCCACAGGTTTGCGGCAGCCTGAAAGAAGCCCTGGAAGAGCTCGACAAAGGTCGTGCGTTCCTGACCAAAGGCGGCGTGTTCAGCGACGACTTCATCGATGCTTACCTTGAGCTCAAGCACGAAGAAGAAATCAAAGTCCGCACCTTCGTACACCCACTGGAATACGATCT
Organism: Pseudomonas sp.; assembly: GCF_048265905.1. Lineage (GTDB taxonomy): Bacteria > Pseudomonadota > Gammaproteobacteria > Pseudomonadales > Pseudomonadaceae > Aquipseudomonas. Next base: position 237,746 of record NZ_JBLXAP010000005.1, read on the forward strand.
GTACTACAGCGTCTAATCCAGCCGGTATGACAAAAGGCCACCCTTGGGTGGCCTTTTGTTTTTATAACTGCAACCCGGATCAACCACGCGCAGATTGTCCGTCAGTTCCTTCTACCCCTTGTTTTATGCGCCCGCACACACTGCAACATGCCGACACTTGCCAGCAGCGCTGAGCAGTGCAATCTTTATTAGCAAACTCATTTGAGATATTGGCCATGCGCACCCTAATTGCCTGCCTTTTACTCGCCGCCGCCCTGCCGGCCAGCGCGCAAATCTATAAATACACAGACGCCAACGGCAATACGGTTTTCACCAATGAGCCACCTGATGGCGCCAAGACAGAAGTCATCGAACTGCCCAAAACCAACACGGTAGAAATGCAAACACCGCAGGCGCCAATCAGCAATGACAGCACAGAAGCCTCGACCCAGGCTCAGTCGTCTTATCAAGTGCTTGAACTGACAGGCATACCTGATGAAGCAGCGCTGCGCGCAAACAACGGCACATTCAGCGTCGGCGTTAATATTCAGCCCCGCCTGTCACCAGCCCATCGCTTGCAACTCGTTCTCGACGGCCAACCTTATGGCGAACCGTCTAACGTACCGCGCTTACAACTGAACAATATTGATCGCGGTGAACACTCGTTGGCGGTACAGGTCATCAGCACGACCGGCACCGTACAACAAAGCGAGTCCAGCACATTCACCGTGCAACGGGTCAACACCAACAATAGCCCGGCATTCGTTCCTAAACCCAAACCTAAGCCAGCCCCTTGATGCGCGCACTTTTAACCTGTTTATTGCTGCTCAGTAGCCTGTCCGCCTCGGCGCAGGTCTACACCTATATAGATGCAGAAGGAAATCGGGTATTTACCGACCAACCCAGGGGCGGTAATGCAAAACCGGTGCAGATAGCACCGACCAACCGCATAACCCCGACCATCAAGCTCAAGCCAGAAGTTGTAGAAAACCAACCCGTGGTGCTGTCCTATCAGATGCTGCGCATTCTGGTGCCGCAACCGGACGCAACGATTCGCGACAACGCAGGCAACCTGATTGTCAGCGCCACCAGCGAGCCGGAACTGCTGCCCGGCCATCGCTTTCGTTTGATACTTGATGGCGATGTGATCGGCGAGACCGGCCGCAGCCCGGTTTTCCCACTTGAGAATATTGATCGCGGCACGCACCAGTTGGCTGTTGAAATCATTGATGAGCAGGAGCGCATCATTGAGCGGACACCAAGCCAGCCGTTCCATTTGCTGCGCACCTCGCTCGCGCAAAAGCGCCAGGTTAATCCCTGCAAAATAAAAGACTATGGTGTGCGCCCAGAATGCCCATTAAAGGATAAACCTGAAGAAGAAAGCGACATTCCCTTCGTTCCTTTTATGTAGCCCAACACGCATGCGCACCATTTGAGTGCGCATGCAGGCGGCGACTTCTATACTCTCCCTGTTTTGGGTCGCCCTGCGCACGGCGATCTACACCTATTTGTGGGCGTTGTCGCTATTTATGCGGGTTAAACGCTACTTTTCAGGGCTTTGGTTTGCTTCTTGCATTTTCATAACCACTGCCGGAAGCCGATGCCTATGATCATTAACGACGCACTGCACCGCCTGCTACTCGATAACCTGACAACAGCTACATTATTGCTCGACGCCGAACTGCGTCTTGAGTACATGAACCCGGCTGCCGAAATGCTCTTGGCCGTAAGTGGCCAACGCAGCCACGGCCAATTTATCAGTGAGCTATTCACTGAGTCCGCCGAAGCACTAAGCTCATTGCGCCAAGCAGTCGATGAAGCCCATCCATTCAATAAACGTGAAGCGGTGCTGACCTCGGTGAGCGGGCAAACTCTCACCGTAGACTATGCAGTTACGCCAGTGATTAGTCGCGGCAAAACCTTGCTTCTGCTCGAAGTCTTCCCGCGCGATCGCATGCTGCGCATCACCAAAGAAGAAGCACAGCTTTCAAAACAAGAAACCACCAAGCTATTAGTGCGCGGCCTGGCTCATGAGATTAAAAATCCGTTAGGTGGCATCCGCGGCGCGGCGCAACTGCTAGCCCGCGAACTCCCAGAGGAAAACCTCAAGGACTACACCAACGTAATCATTGAAGAGGCCGACCGCTTGCGCAACTTGGTTGACCGCATGCTTGGCTCAAACAAGCTGCCGTCGCTATCGATGACCAACGTGCATGAAGTGCTCGAGCGCGTCAGCAGCCTGGTTGAGGCCGAAAGCCAAGGCTGCATCACCTTGGTGCGTGACTACGATCCGAGCATCCCGGATGTACTTATCGACCGCGAACAAATGATCCAGGCCATGCTCAATATCGTGCGCAACGCCATGCAGGCGCTGAGCCCATTGAGTGACATGCGTTTGGGTCGCATTACCCTGCGCACTCGGGCTTTGCGCCAGTTCACCATTGGTCATGTTCGCCATCGCCTGGTGACCAAGATTGAAATTATCGACAACGGCCCCGGCATCCCTCCAGAACTGCAAGAAACCATTTTCTTCCCAATGGTCAGTGGCCGTGCCGACGGCACCGGACTTGGCCTTGCAATCACGCAGAATATTATTAGTCAGCATCAGGGGCTGATCGAATGCGAAAGCCATCCGGGCCACACCGTATTCACCATCTTTCTGCCGCTGGAACAAGGAGCAACTCAGCCATGAGCCGTAGTGAAACCGTCTGGATTGTCGACGATGACCGTTCTATCCGCTGGGTGCTTGAAAAAGCCTTGCAACAAGAAGGGATGATCACTCAAACCTTCGATAACGCTGATGGTTTGCTGACCCGGCTGACGCGCCAACAGCCTGATGTGATTATTTCCGATATTCGCATGCCGGGCGTTAGCGGTCTCGACCTGCTTGCCCGCATTCAAGACCTGCATCCGCGCCTTCCGGTCATTATCATGACGGCACACTCGGATCTCGACAGTGCAGTAGCCTCTTATCAAGGTGGCGCATTCGAATATTTGCCCAAGCCGTTTGACGTCGACGAGGCCATTTCACTGGTCAAGCGTGCCAACCAGCATGCGCAAGAACAGCAAAACCTCAGGGTTCCAGTTGCTGAAACACAAACACCAGAAATCATCGGTGAAGCGCCAGCGATGCAGGAGGTGTTTCGCGCCATCGGTCGCCTGTCGCACTCCAATATCACGGTTCTGATCAACGGTGAGTCAGGTACGGGTAAGGAACTGGTTGCCCACGCCCTGCATCGCCACAGCCCTCGCGCCGCGTCTCCCTTTATTGCGCTGAACATGGCGGCAATTCCTAAAGACCTGATGGAGTCCGAACTCTTCGGTCATGAAAAAGGCGCGTTCACCGGAGCAGCCAATCAGCGTCGCGGTCGCTTCGAGCAAGCAGATGGCGGCACTCTGTTTCTCGATGAAATCGGCGACATGCCCGCCGACACCCAGACTCGTCTGCTCCGGGTACTAGCTGATGGCGAGTTCTACCGCGTGGGTGGCCACACTCCAGTCAAGGTTGATGTGCGGATTATTGCCGCCACTCACCAGAATCTTGAAAGTCTGGTGCACGCAGGCAAATTCCGTGAAGACCTGTTCCATCGCCTCAACGTTATTCGCATCCACATTCCGCGCTTGTCAGACCGCCGTGAAGACATTCCAACCTTGGCCCGGCACTTCCTCAGCCGCGCCGCACTTGAGCTGTCGGTCGAACCCAAGCTACTGAAAAGTGAAACCGAAGATTACCTGCAACAATTGCAGTGGCCGGGCAATGTGCGTCAGCTGGAAAACACCTGCCGTTGGATCACCGTCATGGCCTCTGGCCGTGAAGTGCATATCGATGACTTGCCACCTGAGCTGCTTTCGCAACCACAAGACAGCACGCCGGTCAGCAACTGGGAACAGGCGCTGCGCCAATGGGCCGACCAGTCACTGGCCCGCGGCCAGTCAAACCTGCTCGACAGTGCTGTACCCGCATTTGAGCGGATCATGATTGAAACAGCCCTCAAGCACACCGCCGGTCGGCGCCGTGATGCCTCGATCCTGCTTGGCTGGGGCCGCAACACCCTCACCCGCAAGATCAAAGAGTTGGGCATGAACATCGATGGCGGCGATGACGACGACGGCGACGGCGATGACAACTGAGTTTGCTGTAAGCGTATAAGCAACATGAAAAACGGGCCTTGAATCAAGGCCCGTTTTTTTATGCACAGGACATAGACATAAGCACGCTTATTGAGAGTGCCAGCGTTTGAACTAAGCTGGATAGGTTTGGTGCGGACCGCCACTGGCGGCTGCGTGCACTTGACCTACTCGCAGGAGAATGTGATGCCTGACAAGACTGGTACAGTCCAACTACACCGTGTGCTACGGGCACCGCCAGAGCGCATTTATAAAGCCTTTACCGATAAAGGCGCTTTGGAGCGCTGGCTACCTCCGTATGGGTTCATCGGGACGATCCACAAAATGGATGTTCGCGTTGGTGGTGGCTACCAGATGTCCTTCACCAACTTCGGCAGTGCAAGCAGCCATTCTTTTAGCGCTGAATACGTTGAGTTAGTCCCTCACAAGCGAATTCAACATATAGACCGCTTTGACAGCAAACACCTGCCCGGTGAAATGACAGTATCGATTGATCTAAAAGCCGTTTCCTGCGGAACCGACGTCAACATTGTTCAAGAGGGCATTCCTTCTGTGATTCCAGAAGAAATGTGCTACCTGGGCTGGCAAGAGTCTCTCGAACAGCTAGCTCGACTTGTAGAGCCGGATATTCCAGAGCATGGCTAAGCAATCAATTGGCAGCGGCTGGTTAATGACGTCAGCTAAGCAGCTTTCGCAATAAACCCTCTATCACCGATTACAGCACTGAATAAGCAGTGCCCAAAAACGGCGCTCAAATCGTGCATATGCACTCATGAGAGACACTTTTTGGGGTTCAAAGTCCGCGTCAATCAGCTTTCTGGGGCGCAAACAGCCCGGTTTCACTGACATCAAGGCGCAATACAAAAGTTGGCACACTGACTGCATATACCTAAGCAACTCCAGTTTCGGGGGCCTTGGTACAGGCAGGCCGGGGATTCCCCTCTTTTATTAGGTTTGTTTCGCCCTGAATAGACAAAAGCCCAGCCATGCATTGCATGGACCGGGCTTTTTGTCTTTTTGCCGCTGAGCTTATTTGCTCTTGTAAGGAACGGTCACGACTCCATAAGAGTGGGTCAGAGCGCTGCCAGGATAACCATCAACAACTGTCAGCTCACCCGTCTCCTGGTTGATTTTGAACACCCAGGTCTTACCCGTGTTGCCGCTGATAACGTTTACATAGTTACCGTCTGCACTCAGATCCATATCGAGGAAGTACTCATCGTACTTACTGTCTTGATACGCGATCTCTTGCTTGAGTTTGATACTGCCGTCTTTATTGATTTCGTAGGTAGAAATGCTCGACGTCAAAGGATTGGTCGTCCAAGCGTATTTGCCATCAGGCGAAATAGTCACCCAGCAAACTGCCTGCTGGCCGCCCCAGTAGCCTTTCCCAGCAATAACGTCAGGGGAAATGACGCTAAGCTTGCCGTTTTTGTCGATATTGTATGAAGTAACAGAACCTGACTGCCCTTCAAACAAGTGCAGGAAAGGGTACTTCTTTTTATGCTCGGCAGATGAGTTATGAAACTTGTGATCACTAGTGATAAAGCGGGTTTCAGTCACCAGAAGTGTGTAATTGTCGCCTTCACCTTTTACGATTTTCGTGCCGATCGGCAAAGCGAAGAAACGGTCTTTCGAGGCCTGCGGCGAATCGATGCTTGATACCGGCTTTTCAGACAGCAAACCATTGTCGTCAACAGCATAGGAGTGAGTAACGCCAGTGGTGATCTCAACCACGATTAGGAACTTGCCGTTATCTGTGAACTCAACACTTGCCGGGCGCCCAGTAAGCGGGCGAATGGAGTTGGGAATTTCTTTAAGAAAACCATTGTCGTCAATGGTGTAACCCTTGATATTGCCTTCGCTAGGGTCTTCGATCTTCTTGCCCATACTAACGACGTAGACAAGGTTCTTATAGGTCGCAATGCCGTTTGGCTTGATATCACCAGCCTTGACGACGTTGGTCAGCTTCAGAGACAGATCGTCTTGGACACGTAGAGACGAAACCGTGCCATTACCTGCGTTTACAACCAGAACATTCTTGTTATCCGCAGAGCGCCATAGGCCATAGGCTGCGGCTAGTGGGTCAATACCATCAGTAAAGGTGTGGCCAGTTGTAGGATCGTAGGGAAGACCAAACAGCTCAACAAAACCCGTGCCCTTGCCACCAGTTTTGTACTCACCGACTTGCGCTAGTGTCCCGTCAGCAAATTGCTTGTAACCAACAACTGAGTTCTCATCTCCATTATTGGTCGCGACATAGACGCCGCCTGTTATCTCACTGGCGAATGCCGGGAGCGAACAGGCAAATAATAAACAACACATTAATTTTTTCATGCGATCTCGTCCTTAAGAGTATTTTGCAAGAAATGCAGCTACTAGCATCTGATCCGATGATGCCTATCTTAAGTTAAGCATACAATTTGTTTAGCGGGCAAACCGGCACTCCTGTCCTGTATCTCCGTAGGAAGCCTCGCACGCAGTCGAATGGATTTATTTCTCGAGCAAACTAACTCTTAACCGCCATTGCCCGTCTACCTGGACAGCCTGCCATTCGCCACGCAGAGGACGGGCCGCAATGAGGGTCAGCACCATATCCCGCTCATCTCTTTGCAACCGCCAGTTAACCGCTCGTCCATTGAGCTGTAGCTGGCCTTGTTGCTCGCGTCCCAGTGTTCGCAAACGCAGCACATAAGCGCCGTTGTACTCGCCGCTTTGTGGGGTTGGTTGCTCGTTAAACCACAGTTGCAACCCAGCTTGGTGCACCTCGACTCGATCAAGACGCAGCGCATCCGGGCGAAACAAATCACCAAACATTAAACCGATTAAAAAGCCAAAAATGGCTAACGAGCCAATCACTCGCAACCAAGGACGAGGCCGATCACCCATATCGGGAGTAGAATACTGCCCGCCTTCACGCTCGGAGCCGCGCATGTTTCACGTCATCCTTTTTCAACCAGAAATACCACCCAATACCGGCAACATTATCAGGCTCTGCGCCAATAGCGGATGCAGCCTGCATTTAATCGAGCCAATCGGCTTCGAGTTGGATGATAAACGCCTGCGCCGCGCAGGGTTGGATTACCACGAGTACGCCACGCTGCAGCGCCACTCAAACCTTGAAAGCTGTCTGGCCAGCCTCGGCCAGCCACGGGTATTCGCTTTTACCACCAAAGGCACACAAGGCTTCCATGAAGTGAGTTATCGGGCCGGTGATGCATTTCTATTCGGCCCGGAAAGTCGCGGCTTGCCGCAGGATGTGCGTGACGCGCTGCCCGTTGAGCAGTGTGTGCGCTTGCCGATGCGTGAAGGCTGTCGCAGCCTGAACCTGTCGAATACAGTAGCCGTTGCGGTTTACGAGGCATGGCGCCAGCAAGGCTTTGCCATGCCGCCAACGAACCAGGCCAAGCCCGACAATTAATCTGCAGACATAAAAAACGCCCCGAGGGGCGTTTTTTATGAGCAACTCAACCTAGGCCAATGCCTTATTAAGCTGTGGTTTCTGGTGCCGCTTGCTGCAGACGCTGTAGCTCTTGGGCATACAGTGCGTCGAAGTTCACAGGCGCCAGCATCAACGCAGGGAACGAGCCGCGGACAACCAAGCTGTCCAGGGTTTCGCGGGCGTATGGGAACAGAATATTTGGGCAGAAAGCGCCAAGGGTGTGGCTCATCGATGCGCCATCCAGACCTTTGATCAGGAAGATACCCGCCTGCTGAACTTCAGCAATGAAGGCAACTTCGTCACCGTTCTTAACGGTCACAGACAAAGTCAGCACGATTTCATGGAAGTCACCGTCCAGAGGCTTCTGTCGAGTGTTCAGATCCATCTCTACCGTAGGCGTCCATTCCTTACGGAAAATCTCTGGGCTTTTCGGTGCTTCGAAGGAAAGGTCACGTACGTAGATACGCTGCAGCGAGAACTGTGGAGTTTGTTCTTCAGTTGCGCCCGCACCATTGTTTGCTTGTTCAGTCATACCAATGCCTTCTTATTAGTTAAAGCAGAATTTAAAGTCTAACCGTTATGCCTTGAGCAAGGCGTCGAGCTTGCCGGCGCGCTCCAAGGCATAAAGTTCGTCGCTACCGCCCACATGGGTTTCGCCGATCCAAATCTGTGGAACCGAGGTTCTACCTGCTTTGCGCGTCATTTCTGCACGCAGTGCAGAATTACCATCGACGCGCATTTCAGTGAATGCCACCCCTTTGTTCGCCAGCAATTGCTTGGCACGCATGCAGTAGGGGCAATAGTCACTTGAGTAGATTACGACTTCCATTTCACTTCACCACAGGTAAGTTATCACCGCGCCAAGTGGACATCCCACCCGACAGTTTTGCTGCGGTGAAGCCCGCCTTTTGCAGATCACGCGCAGCTGTACCGGCATGTTGGCCGGCAGCATCAATCACAACAATGGTTTTAGCCTTGTGTTTTTCTAGTTCAGCCATACGAGTTGCGATCTTGTCGTAAGGAATGTGCAGCGCACCAACAATATGGCCGGCAGAGAAGTCTTTTTGCGAGCGCACATCCAGTGCGACGCCTTGCTCGCTATTAAGCAACGCGGTCAGCTCACGGCTGCTCAAGCTCTTGCCGCCCTTTTGCAGTTCAGTAACCAGCAACAACACAAGCAGGATTACGAAAGTGCCGACAAGCAAATAGTGGTTAGTGACAAATTCAATGGCGTTGGCAAGCATCAGGAAATTCCAGGACGGTAAAATGCCGGCCAGTATACACAGCCCCACAAGTCGGCCAAACCCCGTCCAGCGGTGACTTGATAGCCGCTAGGCCTTAAAATGGTCAATCTTTATGCCTACAGCAGAGTGAGCCAGCTTTATGAGCGCCACGCCAAAACCTTTGGTACTGATCATTCTTGATGGTTTCGGGCACAGTGACAGCCCCGAACACAACGCCATTTTTGCCGCCAATACGCCGGTCTACGATCACTTGCGTGCGACACAACCGCACGGATTGATCTCCGGCAGCGGCATGGACGTTGGCCTGCCAGACGGTCAAATGGGCAATTCAGAAGTAGGCCACATGAACCTCGGCGCTGGCCGGGTGGTGTACCAAGACTTTACCCGCGTGACCAAAGCCATTCGTGATGGCGAGTTTTTCGACAACGCAGTCATCAACCAAGCAGTTGATGACGCGGTGAGTAACGCTAAAGCCGTGCATATTCTCGGCCTGCTGTCCGACGGCGGCGTACATAGCCACCAAGATCACATTGCCGCCATGGTTGAATTGGCGGTAAAGCGCGGCGCTGAAAAAATTTATCTGCATGCTTTTCTTGATGGTCGCGATACGCCGCCAAAGAGCGCGCAAACATCGATCGATCTACTCGACAGCACCTTCGCCAAGCTCGGCAAAGGCCGCATCGCCAGCATCATTGGGCGTTACTTCGCCATGGACCGCGACAATCGTTGGGACCGTGTCGAGCAAGCCTATAACCTGATCGTCAATGGTCAGGGCCAGTTCAACGCAGCAAACGCTAGCGCGGGCCTTGAAGCGGCATATACCCGTGGCGAAAGCGATGAGTTCGTTAAAGCCACCACTATTGGCGATGCGGTATCGGTTGCAGACGGTGACGCGGTTATTTTCATGAACTTTCGCGCAGACCGTGCACGTGAGCTGACGCGCAGCTTCGTCGAACCAGACTTCAGCGAGTTCAGCCGCGCCCGCGCTCCCCAGCTCGCGGGTTTCATCATGCTCACCCAGTACGCGGCCAGCATCGATACACCGAGCGCATTCAAACCAACGCCATTGACCAATGTGCTCGGCGAGTATCTGGCCAACAACGGTAAGACCCAGCTGCGCATCGCCGAAACCGAAAAATACGCCCATGTGACCTTCTTCTTTTCCGGCGGCCGTGAAGAGCCATTTGCTGGTGAAGAACGCATCCTGATTCCATCGCCGAATGTCGCCACCTACGATTTGCAACCGCAAATGAGCGCCCCGGAAGTCACTGATAAAATCGTCGACGCCATCGAAAACCAGCGCTACGACGTGATTGTGGTCAACTATGCAAATGGCGACATGGTCGGCCATACCGGCGTATTTGCCGCCGCTGTAGCTGCCGTCGAGTGCCTGGACGGCTGTGTCGGACGCATTGTCAGCGCGCTCGATAAAGTCGGTGGCGAAGCGCTGATCACCGCCGACCACGGCAACGTTGAGCAAATGGAGGATGAATGCACTGGCCAAGCGCACACAGCACATACCTGTGAACCGGTGCCATTTATCTATGTTGGCAAACGCAATACCCAAGTACGTGATGGCGCCGTACTGGCAGATATCGCCCCAACCATGCTCACGTTACTGGGTTTGCCGGTGCCAGGCGAGATGACCGGCACCAGCATTCTCACCTTCGATAAGTGAGGATTGGTCGATAAAATCCACAAATGCCTCAGCCCGCTGGTCTGGGGCATTTTTTTTGCTCCAGACCACGGGCATACTAGAGCCACTTTACGCACAGGTATGCCCCGCCCCATGTTTCGCGCCCTAATTCTGATATTGATGACGTGCTTACTCTCCCCTGCATTCGCAGACGAGAAAGCTGACGCGCAAAAAAAACTTAATGCCGCCCAGTCAGATGTCGTCGAGCTGAAAAAACTGCTGCAAAAAATCCAGCAGGAAAAGTCTGGCGTACAGAAGTCGCTAAAACAGACGGAAACCGAGATGGGCGAGCTGGAAAAGCAGGTTAAAGGCCTGCAAGAACAGCTCAACGACGGTGCAGAAGAGATCAAACGCCTCGAAACAGAGAAAAAAAAACTCCAGAGCGCACGAATTGAACAGCAACGCCTGATCGGGATTCAAGCCAGAGCGGCCTACCAAAGCGGTCGCCAGGAGTACATCAAGCTGTTGCTCAACCAGCAAAACCCCGAGAAATTCTCGCGCACCATGACTTATTACGACTATGTCAGTAAGGCGCGCATGGAACAGTTGAATACCTTCAACGAAACCCTGCGCCAATTGGCTAACGTCGAAAATGACATCACTGCCCAGCAACACCAGTTACTTGAGCAAAAAAACACCCTCGACACCCAGACTGAAAAGCTTGCTCAGGTGCGCAAGCAACGTCAGGTTGCTCTGGCCAAACTGAACAACGACTACTCAGCGCGCGACAAAAAGCTCAAAGCCCGTCAGCGCGACCAAGCGCAACTGGCCAAAGTCATCAAGACTATCGATGAAACCCTCGCAAGGCAGGCCCGTGAAGCCGAAGCAGCACGACAAAGAGCATTGGCCGCTGCCAATCAGGCAAAACAGCAGAACAGTTCTTCAGGCTCACCGGCCGCCAACGCTAGCGGACCAATTGTCAGCGCTGGCGCAGTCTACGGCGGTAAATTCGCTAACGCTCGCGGCAAGCTACCTTGGCCAGTTAATGGCCGTTTACTAGCACGATACGGAACCCCGCGCGGTGGAGATGCTCGAACCAAATGGGATGGCGTACTAATCAGTGCAACCGCTGGCAGCCAGGTACGAGCTGTACATGGTGGTCGAGTAGTTTTTGCAGACTGGTTGCGCGGAGCTGGACTTCTAGTCATTCTCGATCACGGCAATGGTTTTTTGAGCCTGTATGGGCACAACCAGAGCCTGCTCAAAGATGCGGGGGAAGTGGTTAAAGCTGGCGATCCAATTGCAACAGTGGGTACCAGTGGCGGGCAGAATACGCCTGCATTGTATTTTGCAATCCGCCAAAAGGGTCGCCCAAGCGACCCGGCACAATGGTGCCGCGCGCAAGGATAAGCGCTTATTTATTTCGTAGGAGTTTGTTTGACATGCCGCACTTGCCCCGCCTTACCTCTCTGGCTTTAGCGATCGCCCTGCTCAGTGGCGTGTCACTGTCTCATGCAGCAGAGATCATCGCTCCAGCAACAGTACCAGCCAGTGACAAGGCGCCTTTGCCGCTTGATGAGCTGCGCACCTTTGTTGAGGTGATGGACCGTATCAAGAGCTCATATGTTGAGCCGGTCACTGATAAAGAGCTGCTGGAAAATGCCATCAAAGGCATGATCAGCAATCTTGATCCGCACTCTGCTTACTTGGAACCAGACGATTTCGCAGAGCTGCAGGAAAGCACCAGCGGCGAATTCGGCGGGCTCGGCATTGAAGTGGGCATGGAAGATGGCTTCGTTAAAGTTGTCTCGCCGATTGATGACACTCCAGCATCAAAGGCGGGCATTCAACCGGGCGACCTGATTATCAAAATAGACGACCAGCCAACCAAAGGCCTGTCGATGCTCGATGCTGTCGACAAAATGCGCGGCAAAGCTGGTAGTAAAATCAAATTGACGATCGTCCGTGACGGCGGCAAACCCTTCGTTGTTGAGTTGGTACGCGCTGCTATCAAGGTGAAAAGCGTCAAGAGCCAAATGCTGGAGACTGGCTACGGCTACATTCGCATCTCTCAGTTCCAGGTCAACACCGGTGAAGAAGTCGGCAAAGCCCTGAACAAACTGCGCAAAGACAATGGCAATAAGCTCAACGGCCTGATTCTCGACCTGCGTAACAACCCTGGCGGGGTGTTACAGGCGGCGGTTGAAGTAACCGACCACTTCCTCAAGAAGGGTTTGATCGTTTACACAAAAGGTCGCATCGCCAATTCTGAGCTGCGTTTTTCCGCAGATCCCGCTGACGCCAGTGAAGGTGTACCGCTGGTGGTATTGATCAACGGCGGCAGTGCTTCAGCGTCTGAAATTGTTGCCGGCGCCTTGCAAGATCATAAGCGTGGTGTGCTGATGGGTACCGACAGCTTCGGTAAAGGTTCAGTCCAGACTGTATTACCCCTCAACAGCGACCGTGCCTTGAAACTGACAACCGCGCTTTACTTCACCCCCAACGGCCGCTCGATTCAGGCACAGGGCATTGTCCCGGACATTGAAGTCAATCGCGCCAAGCTCACCCGCGAAGGCCCGGCATCCAGCCTCAACTATAAAGAGGCAGATCTGCAAGGCCACCTGGGCAACGGTAACGGCGGCGCTGACAAACCAAGCAGCAGCGCTAAAGCAGCTCAAGCTCGGCCACAGGATGATGACTTCCAGTTGAGCCAAGCATTGAGCCTGCTTAAAGGCCTGAACATCACCCGTAACTAAGCGCGCCTCGAACACCAAGGACAAACGCGTTGCCGTTTGAACCTTGGTGGACAAGCTTCGCGTTGTCGCACGCTACTGGACGATGGCCGCTTGGCAGGGTGTATATGAGTTACTGGCTTAAACGGCGCCCACAAAAAACCGGTCTGACTTATCGCCAGACCGGTTTTTTATTGTGCGCAGTTATAGGTAACTGTTGGTCATATCATCAATGAAGCCTTCGGCGCGCAACTCATCCAGTGCTTTCTGCAGACGCTGCACGACTTCATCCGGAGTGTCTTTATTCAATGCCAGATACAGCTCAGCTTCCTTGAAGCGCAGCACTGTATTAAGCCCACTAACACCTTCTTGCTTGGCGAGATAGCGACCAACAGGATCGGTCGTTGCCCAGAGGTCAATCTTGCCGGAGATCAACTTCTTGACGTTTTCCTGATCTCGCAAGGCATTGATTGGCTTGAGCCCTTGACTCTCCAACGCCTGACTCACTGCGTCGTTTTTGTATGCACCGACGTTGTACTGCGCCGAGTCCTTGAGATTGGCAACCTTGATGTCATTGCCGGGCGCTGCCAGCAATACCCAACCGGTTTTAGCCAATGGCCCGACCCACTTGAACAGTGGTTTACGTTCTTCAGTGTAAGTGGTCGAGAATAGACCGTAGCTAGGTTTATCCAAAGTCAGACGGTACAAACGATCCCATGGAAAGCGTAGCGTCAGCGTGTACTTAATCCCTGCACGCTTGAACATCTCCCGCACGATGTCAGCGCTAATGCCGTCGATCCCATCATCGCGAGCAAAGTTTTTATCGTCCACCGCCATATTAAAGGGTGGGAAGTTCTCAGTCAGTAACACGACCTTGTAGTCTTCTGGTAACTCTGCATGTGCCGCGCTTGCCATCAGCGCCAGCCCGATCAACAGACCGTTCTTCACTTTCTTCAGCATTTTGCTTACCCCGCCCTTATGTATTGTGATTATTGGCTAGCAACGCCTGCCCGCAGGGCTGCGGCGCAACCCTCATACCCCCTTAAACAAACGGGCCTTAAAAGGCCCGTTTGGTATTACAGATAGCTGTTGAGGGTGTCGTCGACAAAGCCCTCTTTGCGCATCTTGTCCAACTCAGCCTGCAGCTTCTGTACCACCTCGTCCGGCACCTCCTTATTGAGCGCCAGATAAAGCTCGGCAGTGTCGAAACGCAAGATTGTCTTCAAACCGGAAATGCCTTCTTGTTTCGCTAGGTAACGCCCGGCTGGGTCGCCGGTCGCCCAGAGGTCAATCTGCCCAGCCATCAACTTAGTAGCATTGAGCTGATCGCGCAATGCAGTGGCTGGAGACAACCCCTGTTCCTCCAGGTGCTGGGCAATCGCATCACCCTTATACGCGCCAATTTTGTACTGCTTGGCTTCTTCAAGATTTTTGACCGTGATGCTGCTATCGCCGCGTCCCAAGAGAACCCAATCATCGGGACCGATTGGCCCGACCCACTTGAACAGCTTCTCACGCTCAGGCAAGCGCGCAGTCACGAATACGCCGTAGTTCGGCTTCTCTAGCGCCAATTTGTAGATACGGTCCCAGGGGAAACGCAGCGTCATGCTGTATTGAATACCTGCACGCTTGAACATTTCACGCACGATATCCACGGCAATGCCGTCGAGGTTATCTTCCTGGGCGAAATTTTTACCGTTGATTGCCATGTTGTATGGCGGGAAGTTTTCGGTCAGTAAGACCATGCGGTAGTTTTCATCAATCTCGGCTCGCGCCGCCCCAGACATCAATAGCAGTGCCCCAGCACTTGCCAACAACAGACGCTTCAACATCAATCACAACCCTAATTCAGAACTTATAGTTTTAGGCGGCCTAGACTAGCCCTGTTTTAATGCAGACAAAAATTGGATGTGTATAGCTGCGACTCAGGTCACCTCCCCGTGACCCGAGATAGAGCATTAAGAACACTAACGCACAACAATGCCGCGACTGGCCATGTAAGCCTTAGCCTCAGGCACGGTGTATTCACCGAAGTGAAAAATACTGGCAGCAAGAACCGCAGCAGCCTTGCCCTCAATAATCCCGTCAGCTAAATGCTCAAGATTACCCACGCCACCTGAAGCGATAACCGGAATCCCGACGCTCTCGCTGATAGCGCGGGTAACACCCAAATCAAAACCGCTCTTCATGCCGTCTTGATCCATGCTGGTCAGCAGAATTTCGCCAGCGCCGAGCTCTTCCATCTTTTTCGCCCACAGCACCGCATCCAGCCCAGTTGGCTTGCGCCCGCCATGAGTAAAAATTTCCCAGCGCGGTGTTTCGCCCGGACCAGACACCCTCTTGGCGTCAATCGCGACAACAATGCACTGCGAGCCAAAGCGCTGCGCAGCCTCACCCACAAACTCGGGATTAAACACCGCAGCAGTGTTGATCGAGACTTTGTCAGCGCCGGCATTGAGCAGGTTACGAATATCCATCACCGTACGCACTCCGCCACCAACGGTCAGCGGGATAAACACTTGGCTGGCCATGCGTTCAACGGTATGCAAAGTGGTGTCGCGGCCATCAACGCTTGCAGTGATATCGAGAAAGGTAATCTCGTCAGCACCCTGCTCATCGTAACGACGGGCAATTTCTACCGGATCACCGGCATCGCGGATGTTCTCGAATTTAACGCCTTTAACCACGCGGCCATTGTCGACGTCGAGGCAGGGAATAATACGTTTTGCCAGTGCCATGATGGAGTCCTGTTAAGGGTAGGCAACGCAGGAGTTACCCACCTACTGAAGCAAGTCGGTCAACCCGTGCAGCTGTCGCAAAATGCCTGGGCTTCAGCAACATCCAAGGTGCCTTCGTAAATCGCCCGACCGGTGATTGCCCCAATGATGCCAGGAGCTTTAGCGGCCAGCAGGGATTTAATGTCACCCAGATTGTGGATACCGCCAGAGGCAATGACCGGAATCGAAGTCGCTGCCGCCAACGCCGCAGTGAAGGGTACGTTGCAACCTTGCATCATGCCGTCTTTGGCAATGTCGGTATAAACGATGGCCGAAACGCCGTCGGCTTCAAAGCGCTTGGCCAGGTCAATAACCTGGACGCTGCTGACTTCAGCCCAGCCATCGGTGGCGACGAAACCGTCTTTAGCATCCAGGCCGACAATGACCTTGCCCGGAAAGGCTTTGCAGGCCTCTGCCACAAACTCTGGCTGCTTGACCGCCTTGGTGCCGATGATCACGTAGCTGACGCCCGCTTTAACGTAGTGCTCGATGGTTTCCAGCGAGCGAATACCGCCGCCAATCTGGATCGGCAGATTTGGATAGCGCTTGGCGATTGCGGTGACCACATCGCCATTGACCGGCTGGCCTTCGAACGCGCCATTCAGATCGACCAGATGCAAGCGGCGGCAGCCACCCTCTACCCACTTTGCAGCCATGCTCACCGGGTCATCAGAGAACACCGTTGAATCTTCCATACGGCCTTGACGAAGACGCACGCAGGCGCCGTCTTTGAGGTCGATCGCGGGGATAATCAGCATCGGTTGAACCTATTCAAGTCTTATCATTAATCCAAGAAAGCCGTTGAATGCCTCAAGCTGGCGCGAGGCGTTTCAGCGGTTCGTTAACTTTTTTCGAGTGCCCACAAGTCGCTTTCGATGCTCTCAAACCGGTCTCTAAGCACGGTTTGCACATCATCAACAGCTTTGTTGTAGTAAAGCGGCGCGATCTCGCGGTTAAACAACTCGAGAATCTCCTGCACTTCAAACGAGCCCAGCTCAAGCTCGAAACGCTGGTCGAGAAACTTCTGCAAGCTGGCAACCGCAGCCGCTTCCTGAGCCGGTTCGAGGCTCAGGAAGCGGCTTTTATCCTTGCCCCGAGCCATTTACCAGCGACCGTCCCACGCAGCAAAGTTCTGCAGCAATTGCAGGCCATGGGTGTGGCTTTTCTCCGGATGGAACTGCACGGCAAAGCGCGAGCCATCAGCCAGCGCTGCGGCAAAATCGTTGCCGTAATGCCCGCGACCAACCACCTGTTTTGGGTTGCCTGCTTCAATGTAATAGCTGTGCACAAAGTAAAAACGCGCCATATCCGGAATGTTGTGCCACAGCGGGTGCTTGACCGTTTGCGCGACTTCATTCCAACCCATGTGCGGGACTTTCAGCGCCTCGCCATCTTCAACCTGGCCTTTGCCAAAGAAGCGCACAGAGCCCGGAAACTGGCCAATGCAATCTATGCCGCCATTCTCTTCGCTGCGATCCATCAACGCCTGCATACCCACGCAGATGCCAAGGAACGGGCGATCCTGACTGACTTCACGCACTAGCTGGTCAAAACCCAAACGGCGGATTTCAGCCATGCAGTCGCGAATCGCGCCGACACCCGGGAATACCACGCGATCAGCTTCGCGAATCACCTGAGCGTCGCTGGTCACCAGCACGCGGCCTGCACCAACGTGCTCAAGCGCCTTGGACACCGAGTGCAGGTTGCCCATACCGTAGTCGATCACGGCAACTGTCTGCATCAGAGCACGCCCTTGGTTGACGGCATCTGCCCGGCCATACGCGGATCAAGCTCAACCGCCATGCGCAACGCGCGGCCGAAAGCCTTGAACACGGTTTCGATCTGGTGATGCGTATTGGTGCCGCGCAGATTGTCGATATGCAGGCTCACCAGTGCATGGTTGACGAAGCCCTGGAAAAACTCCTGAAACAGGTCAACGTCAAAGCCACCAACGACCGCACGGGTGAACGGCACATGCATCTGCAAGCCGGGACGACCCGAGAAGTCGATGACCACTCGCGACAGCGCTTCATCCAACGGCACATAAGAGTGGCCGTAACGGGTCATGCCCTTTTTGTCGCCAATGGCTTTAGTGAAGGCCTGACCGAGGGTAATACCGACATCTTCGACTGTGTGGTGATCGTCAATGTGCAGGTCGCCTTTACACTCGATATCGAGATCAATCAGGCCGTGGCGGGCGATCTGGTCAAGCATGTGCTCAAGAAATGGCACGCCGATGTCGAATCGCGCCTTGCCAGTACCATCTAGGTTGATCGAGACCTTGATTTGGGTCTCCAGTGTGTTGCGCTCGACGAATGCCGTACGTTCGGCCATCACCTGCTCCACTCAATCGTTGTGCAAAAGGGTAGCCATTATAGGCAGCCTTATGCGCAGCGGCTACCGGGGATAACCAATGCAGGCTCCCGTAAATCACCATTAGTAAGAAATTTCTCAGAACAAGGTGCCTGCACCGACTTCCGCAGCCCTTGCCAGCAACTGAGCACGACATAATAAGAAGCGATCGACAGGCACTAACCAGACGCATCGCTGCCATCCATTCGTGGTTTGCGGCACTATCGTTGTAACAGTTCCGCAGACTTAGACGAACCACCATGGACACAATTGACCGCTTGATCATCGGCGCCGGGGCCCTTGGCCTTGCCTGCGCAGCCCGCCTCGCCAAGCCCGGTGAAAGCACCCTGATTGTCGAACGTGAAAGACTCATCGGCAGCCATACATCGAGTCGCAATTCCGAGGTCATTCACGCAGGCATTTATTACGCCGCAAACTCGCTCAAAGCGCAGTTATGCCTGGAGGGCCGCGAACGACTTTACGCTTGGTGTGCGAAATATCAGGTGCCACATAAGCGCATCGGCAAGCTTTTGGTCGCAGTCAACGATGACGAGCGCAGCCAGCTCACAGCCATCGCCGAGAATGCCAGCGCCTGTGACGTGAATGACCTGCAAGCCATCAGCCAGCAACAACTGCACAGTCTCGAACCCGCCGTGCGCGGCGTTGAGGCGTTGTTGTCGCCGAGCACCGGCATTATCGACAGCCATGTATATTTGCAATCGCTACTCGCCAGCGCTGAACGCAATGGCGCGCAATTGGTACTCGACACGCGCATTGAGCAACTCGAACCCACGGCCAGCGGCTGGATTGTGCGTGGTGTGAGCTGCGGCGAACCCTTCAGCCTCAAGGCTCAGCAGGTGATAAACGCCGGTGGCCTGTTTGCCCAGCAACTAGCACAAAACACAATTGGCCTTAGTGCTGGTTTGATTCCGAAGCTACACCTGTGCCAAGGTCGCTATTTCGGCTACAGCGGCCGCTCGCCGTTTAGCCGCTTGATCTACCCAATGCCCGAAGCCAATGCAACCGGGCTGGGCATTCATGCCACTCTGGACCTCGCTGGCCAGCTACGTTTTGGCCCTGACACTCGCTACGTTGAGCATGTTGACTACAGCGTTGATGCCGGTTTGCTACAGCCTTTTGCCCAAGCAATCCGCCGATATTTTCCGAAACTCGACAGCTCTCGCCTTGTGCCGGGTTACAGTGGCGTCCGTCCAAAGCTGTCTGGGCCTATGGAACCGGCTGCCGACTTCGTCATCCAAACCTCTGCCGACCATGGTTTGGACGGGCTGATCAACCTATTCGGCATTGAGTCGCCGGGCCTTACTGCCGGCCTGGCAATCGCCGAACGCGTTGCGGGCGTTAATTTGTAACCCACGCAGCGCTATACTTACCCGTTTATATTTAAGCTAATGCATACAAGGAATCGGTCATGAAATCGCTCGGCAAAATCCTGGGTTTATTCTTCCTCGGACTGCTGCTGATCATTGTGGCGCTGGGCTTTGCCCTGACCCACTTGTTCGATCCCAACGACTATAAAGACGAGATCCGCGATCTCGCCCGCGAAAAAGCCAATCTGGAGTTAACACTCAACGGCGATATTGGCTGGAGCCTGTTCCCGTGGCTAGGCCTTGAGCTGACCGACGCAACCCTGGCCAGCGCCGACACCCCAGACAAGCCATTTGCGGACCTGCGCCTGCTTGGCTTATCCGTGCGTGTCTTGCCGCTGCTGCGCAAAGAAGTGCAGATGAGCGACATCCGCGTTGATGGCCTTAATCTCAACCTCGACATCGATGATAAAGGTCACAGCAACTGGGAAAACGTCGGCCATCCAAGAAAGACGGCCAACACAGTTGACGTCTCCGCTGCCAAGCCAGAATCAAACACTCCGGCAGCAACAAACCAGACAAGTGAACCGGTCAAGCTGGATATTGATAGCTTGATCGTCAACAGCGCCCGGATTAACTACCACAACGCTCAGAAAGGCCAACAGTTCAGCGCTGAAAGCATCCAATTGACCACCGGCGCGATCCAGGAAGGCACCAGCGTACCGGTCAAACTCAGCGCTTTCTTTGGTATCAACAAACCGGTGATGCGCGCCCGCACCGAGCTGCAAGGCGACTTGCGCTTTGACCGGGTCTTGCAACGCTATGAACTGGAAAACGCAAAAATCTCCGGTGAAGCATCCGGCGAACCCCTTAACGGCCAAACGCTGACCTATGCCTTGCAAGGTCAATTGACAGTCGACATGGCAGCTAACATCGCGCGCTGGAGCAGCTTGAAGTTGTCTGCCAACCAGCTGCGCGCGATTGGCGATATAGAGGTTACCGACCTGCGCAATAAGCCCAAGCTCAGTGGTGGCCTGTCTATTGCTGAAGTTAACCTACACCAGTTCCTGACAGGCATCGGCCAGAAACTCCCTGCCAGAAACGACGAAACCACCTTGGGCAAATTTGAACTGGTAACCCGCCTTAGCGGCAGCCCAACCAGCATCAAACTCAATGAAATGACGCTCAAGCTCGACGACACCACCTTCACCGGCGAACTGGCGGTTGATGATTTCGCCAAACAAGCACTGCGCGTAAAACTCAAAGGCGACAAACTGGACCTAGACCGCTACCTGCCGCCAAAGTCGAAAGAAGCCAGTGCACGAGATGCCGAGGTCAAGCAAAGTGTCGCCAAAGCTGGCAGCGCCGGCACTTCGGCACTGCCTAATGCGCCAACTCAGCAAGCCTGGAGCACCGACCAAGTGCTACCAATCGAGCGCCTGCGCAAACTCGACATGCAGGTTGCGTTGAAGCTTGATCATTTAACGGCAGACAAACAAAACTTCAGCGATGTCGACCTGCAGGCCAAAAGCCTGGGCGGCCTGCTGACGCTCGAAAATGCCAGCGGCAAGCTCGGTGGCGGCAGCTTTGTAGCCAAGGCGCGAGTAGATGTGCGTCCGGCTACGCCGGTGCTCAGCCTGCAAGGCACAATCAAGCGCCTGCAAGTCGAGCCATTTCTGACTACCGCTAAAAACAAGGCACCGGTTAAAGGCCTGCTCGACCTGCAAGCCAATCTGACCACGAATGGCAACAGTCAAAAAGCTTGGATCGAGGCACTCAACGGCACCAGCAACTTTGCTCTGGAAAACGGCGTGCTGGTCGACGCCAACCTAGAGCAGCAAATCTGCCAAGGCATTGCCACGCTTAATCGCAAGCAACTGACCCGTGAAATCAGTGGCAAGGACACTCCTTTTAAAACCCTGCACGGCAATCTGACCTTCCGTAATGGAGTTGCCAGCAATCCCGATCTGAAGGTCGAGGTGCCGGGCCTGGATGTAACTGGCGATGGCGACCTTGATCTGCGTGTGCTGGGCTTGGACTATCGCATTGGCGTCACCCTGCTCGGTGACACCCGTGCAATGCCGGACCCTGCCTGCCAGGTTAACGAACGCTACGTCGGCCTGGAGTGGCCGATTCGCTGCCGTGGCCCGCTTGAACTTGGCGCTAAAGCTTGCCGTCTCGATAAAGACGGCTTGGGTAAGATTGCAGCCAAATTAGCGGGCGAAAAACTCACTGAGAAGCTCGAAGAAAAACTCGGTGACAAAGTCAGTCCGGAACTGAAAGATGCACTCAAGGGCCTGTTCAAGCGATGAGTCCAGAGCAGTTTTCAACAGCTGTTCTGCAATGGTATGACCTGCACGGTCGCAAGGACCTTCCCTGGCAACAGGGCATAACTCCCTATCGCGTCTGGGTGTCTGAAATCATGCTCCAACAAACTCAAGTCAGCACTGTCTTGGGTTACTTCGACCGGTTTATGGATGCGCTGCCAACGGTGCGTGACTTGGCTGAGGCAGCGGAAGATGAAGTGCTGCATTTATGGACCGGGCTGGGGTATTACACTCGTGCCCGCAACCTGCAAAAAACCGCCAAGCTGGTGATGAGCGAGCACGGTGGGGAGTTTCCACGTGACCTTGAAGCACTGATCGCCCTGCCCGGTATCGGTCGCTCAACTGCAGGCGCGATTGCCAGCTTGAGCATGAACCTGCGCGCGCCGATTCTCGACGGCAACGTTAAACGCGTTCTGGCCCGCTATGTCGCGCAAGAGGGCTATCCCGGCGAACCCAAAGTTGCCCAGCAGTTATGGGATGTCGCTGAACGCTTCACCCCGCAACAGCGCGTGAATAACTACACCCAAGCGATGATGGACCTCGGCGCGACGCTCTGCACTCGCAGCAAGCCAAGCTGCCTGCTTTGCCCGCTTAAAACGGGCTGCCAGGCGCACCTGCTGGGTCTGGAAATCCGCTATCCGATCCCCAAGCCGCGTAAAGCGCTGCCGCAAAAGCGCACATTGATGCCGATACTGGCCAACCCCGACGGCGATATTCTGCTTTATCGCAGGCCGTCCAGCGGGCTTTGGGGCGGTTTATGGAGCTTGCCGGAGCTATCTGAGCTGCAAGAACTAGAATTACTCGCCAACAGTCATCAACTGGAAATGGGCGCGCGCCAACAACTCACCGAGCTCACCCATACCTTTAGCCACTTCCAACTTGCCATCGAGCCATGGTTGATCAAGGTCACCAAAGCCCCGGCAAGCGTGGCCGAGGCTGACTGGCTCTGGTATAACCTCGCCCAACCGCCGCGCCTGGGCCTTGCTGCCCCGGTCAAAAAACTATTGAAACGCGCGGCAGATGCCTTGAATGCAGGAGAACTGTCATGACCCGCACCGTAATGTGTCGCAAGCACAAGCAAGAACTTCCAGGCCTTGAACGCCCGCCATACCCAGGCGCCAAAGGTGAGGACATCTTCAATAACGTCTCCAAGCAAGCGTGGGATGAGTGGCAAAAACACCAAACCCTGCTGATCAACGAGCGTCGCCTGAACATGATGAACGCCGAAGACCGCAAATTCCTTCAAGCCGAGATGGATAAATTCCTGTCCGGCGAAGATTACGCACAAGCCGAAGGTTACGTGCCGCCTAGCGAGTAAATTTGACCAAGGGTGAAACTGATCAAAACTTGATCGATTTCACCCGAATTTACCGTAAGCGCCCGTTATCTTTAAATATTTTTCAAACCTTCGCTTGACATGCCTTCGTCAAATCCGTCTAATACGCCCCGTTGCCCAGATAGCTCAGTCGGTAGAGCAGGGGATTGAAAATCCCCGTGTCGGCGGTTCGATTCCGTCTCTGGGCACCACTAATTGATTTCAGGTGGTGTAAACAGCATCTGAAAGCCCACAAGAAACCCGCCTAGTGCGGGTTTTTTGTTGCCTGTAATTTCCTGCCCAGCCTTTGACTGCTCAAGTTATTTTGAGCAGAGCCCACCTCAGCCCGGCAAGCAGCGCAACCGTCGCCCGAAGAGCCATCACCAACAACCCGGTTAGCTGCATCAAATCCCTCGCGCCTTTTCACTTAGCTATATTCAATTTTCAAGATAATTTTTACCTTAAGATAAAAGAAAGCCAGTAAGATCAATAGATCCGTGCGATAGATTGTAGATATCACATTTACAAATCAGAGACATTTCCACATGCCTGATTTTTCACATTACGATCTCAAACTATTAAACCCTTCCTTCGACTCCCCCCTAGTCGATGTGCTCAGTGAGCTAGAACACCTTCGCCGCTTAAAGCTGGAAGGTGACACTCCACCTTCTGTTTTTTTTCAACTCAAGGCTATTTTTCATACGCTCGAGAGTTTGGGATCAGCGCGTATTGAGGGCAACCATACGACTCTCGCCGACTACATCGAAAGCAAGGTGGAGGGTACAGCGCAAGACAGCGACCAATTGCGCGAAGTGGCTAATATTGAAAACGCCATGAACTACATAGAAGAAATCATCAAGCCTGGCCTACCAATATCAGAACATACGATCAGGGAACTACATGCCATAACCGTGGACGACCTAGTTCGCGAGGGCGACAAGACGCCAGGCGCTTACCGTCAAGGCGCCGTGCAGATATCTCAATCGAAACACCTACCACCTGACTTTGTCCAAGTGCCCGGCTACATGCAAGAGCTGGTGGCGTTCATAAACCGGGAAGACTCCCCGAAATATGACCTTATGAAGGTCGCACTGGCTCACCATAGGTTTGGCTGGATACACCCCTTCACCAATGGTAACGGCCGCGCGGTCCGCTTATTAACCTATGCAATGCTGATTAAATACGGTTTCAACGTAAGTGCTGGTGGGCGCATCCTAAATCCAACCGCAGTGTTTTGCATCGACCGCGAACGTTACTACTCAATGCTTGAGACAGCAGACACAGGCACAAAAACAGGATTGGAAAACTGGTGCACATATGTGCTCGAAGGTATTCGCGATGAACTAGGGAAAGTAGATCGCCTTACTAATTACATTTATTTAACAAAATCGATCCTTAGCCCCGCCGTAGCTTTCGCACGCGAACGGAAATGGATCACGGACGCAGAGGAATCGGTACTAAATCTAGCCATAAAATTGCGAGTCGTGAAATCTGCCGACCTCGCAGACGCACTGCCTGAGCTATCAAATCATCAACGAACCTATCAAATCAGAAAGCTTGTAGATCAAGGATTGCTTCTCCCCATCAACGAGGGTGCAAGGCAATACACCATCGGGTTTTCAAACAACTACCTGATACGTGGCGTGATCAAGTCGCTCAGAGAGCAAGGTTTTATTCCCGAGCCGCTGGAAAAACCATAAATCCTTCGCGCCCATCGCCGTCGCACGCAAGCCCGTCGCCTATCGCTAGCATTGAGCGCTGTTGCTCGGGCATAATTTGCCTGATTTTGCAGTGTATTCAGCTCTTTAGCGCACATTTGCGCGCAGTACTCAGCAAATTGTTTTAGCGTAGACTCGAACAACCCTGTTTTAGCCTGTTGGATAAAACGCCAGGCACGCATGGTGTTTTTTGTATCTGCGCGACAGGCAACTGCAGTGATGCGACACCCTCGCGCACTCAGACACGATACCGGCTCTGGCCCGCTTGGCGCTCCATAAGACGCTGTGCTAGCTTGGCGCTTCAATAGGATGGCCAATTGATACTTGGCGCTAATCCAATAACAAGAGGACAACCCATGGCCGATGCAGCTGTCGCGCTGGAAATCCGCAACCTGCACAAGCGCTACGGCGACCTCGAGGTGCTTAAAGGCATCTCTCTCACCGCCCGTGATGGCGATGTGATCTCTATTCTGGGTTCTTCCGGTTCAGGCAAATCAACCTTTCTGCGTTGCATCAACCTGCTGGAAAACCCGCACAAGGGACAAATCATTGTTTCTGGTGAAGAACTCAAACTGAAATCCGCGAAAAATGGTGAACTGGTTGCTGCTGATGGCAAACAGATCAATCGCCTGCGCAGCGAAATCGGTTTTGTATTCCAGAATTTCAATTTGTGGCCACACATGAGCGTGCTCGACAACATCATCGAAGCACCGCGCCGCGTGCTGGGCCAGAGCAAAGCCGAGGCGATTGAAACCGCTGAAGCATTGCTGGCAAAAGTGGGTATTGCCGACAAACGCCACGTTTACCCCAACCAACTTTCTGGCGGACAACAACAGCGTGCAGCAATCGCTCGCACATTGGCGATGCAGCCAAAAGTTATTCTCTTCGACGAACCTACTTCGGCACTCGACCCGGAGATGGTACAAGAAGTGCTTAATGTGATCCGCGCACTCGCAGATGAAGGCCGCACCATGTTACTGGTCACCCACGAGATGAATTTCGCTCGTCAGGTTTCCAGTGAAGTGGTTTTCCTGCATCAGGGCCTGGTAGAAGAACAAGGAACGCCCGAGCAGGTGTTTGATAACCCTGACTCGATGCGTTGCAAACAATTCATGTCAAGCAATCGCTAACACGGAGCAACATTGGAATGCAAAACTACAAAAAGATCTTACTGGTTGCAGCCGCCACTCTGGCTTTCGGCACCAGCGCAGTCGCTGCAGACAAACTGAAACTCGGTACTGAGGGTGCTTACCCTCCGTTCAACCTGATTGACGCAAGCGGCAAAGTGGGCGGCTTCGACGTCGAAATTGGTCAAGCACTTTGCGCCAAGATGAAAACTGAATGCGAAGTCGTGACTTCCGACTGGGACGGCATCATTCCAGCGCTGAACGCTAAGAAATTCGACTTCCTGATCGCTTCAATGTCGATCACCGAAGAGCGTAAGCAAGCAGTTGATTTCACCGACCCGTACTACACCAACAAGCTGCAGTTCATTGCACCAAAAGACAAAACCTTCACCACTGACAAAGCCAGCCTCGAAGGCAAAGTGATTGGTGCTCAGCGCGCGACCATCGCCGGTACGTGGCTGGAAGACAACATGGATGGCGTTGTCGACATCAAACTGTACGACACTCAGGAAAACGCTTACCTCGACCTGTCATCTGGCCGTCTTGATGGCGTGCTGGCTGACACCTTCGTCAACTGGGAATGGCTGAAGAGCGATGCGGGCAAGAACTTCGAGTTCAAGGGCGATCCGGTATTCGACAACGACAAGATCGGTATTGCCGTGCGCAAGAACGACCCTCTGCGTGAGAAGCTCAACGCTGCTCTGAAAGAGATCGTTGCTGACGGCACTTACAAGAAGATCAACGACAAGTACTTCCCTTTCAGCATTTACTAAGCTGCTAGCTTTGCGCCGCCACTCACCTGGCGGCGCAAGCATCTGAGCCCTCATGAATTTTGACCTCTACGGATTCGGCCCCGCACTCGCTGCAGGTACCTTGATGACCATTAAACTGGCGCTTTCTGCGCTGGTATTGGGCTTGGTGCTTGGGCTGCTTGGCGCGCTGGCCAAAACATCGCCTTACAAGCCTGTGCAGTGGCTGGGCGCTACATATTCAACAATTGTGCGCGGCATTCCCGAACTGCTTTGGGTCCTGCTGATTTATTTCGGCACCGTTAGCATGATGCGCACACTGGCTGACTTTCTAGGCATTGAAAGCCTCGAACTTAGCCCCTTTGCTGCTGGCGTAATCGCACTCGGCATCTGTTTTGGCGCATACGCGACTGAAGTTTTTCGTGGCGCTATTTTAGCCATTCCCAAAGGCCACCGCGAAGCGGGCCAAGCGCTGGGCATGTCTAAACCGCGTATTTTCTGGCGTTTGATTCTGCCGCAAATGTGGCGCATCGCCCTGCCCGGCCTTGGCAACTTGTTTATGATCTTGATGAAAGACACAGCCTTGGTTTCGGTCATCGGTCTGAATGAAATCATGCGTCGCTCACAAATTGCCGTTACCGCAAGCAAAGAACCCTTCACCTTCTTCCTGGTTGCCGCATTTATTTATCTTGGCCTGACAGTCATTGCCATGACTGGCATGTACTTCCTTGAAAAACGCGCGGGTCGCGGATTTAGCAGGAGCGCCGCATGAACTGGGAAGTCATCATCAAGTGGCTACCACGCCTGGCTGAAGGCGCGGTACTGACCTTGGAACTAGTCGCAATCGCAGTCGTTGCCGGGTTGATTCTGGCGATACCAATGGGCATCGCCCGCTCATCGAAGAACCTGCTGGTTCGCGGCATCCCTTACGGCTACATCTTTTTCTTTCGCGGCACACCACTGCTGGTTCAGCTGTTTTTGGTGTATTACGGCCTTGCCCAGTTTGATGCGGTGCGCAATGGGCCGTTGTGGCCGATCTTGCGCGACCCGTTTTGGTGCGCAGTGATCACCATGACACTGCACACCACTGCCTATATTGCCGAGATTCTGCGCGGTGCGATTCAGGCAGTTCCCCAAGGCGAGGTAGAAGCTGCGCGAGCGCTTGGCATGTCACAAACCCAAGCCATGCTCCGTATCATTCTGCCGCGGGCCGCACGCATCGGCCTGCCAGCGTACAGCAACGAAGTCATCCTGATGCTCAAGGCCAGCGCCTTAGCCAGCACTGTGACCTTGCTCGAACTGACTGGCATGGCGCGGACGATCATTGCCCGGACTTACCTGCCAGTGGAAATTTTCTTTGCCGCCGGTATGTTCTATCTGGTGATTGCCTACGTCCTCGTCCAAGCATTCAAATTACTTGAGCGCTGGCTACGCGTAGACGCCTGCCAAGGCCGTTAAAATGGTGCAGGCCGCACGGGCCTGCACCCTTCATGAAGACACCGCAAATGCCATCACCCAACGATTTAGCCGAGCACTTTGAGGCGCTAAATCGTTTTCTTAGCGAGCATCAAGCACTCTGGCGACCGCGCCCATTCAGCGATCGCCCCATGGAGTGGGAGCAAACCCACCCACAATTAGCGACCTGGCTGCAAGCACGCAGCCTTGCCGATGCAGAGCAAGCACAGGCTGATCCGCACAGGCTAGAAGCCCCTGAACCCTTTGCGAGCCTGGCCAAACAAGCCCAAGCGTTGTGTCAGATTGCCCCGCTGCCACAGATAAATAGCCCTCAATTGCCTAACCGCTTGAGCAACGACATCCCCGGACGTAAGTGGCTGCAAATTCAGGCATTCGCCAGCAGCTTGAATTTTGACAAGCCAACAAAGCACTGGCTCGACTGGTGCTCAGGCAAGGGCCACCTTGGGCGATTATTAGCCCTAAAAGGCCAGCCATTAAGCTGTTTGGAATATGACCCCGAGCTTGTGGATAAAGGTGCGCAGCTCAGCCAAAAGCTGGGGATCAATGCCGAGCATATTGAGCAGGATGTGCTGGCTTCAGACGCGGGGAAATGGCTCAAAACCGAGCACACACCGGTGGCATTACATGCCTGCGGCGACCTGCATATCCGGTTGATGCAACTGGCGAGCGAAGCTGGCTGCGAGCAACTGGCAATCGCCCCTTGCTGCTACAACCGCATCAACAGCAGCCACTATCAACCGCTGTCTAAAATCGCTCAGGCAGGCAAACTTGAACTGTCTATCCAAGACCTCGGCTTGCCCCTCAGCGAGACCGTAACCGCCGGTAACCGAGTGCGTAAACAGCGCGATATTTCCATGGCCCGACGCTTGGCCTTCGACTGCCTACAGCGCGATATACGTGGGTTAGACGAGTATTTACCAACGCCTTCACTGGCGTCTGCCTGGCTTAACAAACCCTTCGCCGAGTTCTGTATAGATCTCGCCAAGCTGAAAGATATTGCGCCTCCGTCCGCTACAACCGACTGGGACAAACTTGAAGCCAAAGGCTGGCAATTATTAGCGCAGGTACGCAATCTCGAATTGTTACGCGGCCTGTTTCGCCGACCGTTGGAAGTCTGGTTATTGCTCGATCGCGCCCTGTATTTGTGCGAACGTGGCTATGCCGTTCAGCTCGGCACCTTCTGTTCGCGCGAGCTCACCCCGCGTAACCTTATGCTGGTCGCTGAGCGTATCGTTTCTGCCCACTGAAGCTGTGGATAACTTTGTTGATAGATTCTGCAAAACCCGCTCTAAAGCCGCTGCCATCTAACTGACAAAAAACCGACTATTTTCGACCAATAATTAATTACCAACAAAAACATAAGCTTGCATGACAGTGTGATGACAAGCACCTCTGACTAATACAAATTGATTAATTACTAACCAGTTGTGCATAAGAAATTCGCTGCTCATAGCTAGACGAACAAAAAACCCTGCTAAAAGCCCTTGTCAGCCAGAAACTTATCTATATAATGCGCCCCACAAATGCCGGTATAGCTCAGTTGGTAGAGCAACTGACTTGTAATCAGTAGGTCCCGAGTTCGACTCTTGGTGCCGGCACCATATACAGAAAGGCCCACAGCGATGTGGGCCTTTTTTTTGCCTAAAATTAGTGCGTACTGGATTTACGATATAGGTGTATCAATGAATGTCCGGCTTCATTAGACCACTACACACCTCTCCAACAAGTGCAGCGGATGCACTTTCACCCCCCCCAAACAACAACGTTGACCTATTGCTTTTCATGTAATAACGTAAGTTACATGAAAAGAGACAGCAAGCTTTCCGGTGTTCTTCACGTCCTTCTGCACATGGCAGAGGTAGACGCCCCAATCACGTCTGATGCATTGGCCAAGATCATGCAGACGAACCCCGTGGTGATCCGGCGGATCATGGCGGGGTTACGTGAACAGGGTTTTGTCAGTTCTGAAAAAGGTCACGGTGGCGGCTGGAGGATTTCCTGTGATTTTGCCGCCATCACTTTGGCGGATATCTACAGCGCTTTAGGCTCTCCCCAGCTCCTTGCCATGGGCAATCGCACTGAGGCGCCGGGCTGCCTGGTTGAGGAAGCCGTCAACGCTGCATTGAGCAGTGCTTTTGAAGCTGCCGAAGCGCTGCTGATGGCTCGACTTTGCCAAGTGACGTTGGCCAGTCTCAGTAAGGACTTCCATGCTCGCCTGCACTTGCACGGCGGAGGGTTTGATTTGGAGAAATCCCATGAACTATGACGCTATTGTCATCGGTGGAAGTTTCGCCGGATTATCCGCAGCCATCTACATTGCACGCGCACGCCGCACCGTCTGCGTGATCGACAGCGGTGCTCCGCGAAACCGCTTCGCAGGGGCGTCTCATGGTTTCTTTGGCCAAGATGGACAACAACCACAGGCAATGATTTCTGCGGCCAAGCAACAACTGGCCAACTACCCAAACGCGAGGATCATCAACGGTTATGCAACCGCTGCCGAGCAGATGAGCGATGGCTTTACTGTGCAACTCGCATCCGCTGAAGTGCTATGCGCGACTAAGTTGGTGCTGGCTTTCGGCGTCTCCGACGTACTGCCAGAAACTCCCGGCTTGGCCTCCTGCTGGGGTGTCAGCTTGTTGCATTGCCCGTACTGCCACGGCTACGAGTTTGCGAACAAACGCCTGGGCGTACTTTACGCAGGCCCCGGCTCCTATCGCCATGCCACATTGATCTCTGAGTGGGGGCCAACCACGCTGTACTTGAATGGCCATGATGATCCTGACCAGGATGCGCTGGCGGCGCTTACCAAGCGAGGCATTGCGATCGAACCTGCGGGGATCTCTGCGGCCATTGCTGAAGATGGCCAGCTTTCGGCGCTGCAACTCGAAGAGGGTCGCCACAGCAGCATAGACGCGTTGTACATCCACGCTCATACCAAACTCTCCAGCTCGCTCGCCGAGCAACTTGGCTGTGCTCTGGAAGATGGACCATTCGGCCCGCTGGTCCGCACCGATGCCAACAAACTAACCTCGGTTCCCGGCGTCTACGCAGCCGGAGACATTGCCCGTGCACCGCATAACGCAACTTGGGCCGCTGCAGACGGAGTAACGGCTGGCACAGCATTGCATCAGGCTCTGGTCTTCGACTGACCGAGCATCCAGCCGTCAGCAAACCCGCTTGAATCGCCCAAGGGCGACTCAAGCAATATGTGAGTGATTAGCACCCGATTGCTGTCACAGCCTCTGCTCAGAACTGCGGCGTATATTTAACGCTGAACATCAGGTTGCGTGGGTCGCCGAAGTTATTGCTCCCGTCTGCGGCGGCGAAGCCTGGAAGGTAGTAACGCTTGTCGAACAGGTTGTTGGCATTGACGGCCAGATCGATTTCGTCGTTCAAACGGTAGCCCATGCGGGCATTCCAGACGGTGAAGCCGGGTACGTCGAACTCCCGGTCGAAACTGACGGTATGGCTTTGCGAGGTAAAGCCGCCGCCCAGGCTGACGCGGTCCCATTGGCCTTGTAAGCGGTAGTCAGCCCACATGCGCAGCATGTGCTTGGGTGTCCACTGGCTGTAGATGCTGCCTTCGTTATCTGGGTCATCGAGGAACTTGGTGGTGTTGTAGGTGTAGCCAGCAAACAGTTGCAGATCGCGCAGCACTTCACCGCTGATCTCCGCCTCGATGCCCTGGCTGCGCACCTTGCCAGATGCAGTTGAGCAGTACCAACCATCGCAGGCGAAGCCTGAGGCCTCGTCGGTAACCGCACGGTTCTTCTGGTCATAGCGGAACACAGCCAGCGAAGTGTTGACCCGGCCGTTGAACAGTTCGCCCTTGAGGCCCACTTCGTAGTTGCTGCCGATCACCGGTTCGAGCATCTGCTGCTGGGCCGTGCGTCCGCTCTGTGGCTCAAATACATCGGTGTAGCTGGCGTAAACTGCCCACTCCTGAGTCAGGTCGTAGACCAGGCCCAGATAGGGGGTGAACTCGCCGGTCTCGGTCATGCTGTCCTTGTAATCGTCGTCAGGAAGCATGTAGGCATAGTCGTACCAACTGACGCGGGCACCGACCACGGCCGTCAACGGCTCGGCCAACTTAACCCGCCAACTGCCATACAGCCCCTTCTGGCGGATGTCGTACTCGGCATTGGTGCCGCGCCCGCCCGGCGAGCTGAGAATATCGTCCAGGCTCGGTTCTGGGCGATGATGGTCGATATCAAAGATATTACCGCCCGGCACGAAGCGCCGCGCGTAGAAGTCATCCGAAGTGTATTTGGAGTAGTTGCCGCCGACCGTGATTTCCTGCTCCAGGGAGAAGGCTTCGAATTTGCCGTTGAGAAACATGTCCAGCCCGAGCTTGGTCGACTCGAAGTTGGTGAGCCAGTCAGCGAAGTCCAGGCCGCTGCCATCGCCTGCAACATCACCGTGCATGCGCTGATGCAGCGAGTCGTTATGCTCGCGCATGCGCACGGCGCCAACTTTGAAGCGCCAGTTGTCATCGAAACGATGTTCTAGATCAGCATATAGCGTGTTCTGCTCTATATCGTTGCTGTTCCAGGTGGCGCCACTGTAGGTCGAGCGCGAAAAGCCGATGTCGCTACCGTCGGGGTAGCGCGGCAGGCCACGTACCATTGGCCGGGAATCAAGGTCGGTATTGCTTATGCCCACGCCCAAGGTAGTGTCCGGGCTGAGATCGAAGTCCAACGCGCTGTACAACGAGGTGGTCTTGCTCCACACGTAATCGGTGAAGGAATGAGTGTCGTCCTGATCGACCACCATGCGCCCGCGAATGCTGCCGCTCTCATTCAGAGGGCCGCCGGCATCCGCCTGCAAGCCATAGTGATCCCAGGAGCCAGCCTTGCCAGTGAAGCTGACCGTAGGCGCGACTTGGCCGCGCTTGCGCACCAGATTGATCGCCCCACCGGGACTGCCCGCACCCTGCAGAAGGCCGGAAGCGCCGCGCAGAATTTCCACGCGATCGAAGAACACAAGATCCTGGGTCGCCCAGTTTCCCAGCACATAGGTATTACGCGGGATTGGCACACCATCATATTGCCAGTCATCAATCTGGAATCCGCGTGATGAAATCACCATGCCCGGGCCGATACCGGTGGCGCCGACCAGGCCGGTGGTCTGGTTTACGGCGTCACGCAGGTCGGTGATGCCTTGGTCGTCGAGTTGCTGGCGGGTGATCACGCTGACAGACTGGGGGATTTCCTTGAGCCTATGCGTGCCCTTGCCGATGGTTACCGCACCTGAGGTGTAGGAGCCACTGCCTTCGGTAGTTGCCCCGAGCGCTTGCCCAGTGACGGTGACATCTTT
Source organism: Pseudomonas sp. (assembly GCF_048265905.1). Lineage (GTDB taxonomy): Bacteria > Pseudomonadota > Gammaproteobacteria > Pseudomonadales > Pseudomonadaceae > Aquipseudomonas. The sequence goes on from NZ_JBLXAP010000005.1 coordinate 271,392, forward strand.
GAGCTCAATCGTGCCATTGGTTTGCGCCTTGGGCTGCACACTGAAATTGCCGCTCTGGGTTACCTTCAACTCCAGGCCTGAGCCTTTCAGGGCCTGTTGCAGAGCCTGTGTTGCGGTTAGCTCTCCTTGTACAGAAGGTGCTTGTTTACCCCGAACCAACGCAGGTTCCAAGGAAATCACCTGGCCACTCTGGCGAGCGATAGCATTGATCGTCTCGCTCAGGCTGGCAGCGGGCAGATCGAAGCGCAGAGGCTGTTGGGCGGCAGGCTCTGCGTAGGCGAAACCTAACGGACCAACAGAAGTGAGCGCGATGGCGATGGCAAGGGCGCGGGGTTTGAACACGGAATGCTCCTGAGTAAATTTATCTAGTCAGGAGATAGGTGGAACGAAACAGAAAAACCAGACACGAATGAGAGTGATTTCCATAGATTATTTTCTGCAGCTCGAAAAGTAAGCAATAGAGCCGCCGCTCTAGCGAGGATCAATCCTGCGCATCGATCAGGGTCAACCAAGGCCCGTAATGGCTGATGCGAATTGGCAGAGTCTCCTCCAAGGCAGTCAGTGTCCGTTCGGGATCATCAAGCGGATAGACGCCCTGCACCCTTATCGAGCGAACCTCTGGATCGACACGAATCAATCCAGATCGATAGGGCCTCAGCGCTTCGATCACGGCTTCAAGAGGCTCGTCGAGCACGCTCAACTGACCTTGCAGCCAATCGGCGCGATGCCTCTCTGCGCTTCCCAAGCTTTCAATATGACGTGCGTGCAACAAGGCGGCCTCGCCTTTGTGCAGCGTCTGCGAAGCCCCGTTCGGCAGGCTGAGTTGAACCGAATGCTTAAGCACCAGCACACGTGTAACTTGGTGCTCCTGATGTACCAGAAAGCGGGTACCAAGCGCACGAACGTCACCTTGAGCGCTGCGCACGATAAATGGTCGGTTTGCGTCCGGGGCAACCTGCACGACCAGCTCGCCGTGACGCAGACGCAGCAAGCGTTGGCTGGCCGTGAAATCAATGTCGACCGAACTGCCGGCGTTGAGGTTGAGCTGGCTGCCATCGTCGAGATCGTAGCGCATTCGTTCGCCCGTGCCCGTGCTTAAGTCGGCAAGCAGCGCCTGGCCTGGCCGAGTGCGCCCCAACAACCACAATCCGCTGCCAAACAGGCCGAGGCCGGTCAAACCACGCAATACCTTTCGCCGCGATACGGCAGGTTGCAGCAAAACTTCACGCGCCAAGCCCGGAGTGCGCCGCTCGAAACTGCGCAAGGTTTCATAGTGACCGCCAAGCCCCTGATGCAAATGCCTCCAGGCGGCGGCATTTGCCGGGTCGCTCGACAACCAGGCTTCAAAGCCTGCCTGCATCGGTGCATCAGGCGTGGCCGCACGCAAGCGCACCATCCAGTCGATGGCCTCCTTACCTGCCCGGGTCAAAGCAATTTCGCTCATGGCTGCATACCGGTCAGGTAGCACTGGCGAAGGGCCTGAGTCATGTAGCGGCTTACGGTTCGTTCAGACACCCCCAGGCGGCGACCGATTTCCTGATAGCTGAAACCGTCAAGCTGACTGAGGAGAAAGGCTTTTTTCACTGCATGCGGCAGGCCTGCAAGCGAGCGGTCGATGGCGCTTAATGCCTCGACCAGCAAAGCGAGTTCTTCTGGTGAAGGGGCCAAGGCATCAGGTAATGCCGATAGCCGCTCGAGATAGGCAAGTTCAAGTCTGCGCCGACGATGGCGATCGGAAATCAGCCGGCGTGCGATGGTCGATAAATAGGCCCGCGGCTGCTCTATGCTGTCCGGGTCGACGCTAGAAGCCAGCATCTGACAAAAGGTCTCTGCAGCGGTATCTTCCGCGTCAGCGTGATTGCGCAGGCGACGCTGGACGTGCTGAAGGAGCCAGCGATGATGGTCGCTAAAGAAGAATCCCAGCTTGCTGGTCGTAAGGTGGGACACTGCCGACTCTCTGCAAATGTAAACTATTCGCATTCTACTGTTCGAACAGACCAGCTTACAAGTCTGTAAACCCGGTACATTGTTCAACGCCTGCTTGCGCCCCGTTATCCAGGCTGCTTGGCAGCGCTGAAGCAGTTGCTGATATAGGCTGCGACGCAAAATGGAAAGCGTGCTTTACGTATAGTTTGCCTTGCGTTAATGTAAAGCGTCCTTTCCACAGAGCAAACAGCATGACCAAGTATTATTATGAATTCGGTGGCGCGATCGCCCTCTATATTCTGGTTCTGACAGTATCGCTTGTGCTACTGACACAGCATCAAGACGCCACATTGCTGTTGCGCGTGCCACTAACCCTTGCCCCGATGATTCCAGCTGGCTTGCTCTGCTGGGCCATTGTTCGACAACTGCATCGCCTCGATGAAATGCACCTGCGCATTCAGTTTGAGGCGCTCGGTTTCGCATTCGCAGCCTCAGCTTTACTGACCTTCAGCTATGGTTTTCTGGAAAATGTAGGCGCGCCTCACCTGCCTTGGCTCTGGGTGTGGCCAGTGATGGCGACGACTTGGATAATTGGACTGATGATTGCCAAGCGCCGCTATCAATGAAGAACCGACTCAGAGCGCTTCGTGCCGAGCGTAAATGGTCTCAGCAAGATCTGGCCTCGATGTTGGGCGTCTCGCGCCAGACGATCAATGCGATTGAAAATGGGCGATATGATCCGAGCTTGCCGCTGGCGTTCCAGATCGGACGAGTTTTCCAGCAACCCATAGAAAGCATTTTCGATGATCAAGCGCCAACGCCTTGCTGAATTGATGACGCAATTGTCGGGCGAGATGCTTTCCCCACAACCAACGCCTGAACCCTTAGGGGTCAAGCGTGCGAGGATGCAGTTTCAAACCTTGAACTGCTTGGTCAACTGGTTCAAGCCCGTTGCCAAGGTTGATAGTTCAGCCGTAGCCAGTGCTGTCTGGCTCGCACCCTCCGATGTCTCGCTGGAGAAGTCGCGGATGCTGACCAGGTTTCGGTCAACTTCGCGAGCGACCTGAGCTTGTTCTTCAGCTGCCGTCGCTATCATAAAGTTGCGCTCGTTGATCTGAGTTAAAGACTCGGTGATATCAACCAAAGCCTTGCCTGCGCTGTAGGCCATCTCAAGTGTTTTCTGGGCTTGTTCACTGGTAAGCGACATAGAGGAGACCGCATTAGAGGTTCCGGTCTGAATCGAGCTCACCATTTGCTCGATTTCCTGAGTGGATTGTTGAGTGCGATGGGCAAGCGCCCTCACTTCATCCGCGACGACAGCAAAACCGCGCCCCGCCTCGCCCGCTCTTGCCGCTTCAATTGCAGCGTTCAATGCAAGTAGATTCGTTTGCTCGGCAATGGCCCGTATCACGTCCAGGACCTTGCTAATGTCGGTCGCCATTACAACAAGTGCCTGCACCTCGCTGGAGGTCGCCCCGACATTGGAAACCACAAGGTTAATCGCAGTAATCGTTTCGTCGACCTGAGCTTTACCCGCTGCTGCAGCATCGCTGGATTGTGATGTCATCTGCGACGTTGAGGAGGCATTACTTGCTACTTCTTCAACCGCAGCGCTCATTTCATTAACAGCGGTAGCCGCCATTTCAATTTCATGACCTTGACGTTGAATTGTCTGCGCAGCACCCTCGGTGACGGCATGCATTTCTTCAGAGGTCGCGGCTAGTTGAGTTGACGAGTCGCCAATCATCGCCAGGGCCTCACGCAATTTAGCCTGCATGGTGGCTAATGCTGCGATCAACCGCGCCGCTTCATCGGAGCCATCAACTTTGATGTCCTGACTCAAATCGTTGTCGGCAATACGTTCAGCAATTGCCAATGAGTAGCCGATGGGCACCGTCAGGCTACGGGTGTACAGCAAGGCAAGAGTCACGGTAGCGGCAAAACCAATGGCGATAGAAACCCAGACGACAATCTGGGTCTGTAAGTAAATTACATCAGCGTCGATACCAGCCTGCTTGGCTTTTTCTTGATTGACCTTGGTCAGTCCATCCAAGGCAGCTTGAACCCTCTGTGCCGCCATTCGCATCTCGCTGCTTGATAGCGCAACAGCAGCCTCTAACTGCCCGGCCGCGATTGTGGCAAGGTATTTGTCCTGGACAATAGTGTAGGCGTCGCGTGCTTCAACAAACGCATCGTATGCTTCGCGTCCATCCTGGGTCGTGAGAAAGGGTTGCAGCGATTCCATAGCGTTGCTTATGCGTACCCTGGCTTGCTTGATGTCACTAAGCGCCTTAGTGGTACGCGCTTCAGGTTCGAGCGGGTTTCTCAGGCGCGCATTATTGGCTCGAACCCCAGTAAATTCCCCGCTCATTTCACCGACTAATTTGATGCTGCTCAGGACATTAACTTCCACGTACATTTCAAAATCATTCAGCTTGTCTGCCTGATATAAAGACAACAGTCCAATAGCAACAATAACCAGAGAAAAAAAGCCAAAACAAATAGCCGAACGAGGCGCCAATTTCAGTCTTCGTAAAATCATCAGAGTACCCTCCTAAGTTGGTACCTAACTATCGTTACCAAGGCTGGAAACTTAACGCAGAGAAAAACCAATCAACTCACACCAAACGAAAGTTAGGCAGCACGACCAAGCCATTTGCAGCGCTCTGCTCGATAGGCGCATCAACTCTCAACTGGACTCGCACGCCCGCGCGGTGAGCGCTTGCGATATTGGTTGCTGAGTTGCTGGGCCAGCTCGATGAAATTGATGATGGGCGGCGATTGGTTGAAACTTCGGCACAGCAGCGTAATAGGCGCGACAAGTCGAGGTTTGGCGTCGCGCAGGTGGCAATAGACGACGCTGCCCTCATGAAAGCCTTGCATGGAAGCAGGCACGACTGAGATACCTGCGCCTGCCGCCACCAGACTTACGTTGGTCAGCATTCGCTCAACCTCAAAGGCGATCGTCGGTTCAAAACCTGCATTGCGACAGGCCTGCACAAGATTGGCGTACATGCCGGGCGCCCCCGGCCTGCGAACCAGAATGAAGCGCTCATTAACCAGTTCTGCTAATGACACACTAATTTCACTGGCAGGCGAATGGCCGTTAAGTAGCGGGTGACCGTCAGGAAGGGCCAGCAACAACTCTTCATTCAGCAAATGATGGTATTGAACCGTCTTAGGGTGCGCTACTGGGGCGCGGAGAATGCCAATATCGGTATGCTCGGCCAGCACATTTTCGGTCAGCTCGCTGGCGTTGCCTTCACGCAGACTGATATCCACGCCAGGATAACGCTCGCGATAGCTGCGGATAATCTGCGGGATCAGCGAGTGTGAGGCAGCCGAACTGGTGAAACCAACACTCAAAGTGCCTTCGATACCTTGAGCCGTTCGCGCAGCCTTGATTGAACCGAGCTCTACCTTGCGCAGAATCTCTTTGGCTTCACTCAGGAAGACTTTACCGCCCGCCGTTAGAACTACGCCTTTGGGATGACGGACAAACAGATCAAAGCCAAGCTCCTGCTCCAATGCGCGGACCTGCTGACTTAACGGCGGCTGCTGCATGTTCAGCCGAGCGGCGGCGCGGGTGAAGTGCTGCTCTTCTGCGACCATGACGAAGTAACGAAGATGACGCAATTCCATGACGAATTCACCCTGTGTCGAGTAAGTAACTGCGCTGCACGATACCGAATCCACTAGGGATGGGATAGGATGTTAGACCCCGGACGGCGCGGGGGATCAAACCAATAATAATTAAGAATTACTGATGCTCAGAGTTGTTCGATCTGGTCTTGCTCAGTTAGTGCTGGCTGTATTGCTCGGCAGCCTGCTGGGTGTCTGGAAACCCACGCTGGCAATCGAGATGAAGGTTTTCAGTGACCTGTTTATTGCCGTTGTGCGGTTCATCACGCCAGTGGTGATGTTCGTACTCATTGCGTCAAGCGTTGCGGGCTTACGTGGTTACAGCACGACCCTGAGGCTAAGTCTGAGCACCTTGGGCTATTGGCAGTTAATGTCGCTGCTCTCACTTGTTTGTGGCCTGTCGGTCGCCTTACTGCTGCAGCCTGGTGTTGACATGCCAATGGCTGAACAAAGCAGGCCACATGCGACTGTAATCGTTAATAGCATCTCGGTTACACAGGTTCCAGGTTTGCTGGCGATCGCTTTCGAGCACAGCATTATCTTTAAAGTGCTGCTCGCGGCCTTGGTTGCAGGACTACTGCTGGGGTTCGCTGGCGACAAAGGCGCCCAGCTCCGACAAGCGTTGAAGGATTCTGTCGGGCTGGTATTCCGGACCATGCAATTTGTTATTCGCTTTGCCCCGCTGGCTGCATTTGGCGCCATCGCATTTACCATCAGCCTATACGGTGCTGGAGCGACAATTCCTCTCGCAAAATTCGTCGCCACCGCCTACGCCGCCAGCCTGCTTTACATTTTATCAATGCTGACGCTAGCGCTTAGAGTGAGCGGCATCAGCTTGTGGAGACTGCTGGGCTATATCAAGGAAGAACTATTTCTGGTCGCATCCACCGGCTCATCGGTGGCGGCTCTGCCTCGTTTGATCGACAAGCTCGAAGCCGCAGGATGCAATAGCAAGCTTGCACGCCTGACGCTTACCACTGGCTATAGCTTCAATCTCAACGGCTCCAATATCTACCTGATGGTCGCGGTGATATTTCTCGCGCAGTCAGCCCATATTGAGCTGAACGGGCAGTTGCTGCTCACCGTGCTTCTTGTCAGTTTACTGACCTCATTAAGCTCTACCAGCGTCGCCGGTTCGGCATTTATTACCCTGACCGCAACCCTCAGCGTGCTGCAGATAGTGCCGTTGGAAAGCATTGGTGTGCTCATCGGTGTAGAACGAATGATGAAGTGCCGGTCACTGACCAATGTGCTCGGCAACTGCGTCGCCTGTCTGACCATGGCCAGTTGGCACAAAGAGATAGATCGAAACAAATTAGAGCAGGCACTGGGCTAGCGGTTGGAGTTATGCCGGAGCTGTTTTAACAAGTTCTTGCGGGAAGGCATTGAGGTTTGCAGCGCGCTTGAAAATGTTTATCCAGGCCATGACGCAAAAGCGACCGGCACTTGGCCGGTCGCTTGCTTTGCGAATACAGCTACCTGAATAGCGGCTTAGTTAGATGCTTTCACCAGTTTGCCAAACGCCTTGTCCAATGCCGCATCGGCATCCAGCAAATGCTGACGATGCTCGGTCATCCAGTTGCGATCGGCCTTCAAGCTTTTCTGCGCTTCAGCCAGCATGCGCTTAACCTCTTTTGGCTGAGGCCCGCCAGTGCCTTTACGTGATTCAACCATTGCGCGTGGCGATAATGTCGCCCGAAAAGCTGCTTCATCCAAAGGCAATTTTTCCAGCTCCCACTTGTACTTCTTAGCCGCTTGAGTGAACAGCTTTTGTGCTTCGGCGTAGGGGAAGTTCTTCGGAAAGTATCCCTCTTTGCGCGCTGCACCAACTACCAGCGAAGCAAAGCTGTGACCAATACGGAATGGCACCTTGTACTCACGCTCGAGGGTGTCAGCCAACTCCATTGAGGTGGTCCAGTCGGCGTCCAGCTCCTCCATCGCACGCTCTGGATTAATCACCAACGCGGCCAACACCTTGTCCAATCGTTTGAACATTTGGGTTGCGGAGGTAAACAAGCCAAGCGAGTCAAATGCGGCTTTATAGTCGGTCATGCCGGTGGTCACGTTGTGCGCCCGGATAGTCGTGGCGTTAGCCAGCCCAACGACATCAGATGCAGACTCACGGGTGCGCATCAGCAGACCCGGGTTACGTTTCTGCGGCATTGCGCTACTGGAGTATGTGGCCCCTTCCTCCAGCAGCAGCCACGGACGCGTCTGGTGATATTGAGTGTGAATATCACCAATCATGGCGCCGACGCGGATAGCCGAAGATGAAGCAATGCCAGCGGCTTCCAACGGAATATCAAAGGTCGAAACCTGCCCCGCATCGAGCGAGTTTTCGCGCAGGCCGTCAAAGCCCAATAGCTCGGCCAAACGCTCACGATTCAGTGGCCAGCCAGAGTTGGCCAATACGGCGGTGCCCATCGGGCTTAGGTTCAAACGCGCATAGAGTTCATGGATGCGTTGAGCATCTCGTTCGAATGAGGCCTCAAATGCCAGCAAGTAATGGGCATAGCTGATTGGCATCGCTTGCACGCCGTTGGTGTAAGCCGGGACCAGCGTATCAACGTTCTTCTCAGCAATTTTCAGCACGCGCTCGCGGACCTTGTTCAAGGCATCGCTGTAGTCCAGCACCTGAGCACGCAACACGGCCAAACGATAGGTCGCGTACATATCCTGACGACTACGACCGGAGTGAATCAAGGAAGCCTCTGGGCCGATTTTGTCGACCATGATCTTTTCCACCTGCAACACATCACTCGGCCGTTTGCCGTTTGGTTGCTTGGCTTGGTCGATCACATGCTGCACACCACCAGCGATAAGGTGGCCGAGCTTGGGGGTGACTACACCTTCTTCAGTGAGCATCACGATTGAGGCTTTGTTGATGCGGTTCATCCAACTGAACTGCTCTTCATAAGCGCCACCCTTACCGCTGCGTTTATCAACGGTTGCACCGATTTTCTCGGCTTGCGCCGCACATTCAGCCGTGGTTCGGCAAGGCAGGTCAGCGGTGTTGGCCGCCTGAGCGTTGTATGAGAAAAATAGAGAATAGACGACAGCAAGGTGGATCAGGTTCTTTCTGAATTTCATGTTGCGTTCCTTCCGAACAGATCAGGTTTGGTCATCGCCAACTGGCTGGTGACGATTGAACAAAGCAGCATCAGAGCGCCTTGGCTTAAAGCAGCGCGAGGGTGTAGCTGAAGATCAAACGGTTCTGATCAATATCGTTGCCGCCATTGCTGCGATAGGTACCGTTGCGCCACTTGACCCCGAAGTTTTTAAGCGCCCCGCTCTGTACGACATAGCCGATATCAGTGTTGCGCTCCCACTCTTTGCCCTCGCGACCAGGCGAGCGAACGAAGTTGTCACCACTGGTGTAACGGGTCATGAAGGTCAGGCCCGGGATACCAATCGCAGCAAAGTTGTAGTCGTAACGCGCCTGCCAGGACCGCTCTTCAGGGCTGGCAAAGTCGGCGGAGATCATCACGTAGTTGACCAGATATGAGTTGGTGCCTTCGATGTGCGGAAAGCCGGTTTCGCCATTCATTTGCTGGTAATTGACACCGAACGAGTGGCCACCAAGGTTGTAGATCAACTTGGCACCAAAGGCCTTGTTATCGATATTGGTTTTGCCGTCATTGCTGGAGTAGGCATAGCGAATATCCGTCTCGAAAGACTGCTCATCGCCCAGTGGATATTTGTATTTGATATTGGCGATGTGCTGCCGGTAATTTTTGTCGAGGTGTGCATAGTTGTAGCCAGTGGTCAGGTTTTTGTCCCACTTGTAATTAGCACCGGCAAAGTTAAATTCATCACTCTCCTGCCCGCCTCGGATACCTTTACCGGCGACGACCATGTCATCGTTTGAACTGGAGTTACGCAGGCTGTTCTGGGTCAGGCGACCGAGATCAACAGTCAGGCTGTCGATCTCTTTGGACTGCAACTGCGCGCCTTGGAAAGTCTGGGGTAACAGGCGCGAGTCATTGGGCAGCACAGTTGGCAGCTTTGGTATCAGGGTGCCGACGCGCAACACACTTTTGGAAATACGCGCCTTGGCAGCTGCGCCGAACTGGCTGTACTCATCGGGCGCTTTATCGTCACCGACGGGCAGCAAGCCAGTGTTTTGCCGATCAGGCCCCGAATCAAGCTTAACGCCAAGCAAGCCAATAGCATCAACCCCAAAACCCACCGTGCCTTCGGTAAACCCCGAGCTGTAATTCAAGATAAAACCTTGAGCCCACTCATCGCGCAGCGACTGCTTGGCATCTGGCTGATGATAATCACTGTTGAGGTAGAAGTTGCGCAGCTCGACTGAAGCCTTGCTGTCTTCAAAAAAGGCTGCATTGGCAGTCAGTGGAATGGTTAAGGCTGTGCTGGCGGCGAGCACAGTTGGGACACGCAAGTGGCATCTCGTCATGATTGTTGCCTCGTTTAATTGTTTTTATTTGAGCTGTCAGGCAAGTGGCAGCAAACGAGATGCTAGAGACTAACGATCAAGATTAAAAATATATGTAAGATATTAACTTAATACTTTAAAAGTATTGATTTAATTGCACCGCAAACCATCGCATTCGCCCGCCTTGGGCAAACGAGTGAGTGGAACGGTACAAGCAACCGAAGGGGCAGAGCTCAAACAAGCCGATAAGCGTCAATCAGATTGGTTATATCATCGGCAAGCGCCTCGACTTGAGCATCAGGTACATCGCGCTCGGCAAACACCCGCAAGCCAATCATTTGAGCTTGAAGCAAACGCGCCAGTCTTGAGCAATCGACGTCAGGCTTTAACTCAGCCGCAGCTTTGGCCTGCTCTAATGCCTTGCAAATTCTTTGCTCAACCAGCGCCATTACAGCGTCAGCCTTAGCCAGTAACTCTGCATCTTCTGGATTGATTTCAAGCAAGGTCTTAACCACCATGCAGGCTTGCGCTGGCATTTGAGTTTCAGCTGCGCATGGACGCACAAATAAACGCAAGTAGCCTTTCAATCCATCGACAACGGTCGGTGATCCCTCCAGCATCAAACGGAAGTTTTCACCAGTGCGCGCCACATAGGCATCCAGCGCCTCCATAAACAAACCGCTTTTACTGCCGAAGGTTGCATAGAGACTGCCGGGACGCATATCCAGTGCCTGCTCGATATGCTTCATGGAAGACGCGTAATAGCCCCTCGACCAAAATAGCTCGACAGCGCGTTCCAGAGCGACTTGACGATCAAAGCAGGCAGCACGAGGCATAGCGGTCCTTGGGAATGACAGTAGATTGATTTTGAGCGATCACTCAATTATAGCTTGATTGACTGAAAACTCTCAATTAACGTAAGCCCATATTTGAACGATCCTTCAAAAATCATTTTGCAAAAGGATGTCCAATGCCAGAGCACAGAACCACGCCGATTATCGTGTTTGATGTGAACGAAACACTGCTTGATATCACCACGCTAAACCCGTTGTTTGAGCGTGTCTTTGCTGACGCTGCAGTACTGCGTGAATGGTTTGCACAGCTGATTCTGTACTCACAAACCATGACCCTCAGCGGCCTTTACCGCCCTTTCGGCGAACTGGCCGTTGGCTCACTGAAGATGCTTGCCTCAATTCATGGCAAAACTATCAGCAACGCTGATATCGACGAACTCAAGCACCGCATGAGCACGATGCCCGCCCACGCCGACGTGGTGCCAGCACTTCAGCGCTTGCGCGATGCAGGCTTTCGCCTCGTGACGCTGACCAACTCAGCCAGCAGCGCATCGCCTACAGCTCTCGAACTAGCAGGTTTGAGCGAATTCTTTGAGTACTCATTCAGCGTTGAATCGGTAAAAAAATTCAAACCCGCCCCAGAAACCTACCAACTGGTAGCCGATCAGATGGCCGTACAACGCAGCGAATTAATCATGGTCGCCTGCCACCTATGGGACACGATTGGCGCCCAGGCTGCAGGCTGTAAAGGCGCACTACTGCTGCGCCCATACAACGCGATGCTGCCGGCAGCTGGCGTGCCTGAACCGGACTATATCGCTAGCGAACTACGCGAACTCGCGGAGCAGATCATTGCTTGAGCATACGACACACCTCAACCCACTTATTGCTCACTAGAGGAACCCGAAATGGACGATAACACTGCGTACACCCCACCCGCCGTCTGGACCTGGGAGAAAGAAAGTGGCGGCAAGTTTGCGAGCATCAACCGACCGATTGCTGGCCCAACTCACGAAAAAGTACTGCCCGTAGGTAAGCACCCACTCCAGCTCTACTCGCTTGCAACACCCAACGGTGTGAAAGTCACGGTGATGCTTGAGGAACTGTTGGAGCTCGGGCACTCTGGAGCGGAATACGACGCTTGGCTGATCGACATTTCAGAAGGCGATCAATTCTCCAGCGGCTTTGTTGCCGTTAATCCCAACTCGAAGATTCCTGCGCTGCTTGATCACAGCGACGCAACGCCAACCCGGCTATTTGAGTCCGGCTCGATTTTGCTGCATCTGGCAGAAAAGTTTGGTGCGCTGCTGCCAACAGAGCCGAAGGCCCGCACTGAAGCGCTTAACTGGTTGTTTTGGCAGATGGGTAGCGCGCCATACCTAGGCGGCGGCTTTGGTCATTTCTATGCCTATGCGCCAAGCAAATTCGAGTACCCAATCGACCGCTTTGCCATGGAAGTTAAGCGTCAACTCGACGTACTTGACCGCCAACTCGCCAACAACCGATACATCGCTGGCGATCAATACAGCATTGCAGATATCGCCATTTGGCCGTGGTACGGCTTACTTGCTCTGGGTGGGATTTACGATGCAGGTGAGTTCCTGCAAGTGCAAAGCTACGAGAATGTGCAACGCTGGGCGAAAGAAATTGCCAGTCGTCCTGCGGTAAAACGCGGGCGCATGGTCAACCGCACCTGGGGTGAGCCGCACGAGCAACTGCGCGAACGCCATGCTGCCAGCGACTTCGAAAACATCGCTTAAACACAACCGGCGTTGAGTCACTCAGGCGGGAGCAAACTCAGCCTGAGTGACCAACACGACGCTCGAGCAAGCGCTTTTATTTCGCTCTGTGCATAATGCGCAGCATGAGTCGAACAGCAACCCACCCAACTGTCCCCCGTCGCCTACGCTGGCGCAGTTTGCTCCTGCTCGGGCTTGTGCTCGCACCGTTGCTGTGGCCGCTACAAATTGTTATCGAGCGTTATTATCGCGAACAGTTGGCTGAGCAGAGGCAGCAGATTTTAGACCTGTACGTCGCCAACCTGCTTGGCACCCTCAATCGCTATGAAGTTTTGCCGCCGATTCTGGGTCAACTGCCGACCTTGCGCCAACTATTGGGCCAACCCGGTTCGGGGGCTAAGCGCGATCACGCAAACCGCTTACTCAATGACTTAAAAGAGCAAACTGGCGCCGATGTTATTTACTTGATGGCTCCAAACGGACAAACCCTGGCGGCCTCCAACTGGCAGCAAGACGACTCATTTGTCGATCGTAACTTCTCTTACCGCCCCTATTTTCGTGAAGCATTGCAGGGGCGTCCCGGGCGTTTCTTTGGTTTAGGTACCACATCGGGCAAACGCGGGTACTTCTTTGCTGCCGCAGTGCGCGACACAACCGGGGTGATTGGCGTGTTGGTGGTCAAGGTAGATCTCGACCACACCGAAACGCTGTGGGGCGATCGCCCGGAACGCTTGCTGGTGACGGACAATTACGGCGTTGTCATTCTGACCTCGCATCCGGGCTGGCGCTTCCACGCAACCCGAGCGTTGGACAACGCCGAACGCGCAGCGATTACTGACACGCAGCCCTATCAAATTCAATCACCGCCACCGTTGAAGCTTCAGCCCGATGCGTGGATGCAGCAATCGCGCAAGCTCGACAACATCGGCTGGACGGTGAATATTCTTGCGCCACGCGCCCTGCTCGACCGCCCGGTGCGAAGCGCAGTCGCAGCCGGCGGTGCGGCACTGTTAATGCTGATATTACTGCTTGGTTTGCTGATGCAGCGGCGTCGCCACTATCTGGAGCGTATCGCGCTAGACGCCTATGCCCGCCAGCAACTTGAACAACGCGTACTCGAGCGCACCCAAGACCTTGAACAGCTCAACAGTCGCCTGCGCCTGGAAGTACTTGAGCGTGAAAACGCTCAACAGGAGTTGGTCCGGGCACAGGATGAATTGGTTCAAGCCAGTAAATTGTCGGCGCTTGGCACCATGTCCGCGAGCATCAGCCACGAGTTGAATCAACCACTCGCAGCCATCCGCAGTTACGCAGAAAATGCAGGCGTATTGCTTGACCATCAGCGCAACGATGACGCCCGCAGCAACCTCAAGCTGATCAGCCAGTTAACCGAACGCATGGCCTCGATCATCTTGCACTTGCGCGCCTTTGCCCGACGTGACCGGCATGCGCCTGAAAGGGTCGCTCTGCAACCCGCTATTGATGACGCCTTGGCTTTGCTGGCCAAGCGCCGGCGTGCGATGGATGTAGAGCTGATTCGCGACCTGCCCGATGCAACATTGTGGGTTCAAGCTGGGGAAACCCGCTTGCGCCAACTGCTCGGCAATCTATTGGCGAACGCCTTGGATGCATTGAGTGAACGTCCGCAGCCACGCCGCATCTGGATCAGCGCGCAAATGACCGAAACAACACTGGACCTGCACCTGCGCGATAATGGTCCGGGCTTCAGCGACGAGGCCATGCAGCGTGCGCTGGAACCATTTTTCACCACTAAAACCAGCGCTCAGGGCCTGGGTCTCGGCTTAGCTATTTGCGAAACCTTGATGCGCGCCTTGGGCGGTGAGTTACGCTTCGCCAATCATAAAGACGGCGGCGCCGTGCTGACCCTTCATCTGCTGCGTAGCGACAGCAGCATGAGTAGCCAGTACCGATTCGATAACGAAAGCTAAAAAGCCCATAAAAATTTTATCTGCCAATTAACACGGACTGTTATTGCCCAACCCTGAGGTTTCGCTCCATGACCACCCTCGACGCCCATACTCAGGTTTTGCTGATTGATGACGATCCCCTCCTGCGCCAAGCCTTAAGCCAAACGCTTGATCTTGCGGGTTTACAGGTCACCAGTCTGGCCAATGCTCAGGACATCGCCACGCATATCGCTCGCGACTGGCCGGGCGTTGTGGTCAGTGACATCCGCATGCCGGGCATCGACGGGCTGCAACTGCTCAAGCAATTGCAAGAACAGGACCCAGAGCTGCCAATTCTGCTGATTACTGGTCACGGTGACGTGCCGCTCGCCGTACAAGCCATGCGCGCAGGCGCTTATGACTTCCTCGAAAAGCCATTCGCCAGCGAAGACCTGCTCGACAGCGTACGACGTGCGCTGGCTCTGCGCCGCTTGGTGTTGGATAACCGTAGCCTGCGCTTGGCCCTGACTGACCAACACCAGCTGACAGCGCGTTTAGTCGGCCAATCAACCGCCATGCAACGCCTGCGCGAGCAGATCGGCGCACTCGCCAGCATCAGTACTGACGTGTTGATTCTGGGTGAAACCGGCGCCGGTAAAGAAGTGGTCGCGCGCGCGCTGCATGACTTGTCGAACCGCCGCGAGGGACCATTTGTGGCGATCAACGCTGGTGCGCTGGCAGAGTCCGTGGTGGAAAGCGAGCTGTTTGGTCACGAACCTGGCGCTTTCACTGGCGCGCAGAAGCGCCGTATCGGCAAGTTTGAGTTTGCCAATGGCGGCACGCTGTTTCTTGATGAAATCGAAAGCATGAGTTTGGATGTGCAGGTCAAACTCCTACGCTTGCTGCAAGAGCGAGTGGTCGAGCGCTTGGGTGGCAACCAGTTGATTCCACTGGATATCCGCATCATTGCCGCGACCAAGGAAGACCTGCGTCAAGCGGCAGATCAAGGGCGCTTTCGCGCGGACCTTTATTACCGCCTCAACGTCGCGCCACTGAGTATTCCGCCGCTGCGCGAACGAGGCGACGACACCCTGATGCTGTTCCAGTATTTTGCCGACAACGCCAGCGCGCGCCACTCGCTTCCCAACCGTCCACTGCAACCGGCACAGTCGGCGCAGTTGTTACGTCACAGCTGGCCGGGCAACGTACGCGAACTGCAAAACGCCGCCGAGCGTTTTGCCTTGGGTCTGGGTCTGGGTCTTGAACAGGTACTTGACGAGTCACCAGCACTGAATACACAAAACGACTCTCTCAGCGAACAGGTCGAGCGTTTTGAACGCTCAATCATCGCCGCTGAACTCAACCGCACGCACAGTTCCATGCGCAGCTTGGCCGAAGCCCTGGGCGTACCGCGCAAGACCCTGCACGACAAGTTACGCAAGCACGGCCTGAGCTTCGCTGACACTGGCGAAAGCTCGCCAGATAACGCGGAGTAACTGGCGGAAAACCGCCAGCATTGATAAACAGTCATTTCTTGCTATGCGAAAAACGCACAGCAAGAAATGATCAACTCAGATCGAAATTGTCACGAAAGCCTCTGTTTACGGGATAATCTCGAATTAACCGAAGATCCTGCTAACTGTTTGTCGCATAAACACAACACTGGCATGAGCGTTGCTCTAAGCTTGGTAGGCGATACAACAAATACAAGCCAGGCCATCTCTGCCATGCGCCCGTCATTTTCTGACAAGCAGCCTAGACTTGTTGTTGTTCGCCCGTTTTTCGCGCTACAGCGCTCAACGCTATAAACACAACAAGAGGAAGTATTCGCATGTTCAAAATGACTGCCAAGGCGCTCGCATGCGCCCTGTCGCTGAGCATCGCCGGTATGGCCCAAGCGGCCGACCCGATCGTGATCAAATTCTCCCACGTCGTAGCCGACAACACGCCTAAAGGCCAAGGCGCCAACCTGTTCAAGAAACTGGCTGAAGAGCGTCTGCCGGGCAAAGTAAAGGTAGAGGTTTACCCGAACTCATCTTTGTTCGGTGATGGCAAGGAAATGGAAGCCCTGCTGCTCGGTGACGTGCAGCTGATCGCTCCATCGCTGGCCAAGTTCGAGCAATACACCAAAAAACTGCAGATTTTCGACCTTCCATTCCTGTTTAACGATATTCACGCAGTCGACAAGTTCCAGCAAAGCCCACAAGGCCAGGAACTGCTGACTTCGATGGAGTCAAAAAACATCACAGGTCTGGGCTACTGGCACAACGGCATGAAGCAGTTGTCGGCGAACAAGGCTCTGTACGAACCAAAAGACGCTCGCGGCCTGAAGTTCCGTGTACAGGCATCTGCAGTGCTTGAAGAACAGTTCAAAGCAGTACGCGCCAACCCACGTAAGATGAGCTTTGCCGAGGTTTACCAAGGCCTGCAAACTGGCGTTGTAAACGGTGCGGAAAACCCGTATTCGAACATCTACAGCCAGAAGTTCAACGAAGTTCAGAAGTACATCACCGAATCCAACCACGGTGTACTGGACTACATGCTGATCACCAACACCAAGTTCTGGAACGGCCTGCCTGAAGATGTACGCACCGAGCTGGACAAGATCCTGGTTGAAGTAACAGCTGAAGTGAACAAGCAAGCTGAGATCCTTAACGAAGGTGACAAGCAGCGCATCATCGACGCTAAAACCAGCGAAATCATCACTCTGACTCCAGAGCAGCGTGCTGAATGGCGCGATGCCATGAAGCCTGTTTGGAAGAAGTTTGAAGGCGACATCGGCGCTGACCTGATCAAGGCCGCTGAAGCGTCTAATTAATAAGGTGATCTAGCTGCAACTGCGGCTTGAAACCCGGTAGCGCGCGACCTCTGCCGCGCGCTACCGGGTCCTTTGCAAGATCGCGGGTTACCACGGTCTTCGCCCCTCACCTTTGGAGATCTTATTGATGAACGCCTTACGGCGCGTTTGGGACCACTTCGAAGAAGGCTTTATTGCCTTTTTATTAGGGTCGATGACGCTAGTAACCTTTACCTACGTAATCCTCAACAATCTCTATAGCTTCTTCTACAGCTGGGCTGACCGTTGGGAAGGCGGTAGTGAGACCTTGTTCTGGATCGGTGACCATATCCTCGACATGGCGCAATCCATGACCTGGAGCATTGCCCTGACCAAGGCCTTGTTTGCCTGGTTGATATTTTTCGGTCTGGCCTACGGTGTGCGCACTGCAGGGCATATCGGTGTGGATGCGCTGGTCAAACTGGCCCCACGCCCCATTCAGCGAATCATTGGCCTTATCGCTTGCGTGGCCTGCCTGACATACGCCGGAATGATCGCGGTTGGCAGCTTTGACTGGGTCAAAACCCTGTTCACTGCGGGCATCGGCGCTGAAGACCTTGGCCATTACGGCATCCAGCAATGGCACATCACCGCCATCGTGCCCTTCGGCTACGCC